>CAKVAO010000011.1 GCA_934725355.1 uncultured Candidatus Saccharibacteria bacterium | reverse complement strand
AAGACTTCGCCATGATCAACCACACGCTTGCGCGACTTAATTTGACGCTTTTGCTTAGTAGATATTCCTACATTTCTCTCACTCATTTGTATCTATTATTATAGCATATCCGCCACAGGTAATAACTCTATAAACACAAGGCGGTAATGTTTTGGTAGAAATGTAGAGCTTTTTGCTAAATTTAGATTACCCTCGCTTTATCAGCCACATAAATGTACTGCGACTGATCCCCAGCTTGCGCGCCGCCTCACTGCCGCTCAAGTCTCCTGAGACCCATTGTTGGCAGACCGCGTCAAATCCATCTGGTATTCTTAATGTTCGCGGCCTACCAAATCGGACACCTCTAGCTTTTGCAGAAGCAATACCTTCACGCTGGCGCTCTTTAATGTAATCGCGCTCAGTCTGCGCTACAAAGCTAAGTATTTGCAGTGTTAAATCCGCAATAAATGTTCCGATCAAATCCTTGCCGCGCCGCGTATCTAAAAGCGGCATATCCACAACGCAAATATCTACACCCAAGTCTTTAGTAAGGTGTCGCCACTGTTCCTGTATGTCATTATAATTGCGACCCAAGCGGTCGATAGACTTTACATATATAACATCGCTAGGCCTTAATCGCCGAAGCATCTTTTGATACAACGGACGATTGAAATCTTTGCCCGACATTTTATCTATAAAAATCTGATCTAGTTCGAGAGCACTCAAAGCATCTCTTTGTCTATCTATATTCTGCTCCTTAGTTGAGACTCTAATATATCCATATTTCATACCTAAAATATTATCTGGAATCCTATTTGCGGCAATACAAAAGACTAGAAAACATGATTTGCTTACACCTTGTGTGACACCGCAAAAGCTCTTAGTATTCTAGATCGTTTGCCGCCAGCCACTCGGACGAGTTCAAGATTGAGCAGTATCCAGTTGCTGTTACGATAAAGTGATCGTAAAATATAATACCCAATAAATCCGCTGCGTCACGCAACCGCTTGGTTGCCCGAATATCTGGATCGCTAGGCGTTAGGGTTCCACCTGGATGATTGTGCGCCACGATAATACTTGCCGCCCGATCAGCAATGGCATCAGCATAGACTTCACGTGGGTGCACCACGCTAAAATTCACCGTACCGATACTGATCACCCGACGATTAATCACTCTATTAGCTCCATCCAAGGTAATACAGATTAGGTATTCCTGTTTCTTATCTCGAATGTCCGCCAACTGCGCCAGCACATCTTCGTTGCTACTGATAATAGGCTGTTGCGGTTTCTCAAACTGCCGTCGCCACAGTTCATAACTAGCCATCAGATTAGTTGCCTTGGCTGCGCCCAGACCTCTAATCTTTAGTAAATCCCCATAAGTCAGTTCACTCTTGTCCTTCAGCAGCTTTTGCACGTCGCGCGCCAATTTAGTAACATCGGCCGCCGCACTACCACTGCCGATAATCGCCATGATCAGTTCGTAGTCGCTCAACGCCGCAGCACCCTTGGTCTGCAGTTTTTCGCGCGGGCGCAGATCCTTCGGCTTTTCAGACATTTTTAGCATTAGCTCTATTATATCACTAAGCTAATGTTCTAGCGGCTATACATACGTAGAGCGCTTATTTTATTGCGCTCGTCTTACTACTCTTAGCCCAACTTTTTCGCGTGACACACGCGGCAATAACTCCACTAATCGCCCCAACAACGATAATAATTGCGCCGACAGATACCACCGCAGGATTCCAAATAGATGCTTTTGCCCCGCTAACGCCAAGTGGACTAGCCGTTAATAACGCCACTAAGCTCGTTATTCTACCATCAAATAAACATTTAAGTGCCGCCAGCACTAAGACGCCGATACACACAGACAGTAAGCACACACAGACAGCTGAAACAATTCCATACATTACATATATCAACATTATATCTAGCCGTTTAGCTCTAGATAAACTGCGAGCCGACACTCCTGATGAGCCGCCCTTAATGATGTAAATCAATGATATTATCATAATCAGCATATATGCTACTACTAGAATCGGCACTATGCGTGACAGCGTTTTATCTACCAAGTAATACTGTGTCTGCAATGACGATACGTCAGTAATCGCGGAAACATCATATTGACTATCGCCAATAGTACATATACCACCATATACATAGTTAGGACAGCTACTATCGCGGTAAAACGTATCCAGAGCTCGCCTATCTTTAAACTCCGCATAGATTATGTCACCAGTAATCGACTCAAAACCATCACCAGCCGTCAGCAAAGATGTTATTGCATTCTTTACACTACTCGGCAGCCTAGAGAAGCTTTCCTCTTCTATATACATTGCACCCGAGCCAAGGTCTGTCCGAAAGTACCTGTCCACAAGATCATCCGCTATCGTTGAGCCTCCGCTAAATGGATAATTATTAGGAAATATGCCCACAGGTCGAAAGCTAATCTTAGTTCCGTCGGAACCTAATATATTAGTTTCTATTTTAGTAGACGTTATATCCGAATATACCCTCTGTATTCTCTTTATCTTTTTATCATAGGAGTCGTTGTACTTTAATTTACTGTATCCTAATATAGCCTCAGCGTCACTATACGATAAAATTACAGGCACAGAACTATCTGATGAGCTATTTGAGACTGGGTTGTTGTCATTTACTATGTAATCTTTTAGCAGATTTCTTGGTAGTATTTTAACCCTATTGACGCTAACTTTATTTTTACCGTCCTTATAAGACATGTTTATTCCATTAGATGTCAATAGTTGCCCGTCGTAAACGGTAACGCCTTCTCGTTTATGCAAATTGCTTTCTAGAGCGCGCTGTTTCGCAGTATATACTTCATGCAAGCTATCATCATCGTCTGCTGGGCTGGTAGATGGTGTTATCCTAATAGGCTTAAAGCCAAAGTAACACCAAAAATAATACTAGAGACTATAACTACAGTGGAAAAGTAGCTTTATGTCGAGATATTTTAACCAATGCACAACCAAAGGAGTCGCCTATACCAATCATACGTTCATGATACCATAAGCGTTACAAAAGCACTAGATCAAAGCTTTGTTAGACATAATACGACTAGTCGCCCTAGCGGCTATAGTCTTTCACCTGCTCGGCCGGCACGACACCGTGAACCGCTGCACTACGTGCTTTATTAGCCCACTCATCCGCCATTTCATTCAGCTCTGTGCCTACGTGTCCACGTGTCCAAACTAGCTTTACATGCGACTCTCTATATAACGCAAACAAAGGCTTGACGATATCAAGGTTTTTGATTGGACCAGCTTTCTTCTTCCAACCATTACACTCCCAGCTAGGCGCCCACTTAGTCAAAACATTAATCCAGAACTCACTGTCTGTAGTAATTTGACACGGCTCTCCTGCGGCATCTCGCATTGCCGCCATTAGCGCCAGCGCTTCCATGCGGATATTAGTGGTCTGTCGATTTGAGACTGGCGAATCAACATCCTCGCTACCAACTAAATATGGTCGGCCTTCGCGAATCACTGCAAATCCACCCGGACCTGGATTTGGGCTAGCACTACCGTCAGTAAAATATGAAATCATACACCCATTATACTATTATTTTTACCAAAAGAATTCCCCGCCTTGTTAAGGCGGGGGTGAATAATTTACGAATTTAGGCCTCAGCTCAAATCAGTCGGCTTATTCGACCGTAGGTACGCAGACAATTTAATCCGCAATTTCCTTACGAAGGTTTTCCGCGTCTTGGCGGTAAATTTCGCCTTTGCGAATGTCAGGATCATAGAAAATAGGCAAAGTGTAGCCACCATTTACATTACGGTGGTCGAGTTTACCCGAATTCCTAACGTTAACTGATGTCACAAATAAGCTAATAGCCCAAACACCTTTAGCGTGAATGCTGCCCGACAAATCGCGATTAATCGCATTTACAGAGCCGCAAACCTTTACTACAGTGTCATTGGACATTTTAACCTTAAAGTCCACTTCGTGTCCTTTACGCAGATAGTAGTTGCGACTATCCGCATAGTTGAACGATGCCAAAACATCTGCCCTACCTGGACCACCAGTAACATGGAGCGAATCAAAATTGTCATGTGCTGCGATAGTCATACGACCATCATCCTTTCGGATAATCGTTAATCAAGAGCCCGATTAACTAGGCGTCCGACAGATATCTGTCGCCATTCATCTATACCGATGAACACTTATATAGTAGCACTAATACAGCCATCTGTCAAGCATTAGCTATACTCGGTCTCTAGTACTCTACTTCATCGCCCGCACTATTTAATAAATTCTATCTACACGCCAATCACCTACTAGACGGTACTGGAAATTTATCCGTATTTATTGTATGATCATATTTGACCGCTCATTAGAGGTAGTTCTTACTAAGGAGGAACCTTCATGGCTAAATATTGTCGGATAGTCACAATTGTTGACCTGATTCGCGCGTATAGAGACAAGGAGGCAGAACAACTACTGGAAGACGCCTGGTCTTACCTTAACAGGGGTGACAAGGACGCCACGAAGTACAGTTGGAAAACCTATGAAACTAGTTATGGCTCAAACACTGATCCACGCGAGAAAATCGCTGATCATTCCATCGCAAAGCCTAAACTGGACGATATCCAAACCTGCAATGGTACTGACATTCGCATTGCCTATGATAATTACGATCGCATTATTGGCGTATGGCTATGTCTGCATGAAGACAATAGGTTTGTATCAATTTCCTTTGGTGAGCTAAACAGTCAAGGTCATTCTGTTTTCAGTAAGAATGGCATGTTAGCAGCTGGATACTCATCTAATCTCAACCTTAGCCCTGGCATAAACGAGATAGTTTAGTAGAACTAATCTTTCTTTTTACGCTTTACATCCTTCTACCCCGCTTAACCGCGGGGTATTTTCTTGTTTCACCAGATGCTACATGTCTTCTACTTACATTGACATTATGCTTAATTTGTGTTAATATGCTTAACAATTATATGACGAAATTACACATTGACTACATACCCACTAGCAAAGATAGCGACCAGCCACCGGCCTTTCCGCCTTCACCCGAACAGATTAGCGTAAGACTGCGCGAACGCCAAGAAGTTGGTCGTGCTGCCGCGGCATTTGCCGCAGATAAACCACCGCTACCACCAGCCGTGCGTTTTAACTTAAGCAAACCGCCGCTACCACCAGCAAGCATTAAAGAACTTGCGCCAGAGGATCGAGTGCGTTTTAACTTGGATATACCGCTCTACTCGTCATCGAGCAAAATATGCAATCGCCCGCCAGAGGCCCTAGATGCACCAGTTCTTGCTGAAATTATGGCTGCCGAAAAGTCATTCTTCCTGATCGATACCCGCGAGAACCATCGTCGCAATCTGATCAACCGCGATTTTGCGCTAATTAGCCCCGAAGACATGGATTCCATCCGTAGTTACACTAGCGGCTTCAAGGGGTTGCAATACAATCACCCCCTAGTTGTTGGACAAAATCACCTAAAGGATCGTTTTACTTACCCAGATACCGTTTCCTATGATCACTTTGAACTCTTCTATGACGAACACGGCGTTCAGCTGATAAATCTACATCCTCTCAACCCTACTACTGTGCGCGGACATTTTCAGCCCGCCAACCTGGTTGAGGCGAATTACACTGTTTCATTCGCCCAAGACAATGCGCATCAACATTACGATACTATGTACAATGGTCGCAAGATTATTAATCGTCATACACGCCATTTTAATGGCGCCATCTCACCTAGCGTGCCTTACGGTGAAGCCATCCTAGTGGACGCAGACTCAACGCAAATACGTCAAGTATATCAAAACATCGAACGAGAGATAACTAATCCAACAGACCCATCGAATAGTTACAATATCCGCAATATTCTAAGGATAGTTAGCGACAATACCGCCAACGCTATCCCCTACAATTTAGCAGCAACAGATGAGCTATGTGAGCCATTTTGCGATTATCAAGTAATGAAGCTAAGTAGTTTTATTGACAATAGAACTGGTGTTTGCCGACATCAAGCCTTATTAGCTGCTAGCTTAATCGAAAAACTACAGCAGAACCGATTATTGCAAGGCTACGTAACCGTCAATCGCAACGATGTACACTATGGCGACGGGCGGACAGGTGGTCATATGTGGGCAGTCTACCACCATGACGACAACCCTCGTCACGACATGATTGTTGACCCTGCTCAAGGCTTTGTTGGAACTCGCAAAGAAGCCAGCCTTCTGCCCAATGAGTACTGGGATTACCGCGACCCAGATAACCGATAAACTACCGTTAGCTAACACTGTAGCTACCTGGTGAACCGGCGCGAGGACGGCGTATATTGGTTTAGTTAACTATCGCTAGCTAACACTGTAGCTACCTGGTGAACCGGCGCGAGGACGGCGTATATTGGTTTAGTTAACTATCGCTAGCTAACA
>CAKVAO010000010.1 GCA_934725355.1 uncultured Candidatus Saccharibacteria bacterium | reverse complement strand
AGCTGTTATGCCGATAACCGACAAACCTGCTGTTACAAGTGCAAGCCCCACAAATGACAAAACAATTGTCTTAGTTAATTTAATCGATCGAGAAAGGGAGCACCCCCCCCGCAACTACTGACCAGTGTCGCCAATTTACCGCGCGACACAGCCGAATCTGCTGTTTTGTTTAATGTATTTCGATTTTTAGTCTTCATCACCTTCCTCTTAACGTAGCCACGAACGAACATACAGATAGCAATTGACATCGCACCTGTTAAAGCTACATATCATACCTCTATTACAATCCCTATTGTATAAGCACAGAGAGTTGTTGTCAATACGGTCATGCTTAGGTGTCTAAGCATTTGCAGCTAGCGCTGCATCACTAATGGCTGGCAAATCGCCCGCCCACATACGATAAACCGATCCGTCGGGCATTGTTGCAATCAGTGTCGGATAACGGACTATATCGTGAAGGCGACAGAAGTCAGCGCCATCGCGCGTGTCAGGATCAAGCGTACTAATATCGTTACCAGTTTGAAAGCGAAAATCACGCAGAAAGTTCTCTACCATTAAACGACAATCTGATTTTTCACGGTAAACCATAGTTAGTTTCATACCACCCTCCTCGTTATTTATACCATATTGGCATGTTTGCCCTAGCCGTTATTCCTTTTATTCCTTATTTTTCTCGTTTTCTAGGTTGCGCCGTAGCTCTTGCAGAGTTTGCGCAAATTCGTCGGCATTCTTGAACTTTTTGTAAACACTAGCAAAGCGCACATACGCCACTTCATTGCGGTGCGCTAGCTCGTCCATCACCAAGTCACCGATCTTACTAGAAGGAAATTCTAGCTCGCCATCAGCATACAGACGGTCTTCAACCTTGGTCACGATATCATCCACCTCGGTTTCGTTATCTAGAGTCTTACCCACTGAGCGCTGGATAGCATTATATAGTTTCTGTCGATCAAATAGTACTTTACGACCGTCCGATTTAACGACAGCTAAGTTAGGATGCTCGATGCGCTCGTAGGTTGTAAAGCGCGTGCCACAGTTCAAGCACTCACGGCGACGACGTATCGCCGAACCTGCATCACGCGACTCTACAACACGGCTATCATCATGTTTACATTTTAGGCATTGCACTAGCGATTTTCCTTATTCTTGTGATGGAAACGACGGCGCAGGAAGGACGGCGTATCAAACAACGTATCACGCGATTCCTCATCCTCATCATCACTAGATGGACTCAGTAGATTATTGTCAGCTGTATTAGCCTTATCGTCATCGCTATCAGTATTGCCAGATGTATCCGCATTGTCCGACTTGTCGTCCAAGTCAGAGTCTGCGTCGTTAGTTACTTCGGCGTCAGCGTTCGGCCAAGTCCATGCCGTATCATTGGTTGCCTCGGCATTAAAATCAGTTACACCAGCACCAGTAGTATCGGCGTCATTGTCTAAATCAATACTATCTAGATTGATGTTATCAACAGCCGTAGCGACCGCCTCTGGGGTCTTTGCCTCTTCCTTTGGTGTCTCGGCAGCAGCAGACACTGCACTAGGCCGACGACCTTCATTAGTAGCGAAGTAGTTTGAGTCAAAGCCAGTTGCCACCACTGTGATAATTAGCTCGTCTTCCATTTCAGGCTTCAAGGTAGCGCCGAAAATAATATTGGCGTCTGGTGATACGGCAGCTGTAATGATTTCAGCAGCCTCTTGAACCTCAGCCATCGACATATCATAGCCACCAGTGACGTTGAATAGTACACCGCGCGCACCATCAATGCTGACTTCAATTAGCGGTGACTCAATTGCTTGGTGTGCCGCCTTCTCAGCACGGTCGTCGCCACTGGCACGGCCGATACCCATCAAGGCTGAACCTGCATTAGACATAATTGCCTTCACATCAGCGAAGTCTAGGTTAATTAAGCCATTCTGCGTAATTAGTTCGGAAATGCCCTGAACACCTTGACGCAATATATCATCAGCAATCTTGAATGTCTCAAGTAGCGGTGTGCGACGATCAATCGTCTGCAGCAAGCGATCATTAGGAATGGTAATTAGCGTATCTACTACCTTAGAAATATTGGCAATACCTAGATCAGCGTTCATGCGACGCTTCTGACCCTCGAAGGTGAACGGACGCGTTACAACGCCGACAGTTAGAATGCCCATATCGCGAGCCACCTCAGCCACAACAGGAGCGGCGCCAGTACCAGTACCACCACCAGCACCAAAGGTAATAAACGCCATATCAGCGCCATCTATTGCTTTCTTAATTTCGTCAACGCTTTCACGGGCGGCTGCTTCGCCAACTGATGGATCAGCACCAGCACCCAAACCACGTGTAGTATCCTTACCGATATGAATCTTCACATCAGCCTGTGAATGGTGCAAAGCCTGCGCATCTGTGTTGATTGCAATAAATTGAACACCCTCGATACCGGCATCCTTCATACGGTTGACAGCTGCGCCACCAGCACCGCCGACACCGACGACCTTAATGACAGCAGGAGCCTGGACTTCTGCTGGTTTAACCTCTGGCATATACCCTCCTAAAATAGCTTATCTGCATTTTCTACATTATACACGCGATTAGCGGTTATGGTCAAGCTAACTACTTGCGTTCGAACATTCTCTTGATACTGTCAAATATACCGCCCGAATGCTTCTGACCACTGTCGCCTTCACGCAAGACTGCTTCGACATCAGCCTCCATTAGACCGATAGCCGTAGTAAACATCGGGTCGGCAACCTTGCCCGATACATCCTTGTATTCGCGTGGTTTATATACCTGTACATTCATTTGCAGGGTCGCTTTAGCATAGTCAGCAATACCACGTAGATTAGCGCCACCGCCAGTTAAGATTGCGCCACATGGCAAATTAGCTGCCTTCTTGATACGCTTTAGCTCTTTATTAACCATTCCAAATAGTTCTTCTAGGCGCGCCTCAACAATATCATCAACTACTGCGGATTTAAAGCCAATCCGACGCGGTTCGCCATTGGCGGTAGTAGTCTTGATAGCCAAGACATCCTCGTGACCTCGACGCAAACTTGCCGAAGCTACAGCGTGCTGCAACTTAATTTTTTCAGCAATGTCCAAATCAGTTCGCAAACCAATGGCTAGATCAGTGGTGATATTATTCGAGCCGACTGGGAACACTTTTACATCAATAATGTCCCCTTCTTCGTAAACCACCATCGAGGTAGTCGAATGACCAATCTCGATCAGTACTGCCCCATTCTCGCGTTGCCGATCAGTCATGGCAACACGTGCCGCAGCGAGCACAGCGGGAATATACGGTTTATGCGGTTCGACCTCCAATCGGCTTAGCACCTGTTCAACATTGCGCAATTGTGGCATTAACGCCGTAGTAACATAGACATCGACCTCTAATCGCATGCCAGTCATATCAATTGGGTCACGCACGCCGTCCTGGTTGTCTACCTTGAAAGTGCGCGCCTGCGTGTCGATGATTACACGGTTTGCCGCTAATTTTACAATAGTTGCAGCCTCTAATGCGCGATTAATTTCGTCTTGGGTGATTAGCTGTTTAGGATTGCTCACCGCCACCATGCCATGCGATGGCATACCCATGATGTTTGTTCCGTTAATCGACACAGTTGCACAGCTCACATGAACACCGCTCATTTTCTCGGCATCGGCTAGAGCCCGATCGATTGCATCAGCAACCTTGTTAATATCAACGATTACACCCTTGCGCATGCCGTCGCTAGGACACACGCCAACGCCAATAATATTAGGGCGCATAATCGGCGAATCGATATCTTCTTCGGCTGGCAATGCACCGATCACTACCTTGACAGAACTAGTGCCAATATCTATACCAATCGCATATTTGTTTTTCATTTGGTGTCATTATATCACGGTTACGTTTACTGCGCAAAGTTACGAGAGCTTCAACTTTTATCAAATAGAGGATTGTTTGCGTAGTCTTTTTCGAAAGTAATCCAATCCTCAATTTGATTCTTTCTGTCTTCTACCTGAGCGATCGTCATCCTGTCGTTCATTAGATGCAACTCTGGCGCAGTCAATATTTTCATTATCTTAAACACTAAACTATCTTCACTATATCCAATACATGCGTTAGCTGTCCTATCTTGTTGAACTATCTCGTTCATCACATCGACTAACCCCAACAAGACAAACCACGGCAATTCACCGCTAATATCTCTCAAATCAGCCGCGTCATATGCTGCGTCTTTAACCATCTGCATGAAATTAGCCATTTGAGGTAGACAATCCGACGTTGAGCTGTCTCCGTTCAATACAGTAAAAACCGCATAGGCCGCTTGTTCACGCGCATCCACACTGTTTCTATCGTTCTGGCAATAAATAGCTTCTTTCGAATGCAGCCTTCGGTTAATACACTCTCGCAAGTGCATCATTAGCTGTTTACCGTTAGATTGTTCACCGTAAATATTCAAGTTATCAAGTTTCCTCGTGTTCGTCATTACAATTCATTATACAAAAAGGCGACCGCTTGGCAACGGTCGCCTTAAGCCTTAGTAAGGTTAGTCGCGGTTAAGATCTCCAGTGTAGTTGCCACGATTCTTGTGCTTTCCGGCAGGACTACCGTCTGGCATGTAATGATCATGGCGCTTCACCTTGACCTTCTTGGAACCCTCCTGGATATATTTCATGCCCCAGAACTCCTTGGCGCTAACATGGGCTTCGCCAGGTGCACGGTCAACCAAGTCGCGACGCCGAATGTAGGCATCGTGAGCGTGGTCAAAATCCGCCTTGACCGATTTATAGTTCGCGGTATCGCGCTCATTCTCAGCCTTGACCTCGAGATAACGCTCACGTAGCGACTGCCACTCAAATTTAGATGAGACATAGTCCGAATGAAGTCGCTCGTGCTCTGAACGCAGGTGATCAGTTTCCGACTTAGCTTCACGTAGCTCTGAGCCACCGGATTTTTGCTGACGCGCCACTTCGCGACGCTCCTCAACGTAACGCTGAAATTCGTCGTTATATCCATGACACTCGTCCAGATAGCGATGAGCCTCCTCTGAGTACTCTTTTGCCGCAGCGCCATCGGATAGCTATTTTATGGTAGCACAGCACATTAAAAAGTTATAACTTGGTAATAATTTCGACACGATCAAGATGGAGCAGCAAGGTATGTTCGAAGTGCGCCGCTAATGAGCCATCGCGCGTCTTGATAGTCCAACCATCATCAGTGTACGAAACTTTCCAAGTACCCAGTGTAGCCATCGGTTCAATTGCAATAGCATTGCCAACTGGAACCATCATACCAGTGCCACGACGGCCGTAGTTTGGAATGTCTGGCTCTTCGTGCATTGCTCTGCCAATACCATGGCCCACTAAATCACGCACTACACCTAGGCGTTCATGCCTTAGTACTCCCTCAACTGCCGCACCAATATCACCCATACGCACAAAATCATCCCCTAGCTTAATTGCATGTTTCACAGCATCAATACCAGCATAAAGCGACTTCTCAGTCGTATGGATTAACATCTTTTTAACGCCAGTTGGCTTTTCGTCATCGGTTAGCATAGTAAAGGCACTGTCCGCCTTCATACCATCGACATCCACCACTAGATCAAAGCTGATTACATCGCCCTTCTCGAACGGAACATCCGTTGGCACGCCGTGCACAACCGTATCGTTAACACTAATACATATTACTCCCGGGAAATTTACATCAGGATCCAAGTAGGTTGCATGCGCACCACGCGCTTTAATCTCGCGAGCAAACCAAGCATCAATATCCTTCGGCGTAGCACCTTCTACCACTTTCTTCCGTACATCACGATACAGGCTAGCCAGAATTTTACCAGCCTCGCGCATATGGTCAATTTCAGCAGGTGTAAAGTTCTGTGCAGCTACCATGCGCGACATCTATTTATCCTCCGCGATATGACGCTGCTCGACAATTTTCTCGACATCGTCAAAGATCGCACCCGGCGTACGATTGCCATCAACATGAGCAATCTGAACGCCACGGCTAGCGTAATAATCCAGCAACGGTTGCGTCTCGCTCTGATACACCTCTAGACGGTGGCGAATAGTTGCTTCATTGTCGTCCAAGCGACCACGTAGCGCCAGACGACGCAGAATTTCCTCAGTTGTTACGTCAAAACAGACGATTAACGACACGGCCTCACGACCAAAACGCTTGTTTAAGTAATCTGATAGCGCCATTGCCTGATCAAGGCTGCGCGGATAACCATCTAAAATTACTTTATTTAGGTCGAACTGATCATCTAGCTTTTTGAACACAGTGCGATTCACCATCTCAGGTGGAACTAGATTACCCTTCTCCATGATCTCAAGTATTTCCGGATTTTTAGCCTCACGCAGCAGCTGCCCTGCACTAAACCATGACCAATTGTGTCTTAGTGCTAAAAATTGTCCTTGTAGAGATTTACCTGCACCTGCAGGACCAAACATCAAAATCATTATTTACTAAACTCCTTCTTAATTGCCGCAGCAATATCACCGCCAGTCGCACTGTGGCCAACTTTAGCTTTGACTGCTGCAACCACTTTACCAAACTCTTTCTGAGTAAATTTGTTGCTCAAAATTACCTCTGAGACGACCGCTGATAGCTCGTCCACTGTTAGCGGTTTTGGCAAATAAGCCGCCAAAATATCCCGCTGCATCTGCTCTTCGGCCTCGCGCTCAGCGTCGCCCGCTTGCTTGTATATCGCGATCGAATCATCACGTTGCTTTACCTGTGCTGCAATTACGTCCAGCATCTGCGCTTCAGTTAGATCATCTTTGTTGCCCAGATCCACTTTCTTGTATAAAAATGCCGATTTTAAGCCACCTAAAGTTACCTTTTTAGCCTCATCATGCGCTAACATAGCCGCCTTGTAATCAGCATTAATATATTCCATTAAACTCATGCTACTTCCTTTTCTTATACTTATAGTATAGCAGGTTTGGTCGATCAAATAAAAAGATCCTGCTGACATTATGTCAGCAGGATCATCTAGTGTTGGATAATACTCAAATCAGCCAAAGCAGGTTAACTACTCATCCTCCATACATTGACGCACTTGCTTGTAAAAAGTAGCCAGAACTTCCGGATCGAGCACCAGATTCGCCTCATCCTGGTACAGTTTGACTGTTGAACGATTAGTCCAAACGCGCAACCCGCAAGTAGGGTCGTCATCGCCTGCTTGGCCGTCCAGCCAAACTAGCGTGACAATAGTTGAACCCCACTCTTCACCAGGTCGAGCATTAGACGCACAAGGTGCCAGCAGTTGCATTCGCGTATCTGAATCCAGATCAGCAAAGGACACTCCATTATACCAGTAGCTCGGCTTAACCAGTAGCGTCAGATGTGTCCAGTCGCGCTTGTGACCAGCCGGAGGAATAACCCTATCGGGTGTCCACCCATTAACCGTCCAATGACGATACTCTGAGCTCCGGTACGACACATTGTAATTTGGTAGCAACTTTGGTACACCTAAAGCACCGAGTTCGTTATTTAAACTACGTTTCATAGTCGCTTCACGGCCAGCATCATAGTTGCCCATATGCATTTTAACAGATACACCTTGCAACAACAGGATGAAATCCGTAGCCGAACGTACCTCCAAGGATGTACACGACGCGCTGTTATTACCTTTGTTGTCGAGAAACTCGTACACACCTTCACGATTGGGATATTTCAGCCGTAACTCGTCGTTAACTCTGCAACAATGAAGCTGATACTCAATCTTTGCCTTAACAGTATTTGAATCTAACTCAGGCCTCGAAACAATCGGACGCATAGTCCGCTCCTTTCACTAGATTTTTAAGGACTACTAAACTAGTGCTCCTCACACTGCTTAGCTTTAATACTATAAACCATTTATCAAATTATTGCAAGGGTATTATGTGAAATAACAAAATCCCCTCATCTAGAGGTTACTGCTATATGTAGCGTTGCCCCTCGTCTAGAGAAGTCAGTTAGAAGATAGCGCAGAAATTACAGCACGCAACTATAACAAAATCCCCTCACCTAGAGGGGATTTTGCTTACTATATAATCTGGTTAACGTGCTTTAGCTAAACCAAGGCGAATTTGTAGAGTCTTCTCAGCCTTGCGCTGTTCACGAATGATAGCGCTATTGCGGCGCTCAGTCTTGCTCATTGGCTTACTAAAACGCTGCGATGCTTTAGCCTTGGCAATCACGCCCGACTGTAGAACACGGCGGTTAAATCGGCGAAGCAAGTTCTCGTTAGCTTCACGCGCATCTTTTCTCTTCACTGTAATCATATCAACAGACATTATATCAGATATTGGCAACTTTTCCAAATACCCCAAACTAAACACCTCCCTTTTGCTTCACCTGTAGCATACCTCCCTTTTGCGACTACTTTTGAACCCTCCGTCACGACTACGTCGTGCCACCTCCCTTTGTGAAAGGGAGGTATTTAAAATAGCTACAACAAAACACCTCCCTTTTGCAAAGGGAGGTGGCACGACGTCAGCCGAGCCGGTGGGTTAGATCAATACTATTTTATTGAAGTAATCTTAATACGCGTGTATTCGTGACGACCGCCGCGTACCTTGTTGACACGCTTCTTAGCCTTAAAGCGAATAGCTAGAGTTTTCTCACCCTTCACCAAGGCGTCAACCACCTCAGCATTCACCTTAACACCTTTCACGGTTGGCGTGCCGACAGTGGTCTTGTCACCATCAATTGTCAGTAATGCGTCAAACGTGAGCTCTTTCTGTTCCTCTGGCAGCTTATCTACCAAAAGGGTCTCGCCAGCAGCAACAACATACTGTTTATTGCCGCTTGAAATGACTGCTTTCATTTATAAAATCCTCATTTAATTAATTATTAGCTACTTCATTATATCAGATATAACGCATTTGTCCAGTCAAGCAATTCGTCAAGCTAGTCACAGTGCTACTAATACTAGCGTTCAATAGCATCCAGCTTAATCAACTTACCTTCGACTGATTGAACACTCTGCCATTCGTTAAGTTCTAGTTCAACCAAGGCGTCGACATACTGCGGCGTGCCACTATCGTCAAACGGCATAATAGTAAAGCGATCAGCAGCATTAAAAGCGATGGCGTCCAGGCTAACATTGTTTGCGTCCATAAAGGTATATCTGACGTGTTGACTGTCGCTGCCCATGGTGCGACGATTCGCCACCATGACGTTTTGCAGTTTGAACACGGGAACTTCATTGGCGGCACCAAAAGGTTCTAGCAAGTTCAGCTCTTGCACCATTTGCACAGTCAGTCCACTAAAATCTGTTACCGTCAGGTCTGGAACGGGATATAGCAAGTGGCGCTGATCTGGCAAGTGCAGCGAGTGGTAGTAATCCTGTACTGCTGCACACCATTTATCAAAGTTATTCGACGACACAGTCAGTCCACCAGCAGCCACATGACCACCACCTTTTATCAGCAAATCGCGCGTCGCAGTAATTGCCGCTGCAATCGAAAAGTCGCCAAACGAACGACCCGACGCCTTAACACCTGTTGGAGTACGACTGAAGACAAAAGCTGGTCGCTCAAACTTTTCCTCAATCTTGCTAGCTACAATGCCGACCACGCCTTCATGCCAACCATCACCCACCGCTATGGCAATCGGCTGCGTTACATCAACCTGCTTTGCGGCTTGTTCATATATTTCGTTCTGCAACTTCTTGCGCTGGTTATTCAGTTCATTTAATTGCTCAGCGAGAGCTAACGCGCGCTCGTTGTCGTGCGTCGTCAGTAGCTCGATTGCTATCCGTGCATGCTTTAGACGCCCCGAAGCATTCAAGCGAGGCCCCAGCATAAAACCAATTGCGCGCGAGTCAATCGCACCTAGTGACACGCCCGCAACCGCCGCTAACGCACGGATACCTGGGCGACGAGTCTTCTTGATAACTTCTAGCCCCCACTTTACATAAGCGCGGTTCTCGTCTTTCAGTGCTACCACATCACTAACAGTACCAAGCGCCACCAAGTCTAGCAGCCACTTCTCCTGCCCCATCGGCAGCTTGTCTGGAAATTCTTTCTGCAGCTGCTGCACTAATTTAAAAGCCACGCCACAGCCACACATATCCAAGAATGGATACAAGCCGGAATCAGCATATTTCGGCTTCAGCACATAATTATCGTCATATTTCTCTGGATTATTAAACTGGATGATTTTCGGGTCAACCACCGCCACTGCGTCGGGCAAGTCCTTTCGTGGACTATGATGATCAGTCACAATAACATCAATACCTAACTCGTTTGCTCGGGCAACTTCAGGCAGCGACACAATGCCATTATCTACCGTCAAAATTAGTTTAGTACCACGTACTGCCAGTGTCTCGACCGCTTTCTTGTTGAGTCCGTAGCCTTCGCGGAAACGATCTGGTGTGTAGTTATTAACGCGAAAGCCAAACCGCGGCAAAGCATCTAGTAGTAACGCTGTTGCCGTCATGCCATCAACATCGTAGTCGCCGTATACCGTGATTTGGTCGTCGTTTTCTAGCGCCTGCTTCAGTCGAGCGATCGCCTTGCCCATGTCCGGCAACAACATCGGATCATGCTTAACTGCTTCGTAATCAGGGCTTAAAAATGCCTGACGAGCCAAGGCGGTTTTATAGCCACGGCCAATCAGAATCTGATCAATTAGGTTACTATTAGCCACTGCCACACCCACGTTAGCGCAGACCGTTGCGGTGCTTAGACAGTTGTTGCGACTTGATCACGATTGCTTGCAACTCTTTGAAAATCGGAAAGTCTTTATTGGTCGAGTACATCTTGGTGTTACCCTTCTTCTCCGACTTTAGAAAGCCCGCTTTCTCTAGTCGACGCAGTTCGCGCTGAATATTACCAGGGTCTTCCTTGATGAGTTTAGCTAAGCCACGCACGTGCGTCTTGAAGTCGGGATACTTCGCATAGACCACGATGATCTTGCGACGCACTCGTGATGTAATAAACACATCAAGCATTAACTTTTCCTCCTAGTTTATCTATTAACAGTAAGTCTCTATCTCGATACTTTTTGTTGTAAATATGATACCAAATTTGCTAAAAGTTGGCAAACCATAACCACTATAAACTTTACCGCGCAGCATTACCATTATTATTGTTATTACCTAGACGACGCATCGCCGCATCTAGATTTCTATCCGCCGCATTGCCCTTATATCCGCCATTCTTCTGGAATATATTGTAGATGGTCTGATCAAATTGTTCTGCGCTACCTATGCCACTGCCGACGTAGGCTGATTTAACCGCCTTATAGTCAAACATCGGCGAACCACCAACTATCGTCTTAGTAAGCTCATCTACACCAAGCTTATCCACGCGGCGCTGCGTTCCCTCTAGACGAATACGTTTCAGCTCTGACTCGACCGCCGAGTCCATAGCACCACTATGGTTATTTAGATAATTATCGGCCGCGGTAGCAAGTTTCGCATCAACGTCACTCTTAGCTGTAGCAAGCTTACCAGCATCGCCGCCAACACCGCTAGTCTTAGGCAGCTGGTCGTCTAGCAAGTGATCATATTGACTCTTCGTACCATCTGACGTAGTGGTGCTGATAGCCGCAGATAGCTTCTCGCCAGTTTTGTCTGACGCCAGCTCTTCTGCCTTGCCATTAACACCGTCGTCAATAATCTTCTGCATGGCACTCCGCTTCTTCTCTGACATTGGCTTAGTCAAGCCAGCCTCTGAACGATCGACAGAGTCGATAGCAGCGTCCAAAACATGCGCACTAGCCTCGCGCTGTCCTTCTCTAAACGCTGCATATTCTGGACTATCTTTGTCTGGCTTAGCAGATTGTCCAGCCAACGCCGCACCAGCAGCGTCCATAAAACTTCTAACATCAGCGTCACTAGATGAATCGAATTGCTGTGCACCAACAGAACCAAGCTTTGACAACACACCCTCGCGGTAATTAAGCGGTGGCGTAGGCGTGGTAGCATTCGTTGCAGTTGGTGCGGTTGGTGTGGGTACGGTATTCGGTGCAGGCACAGCAGTCGGTGTAGGTACGGCAGTCGGTGCAGGTACGGCGGTTGGCACAGTTGGTGTAGTCGGTACGCCGCCAGTTGGCGCTACGCCAGGCACAGTATTGCTACGTGCTACCTTCACATTCTGGCTTCCTGGAACCATTGAGTGCTTCGATTTACCAATAGCCTTCAAAGCTTCAGTTTGCAGACGCGCCACCTTGCCACTTGGATCTTCATCGGGTTTCTTTAGCTCTGGGCGATCACGTAAGGCTGCTGCAAATGTAACGTTATCATCATAGTCGAATTTCTCGCCATATTTACGAATGGCGGCACGCCACACGTTCAAGTCTTCTACATCATTACCGTTAAGATATTTGCCTGTCTTGGCAATATGTTTTTGCTCGCTAGTTGAATATGCACTAAGTTGATCGTCGGCGAGTTCCATATCTTTCTTATCTGCCGCCTCGTCTGCTATGGCACCAGCCGCCGCCAAACGTAATGCCGCGGGCGACCCACGAAAGCCAGGGACTTTAGCGACAGCTCCGCGCGCCTTATTCACACCACGACTCAGTGATGAATAGCGATAGTTTCGTTTAGCAGCCTGTTTAACGGCTTTAGTACGACCTTTTAGCTTTTTATTCGCCATACCCGCAACAGCGCCACCGATTCCAGGTACCGCACTGAATATTTTAAGCACAACAAATGGCGTGATCAGTAGCGGCACAACTGCTACTGCGGCAGCCATTAAGTTTAGTACAAATTCAGACATTCCACTGCTAGACATAGCTATTAGCGCGCTAGCTAAATTGCATGCGCCGAACAATAACGATACCATCGGATAAATTATCAACATAGATAGTAGCGTATTGAACCACCGCTTGTACCACTTTGCCGTATTAGGTAGCAATGCCATGGCAATTGCTATGGGCGCAATAGCACACAGCAGAACCACCAAACCATCTCGCAAAATCATGATTAAAAATAGTATTACAATCGCTGCCAACGCACACAAAGCGAGCGGAAAGAATAGTGACATTTGGGCAATTGCAACACCCCCTACACCGCCAATAGCCAGTATCGCAATGTTAGTCCAGGCAGCTGCACCACTAGGCTGCGGTATTTTATCAGTAATGTCACCAAACATGCCGGTCAGATTAGCACCGAGGATATTGCTGATGTCGACAGCAGCGGCGCATAACCACCACGAGATGTTTACAATAATAGCATAGACAATTACCTTCGGTAGCAATTTTTTAACACTATAATTTGTTAATGCACCAAAGCCATTGCCCGTTGCTTCGGAATAAATAATCAGCAGAAACATAATTGCCAATATGATATTAGCGATCGGCAAGAAAGTTTTATATGCACTAAAACCGCCACCGTCGGCGTCAAAAATACTCTTGCTATTAATTTCTAGCATCCAGCCACCGATAATGTCATACGCACCATCAACTAACCCACCCAAGCCTTGCGCTAGCGGACATAGGATCCAGCCAGCAATATCTTGTTTACATGCCTTTGAGGTGGCAGTAGTATCATTGGCAGCAACAGCCGCTTCACAAGTGCCATCTTCACGTAGATTTCCATTGCAGCTATCTTGCGCTTTTGACTTATTTAGACGAGCTGCATCACCCTGCTTTTTTGCTTCAGCTAGGTATTCTCGTGCTTGATCTTGTGTCATACCAGTTAGATCATATAGATTGCCCTCGCTGTTTAAATAACTATACAAACAATCACGACGATCATTGCGAGCAGGTGCACCAGTACTACAATATTCTATTCCGTTCTTAACAGTTCTCTCACACTGTTGCTTATACGTCACAGAACTAGATGACGGCTCAGATTTGTTATCAGTTTGCATACAGGGACGCGACGACGTGCCACACTTAACTAGGTCATCTGTTTGCTTGGCACATATAGCACCAGCATAATACCCAGCCTCTGCATCAGATTGTTGCCTGTTTTTTTGCTTCTGTGTTTCAGCCGCAGTTGGGCGATCGCATTTGTTGGTTAGCGTAAAATTCATATTTAGTCCACTAGGATCTATTGGCTTAATATCTTCCGAAAGAGTACAACTCCAGTTAGCGCTATTTTCGTCACTACATGTTATGTTTAGACCTGAGCCAATTTGCGATGCACTCCACATATGCTTTTCGACAGCAATATAATCTCCAACGCTGGTTTTGCTACCGTTAGCCACCACACAATCTTTCATAGCGCCATCCTTGCCCATTTTAGTGTATATGGTCATCCAGGCATCGTATTTTTTGCCACCCGGCGAGTCTAAAGAACTGTAGAGTCCATCTGCACTATAAGTCGCCTTTTTAGCAAGCACGCTCGACGGCATTATAAGTACTAAAAAGGCAATAGCAAAGCACGTGAATGCTATCTTTAAAATAATATTTCGTTGCCACGCCAATGCTCTCATTTGCTTATATCATACCAAATCATAAGCGGTTATGCTACTAAATGCCTAGTGCATGAGTTAGACTAATCCGGCATTTCATAGGTTCCTTGGCTTAATTTGTATAGCATGCTGTCAGTGTCTGGGCTAGCCATAGCATTAAGTGGCACACCCGTTACTGATTGACGGCGCTCCACATAAGCCTGCGCCTGCGTCTTTAGCGAGCTATTTATAATTTGCGATGTTACTTGTCGACTATTCGTTGGCATAGCCATGGTAGTTGCTGTGGCATTTATAGGGGCAGCTGCTGGTGCAAACGAACCATAGGACAAGCTGCTATCCTGCGCAACAGCCGCATCTATACTGCTGGCAATCGTCCGGCTCCAGCCATTAACCTCGCCCGCCGATGCTCCCACCAAGTCTTTCTCTGATTTCGACGCAACATAGCTCATCTGCGCTCTTGCTACTTGCTCCATATCCAATTTAGCATGAATTGTCATGTCCGAGCCCTGAACCTGCTTTACCATGCCGCCATTCATAATCTTTACCACTGCACCCTTGCCCATTGTCGCCTTACCGCCCTTATTCAGTTCTTCAGCAGCAGCTAGGTATACGCGGTCTTCACCCGATTTATGTAGCTGCTCTGCCGTCTTGCCAGCGCGTTCTCGCCCCATCTGCAAAATGGTTTCATTAGCCTCATCAGCCGACATCTTACTAAATGTATTCTTTATC
This sequence comes from uncultured Candidatus Saccharibacteria bacterium, assembly GCA_934725355.1. Classification (GTDB taxonomy): domain Bacteria; phylum Patescibacteriota; class Saccharimonadia; order Saccharimonadales; family Saccharimonadaceae; genus Nanoperiomorbus. Next base: position 8,123 of record CAKVAO010000010.1, on the reverse strand, counting down.
GCAGCTTCACGCGTGTATACATCCACGTCTTTGCCGTCAGAACGCTTTCCTGTACGGGCAATCTGCTTTTGCTCGTCCTGACTAGTGCCAATTAAAGCAAGCTGGGCATTCTTTACATTAGCATCATGCTGCTCATTAACTGCTGTTGTGTAGGCAGCTTGATGCTGTCGAGTTTTATATGACGGCTTCAGTCCAAGTGATTCATGTATTTTTGCGTTAGCATCAGCAGCTGCACCTTGTGCGCGTAGTAGTCCTCTACGACCCTTAGAGTCGGCAAAGTTCTGCTTACTCGACTTGGCAATACCACCTCTAGCACCTTTCAGCCCCTTTCGCAATAAACCATTAATTTTAGCACCTGCTACACCCATACTGTCCAATGTAGCCATAACAACCATCGGCACAGCTGCCAGCGGTACAACTTTGATCGCCTGCGCAACAATACTCATCAGCCACGCATCACTGCCCGTACTATTATTAATTACCGCCGAAGCTAAAGCTGAAGCGCCATAGATTAAGCTGACTAGTGGATAAACAATTATGAGCGCCATAAAGAATTTAAGCCATTTATCGAATATATTTTTTGTTTTTGGCATTGCCGCACAAGCGAAAGCAATTGGCGCCACTGTACACAGTAGAACTAGTCCAGCCTCACGCAAGATGCACAACAAAATAATCACAGACAGCACCAATATAATCAATAAAATGAATAGTAACAGCGGTATAAGTTGGCTAAACAACACCACAGTACCAGCCGCCGCTGCACCAAGACCAACACCGCCAGTAACAAGCGCTGCCGTGTCCTTCCAGCTTGGGGCACTCGCCTTGCTAACATCCGCTGACGACGCACCAATCGCGCTAAAGAAATCCTTTAGGTTAGCACCAAGGATATTGCTGACATCGACTGCAGCAGCACAGATCCACCAAGATATGTTAACTAATATGGCAAAGATGATTAAGCGAGGTAGCATCTTTTTTACTGTATAGTTAGATAGTGAACCAAAACCATTACCAGTTGCTTCGGAATAGATTATTAATATAAATAGGATAGCTAAGATGATGTTAGCAATCGGTAGGAAGGATTGGTAAGCCAAAAACGATCCCGATGTACCATTAGTTGTACTAAACATCGACGAATCGGCTTCGAGAAATCCTGACAAGAATTTATACAGACCATCCGCTATTCCACCCAAAGCAACTGTCAATGGACAAACTACCCAGCCCATTGCGCCACTGATTTTACAAGATGTAGAACCGGAGCCACTACCGGTTTTACCATTCCCCTTGTTATCATCAGGGTCACTGCAGCCATACGCTCCTGGCGTCTGGTTACTGTTTACACATTTCATCTCTGCTGCGGTTTTTGCAGAGTCTAGCACACTGTCGATATTGCCATTGTCTTTGTATGTCGTTTTGTTGATCTCATTCTTGATACACTCATCTTTCTTTGCATCTGAATCATTATTCTTATCCTGCGTGCACTGTTTATAAATGTCGTTCATTTTACTCTTGCATTCAGTGCTGTTTTTGTCATTATTTTTGCACATCCCTTTTACGAGCTTGTCCACGAATGCGTTGGTTGCATCGCTACTTGCAAAATCAGCTCCGGTTATACGATTGCAGTTCTCTAGATACACATAAGTCTTCGAGTATTTTCTAGCCCCACCTGCGTATTCTTGCTGTACATCGGCTCTAATGTTACAGCGCCAGTTAACATCTTCATTCCTAACTGTACTAGTGCACTCAATCGGACTTGCCTTCGCAATATCTTTAGCAGTCCAACCGCCCGATGTACTACCACGATCACCATCCCTACCACCAGAACCTATCAAATAGCCAACTTCGTTGTTGTACGGCACTGACTTACATATCTTGACGGCGCCACCATTCTTACTCTCATTTAGATGTTTGTAGGCATCATCCCAAGCCTTCCAGACCACATTAACAAACTTAACATCAGTCACACTGTTGCCATTGCCCTCAGATGCGCCAGTAATAGTGTCTAGTTTCTTAGCGCCAGCCAAAGGCGTCGAAACATTTAGTACAAATAGACTAAAGGCAAATACTATCAATACTGGTAGTACAACTTTCTTAATTAGCTTTAATAGTGTATGTGTTACTCTATTCATATTTTACATCCCCGCCGTTAGCCGCCGCCTCATAGATATTATGAACATCAGCAGAAGTTCGATCAACCCGACCAGACGCCTGTTGATTGATGTATGAAGTAGCACTGCCCGACATAGCACCGTTAACACGTCTAACAGTTTCATCATGAAGTGTCTGCCCACTAGCACCGCCACGCGCCAAAGCGTCGTCTACTGCCCTGTACCAACCCTTGACATTCGACGCTGAAGCACCCTGTAGATCCTGCTGGCTACGGCTAGCGATATATCGTTCGTGCGCACCAGCCACCTGATTGTAATCGATTGCATGCTGCCCCATACTATCAATCTTGTCGTAAACACCACTCAGCATATCATTAGCATCAGCTAGCGACAATGACGCGTTAGATTTACCACTGGCAATTTTACTTAGCACTTCACCAGCAATCTTTTGGTAATCTTGACGATCATTTGTAGACTGTTGCTTCTGCGCCATGGTTGAACCATAACCGGACGGATTTGCCGGAGCGTCGTTACGCGCTTCTGCGCCCATCTCCGCAATATTATGCAATGTAGTATCTTGCTCGGCACCACTCATTTTATCCCATTGCAGATCAATTGCCGCCTGACGAGTTGACGCGTCGACCTGCTGAACATTACCATTATTATCAGTATATGTGCCGTCCATAGCAATTTGCTTCTGCTGATCCTGACTAGTGCTAGCAGCCAGACGCTGCTTAGCAAAGTTCTTTAAATCATCATTATGTTTGTTGTCAAATGCCGCAGCTTCGTTTGCTAATTTATAAGCCCCGTTTGGTGCGCGTACACCAAATTTATTCGCCACTTTTACTACACCACGACCAATGCCCTGTTTGGCGCGCAAAGTCGTTGCTCGACGAGCATTAGAATTCATATAGTTATCCTTAGCCATCTTTTTAGCACGGCTACGCATACCACTAGCCCGTCCTGCCATAAAGCCTGCAGCGGCAGCAGCAAACTTGCCTAGCCCCTTGAAGCACGAAATAATAGCGAATGGTGTAACGATTAGTGGCAATACTCGGCAGGCTTGTCCAGCTAACTGCATTGTCCAATCATCACCCGCCTGAGCCATCATTACATCTGATGCCATTGACGAAGCACCAAAAATCATAGCGATTAGCGGATACATTATCAAAAATGTCAGCATAAACTTCGACCATTTTTTGAATAACGGCTTTGTGTTCGGCAGCAATCCTGCTGCGAAAGCAACTGGCGCCACAACGCACAATAAAATTACTATTGCTTGACGTATAACTAAGATCAGAAATACACCTAGTAGCGTAACAATAACCGACAACAACACCATCATCAAAGGCGCCAGCTGATGAAAAGCTATTGCACCGCCGATAGCCGTTACTGCAGTAGTCGCCCCAATGATACCGGTCAATACTGAGTTAGCCGTTGATGCCCAGCCAGGACTAGCATATGCCATATCGCCAATAGCGGATTGGGCGGTGTCGCTAAAGAAATCCTTTAGGTTAGCACCAAGGATATTGCTGACATCGACTGCAGCAGCACAGATCCACCAAGATATGTTAACTAATATGGCAAAGATGATTAAGCGAGGTAGCATCTTTTTTACTGTATAGTTAGATAGTGAACCAAAACCATTACCAGTTGCTTCGGAATAGATTATTAATATAAATAGGATAGCTAAGATGATGTTAGCAATCGGTAGGAAGGATTGGTAAGCAGTATAAGATGCCGAGTTTGTGTCAAACATTGACGAATCAACCTCTAAGAACCCCGAAATTATTCCGTATATACCATCAGCCGACGAAGCCATAAAATCTACCGCTGGACAAACAAACCAACCAATACCCGATATCTGGCAATTCGCCTTAGCCTGATTACCCTTATTATTCGAATCATCATCTTGTGACTCGTTTGCTTTATTGGTATCATCAATCTGTTTGTTTATTTCAGCAGCGGCTTTATTGGCCTCGTCCATCTTTAAGCCAAGCCCAGCTCCATTTAGTTTATTATTTACACAACCTGCGTCAACCTTAGAGTTGTTTTGACAGCTCACAATCGCAGCTTTTAGCTTTGTATTAAAGTACGACCCGTTGCCACACTTACTGCCTTCACACAAGCCCTTAAATTTGTTGTAGTATAAATTAAATTCTTTTTGCGTAAAGCGGTTACCACACTTAACATAAAAGCGCCGCTCATTATGTGTGCTATGGCCTGAACCTACAGAGTCGTCCTTGGCTGATATATCGCATTGCCAAGTTACTTTCTGGCCGGCAACCGTACTGCCGCATGTCATTGGACTGAGCTTATGAACGTCGCCTGGACTCCAACCACCTTTGAACTCGTACCACTTACCATCACCGATTACATCGCCTAACGGCTCACCGGTATTAGCATTACAATAGTCAACTTTACCACCATTTTTAGTTTCATTTAACTGTTTGTATGCGTCATCCCATGCACGCCAAGTCATATTGCCTGTTTGTGTAGTCTTACCCGTAACCTTTACCGGCATAGCTTTAGCTAGTGTGGGCAAAACTAAAACAGCTGTCAGCACGGCGACAGCCGCAGAGCCAAATAGCTTAAAGGCTCTCATCAGTAATCCACACCCCCACAAATCATATCTTTATTTTACCACATCACGCTTATGATGCAGTAATAAAACTAAATCGTCATGCAATCTGATACAATAGAGATATGAACTCGAAATATACATATAAGGATATTATTACCCTGCCTAATCATGATTTGAGATTGCACAGTAAAAAAGTTACTCAGTTAGCACCAGAGGTAGCCCAGGTAATCGACGACATGATGGCTGCTACGATCGACTGGGAAGCCTCACGCCCCCACGAAGTAGCCGTGGCTCTGGCTGCCGTGCAGATCGACCAATTACAGCGCATTGTCATTGTGCGTGAAGACTTTGATGATAAAAATAACCAGAACTTTACCGTTCTAATCAACCCCAAAATTACTAAATACGAGGGCCACATTGAATATGACCAAGAAGGTTGTTTATCTGTTAAAGATGTTTACGGCAGCGTTCCCCGCTACACCAAGGTGCGCGTACGGGCACAGGCCTTTGGCGACGGTGTAATATCGCCCGATAACCCAGCTACCGCACACTTAGGCGAGGAACTGTTTGACGTTAAATTCAAGTCAGCTAACGCTTTTTTGGCACGTGTCCTACAGCACGAAATCGACCATACTAATGGAATTTGCTTTGTCGACCGCATTGCTCGCAGTAAAGACGCCTTCTCTATCTTGAAAAGCGATGGCGAGCTAGAGCCTATTAGCTATGACAAAGTTAAGCAGATGAATATTTTACCGACGGATCCCGACTATATTCACGAATGCCTATCGCTGTACAGTAAAAGCTAACAAAAACGTTTACTGCTCTACTAGTTATAAAATAAGTCTACCCGCCTTGTAGGGCGGGTAGATCTGTGTAATATCGCCGTTATAAATACCAAACTGCCAATTATTAGCTAGCACTACCAATGATTGTATCGCGATTAGCGATAATTTCTTGACGCAACTCGTTTAGTGTACGCGCTACCACCTGCGGATAATCTGGGCGATTTAGCTGCAACCACTTCAAAGCACCAAACTGACTCATTAATGCTACTTCGGGTGCATCCGGCTGAGTTGCCGCTAGCTCTTGATATTGCTTGTCGCTACGGTAATCCGGCAGGTTCTTGCTGAACCAAGCACGCATGCCGTCCTCGTCGCCGTCTACAAAATAGCCAAATTCGTCCAAAGACTCATCACTCATGCCGTCGGTTAAACGATCGCCAACTCTCATCTCTAGCTCATTGCGAATATGTTCAGCAAAAGCGTCCTTTTCTTCCTTTGGCAAGGCGCTCAGCCCCAAGTCATCCACGAACTTATCATCAATCGAGAACATCTCTCAAACCCATCCTTTCCTATTTCCCTTATGTCTATCTATAGTATAACACACCATTATAAAAAATCTCCATAGCTAGTTAACTAGTTATGGAGATTTCGTTATTTTCTATTCGACTGCTACAGACCCTGAGCGTAACGACGACTACGGATATATGCAGTAATGGCGGCTATCAACGATGCAATGGCGATTACTGAACCAACAGCCTGGCCAGCACCAGTTTGTGCAATGACCTTTGGACTTTCAGGTACAGCCTTGTCGTCGGTAGTGGTAGCAGGAGGAGTGGTCGGCGGCGTTACGGGTGGAGTAACCGGTGTACAGACCTTGTTAACTTCAGTAGTTACCTTGTTATCCTCTGTGTTGCCATTTTCCTTATCTAGTTCGTCAGTAGTGGCTGAGCCAGTGTTAGTTATCTTGTTTATACCACATTCGAACCTGCCTTCTTCGGCGACTGTGGCTTGGAAGCTAACAGAAACTACATCATTTGCTGCTACCTGCTTGATCTTTATACCTTGTTCTAGATCACCAGTGTATTCAGTGTCAGCTGGCTCGACTTTCAAACTATCCTTCACTAAGGTTACCTTGTCTGGTAATACATCACGGATGACGACGCCTGTTAGGGCTTTCTCACCTGTGTTCTTGAAGGTTAGAGTGTAGGTTAAGGTGTCACCTGGCTTAGCAGTAGTTTTATCTACGGTCTTAACTAGGTCAAAGCTGGTAGTACAAGCCCGATCAACTGTTGTGGTTGTATCGTTGTTGTCGGTACGGTCTTCAGTTTTACCTTCGTCTGTAGTACCTTCAGCATGGTTCTTAATCGTAGTAGTACCACATGGTAGATTCTTAGCGTCCTTAATCACATAGGTGATGTCGATGGTAGCAGACTTGCCGACAGGTAGTTTAGCGATGGTTACTTCACCATTCTTGACGATTGAACCAGTTATAGTGCTAGGCGCTGTTACCTTCTCGCTTACCTGCTTGTAGACTGCTGGTAGCTTATCTGTCACCTTGACGTTAGTTAGGTCTACGTTGCCAGTGTTCTTGGCAGTTATGGTGTACTTGATGGTATCGCCTGGCTTAGCAGTAGTTTTATCTACAGTCTTAATGACGTCGTAGCTAGGCTGGCATTCACGGTTTACGGTCGTCGTGGTTTGGTTGTTGTCGTTGTTGTCTTCGGTCTTATCTTGATCAGTCGAGCTAGTTACCTTGTTAATGATGGTAGTAGTACCACACTCTAGCTGATCTTTGTTCTTAATTGTGTAGCTAATCTTGATGGTAGCGGTTTCACCGACGTCTAGTTGCTTAAAGGTAATTGATCCACTCTTGACGATTGAGCCAGTTGAACCGTTCTTGCTGGTTACAGTCTCTTTAGCGCTGCTGTAGTAGGCTGGTAGCTGATCATTTACCTTGACGTTGGTTAAGTTAATGTTACCAGTGTTCTTTACGCTAATGGTGTAGTTAATAGTATCACCTGGGTTGGCAGTAGTCTTGTCTACGGTCTTAATGACGTCGTAGCTAGGCTGGCATTCACGATTTACAGTTGTCGTAGTGTCATTGTTATCTGTACGATCTTCGGTCTTGTCCTGATCAGTAGTGGCACTAGCATGGTTCTTGATTATGGTAGTACCGCAATTGAAGCTAGATGCACCCTTTAGTTTATAGCTGATAGCAATTGTTGCAGATTTACCAACACCTAGTTTGTTAATAGTTACCAAGCCGTCCTTAGAGATTGAACCAGTATAACCACCGTCAGCAATCACAGCCTCACCCACGGACTGATAGCTGTCAGGCAGTTTGTCGCTTATCTTAACATTAGTTAAGTCAACCTCACCTGTATTAATTGCGGTCAAAGTATAGGTCAGGACGTCACCTGGGTTGGCAACGGTCTTGTCCACTGTCTTAACTAGGTCATAGCCCGGCTTCTTTACCGGTGGTGGCGTACAATCTTTATTAACAGTTGTCGTAGTTTGGTTGTTATCGTTGTTGTCTTCGGTCTTATCTTGATCAGTCGAGCTAGTTACCTTGTTAATGATGGTAGTAGTACCACACTCTAGCTGATCTTTGTTCTTAATTGTGTAGCTAATCTTGATGGTAGCGGTTTCACC
>CAKVAO010000009.1 GCA_934725355.1 uncultured Candidatus Saccharibacteria bacterium | reverse complement strand
GATAGCGCAAATCACGATCATTATGGAAAGGGCGATGGCCCGAACGATAATGGCACGACGCGCGGCCAATATACTAGCTACGGCAGTGACTGATTCCTGATTGGTCTTTGCGTGCAGACGGGAGCTCTGTTTGGGCTCCCGTACTTAAAATTTACTCGACTAAGTTGTAGTATATATGCGTGAATGATACAGAATATGGTAAACCCGCATATGATAAACTAAGTGAAGAAAAACGTTTTGTTCAATCTATATTTAATCTATATTTAATCTAGTAGACAGTCAGTCAAATATTACCCCAGAATTTACGTCAGCTTTACGATCGCTGGTATCGACTTTTATGAAGTTCGATAATTATAGTGATATTAGCAGTGATCTAAGCGAATACGTTGACACCATGGATGACGTAGTTTCTGGCCGAACCAGTGACAAAGATTGGATAGCAGAGTTTCGTAAATCATTAGTTGATCTATATTTGAAATAGCTGCCAATAAAAAGAATTTTGTAAATCGGCACTGTATGATATAGCCGTTATGGTGTGGTTTGCCTGTCCCTATTTAATCTGATTAGGAAAAATGTAGTTGTTATGGAAATTTTATCTATAGATTGTATTTTGCCCAGTCGGCAATTCGCTGATTCCTGCGTTTAACTAGGTCCGAGGTACTTGAAATGTAGGACCTGTATTCTTCGACTGTTGTTGGTCTGCCAATTTTGTTAAAATTCTTGTCGTATGGTTTAGCAATTACGCATCTACTGTAATCAGCATCGACATAGTCGTTCATTAGGAAAAAATCTACAAATCCTCTAAAATCCAGGAATAAATCAAAGTAGCTAGAATATCTGGAAAATGTCTCGAATAAAGGACTATCTTGCCCTAGGTAGTATCTTCGTAGACATTCCATCGTTAGGTCGAGTCGATCTGCAATTTTAGGCGAAAATCCTCTGTGTCCATTGATGGTAATCTTATTGTCGATTTTCTTTGCTGGCCAAATGATTATTCCGCCTATTGTATCGGTTAATTTCTTAAAATCGGCCACTTCATCTTTGCCTATCTTGTCGATTAAAGGCTGCATGTTAGCTGGTTTTGTAAAACTGGCAACGGCTCGATCGCTTGACAGTATCCATTCGTCGCCTTGTGGCGATAAATACTTAAGACAGTTGTTAGCGATGGGGGTTAAGGTAAATGTGTTGCCGTTTGGTAATTGCTTGCTCCACAATAACCTGTGATATTCGCGCAGAGTGGGACTATATCTGTCTGAGTCTCGATAATTTGCTTCTTTCTGAAAGTCAAAATCTATGTCAATCACAGTGCACTGTGCAGTCATTTATACGGTTCTATACCGATTGTTTAAAAATAATTTCATGGTGGGCGATAAGAGACTCGAACTCCCGACCTCAGCAGTGTGAATGCTGCGCTCTAGCCAGCTGAGCTAACCGCCCAATAAATAGTAGTATAATATAGAACTAGTTATGATTCAATATTATCGTTCAACAATCCAAGGACCGCGGCTGAAGAAGCAAAACAAGCTAGTGGCGGGCTCGTGGCTAAGAGCTGAAGCACCGACAGAGGCTGAACTAAATCAGCTGCTGGCATTAGAGCTGGACGAAGACACTCTGCACGATGCACTAGACCCATACGAGGTGCCACGCCTCGAGCGAGAGGGTGGCTGGACGTATTATATCGCACGTTTACCTGATGCGAATGATGAATTTGGTGGCTTTACTACACCGATTATGTTTGCGATTTCTGGGCGTTATTTGGTAACACTAAGTCGAGATAAGCTGCCTGCCTTATGGACGTCGTTTAATCATAAAAATCAGGTGCCAACTACGCAACGAGGTAAGCTGTTTCTAGCGATGATTTCGGCGATTATTGAACAATACGAGCGTCGGGTTGCAAACATCAATCGTAGGATACGTGAAGTAACCTTGGATGTTTCGAATATCCACACGCGAGATATTGCAATATTTACACGCAACGAGCGCATGATTAACGATTATCTAGACGCCTTAATTCCGATGAATATTGCACTGGAAAAGATGATTGGTAGTAAGGCATTGGGGCTATTTGATAATGACGCTGATGACGTCGAGGATCTTTCGATTGATCTAGAGCAGCTGATTGTACGGTGTAAATCACAATTGCGTACCATTACGAATTTACGAGATAGCTATCGGGCAGTAATGGACTCGCGTCTAAACGAAACAATGAGGACGCTGACTGTTATTACTGTTGTGCTAACGGTGCCGACAATGGTGGCGGGACTGTTTGGTATGAACGTCGATTTACCGGGTGAAGTCAACTCTCCGCTGTTTTTCTGGGTGCTGATTCTGGCGACTTTTATAATGTCGATGTTGGTTGGTGTGTACTTTCTGCGCCGTCGGTAAAATCAAGGGCGCTAGCTTTCATAAAGTATAGTATACTAAAAACACACAATCATTCTTCAGAAACGATTCAGGGCGGGGTGCAAAAATAGGGGTATAAACATAGGAGGAATTATGAAAGTTCTGCTAATTGAAGATGAGTTAAAAATTGCCAATGCTCTGCGTCGTGGTTTGCGACAGGAAAACTATTCGGTAGAAGTTTGCAATGATGGAGACACTGGTTTGTCGTCGGCATTGCATGGTGAATATGACATTATGGTGATTGATCGTATGCTACCAGGCAAAGAAGGCGTAGAGATTGTTAAAGAGGTTCGTAAAGCTGGAATTAACACGCCGATTATTATTCTGACTGCAAAGGGTCAAATCCGCAATCGCATAGAAGGCTTAAATGCTGGTGCTGATGACTATATGGTGAAGCCATTTAGCTTCGAAGAACTGCTGGCGCGGATGCGGGCGCTAATGCGTCGTCCGACTGAGACTGTTGATACAGTATTGAAAGTGGCAGATCTAACTATGGATACTTCGCGCTTAGAGGTACGTCGTAGTGGCAAGAGGATTAAGTTAACATCAACTGAATATGCGTTATTAGAGTATATGATGCGTAATGCTGGTCATACTCTTAGTAAGGATAAAATTATTGGCCACGTATGGGACTTTGACGCCGATATTTTACCTAATACAGTAGAGGCCTATATTGGATCACTACGTCGTAAGGTTGACAAGCCGTTTAAGGGCGTGTCGTTGATTCACACTCTACGTGGCTTTGGTTATCGTATCGAGGAAAGTGAGGACTAGCCATATAACGGCGGTGGGGTAGCTATGAAGTTGAAATTGTTCAACAAAGCAACTGTTAAATTGATGGCAGCCTATACTGGCGTGCTAATGCTCATATCACTGGGCTTTTCAATTTTCGTTGGCTCGGTAGTAGTGGGCGAAATGCATCGGCCATTTGACCACGTACCGCGAGCCTTTGTGGAGTACCGCTTGAGCGATGACTTTATTGAGGTCTATAAGATACGGGCTGATAGTGCCGAGGGTCGCGTGGTCGTGTCGTTGGTGATGATCAATATTGCTGTACTGGCAGTTGGACTGGCTAGTTCATACTTCTTGGCACGCTGGACGCTGCGTCCAATTGAGCGGGCAATGCTAGAAGAATCACGCTTTGTCTCTGACGCCAGTCACGAGTTACGCACGCCGCTAGCCTCTATGCAAATGGAGAACGAGGTTTTGCTGCGCGATAAGCAGGCAACCAAAGATGATTACAGAGAGCAAATCAAGAGCAATCTAGAGGAAGTGGGTAAGTTAAGCGATATGACCAATGCTCTGCTAAAGCTAAATCGAGTCGAGAATATAGAGCTTAGTGATATAGATATTTTGCCTGTTGTGTGTGAAGCGATTGATCGTGTGGCTAAGGCAGCCGAGGCTAAAGATATTGCGATTAAAAACGAAATTACATCATTTATGGTTTACGCCAACGAAGATGCTCTAGCTGAGATACTGGTAGTCTATCTAGACAACGCTATTAAATATTCACCAAAGGGTAGTGTTATAACGATTAGCGGACGACCAGGTAAACTGCTATCAGTCAGTGATCAAGGCGAAGGTATCGCTAAAAAAGATTTGTTAAGGATATTCGATCGCTTTTACCGATCAGATCAGTCACGTCATTCCGAGGGCTATGGTTTAGGTCTTAGCCTGGCTAAGCGTCTGGCGCGCCAAATGAGCATGCGACTGTCGGCTAAGAATAATAAAAATAAGGGTGCAACCTTTACTATTAATTTCTAGTTGCACCCGATAATAATATTTGGTGCGCGCGAGAAGACTTGAACTTCCACGCCACGGATGGCACATGCACCTCAAGCATGCCTGTCTACCGATTCCAGCACGCGCGCTCGATAATATTCTATCAGCAGTTGGCTAAATCAGCAAAATATAGTAGCACTCGTGCGGTGTAGTGGTCTTTCTATTGCCAAGATTCGGGCGAATTGCTAAAATAATATGTGTAATAACCTAATCAAGGAGGGTATAAGATGCCAGTATGGGCAATTGTGATAATCGTAATTGTTGCGGTAATACTGATTATAGCTGCAGCGATTGTCGGTGTTTATAACTCGCTAGTTAAACTGCGTATGCGCGTAGACGAAGCGTGGAGTGATATTACGGTACAGTTGAAGCGTCGTGCTGATTTAATTCCAAACCTAGTCGAAACAGTAAAGGGCTATGCGACGCACGAGCAACAGGTATTTGAAAACGTAGCAGCAGCTCGTTCGGCTGTTATGTCTGCCACTCAGCAAGGTCCAGCTGCAACAGCTAAGGCTGAAAATGTGTTTGAAGGTGCTCTGAAGTCGTTGTTCGCGGTTTCCGAGTCATACCCAGCACTACAAGCATCAGCTAACTTCCAGCAGCTACAGTCAGAGATTACTGACACCGAAGACAAGATTCAGGCATCACGTCGCTTCTATAACGGTGGTGTGCGCGACCTGAACACTAAGATTCAGACGTTCCCAGATAATATCATCGCGGGTATGTTAGGCTTCCGCGAGCGCGAGTTCTTCGAGGTTGAAGATCGTGCAGCTGTCGAGCAGGCGCCTCAGGTAAAATTCTAACTATCGAGGTATAGTAGGTAGATGTATAGCAACATTGCTGCTAACAAGCGAAATACCGTCATTATTATGGCGGTGTTTCTGCTGCTTCTTGCTGTCTTGGGTTGTATCATTGGCATGAGGTTTGACGACTATAAAATTACAGCGATTGTCATGGTCGTGTCGATTATTTATGCGGCTATCGAATATTTTGCCGCTAGCAAAATGGCTATGACGATTGCTGGTGGCAGAGAGATTCAACGCTCTGATAACCCCTATCTATGGAATATTGTTGAAAATCTAGCTATTACTGATGGCTTGCCGATGCCACGCGTGTTTATTATCGACGATCCAGCACCTAACGCATTTGCGACTGGACGTGATCCGCAGCATGCGTACGTGGCAGCTACGACTGGCATAATACAGTTAATGGACAAGCGCGAGCTGACTGCAGTAATGGCGCACGAGATGTCACACGTTAAGAATTACGACATTCGTGTTAATATGATAGTCTTTGGCTTGACGGCGGCAATTGGTATGATATGCGATATCTTGATTAGACTAACGTGGATTGGTAGCGATCGAGATAACAAAGATTCTAATGCAGCATTCTCGCTAATTGGTTTAATTGCTGCAATCGTAGCCCCGATACTTGCTGCTTTGATTCGTTTGGCTGTATCGCGGCAACGCGAATATTTAGCTGATGCCTCTGGGGCTTTGACTACACGCGACCCCGAAGCATTGGCAGATGCGCTAGAAAAGCTAAAGGGTAATCAGCAACCCATGAAAAACCAGAATACAGCAATGGCGCACCTTTATTTTGCTAACCCGTTGAGCAAAGGTTTCTTCAGTAAACTGTTTAGTACACACCCACCACTAGATGATCGCATTGCAAGGCTAAGGGCGAGTGTTAACAAGATGTAGGATGATTATATGGCGGCAAGGGTTAATAATCAGGTAGAGGCATCGCGCCGAATGAAGAGGCTAGTTAATCGTCGGCGTAGCTTGCAGATGGCGGCTATTCAGAACGAGGAGCGTTTGCGCGATAATACGACGCGCCGTAGCGAGCGTTTAGCGAGTAAGCTAAAGCATGAAGAAGAGCGCTATAACGCTGAGCTTGACCGGCGTGCTAAGTCTAAGTTATACAAAAGAGCTCCCTGGCTATACTGCTTGTTGTCGCCACTGTTTGCGCTCGGTCGCTATATAAAAGTGCTTTGGCGAAAGATTGATGTTCGTAAAAAGGACTATCAAGCGCGTCGCCCTGATCGCAGCTTCTATCTGACTCCGGCTGGTAGCGTTCGGCGTGGTATTAAAATGCGCGGCTATTTTAGTTTTATTGGCGAAGTCTGGTGTTTTATCTGGGATCATCGCAGGCTATTTTTGAAATTCACTGCCTTATATATGGTTTTGAGTATTTTGATTGTGGGTGTTAGTCAATCGAGTTTTGATGCGTTGAAGAGCTCACTAGAGAGCGCAAAATTTGACGATTGGACAAAATGGCCAACCTTGATGGCAAAGGCAATGTTTGGCAATGGCGAATTGGACACAACGAATTCGGTAATTGCGGTATTACTATTGGTGTATGGTGCATTGGCGTTAATTTGGCTAATGCGTGAACTGTTGAATGGCCATAACGATGTAAAGTTGCGCGATGGCTTGTATAACGGCGGCGCGCCGGTAATAAGCTTGTTTGTACTGTTGCTACTGCTAGGCGTTCAAGTAATTCCGTTAGGCTTGGGGTTGTTTGTATATCAGTCCATGGCTTCTGTTGGCGTAATAGATTCTGGTATAAATATTGGCAATATGGCTGCGTGGTGTGCGCTAGCTATAGTAGCAGTGATGAGCCTCTATTGGATGATGTCTACTATTATGGCTATCCCAATTGTAACTTTACCGGGTATGTATCCAATGCGAGCATATTCGCGCGCGGGCGATTTAATTATCGGTCGACGCATGCAAATCTTGTGGCGGGTGCTAGTTATGTTATTACCACTAGTTGTCGTGTGGTTAGTAATCTT
The DNA here is from genome assembly GCA_934725355.1 of uncultured Candidatus Saccharibacteria bacterium. Lineage (GTDB taxonomy): Bacteria > Patescibacteriota > Saccharimonadia > Saccharimonadales > Saccharimonadaceae > Nanoperiomorbus. The sequence goes on along the minus strand of CAKVAO010000009.1, from coordinate 23,654 downwards.
ATTGCCGATCATCATTCTAGACTCATCAGTTAAATTATCCGTACCATTGGTGTCATGGGTTGTTTTGGCGTTATCTACTGTATCAATTCTGTGGTGTACTTGCTATCTGTATTTACTATATCGGCATATCGTCGACGATCCTACGCCGATTCCGCCGCGACAACCAAAGGTACCGCTAAGAGAGCGTTTCCGTAAAATCAGGAGCAAAAATAAGGAGTAGTGACAAATGAGTTACCTAGAACAAACTAATTACAACACGCAGAATATGTGGCAAGGCCAGATAGCACTGGCGGGCGGTGGCGGCTCGTCTAGTGGCGGTGGTGGCGGTGGTGGCGGTGGCTCTTCTTATAGTTCGAGTAGTTATTCTAGCTCGGGCTCTGGTGGAACATCGTTGAGTGACTTTTTTGCGTTCTGCGTTTTAATTGTATTGTTCTGGAAAGGCTTAGCGATAGGCTTAGCTTTGATAGACTCAGCTTTGAAGAAGGCCTTTAAGAAATCAGTATCAACCAACACAAACGACACTCACGAGATACACTCAGCTTCGAAGAAGGCCTTTAAGAAATCCTTAGACAATGATCCAACAACGGCGCCGTTAGCTAATTATGCTAAAAGTATATTTATTCAATATCAGAAAGACTGGTCGGCGTTTAATTTGGCTAATATGCGTACATACATGAACGATCGTTATTATCAGCATAATGAGCTAATGATGGGAGCGATGCGACTGGCCAAAAGGCAAAATCAGGTTGATGACATTAATGTTAGGCATTGTTCTTTACTCAAGAAACCAGATTATAGTACAGGTTACACTGCTGTACTGAATATTTCGGCTACTGATATTACTAACGATATGCGTGACGGCGGGCTAAGGCAGCCATTGTTTACACAAAATGTCCGGATGACCCAGTACTATAAATTTGTTAAGGGTAGCGATGGTAAGTATTATCTAGATGGCATTGACAACTCTACCGCAGCTGACTGGACGTACGAAGGTAGCCTAGAGCAGTTTGCCAACCAAAACGGATACTTCTATTCGTTGGATTGGGGTTGGTTGTTATTGCCACAGGCAGGACAGCTATTTGGTAAGGGTAGATTTGGCACTAGTGATATCAATAACCACGTAATCGGTAGACTAGAGTCGACCAATAGCAGTTTCAAGCCAGATGAAACGATTTTCCAGCTGTATACCTATATACCTAATCCTTACGTCACATATAACGATCAGGCGGTTAGTTATCTAGTTGCCCAGGTGGCAGTGGATCGCGATTATGGTGATATTCTAGTGCGGAAAAAGAAGCTATTTAGCGCCAAGCCACGTAATCTAACAAAGCTAGAGACGGAATGGGGACGATTCAATGATAATTTTGAGGTATTTGCTTCGTCGACCGAAAAGGCTACTAGTTTTGAGCTATTAAACCCGACGTTCATGGAAAAGCTAGTGTCTGCGCCATTTGAAATTAATATTGAAGTGGCTGATAATATGCTATATATGTATACGAAAAATCGTCAGGCAAATCCTAGTAATTACAGTGCTATGTTAAATGTATTGCAGGAAGCTTATCGAGAAATGAGAGTCTAAACGATGAACAGAGAGCAAGCCGAGAAGCGTGCTGCTGAGTTGCGACAGCTACTAAATAAGTATGCGTATGAATATTATGTCCAAGACAATCCGTCTGTGGACGATTCGATTTACGATTCACTATTTTCAGAGTTAAAGAAAATCGAAGCAAAATACCCGGATCTAATTACAACTGATTCGCCGACGCAACGCGTTGCACCACGTCCGCTGGATAAGTTCGAGAAATACACTCATAAGTGTCGGATGATTTCCATTCAGGATACTTTCTCGGATGAGGAAGCTTGGGCTTGGTTTAGCCGAGCGAAGAGTTATACAATGAAGAATCTTTCGCTAGCTGATCAAGCAGAATTCGCAAAACAAGTTTTTTGGCTAGATGACAAAATGGATGGTCTGGCATGTTCACTGCATTACATAGATGGACTGCTGGTACGAGCGGTAACGCGGGGCGATGGTTTTGTGGGTGAAGTGGTAACTAGTAACGTTCGGACTATTTCGACTGTGCCATTGCGGTTGAATGATGACTCAGTATTCGCACACGGCGAGACTGAGGTGCGAGGTGAGCTGATTATGATGCGGAAGGATTTCGAGAAAATCAATGAAACGTTAGTAAAGGCGGGCGAAAAACCCTTTGCTAATCCGCGCAACTTAGCGGCTGGCACTATTCGACAGCTAGATCCGAGAGTTGCGGCATCGCGACCGCTGGAGTTTCATGCCTATGATTTACTGCGCGATGACCCAGCGGAAATCCCAACTAATGAATTCGCTTACCAGAAGCTACATGATTTAGGCTTTAAACTTAATCCTGAGGCGCATTTAGTGCAGGGGTTTGCGTCAGCGATCGACTATGCACATAAATTCCGTAAGGATATTCAGCCAAACCTACCATTTAACGCTGATGGCTTGGTGATAAAAATTAATAATCGGCAATTATACGATGACCTAGGATTTGTAGGTAAGTGGCCACGAGCAGTTTTAGCTTATAAATATCCAGCAGAGACAGCGGCGACTAAGGTGCAGGATATTGTGTTGAGTCTAGGGCGTACCGGTGCAGTGACACCAGTGGCGGTGTTTGAGCCGGTGCAGCTAGCAGGCACAACTGTACAACACGCAACGTTACATAACGAGGACGAGATCAAGCGCTTGGATGTCCGAATTGGTGATACGGCAGTGATTTACAAGGCTGGCGAGATCATACCGAAGGTTGAACGTGTGCTGATGGAGGCGCGTCTAGCTAATAGCAAGCCCTTTGACTTTGCGGCGGAGTTGAAGCGACAGTACCCTGAATTAGAGTTCGAACGGCCAGATGGTGAGGTAGTCTGGCGTGTTAAAAACCTCAGCGACGCGACAGCAGTGTTAGTGCAGTCGATTAAGCACTTTGCTAGTCGTCAAGCACTAGAAATCGAGGGCTTGGGCCAGCGCAATGTTGAGCTGCTAGTAAAATCAGGCTTGGTTCGCGACATGGCGGATATTTATACACTAAAGGTTGCGGATGTAGCAAAAATGGAGCACTTTGCTGAAGTTTCGGCGACTAACCTAGTTTCGGCAATTCAGGCCAAGAAGAATCCGCCACTCGATCGTTTTATTTATGGCTTGGGTATCCGTCATGTAGGTGCTAAAACAGCGTTAGATTTAGCAAATTATTTTGGCTCGTGGAGTGCATTTAGCGAGGCAACGTTTGATGAGTTATCTAATGTACCGGGAATTGGTGAAGTAGTGGCGGAGTCAATTATGGCGTGGTTCTCGGACGATGATAACATTAAACTGACTGAAAAGTTCTATGACTTAGGTGTTCGACCAATAAAAGCTCAGATAGGCGATAAGCTGACGGGCTTATCGTTTGTGATTACTGGTACATTAGCTAGCATGTCGCGCGACGACATGGCAAATAAGATTCGTAGTATGGGCGGTGAATTTCAGACTTCAGTCGGTAAATCCACTAAATATTTGGTAGCTGGTGGTAAAGTCGGTAAGAGCAAGCTGGCTGCCGCGGAAAAGTATGGCACCAAAATTATATCTGAGGCTGAATTACTTGATATATTAAATAGCTAATGGTAATATAAATAATAGCTGGTGCGCAGGCGGGGTTAGACCGTCTGAACACAACAAAAACAAACACGTGATAGCCCCAGGGTGGGCGCGCAACAGCTAAAATGACTTAACCCGCGTGCTTCTCCGGCGGGTTTTATTTTTGTGTGATTTACGATATACTATATGAAGTCATGGGGTAGTAGCTCATCTGGCTAGAGCGCAGCATTCGCATTGCTGAGGTGGTCGGTTCAAGTCCGATCTACTCCACCAGATATTATTCATTAGTTTTCTCTTCAGCTAAGAGAAATTTTTATGCGGTATGATGTACGTATGATTGGATTGACGTCGAAAGAAGTTGAAGAGCGCATTAAACGTGGAGCCGTTAATACCATGCCAGATAGTAGTTCGCACTCGATTTTGGATATATTGCGCGCTAATATCTGCACGCGCTTTAATGCGTTAATTTTAGTACTGGCTATTGTTGTAGTAGTGGCGGATTATAGCGTCTTAAATGCACTATTTTTCTTTGCCATGTTACTCAATATTATAATTGGTGTAGTACAAGAGCTAATTGCGAAGCGAACACTGGACAGGCTATCGATTTTAGCCAAACCTAAAGTAACGGTAATTCGTGATGGCGAGAAAACAGAAATTGCGACTAATAAAGTCGTTCAAGACGATTCAGTTTTTCTAACCTTGGGTGATCAGATTGTTGTCGATGGCAAAGTGACACAGAGCGATGGTCTGGAGGTTGACGAGAGCTTGCTAACTGGCGAATCCGAACCAGTCGTCAAAAATCCTGGTGATAAATTGTTGTCGGGCTCTATTGTAGTCGCAGGGCAGGGTGTAATGTGTGCAACTAAGGTCGGTACTGAATCATATTCGTCAAAGCTTTCCGCTGAGGCTAAGCAGTTTAAGCGTGCGTCATCAGAGCTAGTAGCTGGCACAAATCAGCTGCTCAAGTGGATTTCGTGGCTAATGTTAGTTGTGGCGCCACTGTTAGTTTGGGGTCAGCTACGTTTGGATGGGCAGACTTGGCAGACTGCGGTAGTGCATGGCGTAGCAGCATTAGTGGGCATGATTCCTGAAGGACTAGTGCTGCTAACCAGTGCTGCTTTCATGCTGGCTGCGGTTAAGTTGGCGCGGCAACATGTATTAATTCAGCAGTTGCCAGCCGTGGAGACTTTGGCGCGCGTCGATACATTGCTTCTAGATAAAACTGGTACGATTACCGAGGGTAGCATGAAGTTAGACGATGCTATCTATCTATCTGATGATGTTAATGAGTTAAAAATTAGCCAAGTTTTAGCAACAATTGCATCGCGCGCCCAATCGCCGACTAATAATGCCATTGCTGCTGCGTATCATAATCAGTCGATTGCAGAGTTTACTAACGAAGTGTCGTTTAGCAGCGCTCGTAAATGGAGTGCTATCGAGATCGATGGCCATCGATATATATTTGGTGCGCCAGAGGTTGTTCTAAATGTGAAATCTAAGGTCTTAAAGCAGGCGCAAAGCCTGGCTGCGCAAGGTAAGCGTGTACTAGTGCTGACCGAGTCAGAAGAGTGGCCAGGCGAGCATGCTGTAATTAGCGATATTAAGACTAAACAACTTTGCTTGGTTGTATTAACCGAAAGAGTGCGTTCTGATGCTGCAAAAACTCTAGCGTACTTCGCAGAGCAAGGTGTGGATATAAAAGTTATTTCGGGCGATTCGCCGGTAACAGTGGGTGCAGTGGCTAATTCAGTTGGTATTGATGCTAAGATATTCGATGCCCGCGATTTGCCTGATCCCGAGAAATCGCACAAGAAGAAACAGGAATTTCTAGAGATTATTAGCAGCCACAATGTCTTTGGTCGCGTTCAGCCTAGACAGAAGCGTCAGATTGCCGACGTCTTACAGCAACAGGGGCGAGTTGTGGCAATGACCGGAGATGGTGTTAATGACGCCTTGGCGCTAAAGAAAGCCGATTTGGGGATTGCAATGGATAGCGGAAGTAGTGCAACCAAAGCAGTTGCTGAGGTGGTTCTGATGGACAACAAGTTTTCGCACTTGCCAGCTGTGCTAGGTGAAGGTCGGCGGGTTATCGCCAACATCGAGCGAGTTTCAAACCTATTTGTAATAAAGAACGTTTATTCAATGGTGATGGCGCTAGCTGTAACGGTATTAGGCCTGACTTATCCGCTATTGCCGGCACAGATGACAGTTATCAGTGCGCTAAGTATCGGTATGCCGGCATTCTTCTTAGCGCTAGCGCCGAATAAGCGAATTTATCGTCCAGGGTTCCTCGTGCGTGTGTTGCGTTTTGCTATACCTGTGGGTATGGTTGAGGCAATTGCAATGATGGTGACGTACTACCTTGTTAACCGGCACGGCATGTCACTAGCAACTGCTGGTACTAGTGTGTCGATGGTCGCCATGTTGATTGGTATGGCAGTTCTAGTAGTGCTGTCGCGACCGATTAAAGGCTGGAAGCTTGCGCTGATTACAGGATGCTCTCTATTATTTGTAGCTCTACTATTTATTCCGCTAACATCGGGCAATCTAGAATATAGCTTTGATTTATCTACGCTGCCGACAGTTCTAGTGTCGAGTGTATTGGGTATTTGCTCGGTGTTAATGGTTCAATTGTATGTGACACACCAGAGTGATCAGCATAGCTAAATGCATACGTGATATAATACGATTATGTTTAAGAGATATATCCGTTGGCGCCTGGAACGCTACGTAAAGAAATATTTTAAAGTGCACCATCCGACGCTAATTGCTGTAGTTGGATCTGTAGGTAAAACCACTACAAAGACAGCTATAGCCACTGTGCTATCAAATCGCTTTCGCGTACAGATGGAGCCTGGAAATCTAAATAGCGAGATGTCGGTACCGCTAGCTATTTTAGGAATCAAGTATCCACCGCTAGCGCTGCTACGTAAGTATAGTACTTGGCATCGTATTTTTAAGGCGATGAAGGTGCGTATTAAATCTGAGCAGAGTGTTGATGTGATAATTCAGGAGTTAGCAACCGACAAGCCGGGTGATATTGATGCATTTGGCAAATATCTTTCGCCTGATATTGCCGTGGTAACAGCGGTTGCGCCAGAGCACATGGAAAACTTCCCGAACGGTTTGTCTGATGTAGCGCGTGAGGAGCTCGCGATCGCTAAGTATTCCAAACTAACTATCGTAAATCATGATGATGTAGATGCGGCCTATGCGGCCTATGCTGAGACTAGCAACATTACGACCTATGGCATTGAAGGTGGTGAATATCGTATAGACATCATGGACGGTAATCCGCTGACTGGGTACAACGTTCGCTTCTTTGCCCCTGAGTTTGGCGGTGCTAGCGCAGAAAACCCTAATATGGAGTCTGACGCTTCGGCAATTCCGGCAACCATCCATTACTTAGGCGAGCATAACGTCAGATCTGCCGTAGCGGCGGCGGCTGTGGCGGCTAAGCTGGGTATGACACCGCAAGATATTACATCTGTGCTAGCACAATTACATCCGGTGGCAGGGCGCATGAATCCTTTGCCTGGCATGGAAGATTCGGTGATTATTGACGATACATACAATTCTTCACCTGATGCAGCTGTTGCGGCGCTTAATACGCTGTATCAAATTGATGCACCACAGCGCATTGCGATTCTAGGTAGCATGAATGAGCTGGGGCAGTATTCAGCGCAAGCACACCAGCAGGTAGGTGCGGCTTGCGACCCGATGATGCTAGACTTTGTAATTACTATTGGCGATGAAGCAGCTCGCTATTTGGCGCCGGCGGCGATGAAGCGAGGATGCCAGGTAGCAAGTTTTCCTGGTCCAATAATGGCGGCAACGTTTGCCAAGCAACAGCTAAAGTCGCATGCAGCTATTTTAGTCAAGGGTTCGCAAAACGGTGTCTACGCCGAGGAAGCGACCAAGAATCTACTACGCAACATTGATGATCGCGACAAGCTAGTACGTCAGAGCGATGAATGGATGGAGAAGAAGAATAAGTGGCTCGAAGAGATTCGCCATATTCAGCAAAATGATGAGGAATAACACTGCTAAGCATTTTCCTACTAGCTAGCGAGCCTATTGACGAATGTGTATGAAGCATTCGTTAATTTTGCTACTTAGCTATGTTTAGGTTATTGGTGGTAAAATAGAACTATGAAACGATACGAACCATTAAAAGTTGAAGCCAAGTGGCAGAAAATCTGGCTGGACGAGAAGCCGTTTGCTGCTAAGGACAATGACACAACTCGCAACAAAATATATGCTGCGGAAATGTTCCCTTATCCGTCAGGAGCGGGCTTGCATGTTGGCCATGTGCGAAACTTCACGATTGTTGATGTGTTGTCACGGTTTTATCGCCAGCAGGGCTTTAATGTACTGAGGCCAATTGGCTGGGATACATTCGGCTTGCCGGCTGAGAACTACGCGCTAAAGATGCATATGTCGCCAAAGGATGTGACGCATACTAATATCGAAAACTTTAAGAAGCAGTATCACCGTTTGGGTATGGGTGTAGACTGGACGCGTGAGATTAATACGTCTGATCCAAACTACTATCACTGGACGCAGTGGATTTTTACGCAATTATTTAAACATGGCTTGGCTTACCAAAAAGAGAGCTATCAATGGTGGTGTCCAGTAGACAAAACTGTTCTAGCGAACGAGCAGGTCGAAGGTGGTAAGTGTTGGCGTTGTGGCAACGAGGTCGAGAAGAAGCTGATGAAGCAATGGTTCTTTAAAATCACTGCCTATGCCGATGAACTACTGTCAGGGTTGGATGACATTGATTGGCCTGATAAAATCAAGACAATGCAGCGAAATTGGATCGGTCGTAGTCGCGGCGCCGAAGTCGAGTTCAAGGTTGATGGGCGTGATGATTCAATCAAGGTCTTCACTACACGGCCAGATACACTGTTCGGTGCAACGTTCCTAGTTCTAGCGCCCGAACATAGACTGGTTGAACAGTTGACGACAGATGATCGCAAAGATGCCGTAGAATCATATGTGCGAGTGGCAATTCGTAAGAGTGAAATTGATCGCCAAGAGAACAAAGAGAAAACCGGTGTGTTTACTGGTAGCTATGCAATCAATCCTGCTAACGGCAAAAAGATTCCAATTTGGATAGCAGACTATGTGCTAGGTGGCTATGGCGAAGGTGCAGTGATGGCAGTGCCGGCACATGATACGCGCGACAATGAGTTTGCACACAAGTTTGATCTGCCCATCATTAAGGTAATCGATCCAACTGAAGATATTGATGACGATGATGTTGTTGATTGTTATGCAGGTGAAGGCAAATTAATCAACAGTGGTGATTTTGATGGCATGTCGACTGCTGAAGCGCGTGAACAGATTGTAGCATGGTTAGAGCGGGAGAAGCTTGGCTATCAGAAAACGACATACAAGATGCGTGACTGGTTAATCTCGCGCCAACGTTATTGGGGGTGTCCAATCCCGATTATTCACTGTCCGAAGTGTGGTAATGTCGCAGTGCCCGAAAGTGATTTGCCGGTATTACTACCCGAAATCAAAGAAATCACTCCATCGGGCGATGGCCAGTCGCCACTAGCTAGCGAGACTGAGTGGGTAAACACGAAATGCCCACAGTGTGGCGCTGACGCTAAGCGCGAGACAGACACAATGGACGGCTATGCTTGTTCGTCTTGGTATTTGCTACGCTATTGTGATGCCAATAATAACGAACGTGCTTGGGATCCTGAGAAAGTTAATTATTGGAGTCCGCTAGATTTCTACGTTGGTGGTGATCATGCAGTGGCACACCTGTTGTATGTTCGCTTCTGGGCTAAGTTCTTTGCTGACCAAGGCTGGATTAACTTCCGTGAGCCTGTCAAGCGGCTATTATATAACGGCTACATTAATGCGCCAGATGGTCGCAAGATGAGTAAGAGTAAGGGTAACGTAATTGATCCGCTAGATGTGATTGACAGTGGCTATGGTGCAGATACGCTTAGGACTTACGAGATGTTTATTGGGCCATATAATCTGGACGCAATGTGGAATACCAACTCAATTGGTGGTGTATATCGTTTTATGAATCGGTGCTGGAACTTGGTGCAGGAGTATGTTGATTCAGATAAATCGGCTGTGTTATCGGACGAAACTAAAAATGCGCTACTACGTCTGCGTCATAGCACTGTGAAGAAAGTGACAGCTGACCTATATAGCGCGCAGTTTAATACCGCTGTAGCCATGATGATGGAATATTTAAACGGTTTAAGCAAGCTAAAGGAAGCAGGCTTTGATAAAAACCTATGGCATGATGCGTTGGTTGTCTTAACGCAACTACTAGCACCATTTGCCCCGCACGTTAGTAGCGAGATGCTATGTGAACTAAACGGCAATGCTGCGCGAATGGAGCAGATTGATTGGCCAAAATGGGACGAAAAGTATCTGACCACTGATACTGTGAATATTGCAGTTCAAGTTAACGGCAAGCTACGTGGTACTGTCGAGATAGACAAGGAGGCTACCGAGGACAACGTTAAGGCGGCAGCTATGGCGGTAGAGAATGTTGCGCACTTCATTGGTGGTAAAACGCCTACCCGTGTTATTTATGTACCAGGTAAAATTGTAAACATAGTAGTTAAGTAACTAACTTAAGGGTGCGGCGGTACGACTATATAAAAACAGCCCTCCGGGGCTGTTTTGTTGTAATTATGCGGTTTGTAGCATGCTACTTTTCTGAATCGTTGTCAGCAGGTAGCTTTAGCGTCTGACCAGGCTGTAAGACGCCGTCTTCGTCGTAATTGACGTCAGTTATTGCAGTGGCTATCTCGTCAACGCTATTATCAGATAGCGACTTCTCGGTTTGCTGTAAGTGTGTGGCGATATCAAAAACCGTGTCACCTTGGCGGACAGTGTACTCTTCTGAACTATCAGCGCCTAACTTCTCGTATGGTGTACTGGTTGCGTAGTCATACAAGGCGTGTACTCCGTCGATAGCCGCGGCGGAGGTTATAGCTACAATCGCTATCCTCTTGGCGATTTTAGCGACCTTCTCGCGCCGTTCTACGTATAATGGATCCTGATTAGGGTGTAGCATGCTGTAGTGTTCACGAGTGTTTGTGTTCGTAGATTCAAATTTGTTCTTCATAATGTATTGATACTAACACAAGCGTGATAAAATGTCAATATTATGATACTATGTTAGTTGACCATGTTTGATTTTAGCGGGCTAAACTGTTAAAATACTATTAATTTAAGTAAGAAGGAGAATTATTAATTATGGGTAAGCCAAAGAAGCAAACCAGCCCACGTCGGACTGGCAACCGCCGCAGTCAGTTAATCATCAAACTAGCGCGCAAGGTAAACGCAAAGTCACCGGTAAAGGCTTTTACTAGCAAGAACGACACTGGCAAGAAGATGCTGGTTAAATAGCAAACAAACAATATTCGAACTTTAAAAACGGAGGAGTTTATAAATGGCAAGTAATCGGCATCTAGGTAGGATTATCGCACTACAATCGTTATATGAATACGATTTCCGTGAGCGTCTCGGCGACGCTACGGCTAACATTGAAGAAATCTTAGATCGTAATCTGGAGCGCTATAGCGACAAGATTGACGATAAGGATTTCGTACGTCGTCTGACGATTGGCGTAAATCGTGCTGGTCGTCAGCTAGATGCAGTAATTGCCCCAGTAGCACCAGATTGGCCGCTAAACCAGATCGCTATTATTGATCGCGATGTTTTAAGGATAGCTGTATTTGAATTATCAGAGTTCCATGGTATGGTTCCACCAAAGGTGGTGATTAATGAGGCTGTAGAACTGGCAAAGGCTTTTGGGTCTGAAAACTCCTCACGTTTTGTTAATGGTGTTCTAGGTACTATCTGGCGCCAGATGCAAGAAGGGGAGAAGAGTGAGCAAAGCAAGCAACCAGAATAAACTTCGCAAGCAGCACATACTAAAGGCTCAGCATAAAGCAGCCGTTGAACGACGGCGTAGTGAACAGCGTGGCAACAAAGTATGCTCTGTTAAGGGCTCTGACAGCCATTTGCGCAAAAAGGCGCGTATCGTTGCACAGCAAAAGCCACTGTCCAAGAATAACATCAGTCGCCCACTTAATCGCATCCTAAAGCCGCATCGAACTCGTCCAGAGATCAGTGAAATATCGCGCGAAGCAACAGCAGGTGGTGTAATTTACCGGATTAACGAAGACGGTAGATTGCAGGTTTTGTTGGTTGCTGATCATTTTGATCGCTGGACCATTCCAAAGGGTCACATCGAAAAGGGCGAAACAGCCCAAGAGACGGCAATCCGCGAGATTGGTGAAGAGGCGGGTGTGCATTCGTTAGAGCCTATTTGTTGGCTGGGCAAGATTCACTTTCGTTACCGCCGTGAGAACGTACTAGTTTTGATGAGTACGCAAATCTATTTATTTAAAGCCCTAGGTGATACTAATGACATTCAAAAAGAGGATTGGATGAATGGAATTAGATGGTTTGACTACGACGAAGCAGTCGACATTATTGCGTACCGTGATATCGCAAAATTGATGCGCATGGGTAAGCGTCGTTTGGCGCAGAGAGGAATTATTGAATTAGATGAGTCGGACGAAGAATACTAGGCAAAAGCGAGCCCTGTTCGCGGGCTTTGATCGTCGTGCTGCTGATGAGCCGATAGTACCAATTGTTGAGGGTGTTGACTTTGCGCCATATCAGGAATGGGCTAAAAATGCACTGGGCTTCACCTTCGACAACCCGTCATTAATTGTGACAGCCTTGACGCATCGTAGTTACGTTAACGAGCACCGAAAAACTGCCAAAGCACATAACGAGCGGCTGGAATATCTAGGTGATGCGGTGCTAGAGCTAGCGACTACTGATTACCTGTTTCATAATTTTGACATGCCAGAAGGTATTTTAACGTCGTGGCGATCGGCATTAGTGAGGACGGAATCGATTCGCGATGCGGGCGAGGAGCTGGGCTATGCACCCTTGGTCAGAATGAGTCGTGGCGAACAGCAGGGTACCGAGCAATCTAAACTGCACATTGTCGCTAATTGTTTCGAAGCTACATTGGGTGCAGTGTACCTAGATAAGGGCTATGCGGCCGCACAACAGATCGTTGAAAAGCATATCTTGAAGAATATGGATTCGATTCTAGAAGATGGCAGTTGGCGCGACTCGAAGTCGTATCTACAGGAAATATCGCAACGAGTCGACGATGTTACACCTAGCTATCGCGTAATGGACGAACAAGGTCCTGACCATGACAAGACTTTTACCGTTGCGGTATTTGTAAATAATATCGAGATGGGTCGTGGCACTGGCGGTAGTAAGCAGGCTGCTCAACAGGCTGCAGCGCGCAAGGCAATTGCTGTCTACAAAGGTCGGAAATCTTGAATTTGTTAGAAAAATTTAGTAATATATTACGTAACCGTCAAAAGTAAATTTTTAATTGTGTAAGGAGAATAATGCTTACAATTCGTTTGCAACGTCTAGGTAAAACTCATTATGCCATGTATCGTGTCGTGGTGCAGGATTCGCACCGCCATCCATCAAGTGGCAAGGTAGTAGCATACCTAGGCTCGTACAACCCACATACCAAGGCTGTAGAGCTAGACAAGGATGCCGCAACCAAGTATCTAACTAACGGCGCACAACCAACAACTCGTGTCGCTGCTTTGCTAGAAAAGGAAGGTGTTGCCTTGCCTAAGTGGGTAAAGAAGTTCGATGGCAACCAGCATAAGGCTGTTCGCAATCCTGAAAAGCTACGCAAGAATCAACCAAAAGAAGAAGCTACTGAAGCTTAGCTACGCTATCTGAACTGGAAAAGCAAACACCTGCTGTATGGGCAGGTGTTTGCTTTTATGTTATTATAGTTACAGATATTAATAGAGAGGATGGAGTGACCAATGATCGAGCAACAGTTCACTGAATATGTGGTTAAGCAATTAGTTGACAAGCCTGAAGCCGTGAAGGTTGAGCGTACCGAAGACGAGAAAGGCGTCCTGTTAAAGCTGTCGGTTGATCCGGGTGATTTAGGGCGAGTTATTGGTCGTCGTGGTGCAACAGCACAGAGTTTGCGAACGCTGCTACGTGCATTGGGTATGAAAAACGAAGCGCGTTATAATCTACGCATTGTTGATACTGATAGCGAGTCAGATGCTACGTCGGTTAAATCCACAACACCCAGCACTAGTACTACTGATAATGCTGTGGATAATTACGAGCACACCTCTGATAGCCAAATCTCTGATCGCGTAAAAAAGTTACGTGAGGGGCTTGCAGAAGACGACGATCTTGATATATAATCATAGGCAGTTCAAGTTGTGCGCTACAATGAAGAACTAATTAAAAAATAAATGCGAGATTTGTTTGTGCCTAAAAACCGTCCTGCGAGAGGACGGTTTTCGGGTTCTAGAGCTTAGTGTAATTGTTAATTAGTGTAATTGTAATCCGCGCAACTATTTAATTTCGTGCTGTTTGCGCCATTCGTGAACCTTGGCGTGGTCGCCAGATAATAGTACCGATGGCACAGACTGACCATTAAACATCTCAGGGCGGGTATATTGAGGATATTCGATCTCAGCCTCATCGGAATAGCTTTCTAGTGCGGTTGCTTCAGCGCCACCGCCCAGAACGCCTGGTAGCAATCGTACAACAGAATCAATAATTGACATAGCCGGTAGTTCGCCGCCGGTTAAGACGTAGCGGCCAATAGAAATCTTCTCGTCAATCAAATCATAAACACGGGCGTCAAAACCTTCGTAGCGACCGCATATGATAATATAATCATCGTTAGACGATGCAAACTCCTGTGCTTTGGTCTGGTTCCAAATATTATCGGTTGGCGTCATCAGTAGCACGCGAGCGTTTGGAAGGCGTCTCTTAGCTTCGTTAATCGCATTGGTTAAAGGCTCGATCATTAGCAACATGCCTGCGCCACCGCCAAATGGTTTATCGTCAACTTGATGACGTGGCCCGATGCCAAAGTCGCGCAGATTAAGCGTGTCGAACTCTAACTGGCCATCCTTTTGCGCTTTCCACATCATACTGCTATTCATGACACCATCAAACATCTCGGGGAATAGTGTAATCACTAAAAATCTCTTCATTAAGTCTATTATACTATAGTAGTTTGATTACAAAACAAAAACGGGGCCGGTAGAGAACCGACCCCAAAGAGGTGTGTGGTGGAGACAAAAGCAAAAATTCGCTCTCGAACTCAATTTGTTTGTTTTTAAGTTTTTGTTTGAACTTTTGCTTGTTATTATATTAGCACGACCGCATTACCCATGCAAGGTACTTTGTGTATTTTACAACGCTAAAGATAGCTTAGTAATGTTGGCCTCCGAGCTGTGCTAAAATATTAACATGAGCACAACGCAGAATAGCGGTACTGTAAAATCCATTCCGTGGTGGCGACATGCGGTGATTTATCAGGTTTATCCGCGCAGCTTCTATGATTCGAATGACGATGGCATCGGTGACATCCCAGGAATAATCGATAAACTGGACTATATTGCTAGCTTAGGCGTGGATGCAATTTGGCTATCGCCAGTCTATCTGTCGCCTAATCGTGACTATGGCTATGACATTGCCGACTATACCAAAATCAATCCTGAATACGGTACGATGCGCGATATGGATCGACTGATTAACGAAGCAAAGAAACGACATTTACGAATCATTATGGATTTGGCCATTAATCACACTTCTGATCAGCATAAATGGTTCCAAGCGGCGCGTAATCCTAATTCGAAATATCACGATTATTACGTCTGGCGTGATCCGAGTGGATACAAGAACGGTCGGCCATTACCGCCAAATAACTGGACTTCGATATTTACGGGACCAGCATGGAAATTCGATAAGCGTTCGGGGCAGTTTTACCTGCACTTATTTACTGAGCATCAACCGGATCTAAACTACCGCAACGAGAACGTAATCCAAGAAATCGAGAACGTATTGCGGTTTTGGCTAGACAAGGGTATTGCTGGCTTCCGCTGTGACGTCATTAACCTGCTATACGATGAATCATATGATGATGGTGAACCGCAAATATCGGGCACGGGCTCAGAGTACTTTGTCTCGACTAAAGGCACGCATCGTGTGCTACAGCGACTGCACGAAGATGTGCTGGCGCAGTATGGAGCCTATACAGTAGGCGAGTTGTATCAAGGAACATTAGAGCAGGCAAAGCGTTTTACTAAAGGCCGTGAGCTGGATACCGTATTTAGCTTTGATCATGTTAAACATGGCATGGTTAGAGGGTCGATGACTGAACGCCTGAAAAACGGTTTAACAAAATGGCAGAAGGGGCTAAGCTGGAATACGATATTTTTCGAGAATCACGATCAAGAGCGTGCGGTTTCGGTTTACGGCGGCAAAAACGCCGCTAAATATCACGATGAGATTGCCAAGATGTTGGCGGCTATTGAGTTTACCTTGCGTGGTACAGCCTTTGTTTATCAGGGGCAAGAGATCGGCATGACTAATACGAATATTAAATTTGATCAGAGCAAGGATATGGTGGTTAATATGCTATACCAGACCTTGCGAGATAAGCACGTGCCAAACGGCCTAGCGAGGAAAATTGCGCTAAGTGAAGGCCGTGATGTAGCACGCACGCCTATGCAGTGGAGTAGTGATAAATATGCGGGGTTCAGTAGCCATCAGCCGTGGCTGCCAGTCAATCACAACTGTGAAACAATTTCAGTGGAGCAGCAAGAAGGTGATGAGTCGTCGGTACTCGGCTTCTATCGTCGGATGATTGGACTGCGAAAAAGCTCCTTGGCATTGCAAGACGGAACGATCAAGTTTTACGACGACAAAAAGCCGATCATGTCTTACCTGAGGCAGTTTGGACAACAAAAAATACTGGTCGTAGCGAATTTGTCAGACAGGAACGTACGTCCGATCACTGAGTTACATGGTCGCATCATTGCTAACTCGTACGAGGGGCAAACAGAATTTGATGATGGAATATTACAACCGTATGAAGTGGTTATTATGGAATTGTGATAGAATTGAGAATAAGTAAGCATTAACGGAGAACTATAAATGGAAGACTTGATAATTAGAACAAAGCATGTTGCTAGTAGTATGTGGTGGGCAGTAGTAATTAGCGGGGCGATTGGCATTCTATTTGGTGTTGCTAGTTTGCTGAGTCCCGATGTAGTGTTGAATCTGTTTGTCTACGCATTTGCAGCATTCGCCATCGTAATGTCCTTGGTGGCTCTAGCGCAGTCAATAACTAATGTGCGGCTTGACCCGCTGTGGTGGCTGTCATCACTATTGTCCCTGTGTGGCATTAGTATAGGTGTTTATATTATGTTCAATCCGACGCTAATGCATAATTTCCTAGGTATTTTGCTAGCGGTGTTTATCTTTATGCAGGCGCTACTAGATCTAATAATGGCTAGTTATGCCGAGGCATCTGCCGACAAGACTGTTACAGTGTTTCTGGGTATAGCTGGCTTACTAGCAGGTTTTGTGGCTCTGCTGCAACCACAGCTGGCTGCACAGGCGACTGTCTGGCTAATCGGCGCGTATATATTGGTGCACGGTATCATTATCGAAATTTACGCATTCCGTATCCGTAACAATATTAAAGAACTGTTTAAGACTAACACCAAGAAGAAGCACAGTCGTTCTGCTAAGGCTGTTGAGGCTAAGGTAAAGTCAGTTAAGTAAGAGTATTATGGGCAAGGCTAACAGTGAAGCGTCTGCTCGTACGCACAACATGCACAATATGAGCAAGATGAAGGCTGATGTTGATCATATGCACATGGGTGCTCATCATATGCGTATGATGAGTGTTGGCTTGTGGCGTCGTCGTCTGGCGATAGCTATCGTTTTAGCGCTGCCGATGATCTATTATATGTTGGCAGATGTACTGGGTGATCGAATGCTGTTCAAAGGCGTGTTGCAGCCATATATGGCGCCATTATCTTTCCTAGCGGCAACAGCGGCTATGCTATTTCTAGGGTCTAGCTTCTTCCGTAGTACGGTTGCGGGATTGCGCGACCGTATGTTTAATATGGATAGTTTAATTACCATCGGTACTACTACGGCCTATGTGTACTCGTGGGTGTCTTACCTGATATATATTTTGGCACACAAGAGTGTTACGATGGACTATTCCTTTACGACGCCGCATCTGTATTTTGAAACAGTTGTCTTTCTATTCTTGTTTGTAATCTTGGGCAAATACTTAGAAGCAAAAGCCACCGATCAAACTGGCCAAAGTGTTCGGAGCCTTCTGAAGCTTCGTCCGCATCGTGCACACTTAGTGAACGGCGGTCATGTTGTAGATATTCCGACTAAGCATGTAAAAGTTGGCGATCATCTACTAGTTAAGCCAGGTGAGACTATTCCGATTGACGGCACGGTGTTTAGTGGTAACACAAACACTGATGAGTCCATGGTGACCGGCGAGAGTGTTGCGATCGACAAACATCCTGGCGATAAAGTTATTGGGGGTACGATTAATGGTCATGGTGCTGTTGAAATAGTGGCAACATCGGACGAACGCGGCACTGTATTGTCGCGAATTATTCGGATGATCAAGACTGCGCAAAACAACAGAGCACCGATTGAGGATTTGTCAGACCGAATAGCAGCAGTTTTTGTGCCATTCGTGATCACAGTGGCACTAATTACCTTGTTTGTGTGGTACTACGTTGTTGGCGTAGACATGTCTACAGCTATGATGTATTTCGTGGCTGTAGTTATGATTGCCTGTCCATGCGCCTTTGGCTTGGCTACGCCAACTGCTATTACAGTAGGCATTGGACAGGGCTCTAAGCACGGTATTTTGATCAAAGGTGGCTTAGCCCTGCAGAATTTGCACAAAGTAAGCGCGGTGGTATTCGATAAAACTGGTACGCTAACAGTAGGTAAACCAGTGGTTACAGATGTGTTGCCGATTCGTGGTAATGCTAAAGATGTGATGGCGATTACTGCTAGCTTGGAAAAGCAGAGCGAGCATTCAATGGCACGTGCTGTTCTGTCGTATGCTAAACGTAAACATCTGGCTCTGTCGGCGGTATCAAATTTCGCAGTGGTTCCCGGTCGGGGAATTAGCGGCACAGTTGGCGACAAAACCTATCGTGTAGGGAATGAACGATTCGTCAAAGAATACGTAAAAGTTGACTTGCCTGATACTACTAAGCTGCGTCGTGCTAGTAAATCTATTAGTTATTTATTCGACGAGGACGGGGTTATAGCCGTGATTGCAGTGGCTGACCGACCAAAGCCATCGGCAGCACGGACAATTCGCGCTCTACACAAAATGAAAATCGAGACATATTTGCTATCTGGCGATAATGCTGCAACAGCAAAAGCTATGGCGAGTCGCCTTGGCATTAAGCACGTTATACCTGATGTAGCGCCAAACGAGAAGGTCGCTGCAGTTGCTAAACTTCAATCCGAAGGCAAGGTGGTGGCGATGGTGGGCGATGGCATTAACGATGCACCGGCTATTGCTACTGCTAATGTGGGTGTGGCGATTGGCACGGGTACTGATGTTGCTATTGAGGCTGGCGACGTGGTGCTAGTGTCGGGTGACCCCTATGATATCTGCCGTGCGCTTAGTCTGTCGCACGCTACGGTACACAAGATTTACCAGAACCTGTTTTTCTCGATGTTCTACAACATAATCAGTATTCCGCTAGCGGCTGGCGTACTAAGCTCGTTCGGTATCCATTTGCGTCCTGAGCTAGCTGGTCTAATTATGGCGCTGTCGTCGGTTGCAGTGGTGCTAAACTCGTTGGCACTTAAGACGATTCGGCCTGGTAAATTAGATGTTATCGGTGTGTTGGCGCCGATGACGCTGTTTATACTATTTTCAGCTTTCTACGTAATGTTTGTAATGTCGTAATAACTAAAAATATTGCACCTAGCCGCCAATGATACTGTTGGCGGCTAGTTTTTATAACAAGTCAAAATAGCGCGTGCTGCCGAATGGCACCTTCTGCTGGATTCGAGCTGCGCCGACGGTTGATTCGGCTGAGTGAATAGTTTTAGTACCATAGCGAGCATTAATATGATCAATGGTGCGTGTTAGCTGATGTGGTCTGAGTGGCTGATCGGCTAGAATTAATTGTTCTTGTTCGGTTGGGATAATATTGTACAGGTATACATTCAGCATGCGTAGGTTAAGCGCTTGGTTGCGTCCGTCTGCGATAGATTTAAGTAGTCGCCAAATATCAGCATCAGTGCGAATGGGCTGGTCGGCTAGGATTTTGCGTTTGTAAACTCCGCCGACTTGATAGACCAGATAGATACCAACACCACGTGCACTACAGCGTTTATAACGCAGTTTGATGCCGACTGCTTCGGCTAGGTGGTGCAGGCAGGAGTTAATGAACTCTGGGTCATTGGTTGGATGATCGACCATCCACTGTCGTCCTATTGTTGTTATGTTAGTGGGGCGGTTATCAACTTCG
The DNA here is from genome assembly GCA_934725355.1 of uncultured Candidatus Saccharibacteria bacterium. GTDB lineage: Bacteria > Patescibacteriota > Saccharimonadia > Saccharimonadales > Saccharimonadaceae > Nanoperiomorbus. The sequence continues at coordinate 3,635 of CAKVAO010000009.1, read as the reverse complement.
TAACCACGTAAGCGCCGGTACCACTGTGATCCTACTACGCCATGAAATATCTCGACTAATTTAGCTTCATCGGTTAGCAAAAATTCTAGTGGTGTCTTAATACCAGAAAGCCTAAGCCGCTTAGCGTAACGATCGGCGATGCCGGTTAGCTTGGTTAGCTTTAGTTGTGCATAGGTTTCAACTAAATTATCTGCTGTAATAGCGTCCAGTCCATCGGGCTTGTGTAGTCCAGCAGCTAGCTTGGCTAAAAATCTATTTGGCCCAAGACCGACATTAATAGTTATATGATCGCCGATTTCCTGGCGAACGCGCTGTTTGATGGTGTAACCTAGCGCAACTAATTTGTCTAGATCGTTAGCGTAAGGTGTGTAGTTAAGGTCAATCAAGCCTTCGTCAATTGAATGCATCTCGGCTCGGTCGGAGTAGCTCTGCATGATGTTCAATAATTTAGCGTAAACTGTACGATATTTGGGTGGATCAGATTCTAGTAGAACTAATTCTGGGCAGAGTCGCAAGGCTTCAGAACGTCGCATGCCGGTTTTTACACCGCAGGCACGCGCCTCGTAACTGCTAGTGATAATACAGCATTCAGGGCTAATGCGATTGGTAATGCCAACTGGACGATGCCGCAGATGAGGATGAGCCTGTTGCTCGGTGGTAGCAAAGGCGGAATTTAGATCGATCCACATGATGTTAGGGTTAGCGTGATTAAAATTCATAGACGCCCTCCATCTAGCATAGAAACCAACGACCAAGTAAGCTGACTGGCATTAAATTCTAGGCGATAATCATTTGCGCTATCTGACACATCAAACACATGAACTAGATCGCCATTGCGGTGGGTTGTGTGGTGTAGACCAAGCTGATGTATGGTAATTTCGCGACCGCGCCAGCGGAAGGTACGTGGTAGAACTTTGGTTTGGTGGTTCTGTGTTTGATAGAACGTGACATTGACGTCGATAGTTTCGTTAATTTTAACAATAGGATTCATAAACAACTCCTTCGGATAAAGGAACGGTTATATTTATTATCCAAGTCGCACTGAATCCGTTCAAATCAGGCGCATTGAAGGATGTTATTTATGATGCTCACCTAGGGACCGAAGTATGGGTGGCTAATAACTACATTATACACCATATTAATAGATAGCTTTATATATAGGTGGGGTGTTTTATTTATGTGCCTTTTGACGCTATTTGCTATATGGTAAAATATTAGCGATGTTGTTACAGGTTGAGGTTACAGAAAAATCATTTGGAACAAAGACTATTTTTAGCCACCTAGAGTTCGAGGTCGATGATCACGAAAAAGTGGGCATTATTGGTCGCAACGGTATTGGGAAGTCAACCTTGTTTGGTATTATCGAAGGCAAAGATCATGACTATACTGGCAATGTCATTGTTCGCAAAGGAGCGACGGTGGTAGCGACCAGTCAGGAATATCATAATGCAGGCGATCACACTGTTACTGAATGTATTCTGTCGGGTCTACCGCACTATGCTAAATTATCTAAAACCTTAAGAGAATTTCCGACGCTAACCAAGCCGACTAATCGCCAGCTGAATGAATATAGTGATGCGCTAGAGGAATTTGGTGATCGTGGCTATTATAATGTGCAGGGACAGGTAGAGGAAGAACTAAAGAACTTCCAGCTAGATAAATACGCTGATAGTCGTTTTGCAGACCTGTCGGGTGGACAGAAACGCTTGTCTGAAGTGATAAAGATAATGCACAGCAACGCTCATTTGGTACTCGTCGATGAGCCAACTAACTTTATGGATTATGTGGCCAAGGCGCAGTTTATAGACTGGATGACCAAAGCTGAGGAGGCGATCTTGGTGATTACGCATGATCGTGATGTCCTGCAGAACGTAGATAGGATTATTGAGATTAAGGATGGTGGTGTAACTAGCTACAAGGGAAATTACGACGATTATATTCGTCAGAATTTACGTGGCACGGCGACTGCAATGCAGGACTATGAGCTAGTTGAGAAACGAATGAAGAATCTGCGGCAGAACGTACTGGATTATCAACGGATGAAGGAAAAAGCGCGCAATCCTAAGACCGTACATCAATTTAAACGACTAGAGGAAAAGGCGCGGGCAGAGCTAACTGAGCTACAGAGCCAAGAACGACCAAGCTTCTGGATCGACAAAGAATCGCTAGAGCAGGTGGGGTACAAAGAAGCTGATCGCTATGAGAAGTATAAAGCTCGCAACATTCAAGTTAATATGCACTCGACGGCCTCGCGTAGTCAACGTGTGTTGGCGGCGGCGCATGATTTATCGGTCGGTTACGATTGTCCGCTATTTGAGGGGATCAACTTCGAGGTGCGCAGTGGCGATCGCTTGGAAATTCATGGTCGCAACGGTGCAGGTAAGTCTACCCTAATTAAAACATTATTGGGCAAGCCTGGCGTGACCATTTATGCCGGCTCGACTAAGCTAGATTCGCAGGTGCGACTAGGTATTTACGAGCAAGAGGTGAGTGATAAATTTTTTGATATGAAATTGGGCGATGCAATTGAGCGTATCTATCTGGATCGCGATTTACCAGTGGGCGATACCAAGGTGCGCCAATTAATGAACAACTATCTGTTTACCGAGGGTGACCGAAATATGCTGGTGCGTAATTTATCGGGTGGGCAAAAAGCCCGTTTGCAGATTATTAGCATGCTGGCAAACGAACCAAATCTGGTTATTCTCGACGAGCCAACTAGCCACTTGGATTTGCCTAGTATTGAAGAGTTAGAGCAGGCGTTGGCAAACTATCGCGGCGCTATAATCTATATTAGCCATGATAACTATTTTCGTAAGAAGCTAGGTGGAGAGCTTGTACAAATTGGCGCTGAGTAGCATGTCTATGTCTGCATATTAAAAGCACCAGCTATCAAGCTGGTGCTTATTGATCAGGGATGACGAAATTATTGCGTGCTGTTGTCGGGCGATTCTGTACTAGCTTGCAAGCTATTTGATGTACAGACAAAATGACTCTCGGACTGCGAGTATTGTTGGCACTGCGATTTGTCGTATACAACGGTGCCGCGTTCGTTATTCTCAGTTGCTGGTTCGCGGAGATATTTAAGAACGCAATTACTTTGCATATTAATGTGCCCATGAGTTTTGTCGTTCGACCACTTATCCATATCTGCAATTTTGCCACCCCAGTATATGTCGATATTGCCATCTTTAGAAGGATCATCTACGTCTTTGATGACAACTTTAAAATATGGCAAAGCTTTAGTGCTAGTATGATCGCTACTTATGTAGCAGGCTGGGCTTTCTCTGGAGCTACCCCTATACCACACTTTGTTAATTTGCGGCGATTCTGGGTCTTTATTGTCTATTTGGACCATACTTCTGTCCAGCTTATTTTCGCTCCAGTGGTATTGAATACGGATGATGGAATCTTTTTTGTTTAGAAAAACACGCAGACCACTGGTATTTAAGATACGCTTGAAGTTGCCATAATGCATGTACAACTTCATCACCTCCAATCTGGTAAGGTACGATTATTCATTATCCATAGTAAAACACTTTTATAAAAAGTCAATATCGTGTAGTGGTCTAAGTCGTAGTGTAATTTATCCCGTGAGTATATCTATGTAAGTAAAATTTAAACAATTATCAGCG
>CAKVAO010000008.1 GCA_934725355.1 uncultured Candidatus Saccharibacteria bacterium | reverse complement strand
CAGTAACAGCGGCGACGCGCTTTGGCACATAATGCCAAACCTGCTTGATCTTAGATGTTACGCTCATTGAATCTCCTTATTAACCTACAAATATACTGTTAGACTATCATTAATAGTGTTATTTGTCAATGATATTGCGTTTATGTCAAATCGCGACGCTATAGATGGCGCTTCTGTAGTTCGCGGCGATAAACTTCTAGACGATCGCCTAGCTCTAATGTTAACTTAGTGCTGATCTTTAATTCAACACCGCACATCTCGCCTTCGAACACTTCCTTTGCCTCGGATTTTTCGCGCTGAACACTAGTCAGCTCGGCGTCACCAATCTGTTCAGCTTTCTTGCCCTTGCCACGCCAAATACGCACGCAAGTTCTTGGTTCCAACTTACCCTTAGTTACCAAACCACCGGCAATAATATTCTCTTTGGTAGTACGGAAGATACCCTTAACCTCTAGCTCACCGACTGGCGTTTCAACCACCTTATCAGGCAGTAATTCGCTCATTATATCCTTAGCGTCATCAATCAGCTCGTAAATTATCTTATAAATGCGAATTTCAACATGGTTGCGATTAGCTAGCTGACGCACTTGACCAGGCAGTTGAACATTAAAGCCAAAGATAGTCGCCCCTGCACTTGCAGCCGCACGAATATCACCCTCAGTGATATTACCCACACCGGACGCCACAATTTTAACTGCTACTTCATCGGTTTCTAGTAGTTTCAATGCGTCAACAACAGAAGTCAATGACCCCTGTACATCAGCCTTAATAACAAAGTTGGCATCCTGCTGTTCGGTCTCTCGATTCATCATGCGCAAGATATCAGAGCTAGTAATATTAGCATCAGCTGTCGACTGAATCTGTTCGTCATAATGCTTAGCCGCCAAAGCCTTTGCTTCGCGCTCGTTTTTAACTTCTTCGATACGCTGGCCAAATGGTGGCACTTCACGGAAGCCAGTCACAGTTGCCGGAGTAGACGGACCAGCCGCCTTCATTGCCTTGCCTCGCCAGTCTTCCAGTGTGCGCACTTTACCCCAAGCGCTACCTGCCACAATGAAATCGCCTTTATTTAGAGTACCGTTCTCGACCAGTAAGCGAACCACGGCACCACGACCCTTTTCCATATTAGATTCAATAATCAAGCCCTCGGCAGGAACATTGTAATCAGCCTTTAGCTCTTCCATATCTGCAACCAGCAGCACACTGTCTAGCAGCTTGTCTACGCCAGCACCAGTAAGCGCAGATACTTCCAGCATAATAGTGTCACCGCCCCATTCCTCGGGGTTCAAGCCATATTCGCTAGCCAACTGCGTTCGTACTAAGTTAGGATTAGCAGTTGCTTTATCCATCTTGTTGATGGCTACAACGATTTTCGCATTTGCCGTACGAGCAAATTTAATAGCCTCAACCGTCTGTGGTTTCACACCATCATCAGCTGCTACAACAATGATGACAACATCTGTTAACGTCGCACCATGTTGACGAAGTGCAGCAAAGGCTTCGTGCCCTGGCGTGTCTAGAAAGGTAATCGGTCGGCCATCATGTACTGTTTGATAGGCTGAAATATGCTGTGTAATACCACCAGCCTCTGCCGCCTGACGATGCTGGTGTAGGATGTAATCTAGTAGCGTAGTCTTACCATGGTCAACATGACCCATCACAGCCACAATCGGCGCTCGCGGCTTAGCGCTCTTAGATAAATGAATTACGAGCTTTTCGGTATCGAACGTCTCAACGTCTTTTTTTTCGACTGTTACGTTCACACTCAACTCTTCAATAATAATTTCTGCTGTTTCAAAATCGATACGCTGGTTTACTGTTGCCATAATACCGTTTTTGAACAGCTCACCCACCAGCTTGACCACCGGGATGTCTAGCTTTTCAGCCAGTTCACCCACGGTAATCATTTCTGGTAATTGTAATACTTTTTTATCTGCCATCACGCTCCTTTCCGGCGCGTTTAGCAGATACCGCGCCACTATTTATTTGGCACTCATTTTACAAAACCTAGGCGGATTTTGCGGTTGTCCGCATCAATTTCCAAGACCTTGAATTCACGCTTTTCGTTTAGTTTGAAGGTCTTCTCAGGATCGGCATCGCGACCAAGCTCACTAACGTGCACCAAAGCCTCAACAGCTGGACTAATTTGCACAAAGGCACCAAATGGGGTAATGCGAGTAACCGTACCCTCAACTTTTTGACCAACTTTGAACTGCTCTGCTTCCTTTAGCCATGGATCAGGGGTGGTCTGCTTAATCGATAGGCTTAGACGATCCTTATCAATGCTGATAATCTTAGCCTTAACCTTGTCACCGACCTTCAAGACATCCTTGACTTCGTTGACACGCTCCCAGCTAATTTCGCTGATGTGTACTAGACCTTCAATGCCGTCAACGTTGACAAAGGCACCAAAATCAACAATACCAGTCACAGTACCTTCAACTACATCGCCAACCTTTAGGCTAGTTAGGCGATCAGATAGACCATCCTTAATAGCTTCTTTCTCACTGAAGATTAGCTTGTTGCTCTTCTGATCAGCGTCGATAATCTGCGCCACAATTTCCTTGTTTACCAGTGAACGCAGACGGCGTAGAATCTCATCCTTGTCACTAGTGCGTGGATAATGCTCGGTTGATAGCTGTGATACTGGCATAAAGCCACGTACACCTTCAAATTCAATCAGTAAGCCACCACGGTTAGCGTCAAATGGGGTAACTGTAATTGTCTTACCTTCGTCGACGACTTTGGCGACTTCGTCCCAGCCGCGTTCCTTTGCAGCTTTACGTAGTGACAATAGGACATTGCCGTTTGGCAATTCAGGTTCAACGACCGATGCCACAACCTCTTCGCCAGCCTCGTGCTTCTTGCCGAAACCAATTTCGCGACGCGGTACCATACCGACGCCATACATACCTAGGTCAACCAAGATCTCATTCTTCTTGACTGACAGAATTTTACCATTAACAGTCGAACCTGCTTCGATTACGTTTGCATCACTGCCAGCTAGCAGGTCAGCCATTGTTAAGGCTTTTGCCATTAATATATTCCTTTTTAGACGACCGCTTAGCCACAAGTCATCTCTTTCTTAACTGATATTCATTGTAGGACTAAGGCTACAAATACCAATTACTATCATACCAGATATGATAAAAATCGCAAGGTTAAGATTAAACTAAGCAGTCAAGATGTACGAATTGTGTTCAAGGAATTCCGTTAAGCTCATTTGCGGTTTATTGCTGTGATTGCCGTCATGTGTTCCCGTCATAGCCTTCAGAGTTTTATCTGCGGCACGTAAGAAACCTCGGTAATTATTATAGACTTTAATAAACTTATCAATGTCATGTTCACTAAAGCTTTCCGCATCTTTTAGCTTAATGTAGTCAGCATATTCCCTCAGAGCTGCCTTACCCTGCTCGTTAAGACCAATCGCCTTATCATGCGGTAGGTCAAATAGCTCAGTCGCCGCACCAAATTCTTCGTACATCTGATCATCAGAGACGTCATGCTGTTGTTCATTGCCCTTATTCCAACGCCATTTGTTAGCATAGTTACTTAGCTCGTTTGACAGACCCGCCATTTTAAGTGTTTCCATTCGATTCTTCAGGTCAGCATCCTGCTGTTTCTGACCATCTATTTCCGCCTGCTTAGCCTTGTTGCTCGCGCGTAACTTATCGTTTTCTGCTTTAAGCTCGGCAATCAGCTGCTTCTGCCTATCTATTTCTGCCCGTTTAGCCTTGTCGCTCTCAATTAACTTATCGTTTTTCGCTTTAAGCTCGGCAATCTGCTGACGAAACTTCTCAGTCATTTTCTCAGCTATTTGCTTAGCTTGTTCGTTAACATGATTCTTGACACGTTCAACCATTTCAGCAAGACTCTTCTTCGCCTGCTCTGCGTTAGCATCGGCTTCTACACTCTTTCGCAATTCGCCCGCTCGCTCAGCTGCAGTCTTCTGTTTCGGTGGCTCATTGCCAATCGTAAAGCCTTCTCCTACTGCATAGCCAACATTTCGCATGAGCTTTTGTGCAAATTCATCAAGCGCCTTAGGGTCACCTTGACGGCGCAAGTCGCTGTATTCAACCGCCAACTTAGGGTCGGTGATCTTTACACCCTTATTTAGCCAAGCGGCACTCTTCGGTCGTCGCTCGTGCGTCGAGTTATCGTTAGCCCCAGACTCTTTCGACTTTTTCGACTTTTTGGTCGATTCGTGATTATCGGCTTCCTGTGAACGGCGTTTATTTAGAAACTTAGCGAACTTATCCGCGTTTTCACGAAGAAATGCCCGGAATCCATGAGCTATCTCGTGCTTTTCAGCCTTTTCCCTTTCAGCCTTTTCAGCCGATGTCTCTTTTTCGCTCTCAGCAGTTTTGCTTTCTTTCTTTTTGGCTTGCTGCCCTAGGATGAATTTACGGTCTTCGTCTGATAAACCGCCTTCGACAGGCTTAAATATTGGCACTTCTAGCTTTAGTGCGTTTGCTGAGTTTGAGTTTGTGGCTTTAGCGGTATCAATGGAACTCTTTGAGGCGCTATGCACTTTGTCTGATTGATGTGATTTGTCTGTTTTAGTGTCGTCAGATGTGTTTTTAACTAGATCTGCTAGTCTTTTTTTGCCAACATATTCCCGTTGTTGTTGAGCCACTAAATCACTGTCGAATAGATTAGGTCTTTGATTAGTGCTGTGGCTAGTGTTATGGTTACGACTAGAGTTAGGGATAGGGTTAGGCTTGTTTATTTTGGGTTCTTGATTGCGCTCAGTCTTAGGTGCTTGGCCGTGTTCTTCATTAAAACGCCTTTTGAACTCGTTAAAATCATCCTGAGTTACTGCTTTGCCGTTCGACAGTCTCATTGAGCCATCGGCGTTATAATTAACCACCACTCCCGACGGTGTCTTTATACTATAGCCATTCGTTTCATTGGCTTGAGTAGCCTTTGAGTTTTCATAGAATTTAACTTTTTCATCGAACGGTAAACTCTGAGCATTCGAATCTGAATTTACAAGGTTGATAGCTTCGCGGCCAACTTGTCGAGATTTATAGCGACGCCCTTCCTTACCCTGTTCATTCTCAAAACTATCAATAACGTTATTTAGATATTCTTGAGCTTCCCTACTATTAGACGACAATGCTTTCTCTGGATTTATTTTCATCATGCTCGACCTCCAACTGGCACCAAACGCCGATTCATCGTTGAGTGGTACTCTCTGGCAATATCCTGATAAGCCTGCTCAGCGATCGCCAAGACGTCGATGTTTGCTTCGTCCAGGTAGTTCATAATTATTGTATCGGCAGCATCTGCAGTATCTGCTTGATCTATTTTTTGGTACAGATCAATTAGCTGATCGTATGATAGCGACTCGTATATCTTGTTATTGATGTGCGCGACCAACATAGCTTGCAAACTCGATGCTAGGCGCGAACGCGTATCGCTAGTCATACCCTTAACAGACAGTCCTTGCATAACTTGATCAACGTATTTTTGTATATAACTCATAGGTGTATTACCGTTTATGTTTATATTTTAGCATATTATGCGGAAGTTTTATAGGTTTTATTGGTTTTTATACCAATTCACGAAATGATTTAGATCCTTGACAACTGTCGTCGGGTCATTAACAAACATTTTTAGCATTTGCGTACCTCGGGCATTCATAGTTTTACTGCCTGTATCTGGCATATCAAATAGCTCCTTAGCAACACCTAACTTATCATTTGCGTTCCATCCTTCACCTGCTGCCCAGGCTTGCTGGTTCAATTGATTTTCTATACCTGCCTTCAATGCGTCAACGTCTTGCCATTCGTACTCCATGTGGGTATCTTGCCATTTATTCTCAGGCTGTCCAGCATTACTATTAACACTCTCGTTGGCGCTCTCATCAATATTATTCAGATTGCCAGTATGTAACCTTTCGTATGTATCTTCTACTAATTTTGCTAGAGCTGGACTACCATTGACCGCCGTCTGATCAGACATAATAGTCGGCTTAGGTTGCGTAGTCGGCTTAGGCTCGCTAGTCTCAGCAGACTCGTCCGATTTGTCAGGCTCGCTAGCCTCAACCGATGACATTTGTTCGGTTGGATTAGAGTCTTCTGAATTCGAATTCTCAGGCTGTTCAGGCTGTTCAGGCTGTTCAGGCTGTTCAGGTGCCTCAGGCTCATCAGGCGTCTCTGGTTTCTCTGCATTGTGCATATTGCGACGAATCCATAGTGGGATTGGCACTGGAATGCTACTAAAGACATTCGACTCAGCTGCCACATGATCAACTACAGTCTTGCTAGGCATTTGTACGTTGTACTCCGTCACCTTCTCTTGTATAGTCTTTGCAATATCGAAGCTGTTCGCAGTGCCGCTACCGATATCGGTGGCATAAACAAAGCCATTATTGTCAGCAACTTCTGCAAACTTGTACGAGCGATCAGCTATTATCTTGGCAACAGGACTACCTGGCTCGACATCGAATTCAACCCGACCATTAACCAATTTGCCGACCACATCAAACGGATGTGACTGTGTATCAGCAGTTGGCGAAAGCTTCAGATGAATATTGCCTTGCTGTGCCGCATTTAGGATCGAGGACTGCTCAATGTGAATGCCATTAGCAAACGAAGCGCCAGTCGGTTGATAGAACATCTTGCCATCCTGTATATACCCTGCCAGCTCGTTACCATCGGAAATGCTGGTGTTGTTGTTTAGCCAAGCTGAACGTTGGAACAATGGATTATCTGCTACTGCTTGATCTGCACCCACAGTTTCCGTTGTAGTCTTGTTGACTATCTTATCGACCGCCTCAACCGTTGCACCACGGGACTTAAGATCGGCAATTTGTTCGCTGGTTAGCTTGTCATAATGCGCCTTGTCGCCCGGTTCTACGTGCGTCACTTCTACGGTGTCGGGGGTAATCTGATCTATTACATAGTTGCTTGCCGTGCGCACAGCTGAACCAATTACTAGCGAGCTCACACACGTGCCGACGCCCCGAATAGCCTGACGTTTAGCCTTTAGTTTAGCAAAAAGTTTGTCTTTCGCTTGAATATCACTAATCATTTCCTTGGCTTGATCCGGCAAATCTGCACTCTTTAGCAAACTCTTATCATTCAGCGACTTGATATCGCCTAGTTTATCTGTAATATCTGCGTTAAAACGATCAATATCAAAGTCTGGATTAGCCTTGCGCAATGCTACAATTAGCTCCGCTCGGCTAGTAATCAAGTCTAGGCTCTCTGTCGCAATCTCATCGGGCGAACTATAGCTAATTAAATCGACCTTGAATTGATCACCCATCTTCTGCCGCCATGTCATTTCGGTCAGTGCGTCAAACATTGCCTTTGTGTCGCCGCTATCAATCGCCACTTTGGCATTATTCATCATATCCTGAGCCGACGCCATCTGATAAATCGTCTCACCTATTTGCTGATTAATCTTGTTTTCAGTATTTAGGTTGCCCGAGGCTAGCTGTTGTGCCAATGTTGCACGCTCGCTCTTTACTGCATTGCCTTCACGCACTGCACCAATGACACCAGTTGCAATCGAGCCACCACCAAAACTTATAATCTGACCCGCCGTACTGCGCAACACGCTCGATCCAACATAGCCAGCTACACCTGCCGCAGCCGCAACTATTTCAGGTGGAATAAACTTGCCAAACTTGCTATGCTCCCACTTCTCAACCGCCGCCTCTACGCGCGTACGGTGCGCCTCAGTATTCAAGTCGTTGCACGTCTCTGCGCGATACATCTGAAAACCTTTTTCAATAGCAGCCAAACCCTCTGCGTGATCTGCTGTGGCACGCGCCATTTCGGCAATTGCGTAATAATTATCAATGTAGGCAGTCTTATCACCCTTATTGTCAAATAATTCGTCAGCGTATTCAGCATAAATACGCTTCTTTTGCTCAGCAAACTCGTCTGGCGTCATATACTTGCCGTCTTTGTCTTTAACGGCAAACCGTTTAATTAAATCCAGCATAGCCAAACGCGCTGGACTATCCGCCTCCAGCTGTTCACGGCTCTCGCCTCGCTCAGTACGAACACTATCCATACTGGCGTCCAGAATCATGCGCCTCATAGTGACGGCGCGCGCTCGGTCTAGCGGGTCTTTAATCTGATCGAGATCTAGCCAGTTCTTGGCACCAATCTGTGCTGCGATATCATCGTTGCGCATCTTTTCGGCTGCTTGTCGGCGAAACTTTGTTTCATAATAGCCACGCGCTACACCACCCATCCAGATACTATTCTTAATCTTGCCTAGCCGCCTCCATAGCTTAACCCGACCATTGGAATCACGATCAGCATCAGTAATATGAATAGCGTCCATCAGCTTTTCCTGCGCAGCCTTAAACGAAGCCTCCTCGATATATTTTGAACGATCGACTGTTACGCCACGCAACAAGAAGTCTGGATAATCCAACATAGTGTCGTTCGCAGCCTTTGGTGTCAACACTTTATCGGCTGGCTCATTCGACTCGGTATTAGCTGTTTGTTTGGCTGCAAAATCTGCGTCGTACAGAACCATATCTTGGCCAAAACCCTTATTGTCAGCAGGGCTAGATTCAGGCGCAGCCTGAATCTGCGGCACCGAAACAGCAGCTTTAGCGGCCGCCGCATCATACAGATCTACTGCTTGGCCATGCACATCAGATTGATTGCCTTTAGGTAGGCTGCCATTGTACAGCGCATTATAAAAATCCTCAGCCTGTTCACCCTTGCGTTTTCGCTCACTTTCGAGTGCTAGCGCTTTACCTTGTATATCAGCACGCTGATCTGATGGAAGTTGCGAAAGCTCCGTTTTTCCGCCTGGCACACCCGACACTGCCATCACATACTCAATTGCCTGCGATAGTCCAGATTGGCGCGGTTTGTGCAGTTCGACTTCCTTACTGCGTTTGGCTTCCTTATTACGCTTGGCTAGCTCAATTAAACCATCGACATAACTATCATAATCAGCCTGATCAGCAGACCCTAGGTCATCATAGTGTTTTTGTAAATCCGAATAATATTCAGCGTTTTGGTTTCGTTTACGCTTGGACATTTCTGATATCTCAGTTGCCCTTACTGCCACCACACCAAGGTCATTGCTCAGCTTGTTATAACGCTCAAGCGATTTAGAAGTTTCTTTATTATCGGTGCTCTCAGCTGACGTTGGTGTCATGCTGTAATTCGTCTCCATAGATTTACTCATATGGTAAGTTCCTTACGCCGCCCCTAGATAAAATTCACGAAACTTCAGCATAGTGTCTAGCGCCACCTGTTGACTATCAATGCCAGATGTAGCAAAGAAATCTTGTAATTGCTGATCAGTAGTACTCTGGTTATCCAATAGTGTATTAAACTTGTCTAGCTGCTCGTTATTTAGCGAATCAATCATCGCTCGATCGATTTGATCCATCAAACGCCCTTTTAATTCGGCCACCACCTGCTGCTTAATTTCAGGTGTAACCCCCGCCAAGTTCTTCTGATCAACGATTTGTTCTACAAATAAGTCCACTGGATCCTGTCCTGCCATATTTACCTCTATGCTTTATTTATTAATATTCAATACTGCTTAAGAATAATATTATCCTATAATAGAATTATGATCAACCTAGTTAGTCAGTTAAAACGCGATTACCCCAGTATCATTTTCATCGCATCCGATCGAGCGTGCTGGGTGGCGAGTGAACACAAAATTTATTACACTGATGATCCAATAGATTTACTACACGAACTGGGGCATGCCCTATTAATGCACAAAGATTTTATTCAGGACATCGAGCTATTGCAGATGGAGCGTGCTGCTTGGCAGAAAGCCCAACAGCTAGCGCCACGCTATGGATACATAATTTGCGACAACGATATCGAAGAAGCACTTGATAGCTATCGCAACTGGTTGCACGACCGTTCACTCTGCCCCAAATGCAGTCAGACCGGATTGCAGTCTCGTAACACACTGAACTATTATTGCCTAAACTGCCACACTAGGTGGACAGCCAACGACGCCCGTAGTTGCCAGCTGCGTCGCCGGGCAAAAAGTCAGCAGTAGCCAAAACCACCCCACTAAGGGCGGTTTTAGTAATGGCGTAAGCCATGTCAATAGATTTAATCGAGAGCGGTCAGTAATTAGGCTGCGTTAACAATAACAACAGAATCAATACTTTGATCGACCACCTTGATCGACTTCTTGGCTGGGCCACGGCGCGAGATACGACCACCCTTAGCACCTGCGACACGCGCTAGTTCCGGGTTGGCTGCAAAACCACCAGTGTTACCATTCTGCCCGCCCTTACGGCCAATCCGTGCGTAGAAATCGCTACCGTGCTTTAATTTATTAGTTATTGCTGCCTTCTTTGCGCCTGCTTTGGTTCCTGCCATATTTCCATAAATCCTTTCTATTAGAAAAGGGCTACTGCTAGCCCTTGCCATTGGCACCGACTAAGCAGTAACCCCTCCGTTACTTCTTACACCTTTCGTGTTCATGATTAATATTAGCATAACAGTATTATTTTGTCAATAGTGTTATGCTTTAGCGCTAAACTGTCGTACAAGCCATAACTATCTAATTAACCAAGGTTATTCCCAGTGCAGAATACTGTCGTCAATCATCGCCTTAATCATCGGCGCATCAGGAATGTCGTTCTGCTCGTAATAATGCGACGTCGGCATAAAGTTTGCCACCACATTTAGAATATGCAGTTCGTCAAACAAAATATGCGCCTTGTCTAGCGCTGGCACCGAGATGAGCGGCGTTGCCAGAATCATTCGCTCAATACGCGCCGGCTTCAGCCATACTCGCGCGGCGTCTAGCGCCATACCGTCGTGCACGCCATCGTCTACCACGATAACATTATAGCCACGCAAGTTTTCTGGCGATATATCATCAGGGCCAATCACTTTATTAATCCGCGAGGTCGCCTCCCTTAGCTTTTGATCTAGGTCTCCAGCGTATTCGCCATAATAATATTGCATCGTCGTTTCGCCTAAGTCGGGGTTGGGTGCAAAAACACCACCCGGCAACATCGTGCCATAAGTCTCTGACTCGTCCTCGATACGAATCGTCTCCATGATCAGCCGCTTTAATGCCGCATGCAGATAGATTGCAATCTGATAGCCGATCATCACCCCACCACCCGACAGCGCCAAAATTGCCGTATTCTTGTAACGATACAAATCAATTAGCTCGGTAGCCAACCGAGCTCCCGCTTGCGCCCTCGACTCAAAATACATACACTGCCATTATAGCAAAAAATAACTGCTACAGGATATAATATAACCATGAAATATTATGAGGTCGAGATGATAGGCAAAGTCGGTGCATGGGCTGATATTTTAACCTATACCTCTGGCCGTGATTTATCCGTTGGCCAGGTTGTGGAAGTACCAGTCGGCGCCAACCGTACCAGTCTTGGTATAGTTAGACGCGAAGATAAACATCCGGCTACTGTTAACAAAAAAGGCCAGCCAATCAGCTACAAGGCAATCTTGCGCGTCGTCTATAAACAGCCCCTGCCCGATAGCTTACTAAAACTGCACGACTGGATGACTAGTTATTACGCCACCAGTAGCGGCATTACTTGGCAGACCATTCTACCTGGTCGGCTCAATCGCAAACGCATCAAAGATTATCACCCCGACGTCAAGGCGGCAAAGACGCCTGACTCCACACTGCCGCTAAATAGCCAGCAAGAACAGGCGGTCCAACAAATCCTTAGCACGCCCAGCGGCACCACCCTGCTCCATGGTATTACCGGCAGTGGCAAGACCAATGTATACAAAGCCGTGGCACAACAGACCATCAACGACGGTCACTCCGTCATCATTCTAGTACCTGAAATTTCCCTCACTGCCCAGCTAGTCCAAGAGTTTCAGAAAGAGTTTAATAACGTCGTAGTTACCCACAGCGCGATGAAGGATTCTGAGCGCGTCATCCTATGGCATTACATCTTAAACTGCACAGAGCCGATCGTCATAGTTGGTCCACGCAGCGCCCTGTTTATGCCAGTGCGCAATCTCGGACTAGTGGTAGTCGACGAATGCCACGAACCATCATACAAGCAAGAACAGGCGCCTCGCTACAACACCACCGCAGCAGCTAGCCGCTTGACTCAGCTAACCCATGCCCGTCTAATTCTCGGCTCGGCAACACCCTCAATTAGTGATTATTATTTAGCGCAGCGCCTCAAAAAGCCCATCATCGAGCTAAATCAGCTAGCCCGCGCCGACGCTAAGCGACCGACAACTGAAATCATCGACCTTACTCGTCGCGATAATTTTAGTACCGAAAGTTATTTATTCAGCAAGCCACTACTTACCGCCATGCGCGAGACCCTGAAACAGCGTCGCCAGATTTTGTTGTTTCACAATCGTCGCGGTAGTGCTAGCACTACCATGTGTCAGGATTGCGGTTGGATCGCCAGCTGTCCCAGCTGTTACCTACCGCTGACTTTACATAACGACAAGTTCGCCCTAATCTGCCATCTGTGCGGTTATAAGCAGCGTCCACCACTAAAATGCCCTGAATGCGATAGCGCTAACATCAAAAGTAAGGGTATTGGCACTAAGCGGATCGAAGACGAGGTTAGAAAGCTGTTTCCATCATCAGTCGTGCGACGTTTTGACGGCGACACCGAAAAGGGCTTTGCTGTACAAGATTTGTATGACGAGCTAAAAAGCGGAACCATCCAAATCATCATCGGTACACAAACAATCGCCAAAGGACTCGATCTACCTAATCTAGCACTGGTCGGTGTAGTCCAAGCTGATGCTGGATTAGCCATGCCAGACTTCAGCGCCAGCGAGCGTACATTTCAACTAGTCGCCCAAGTTTGCGGTCGCGTAGGACGCAGTAATATCGACACAAAGGCAATTATTCAGACTTATCAGCCCGACGCCGCTGCCGTGCACTATGGCGCCACGCAAGACTATCTAGACTTCTATAACTACGAAATTACTCAGCGCCAGAAAGGCCATTTTCCACCCTTCGCCTATCTACTAAAGCTGACCTGCACCTACAAAACCGAGCGAGGCGCCGCCATGGCGTCTAGACGCCTAGCTAGTGAACTGCGTCAAAAGTTTGGTACGCAAATATATCTATTAGGGCCAGCACCTGCATTTTACGAACGTCTACGCGGTCTCTACACCTGGCAAATCGTTATTCGCGCACCACGGCGCGACATATTAATAAAGGTCAGCGAGTGCATACCCACTGGCTGGCAGCTCGAACTTGATCCAAATAGCCTAATTAGCTAAATTAGTACTTTATAAAAGCCTAGTACAGCCAGTTAAAGCTGCTCTGGCATGGTAATATTTCGGTTATATAATTAATGCAGGGGCTAGGCCGATAAGTTGGATGTTACGTCACCAACGTCGGTTGCCACGAACAACCAGTCCTGGGGCAACGATAACAGCAACTTCACGCAAGCTGACAACCGTTGGCCAGATCGAGGCGGTAACTATAACAACGGTAGTAACGCCGGGGTGTTCTATTCGGGCAACAATAACGGCAACCCGAACAACAACTATGCTTTTCGCGCGGCCTTGTTGCCGCTCCCCTAGTGCGCGCCAACGCATACGCTATGGTTAGTAAATACCTATGGTACGAACACCGGATTGCGCGCCCAGGCCAGCTCCTTTGTCGACGGCACCAGCAAATGCTAGTGACCCGTCGACATAAACAATGCTACATCAAGAATGCCAGTTGATTACTGTGGCAAGCGGACATTTGTTGGGTATTGCCGTATTGCTCTCTGTGCATGCCCGCGCCATGCCGCCATGCGACGCAGATAGCGTACGTCATCATCAACCCCTAATCTGTGCGCTCGTTGGATTTGATGAAGTTTCTTAATGGCGCGCCGACGTAATTTTAGACGATCACTAAATATCCGATAACCTACAAAATCTAGCCCTTGCTTTGCCGGATAATAACGGCTCTTGGGGTTTAATCGCAAATTTAATTGTTTGTTCACAAACTGTTCGATCTGATTGTACCACCGCCTAGCAATCAATCGGCTAGGAGCGAGCATTACAAAATCGTCCATATAGCGCACATAAAATTCAATGTCCATCGCGCGCTTGCAGTACCAGTCTAGCTCGTTTAGATAAATATTAGCAAAATACTGCGAAATATAATTGCCTATCGGTATGCCACTGTGGCCATTGTCATCAAACACCATAACTTTGGCGAGCTCGGCTAGTGGTGGGTCAACAATGCGAGCGCCAATAATCCGCCATAGAATAGATTTGTCGATTGTATAGAAGAATTTTGATATATCCATTTTTAGCACATAATAATGCCCATAGCGCTCTTGCATAATTTGCATATAGTGTTGAATTTTGTCAACTGCAGCATGCGTACCCCGCCCTGGAATACAAGCATAGCTATCCGAAATAAAACGTGGCAGATAAAATGGCTTGATAAACTCACCAACAAACCATTGATGAACAATGCGATCTAAATACGGCAACGCCAAAATTAATCGTTTCTTCGGCTCGTAGACGTAGAATTCACGATAACGTGATGGCCGATAACGCCCCGACCCCACGATATCCATAATGTGTAGCAGATTGGACGTTTCATTCATATTGAATTTTAGCACTTCGGGGCGCAGTCCTTTTGACATTGCTGCTCGGCGATGCGCATTCTGCCATGCCATCAAGGTCATATGATCGGCTAGTCTCTCTACAATCTTGTCATCGGGGTTCATTGTGTACCGCTAGCCCCGGTTTCTGCTTGGTCTGCCGTACTAGCTGCTTCGCGTGCTCGCTTTTGGAGACCCATAGCATAGCTAATAACCCTGTCATCCAGCCCACTAAGCATCCGTGCCCACGCTAGGCGGTTCTGCGGCTTAATCCAGCAGTGATCACAGCTTATTTCAACCAAAATATTTAGCTCCTTAAAATTGATTGACATACGACGCAGAATCATCTCTTTATCTAGCTTTGGGTTATAGCTATAGACTTCTAGGCTACCACGCAGGTTATCCTGCGTTAGTTGAGCAATTCGCGAGCCTACACCAACATTCCCCTTTTGCACCTTAGGGTAGCTCTCTAGGCGGTCGTAAGTATATTTATATAGACGCCTCATGTCGCGATAAACTATAGCATATAAGTTTTGCGTCGGTTTGACCGCCCGAAGCGGGTCGGTCAAACGCTGTTTTGGTTGTTCCATGTGTCCTTTCCGGCGCCGACCGCGGAGCGCGGACGGCGCAATGTTTAGAGATTAAGAGATTAAGAGCGCCCTAGGGGGGCGGCAACAAGGCCGCGCGAAAAGCATAGCCGCTGATCGGGGAGCCGACATTGTCGCCCGAATAGAACACCCCGGCGCTACCACCGAGGTTATAGTAACCGCCTCGATCTGGCCAACGGTAGTCAGCTTGCGCGAAGCCGCTGCTATCGCTGCCCCAGGACTGGTTGCCCGTGGCAACCGACTGTACTAGCTTATTCTCGTGTAGGGCTTGTCCACCGCAGGTTTCATAGGTACAGATATCCCAGTTGTATTTCCATTCAGCGTCAGTTCCTATTGACCAAGCCTTAGCTGATCCGAAGCCATCTGCGGTTCTGTACAGGTTTACATAGGGTGGCTTAGTCTGGTTTTTAAAGTAATCAACATTATTTGGTGTTGTCTGTGTGGTGCTATCTGTTCGGTTGCCCATTACTTGTTCACATGCACCGCCAGACATGTCGTAGATGCCCGTAATATTGCCCGTAGTTGAAGCTAGTTGACCAAGGGTGCCCGTATAACCGTGATTAGCATCATTAGCATAACATGCTTTGGCTGTCTTAATGGTGCCGGGTTTATCATAGGACGCCTCGTTGCCGCTCGCCTGTGGCCCACAACCCGTAATGCCGTTACTCCAATTGCCGTTGTCGTCTTTGGCGCCTGACGATGCCGCATTAATCTGTACCTTGTTTACGCCTGTGCCATATTGCGAGGCAGATAGATAGGTTGCTGCGCCCCACTCTGTCTGAATCAGCATGTGCGATTGGTATTTAGACAGGTGCTGGTTGTTCTGCGTGGTTGCGGTGCCGTTACCACCGGTATTAGCGTCGTCTTTGGTGCCCATAGATTTAGCGATGTCATAGTAGACACCACGTGCGACATTAGCGATATGTTTCTCGTTCGGACGGACGGTCGGCGCATTGGTTGAACCAGTAGTTTCAAACTTACCCATCCAAAAGCCATTGAGTTCTCTGGTTGGGCTAGTCATCCATGTGAAGGCTGGATGTGTTGTCCAGGTTGTTTGGTTGGCGTTATTGGCTGCAAGCGTAGTCGTCACGCCTTGGCTGTCGGTCGTTATTGATGGATAGTTGGTGCGATTGAGGCTACAGCCCGTGCGGTAATCCTTGGCTAGTATGTTGCTCTCGGCATTATCTGCAGTGCCACTCCGCCACATCTGGGCAGCGGTAGTTATGCCAGAGTTACAGCTCTTGACTGGCAACTTCTTAATATCGCTAGCTTTAGAAAAGCGGATGTTATAGTTCTGTGCCTGCACGACCTTGTCTGTTGCGTCACGCCGTTGAACCTCGTATTCATAACGTGGTATGTAGACATAGAAACCAAGGATGTCGGCATCGGCTACATCAAGGTCTTTGTATGTGCCGTTACCGTTGCTGTACCTAGTTGGGTCTTTTACAGTTACAGCATTCGCCCACTGTTTGTTGTTATAGTCGTACCAGTCGGTTGCGGTTTTAGGATTAGTTATGGCGTGCCACGTGGCATTGCCGTCGCTATCTGTGCTAGTGTGTTTGACTGGTATCATATTGGTATCGATGTCTACCGCGCAGGTGCTGCTGGCGTCGCCAGACTTACAGACACTGGGTGCAATGTAGCTGTAGCGGTTGGTCATGGCAGTGTTTTTAGTGCTAGCAGTACCGCCGTCGCTAATGACGTAGGTATCATGGATACCTGGCTTAGTGTCGGTTGGCGTAGTGTAGGTTAGCTGTGTTTCAGATAATGACTTAACATTAGTCGCTAGCTCATTGTCTTGCTGCTGGCCATCGTCATTTAAATCGACCCAGACCTTGCTAGTGGTCAACAAGTTAGTTCCTGTTATTGTTACATTGGCGGCTTTGTTATAGTCGGTATAATTGGCAGTGTTGGTGGTGTCGTCATTGTGGGTGGTAGCAAGTGACGTAATAGTTGGCAGTGGTGGCAAGTTGGCAGTTATAGTATAGACTACATCGACTTTGTAAGTACCTGCGGCTAGCTGGTCGGAGTTAAAGTTGGCACCATATGTGATAGCTGTGATATCGGTCGTGCCGTTGTTGCCTGTAACTTCGCCAGCCTTAGCCGCCTTAATAGCTACGTCTTGGCTGGTTAGTCCGATATATTTACCCTGATCAGTTGTATTTAGCCGATAACCCCAAGTGTTGGTAGCTAGTGGCATTGGCTTGCTGGGTGTTGCGCTAGCTAGTGCAGCAATCTCGCGATTAGCACGGCCTTCCTTTACGGCGTCGTTTATTAGCCCTGTCTGATTATTAGCACTCTTAATAGTTAGGTTGTAGCCATAGCGAAGGGCATTAGCATTGTCACCTGCAACCGTAATATTGGTTGTGGTAGATTTAGTGTTACTGGGGATAGTGGCAGTGCTATTTATCGAAACCGTGATACCTGCCGCTCGACAATCCGTAGCAGTTAAACTGGCGCACAAAGTCGCCAGAATTAGCGTTGAAACGCTAGCTAAAAAGACCCCCCCCCGAAGGTTTAATTTGTTTATCAAGCTACTGCTACACACTTTAACTTCCTTACCTTCCATTAGATCACTTTTTACGTACAGATTTGCCAGCCGACTTAGCCGAACTAGACTTGGCGGACACTGCTTGCTTATTCAACATCTTATCACGACTAGCCGACACTAGAACCGCCAATGCTATTAGTATAGCTAGACAAGCAATCGTAGACGTGCTAAATGCGTAACCAGCAACTGTAACATATGCGCCAGTATTCGGAGCGCCAATCTTGTCATTAGCCCCCGGAGCTAACGATGGCAAAAATGCCCGGTAGTACACTGTAAAGCTTGCATAACCCGACGTCGCCACACCGTTAATTGTGCCGTCGGCAACAATAGTCAGTTTATAGACACCAGGTTCGCCCGGTAGGTCAAATTCTGCTGTGATTAGCTCGCCCTTCTTAGCCTCGCCCTTCCAGATAGTTGTTTTGCCATACTTTAATTCGACCGTCGCATCTCTATCGACAGTTAATTCAACTACGTTATGTTTGCTATAGCTAATTGGCATGTTTGATGGGCTCTTACCATTAACCTTGGTAATCGCCACCTTTACACCTTCTAGTACTTTGACAGTAACTTGCTGCTCAGAGCCGCTCTCTGCCTGTGCTGGCGCCACAATCGGAGACAGCATCAGAATACCCGCTAATGCCATAGCACCAGCTGTTATTAACTTAAGCTGCTTTACCCTGTTACTATTGATATTACTCATACTATCCCCTTTACCTGTTCCTATTTGGCTGCAAATGAAAGTACTCTATGCCTTTCGACGCTTAGATGTCTTAGTTGACGATTTAGCTTTGCCGCCCTTGGCTTCACGCGCCGCCTTAACATTGATAACCGTAAATACAACTAGGCAGACAATAGCTAAGATAATTAAGATAATAATCCAAATTGGGACTGCAACAACCACCTTTTGGGTCGAATAATCACGTCCATTAACCCGTACTCTCTGCTCTACCTTAAAGATGCCAATGCGCGAGTCCTTCCACTGCATGTCAAAGGTGCGTGTCGTTTCAGGGTAAACACCTGCACTGGCTTCTCTTGTTTCATATTCGAGACGGCCATTGATCCACGAAGTTACCTTCATGCTATAGGTGGTAGATGCTGCAATATTACCCTCGTTTTTTACCTTGAAGGTGCTAGTTAGTGGTGAGGTTGGCTGGTAGGATGGGATACTTTGATCAACGATGGTTACACGATCCACCGTTTTGCCGCCCTTCATATTAGCTGCAATCACCATACCAGCGCGTGCTGTAGCTTGAACACCTGTAGCCCTAGCCTTTTCATTGTTGACGGTACTAGCAAACACTGTTGCGTATTGCGTACCAGCTGGTGGATTAGATGGCACCTTAATAGTATAGGTAATGGTGCGAGTCTCATCAGGCTGTACGTTATCCAGTCTAGCCGGGCTAACCTTAATCCAGTCCTTCATCAAGCTATATTTGCCGGTCTTATCATAATTTGGCGCATCATAATTGTTATCTACAATGGTATAAGTACCCGTAGAGACTTCATAAGAAATTGCGTTGCGGCTAGTGTTACGTACAGTCATCTGACCAGTGTAAGTCTGACCCGCAGCCAGCTCGATACTCCTAGTTGCAGGTGAAATCTGCAGACCTGCGTATGGACGAGTGTCCTCGTTATCTGTTGCATTAGCTGATACTGTCAATGCGAACACACCCATTATTGCTAGGGCTAATGCTGGTACGGCATAAACAGTATATTTTAGCTTCTTTAATAAATTCATCTACCCTTCCTTTCTCTCTTTTTTGCTCATGTCTATTGTACCACAGCTGCCCTTATGCTCCAATACGCTAATGCAATCTAAAAGCCGCTCAGAAGGCGGCTTTTAGATTATTGTATGACCTAGCTATTTAGTTAGCAGCAGCCGTATATACTACAGTTGTAGTATAGTCACCCATTGGCATATCAGCAGCAGTCGAGAAACCGTACTGAATCTTGGTGGTTGACTTGGTGCTAGTGCCATCAGCAATCGTCAATGCGGTACCAGCACTGCCTGGAACAGCTTGATAATGGGCATCCTGAGCAACAGTCGATGCATTCTTAGTGAATTTAATACCCCATGCCGAGTTATCTACTCTAACATTACCGTCTGCAGCAAACTTTTTATTAGCTTCACCGGTCTTAACTAGATCAGCTGATGCGTTCTTGCCTTTCATGGTTAGCGTAAAATGACCATTGTTGTAAGCTGCGCTAACAGTCGCACTCTTACTTTCGTCAACCTTCTGTGGAGCCATGCTGACCTTAATATTTGTAGCATCGCTACCAGTAGCCTTATCGTTAATGTCGACAGATAAACCTTCTGTAACATTTGCAGTAACCGTCTGTTCAAATGGGTTAGCTGCCTTAACTACAGGTGCTAAAACAGTTGCACCAACTAGACCTAGGGTTACTCCACCCATTGCTAGAAACGGTAGACCTTTAACAATCTTCATTTTAATATGTCCTTTCATTTATTTTTTATTTCTTGGTGTTCATCCCCACCAATCGCTATTAATTATATATATATATTTAATTTAACGCAAGCACTTTGTTGTAGTAATATATGCCACGATATAGTTTATTCGGCTAGTTAGCCGTTGCCGTCAGCTATACAGTGGTATCAGTCGATAAGCCACCAGCTGCATCTACCGCCACTGAATACACAACACTACCAGTATAAGTGGTCGCCGTCTGATTGGCTGCTGTAGCAACACCGAACTGGACGCTGACCATATCGCCAGTGCTCGGCGTTATGGTATCGCTATGCTTGATTGACCGATCGGCGGTTGTAACACCATGCCAATCTGCCTCATTGCCAACCTTGTAGCCCCAGCCTGGAGTGCCAGCAGTCAAAGTCTTGCCTGTAATTGCCGGAATTGAACTAACACTTGCTAGGTTAGATGGCGGAACCATATTTACACCACTAGTACCAGCCTTAATGTTTAGATTATAACCTGTAGAGACGTTGCTCTTTACCGTTACATTTGATCTTAGCGCATTCTTGATTTCGGCTGTATTCTCTGACAATGAATTAGTTGCCATATTGGACTCTAATCTTGCATTATCTACACTGACTTCAACCTTACTGCCGATAGCAACCTGAACAGTTTGGTTAGCTACATCAGAACCAGCCGCCGAGGCAAATGGTGTGATAATTGGCGCCAACGCAGACACTGCTGAGATAACACCGATTACCATTAATGGAAGCCCCTTTAATTTTGTCCTTTTTATTTTCATTTTTATCTCCCCTTTCGTTTTATTTGTATTTCACTAGCGCGCTTTGTTACAGGCTAGCTGGGACATTGTTTGCTGCTGTGTACTGAACAGTACTGCTATAGGTATCGGCAGGAGTGATGTAAGTCGCAGACACGCCAAACGTTACGTCGTATGTCTCGCCATTGACTGCGGTACTGGTGCCTTGGTGTGTTGCAATGGTTGCCGCATGTCCTTTGGCAGGCACGGCTTGCCAGGCATTATTAGCCACATTCGCCGTACGATATGCCCAGATGGCCTTATCTTTGGTTGGCTCAGCTGCCTCAGTAGGAATAGTGCTACCTGCCTTCGTGCCAGTCATACTGGCGTTATCCTTTGTATTTTCCATCTTTAGTGTATAGCCATTTGTATCATTGCTAATCACCCGAGCAGTCGCTTTCAGATCCTTGATGTTGGCAGACCCAGGTACAAGCGCCTTGTCGCCGCTTAATGATATCTGACCAGTTGCAGCGTTATTGCCGTTGATTGATAAGCTAATCGCAGAGCCGATAGTTACATTAACAGTTTGATTGATAGGACTGGCTGCACTGACTATAGGTGTTAAAACTGTCGCACCTGCTACAGCTAGCGCCACACCACCAGTCGCCAAAAAATGAGTTCCCTTCATGGTTTTCATATTTATCTCCTTTTTATTTACATTTTACACTAACTATTGTCTATGATAGCAAATTTCAAATATTAGCACAAGCAGTTATGGCTGCTTTATCTGGCGATCGATCCATGCAACAACTAATGTCGACAGCTTCTGTAGCTCGCTTTCGGTTAGCGGGCGGCCCTTAGGAATGTGGTGCCACTTCTCAATACAGCCGCGACAGCAGGTAGCAGTGGCATGCTGAGCAGTAAATACAGGATGACCGTGGTACGGAGTTTGCTTGCCGTCGTTACGTGGCTTAGCCGCGCCGACGCGATCACGTAACAACTCGTAAGCATGCCTAGAAATAACGTCGCCACCCTTTTTATTGTAATATTCACGATCTTTAGCGTTTAAGCTAAAGCTACTACGAAATTTGGATCTCGCAAGTCTCTCTAACGCTTGGTTGGCATAGTCTGCATTGGTCATAACTGTATTATAAAGCGATGCGCCCTATCTGCAATAGGCAAGCGTATAGTAAGATTGCCGCCACTGTCGCCACTGTCGCCACTGTCGCCACTACAGTCGTCGTTATACGTTGTATAGCACAAAAAGCCACCCTATCGGATGGCTTAATGATAATTCGGCACCGTGCTATCTTCTCACTAACGCAATATTTTCGCCGCTACGGAGCTTAACTTCTGTGGTCGGAATGGGAACAGGTGTGACCTCCGTGCCATGGGCACCGATGTTGGCTTTCCTTAATAGGAAAATCCACATCGACGTCCATGGATGGTGCATTCGATGTTATATTCAAACCGTAAGTTGTTGCGTAGGTTTGACGTTCGAGTTAAAAACTCGACTACCAATTCAGTCTACTTGATTCGAAGCGTCACAACTGAATGTTACGATTCAAATCAAGACATAAAAAGGCAATGGGACTATTAGTACACTTCAGCTCCATACGTTACCGTACTTCCACCTTGTGCCTATCAAACTAATCGTCTATTAGTGTCCTCATAGGGAATCCTAATCTTGAGGTCAGTTTCGCGCTTAATATGCTTTCAGCGCTTATCTGCTCCGAACATAGCTACTCGGCAATGCAACAGGTGGTTACAGCCGACACACCAGAGGTTCGTTCACCCCGGTCCTCTCGTACTAGGGGCAAAGCCTCGCAAGATTCCTGACGTCCACACCGGATATAAACCGAACTGTCTCACGACGTTCTGAACCCAGCTCGCGTACCACTTTAACCGGCGAACAGCCGGACCCTTGGGACCTGCTCCAGCCCCAGGATGTGATGAGCCGACATCGAGGTGCCAAACAGCGCCGTCTATGTGAACTATTGGGCGCTATCAGCCTGTTATCCCCGGGGTAACTTTTGTCCGTTTGCGCTGGCAATCCCACATTCATGAACCAAAGGTTCTTCCAGCGGATCATTTACTCCCACTTTCGTGTCTGATCGGGATGTCCCCCTCACAGTCAAGCTGGCTTGTGCGTATATACTATCACTACGATTTCCATCCGTAGTTAGCCAACCTTTGAACGCCTCCGCTACTCTTTAGGAGGCAACCGCCCCAGTTAAACTACCCACCATGCACGGTCCCAATACCGGATAACGGCATTGGTTAGATCAAGATTCTAACGGGGGTGGTATTTCACTGACGGCTCCACAAATACTAGCGTATCTGCTTCAAAGCCTCCCACCTATACTACACGAGTTAAAACCCGGAACAATGCAAAGCTATAGTAAAGCTCCACGGGGTCTTTTCGTCCTGGTGCGGACAGACGGCATCTTTACCGCCAATGCATTTTCACCGAGATGTTCGTTGAGACAGTGCCCAAATGATTTAACCATTCGTGCGGGTCAGAACTTACCTGACAAGGAATTTCGCTACCTTAGGACGGTTATAGTTACCGCCGCCGTTCACTGGGGCTTCAGTTCATACCGTGAAGCACTCGCCTTAACCTTCCAGCACTGGGCAGGTTTCAGCCCCTATACATCCACTTTCGTGTTAGCAGAGACCTATGTTTTTGGTAAACAGTTCCTTGGGCTCTTTAGCTGCGGCCTTCTCTAGGAAGGCAGACCTTATTCCGAAGTTACGGTCGCTACGTTGCCGAGTTCCTTAACGAACATTCTCTCGTAAGCCTTAGTCTCCTCGACTCGAGCACCGGTGTTGGTTTGCGGTACGGGAGGCTATACCCACGCGTATGCCTGCTTTTCTTGTCAGCGCTTTCGGTCTAATTACGAACCCGTAGGTTCATTTTTACTCAGCATAGGTTCCTCAATGCCTTGAACGGATACATACCATGAATCCGCTAGTCCTTAATCGCCACGAACAGCATACAAAGTATAACCTGTTCAGGAATATTAACCTGATGTCCATCGCCTACGCTATACGCCTCGGCTTAGGCCCGACTAACCCTGGGATGATTACCATCGCCCAGGAAACCTTGCTCTTTCGGCCGACAGGATTCTCACCTGTCTTGAGGTTACTCGTTCCAGCATTCTCACTTCCTAACGCTCCACCATGGCTCACACCACAGCTTCACAGCTGATAGGAACGCTCCGCTACCACTGTATAAAATACAATCCATATCTTCGGTATTACGCTTAGCCCCGTTATATCTTCCACGCAGAGTCTCTTGACTAGTGAGCTGTTACGCACTCTTTAAATGAATGGCTGCTTCTAAGCCAACATCCTAGCTGTTTAAGAAATTCCACCTTGTTTACCACTTAGCGTAAATTTAGGGACCTTAGATGATGGTCAGGGCTGTTTCCCTTTTGAGCACCGATCTTAGCACCGATGTTCTGACTGCTGTGATAAGGTATACGGTATTCGGAGTTTATTAACAGTAGGTAGGATTGCTCCCCCTAGCCGTTTACAGTGCTCTACCCCCGTATACTATGACACAACGCTAGTCCTAAAACTATTTCGCGGAGAACCAGCTATCTCCGAGTTCGATTGGCATTTCACCGCTAACCACAAGTCATCCAAGCACTTTACAGCGTACACTGGTTCGGTCCTCCACCAACGGTTAAGTTGGCTTCAACCTGCTCATGGTTAGGTCACCCGGTTTCGGGTCTAATCCTTACGACTGAATCGCGCTGTTAACGCTCGCTTTCACTATGGCTTCGTCACTTGACTTAACCTTGCCGTAAAAATTAACTCGCTGGATCGTTCTACAAAAAGCACGCCGTCACCAGATAAATCTGGCTCCGACTCCTTGTAGGCACAAAATTTCAGGTTCTATTTCACTCCCCTCCCGGGGTTCTTTTCACCTTTCCGTCACCGTACTTGTTCACTATCGATCATATACTATATTTAGCCTTGGCTGGTGGTCCAGCCAGATTCGAACAGGATTTCTCGTGCCCCGTCCTACTCGAGAATACAGATATAAGGTCAGCGTCGCTTTCACATACACGGCTATCACGTTCTATGACCAGACTTTCCAGACTGCTCTGCTAGCCACGCCAGATTTCTTACCTTATGCATTCAATGTCAGTTGATGCTTTTAAGATTCAACCCTCTATTGCTAAAGGCCTGAATCCTAAAATTCTGTAGACTCACAACACCCTCTCAGCATTAGCCTGACAGCCATATTGTCCTCATTCACCATCCCGACAATAGTCAGGATGAAAAATGAAGACAAAACTGAAAAGGTTTGGGCTATTCCAGTTTCGCTCGCCACTACTCCCAGAATCGTTATTTACTTTCCTTTCCTCACTTTACTAAGATGTTTCAGTTCAAGTGGTTCCCTTTCACTACGCCTATTTAATTCAGCGTACGATGCATACGGCATGACCCGCAGCGGGTTTCCCCATTCGGATATTCCCGGATTAAAGCTTGATGACAGCTCCCCGAGACTTTTCGCAGTCTTCCACGTCCTTCATCGGTAGTATATGTCAAGGCATCCATTTTGCGCCCTTGAGTACCTTTTTATGCATTGACTGAATCGGTAGTTGAGTCTTTAACTATATAAGTTAATTACTTAACATGCCGTCAATCCTTACATACATGTTGTCGAATTCCAAATATTAATTGCTTAACATTTGAAATATCATCATCATATTTCTTACGATTGAATATAAATTGTTAAATTGCTGTGACTCTGAGATTTAATCACATAAGGAAATATGATTAAGCCTCATCTAGAGTGCACATCAGAACCCTGCTCTATCTGTTGTAGTAGAGAAGAACTCCATCTGCATTCCAGCTCATTTATTGTATCAAACTTTAAATAAGTTTGCAAATAGATTTTGTAAAATTATTTGTTGTAATTTTGCTAACATCTATCAGTGGTAAAATTAAGAAATTTCTACTTTGAACGGATCGATACACCATTCCAATTCTAATCGATTTTAGACCGTTCGAAAGCTATATTTTTTAACTCTCACACTTACTGTATCAGCGGTTCACATCTGAACTTGATTGACTGTTTAATATATTAGCAAACGCGCCACGCCGTGTCAACACTTTTTGAAAAGTTTTTTGAATTTCTAGCAAATAGCCCAAATTACATGCATCCGCCCATTCTTAGACCTATATAAACCCACATCGATATGGCAGACATGCTGCCTGCGGTATCAAAAACACCCTATGTATTGGAAGGTGTTTACACTGCTGCACGACTCTGCTGGTCATCAAGATCTATCAAAAATACCCTCCATATGGAGGGTATTAATAATTTCATGGTGGGC
Source organism: uncultured Candidatus Saccharibacteria bacterium (assembly GCA_934725355.1). Lineage (GTDB taxonomy): Bacteria > Patescibacteriota > Saccharimonadia > Saccharimonadales > Saccharimonadaceae > Nanoperiomorbus. The sequence goes on along the minus strand of CAKVAO010000008.1, from coordinate 4,598 downwards.
GATCCAGGACTTGAACCTGGGACCTCGTCATTATCAGTGACGCGCTCTAACCAGCTGAGCTAATCGCCCATATACGTATTATATATAAATATATGGTGGAGATAAAGAGACTCGAACTCTTGACCCCCTGCTTGCAAAGCAGGTGCTCTAGCCAACTGAGCTATATCCCCATAGTTAATTTTATATATACGTCAACAGACTACCAATATATTACACGATATGGATCAATATTGCAATACATTTATTAAACAAACTTAATACGGCAATAGTAAATTGATCGTGTATCTATACTTGCTATGCCTGTATCTATGCCTGTATCTATGCCTATGCATATGCCTATATATAGTCTCGTGGATTTCGTGGATATCGTATACCTTATATAACTTATATGTTTCGAATACCTCGTGGATCTCATATATATCAGATATATCTTATATATCAGATATATCTGATATATCAACTGACAACCAAAACAGCCCCGAAGGGCTGTTTTGGTACAATCTAGTAGTGCAAGTCACTTTCCGTACATCTTAAGGTTGAATTCATATCCATTAAAATGTTATCTCGCGAATTCGTTCAAGATAACTGGATCGACCTGACTATTATTGGATAAACCAATAACGTCTGCTTTACTCCCTAGAAAGGAGGTAATCCATCCGCACCTTCCGGTACGGATACCTTGTTACGACTTAACCCCAATCACCAAGTTCACCTTAGGCCGAAATAAATTCGGACGTCGGGTGCTCCTGACTTTCATGGTTTGACGGGCGGTGTGTACAAGACCCGGGAACGTATTCACCGCAGCGTGCTGATCTGCGATTACTAGCGATTCCGACTTCATGCAGGCGAGTTTCAGCCTGCAATCCGAACTGGGACTGGCTTTGGTGGGATTTGCACCCCCTCGCGGGTTCGCTGCCCATTGTACCAGCCATTGTAGGACGTTTCTAGCCCAGGACGTAAGACCAATACTGACCTGACATCATCCCCTCCTTCCTCCCCGTTACCGGGGCAGTCTCGTTAGAAAAATACAACTAACGACAAGGGTTGCGCTCGTTGATGGACTTAACCAAACATCTCACGACACGAGCTGACGACGGCCATGCAGGATCTGTCACCTAGTTCTTAAAAAGCACTCTCTCCTTTCGGAGAAATTCTAGGGATGTCAAGCCCTGGTAAGGTTCTTCGCTTATCATCGAATTAAAGAACATCCTCCACCGCTTGTGCGGGTCCCCGTCAATTCCTTTATGTTTTAGCCTTGCGGCCGTACTCCACAGGCGGAATGCTTAACGCGTTAGCTTTATTACTCAAGGGGTCGATACCCCGAACAATTAGCATTCATCGTTTACGGCGTGGACTACCCGGGTATCTAATCCGGTTCGCTACCCACGCTTTCGTGCCTTAGCGTCAGAAATACCCCAGTCGCCTGCCTACGCCATTGGTGTTCCTCCTAATATCTACGCATTTCACTGCTACACTAGGAATTCCAGCGACCTCTGATACTCTCGAGCCAAGCAGTACGAATAACAGGCTGCCGGTTGAGCCGACAGTTTTCATCACTCGCTTACTTAGCCGCCTACGCAACTCTTTACGCCCAGTCACTCCGGATAACGCTTGGGACCTACGTATGACCGCGGCTGCTGGCACGTAGTTAGCCGTCCCTTATTCATTAGTTACCGTCATATTCTTCTCTAATAAAAGCAGTTTACAACCCTAGGGCCTTCATCCTGCACGCGGCATTGCTCCATCAGGCTTTCGCCCATTGTGGAATATTCCTCACTGCTGCCTCCCGTAGGAGTTTGGACCGTTCTCAGTTCCAATCTGGCTGATCATCCTCTCAGACCAGCTACACATCATCGGCTTGGTGAGCCATTACCTCACCAACTACCTAATATGACACAGGCCGCTCCTTCACCGTTAAAAACTTTAATCCGAAGACCACATGCGGTATTAGAACACCTTTCGGTATCTTATCCCTCAGTGTAGGGTGCGTTCCCATGCGTTACTCAGCCGTCCGCCTCTCGTGTACCCCGAAGGGCCTTACCGATCGACTTGCATGTGTTAGGCATGCCGCCAGCGTTCATCCTGAGCCAGGATCGAACTCTCCATAAAAATGCTCTACCGAAGCAGAGACTTTCGTAGTTCAAAACTAACATAAAAGATGTACTGACGAAATTGACTTGCACTACTAAATTGTAAATTTGCTGCAAACCAAGATTCATGCTGTCGTTTGGCTTTCACATTCGTTCTTGCGTTTGACTGTTTATTATCTTAGACCATAGACCACCCCGCGTCAACACTTTTTGGGCACTTTTTCGTAGTTTTATTTACCACACTATATAGATAAGCGGCTTGACCCCTGTAATTTACTAGCCAAACGCCCACAAAAGCCTCGTTACACCCCTTGCTCCAATATCTTGGAATGTAAAGCGTCAAAAACAGCCCGCTATAAACCGCTGGTTATATAGGTTAGAAACTTTCTAAAAATAACAACCACTAAAAAGGACGCCTACATCTATATATAGGCGTCTTTTAATAATTTCATGGTGGCGGGGGTTGGATTTGAACCAACGACCTCTTGGTTATGAGCCAAGCGAGCTGACCAGGCTGCTCCACCCCGCGATATCAATTGTTAATCATTATATTTGGTAGCACCGACTGGGCTCGAACCAGTGACCTCGGGCTTATGAGTCCCACGCTCTAACCAGCTGAGCTACGGTGCCACAATCTATAACTTCATTTATTATAGCAAATATAATTATATATGCAAACTCAGCTGGTAACCGATCGCCCATCAGAACGAGGGCGCCTATATCTATTACTATAGACTAATGAAGCCTATTGCACCGCCAACTAGTAAACCAAGGATGGCGCCAGCAATAACCTCCTCTGGCAAGTGTCCACGGCTAAAATAGGCGAACTTGGTATTGCGGCCAGTCTTTTTCTGCAGCATCGAGGTAATCGCAGTACGATCCTTTGCGGATAACTTTTCTAGCAGATACATCTGCACCATCCCCTGCTCGCCCACAGCACGCCGCACATGCATAGCATCGTAACAGATTACCATGGTTAGCATTGCCGCTACAGCAAATACGGCAGAGCCAAAACCTTCGTGCATACCGACCACCACGGTTAATGCCACAGTTGACGCGGCGTGCGTCGAAGGCATATTGCCACTACTAAAGAAATCGCGCAGGGTCACCCGCTTGCCTGAGGCTGCAAAAATCGAGACCTTAGTTAATTGTCCAATAAAATACGCTGCTAACGCCGCCCATAGATAAGGCGAGGTTGCCACATCACGTATTGCATCCAAAAATGTGTTCATTTATTAAACCCCTTTTATTTAAACTTTTTATTTAAATATCTACTAGCATTATACACTATTTGAATGGATTCGCCACTGCGGTGTAGACAATATCAGCCTTGTAGACCCCTGAGGCTCGACCTGTTAGATTAGCGCCATACAAAACACTAGTCTGGTCGCCCGTAATCTGGTTAGGGCGAGTGCGGGTAACGTTTAGAGCAGCAGCGGTGTTACCCGGAATTGACTTGAATTTGCTGGTTTTGGTTAACGTACTATATGAATTGACGTCACCAAAGCCCTGAGCAGTATTACCCGGTAACGCATAGCCCCAAGTACCACTAGCCAGCGTGGCTACCACTTGACCGCCACCAATAGCAACACTGTTAATCTGGTGACTGTTCGACGTTTGATTAATCAGGCTATTAGATTTAACTGCCTGCATAGTTAGATTATAGCCATAGGCATTGTTAGTCTTTGTCGTTAGTACAGATGTTGTCTTAGCAAAGTCTGCGCCGTCTGCGGTAACTTGATGAGATAGATCGAGTGATTGACTATCTATGGCCAAGGACACGGTTGTTGGTTCGACAGTGGCAATTTTTGTTTCTTGGTTCTGCAGTTCATATTGGTCTGCAGCATTTGGACCATTACTAACTTTAACCAGTGCAATGTTACTAGCTAACTTGGCGTTATCGCCAGTTGAACTAATATTGCGTAAAGTTAACGACACGGAGACCAATCTACCCTTGGTTGTACTAGTATCGACCCATTTGATAGCAGTAACATCTTTAGGTAGGTCATAGCCCTTGCCTTCAGTAGCCGTTGTACCGTCGGGATTAATAGTGCCTGCCAACGTGACTACCTTGGCGGACGACACGGGTATTTCAGTCCAATTTACTGTGGCATCGGTTTCTCTAGTATTTTCACGAATAGACTGATCAGTTGTATAGAACAACTTTAGATTATTAGTATCTGTTTCAACGCCGCTAGAATCTTTGATAGTATTTAGCGTTAGCTTGTCTGGCGTATAGGCAACATTTGTCGTACCGCTATTATCGCCGTTGTATGGCAGAACACTAATTGTCTTCATGCTAGGATTAGCGTTTGGGTCATCTGGATTATTATAGGTGGTATAGTTGTAAGTCTGTGTGTCGCCTGGCAGTAAATCAGCGTTGCTCTGCGACATGTTATAGCCATAGGCACCAGTAACCTGTGCAACAGAAAATGTAGTAGTAGCCTGTCGCCAGCTAGCTACCGCTTTACTAGTACCATCACCCGTCATGACAACATTAATTGTTAA
>CAKVAO010000007.1 GCA_934725355.1 uncultured Candidatus Saccharibacteria bacterium | reverse complement strand
GGTGAAACCGCTACCATCAAGATTAGCTACACAATTAAGAACAAAGATCAGCTAGAGTGTGGTACTACTACCATCATAAACAAGGTAACTAGCTCGACCGATCAGGATAAGACCGAAGACAACAACAATAACAACCAGACTACGACAACTGTTAATAAAGATTGTACGCCTGCAACTCCACCGACAACTCCGCCGACAACCCCACCAACTAGCACTGAAGAGAAGGTAGAGGTGCCTAATAAGACGGAAAATCAAACTACTACGCCAAGCCAACCGACAAATACTAGCGATCAAGCCGTACCTGAAAGTCCAAAGGTAATTGCGCAAACTGGTGCAGGTCAAGCTGTTGGATCAATTGTCATGATAACCGGATTAGTTGTTGCTACTACCGCCTATATCCGCAGTCGTAAATATGCACAAGGTCAGTAATTGAGATTCGCTAGTGCATGTTGAGCTAATTCAAAACACTTGAGACGAATAGGATTACAGAGCAGGGAAGACCCCTGCTCTGTTTTTAGGAGATCTGAATTTTTAAGGGTTTTTATATCGGCTAAATCTTGATTGATAATGTAGGTACATAGCAGTTCGGCGCCGTAATTTGCGATTGCACACATTTGGCCGCTAAATCTGGCGTCAACTATTTTATTATTTTTAATCTGGATATATAGATCGATTTCATCACCGCATGAAGTATTGCTAGCTTGAGTGTGGACTGAGCTAGGTAGTGATCCACGATACTTAGGGTGCTTGTAGTGGTAGATAATGTCATCTAATAAAAATTTATCCAAGCTCATCGATAATCCTCCGATAAGCCATCAAGAACTTGTCGATATCGCTGCTAGTAGTGTATATGCCAAAGCTGGCGCGGATGAAACCGCGACGTTCATGCGCGCTATCGGCCACTAAGTCTGCGCAGGCTTTGCCAGCTCGAACGGCAACGTGGTAACGCTCGTCCATTAGCAGTGCAATGTCATGGGGGTGTATATTGGGGTGCGACAATGTTGCAACACCGATGTCTACTGGTGTGTTTCTAAATATATAGCTAGTTAGATCTAATTCATTGGCTTTTTGATGATAGTGCTGAACAAGCTGCTCCTCATGTTTGTGGAATTGAGTGCTTAGCTGTTTAAATTCACCCTTATTGCCTTTAGCGGACGAAGTTAAATAATCAACGGCAGCACCTAGGCCAATTACTCCTTCGATATTTTGTGTGCCGGGTTCGAACTTCGCGGGGGAGCTAAGCAGGGTGAATTGATTGTTAGCTATATCGAGATTGGCAAAAGTTTGGCTGCCATAGACTAGAGGCTCAATCTGGTCTTGCAAATCGCGGCGAATATACAGCACTCCAACACCACTGGGTCCATACATCTTGTGCGCTGAGAATACGGCAAAATCACAGGATAGCTTGTGAACAGACAAGGGTAGATGAGCGACAGCTTGGCTAACGTCTACTGCTATCATAGTCCCCTGCTCTTTAAGCTTGTGAACCAAATTGGTGTAATTATACAGTGTGCCTGTTGTATTGCTAACTAGCGAATACGAGAATAGTCTGACTCTAGATAGATTGTCTTTCGCCGTTAAGTCTTCGACAAAACGAATTTTGATGCCAATCTCGCGTGTTAGCTGATACCAAATTAGTAGATTTGAGTTATGCTCGTGGCGGGTTAGTAGAATTTCGTCACCAGGATGCAACATATGTTGGATGCCTCTGGCAATTTGATTAATAGCATAGCTACTGGACTGGGTAAACATTATCTCGCATGGACTGGCGTCGATAAAGTCTGCTACTTTAGCGCGAGTACCTTCGTATGCGTCAGTCGCTATTTCAGATAACCTGTAACTAGTGCGGCCAATGTTGGCAGAGTAAGTAGTGTAATAACTGTTAACTGCGTCGATTACACATTGGGGCTTCAGGGTTGTATTAGCGCTATCTAGATAAATTAACTCTGGATTATTTCTGAGTACTGGAAAATCATCACGGTTCATATTAGTCTTATTCCTTTATTTCGGTATGGTTCGGCGATGGCATTGATTACTAATTGTTCTGCGGCGGTGCGATTAATGCCGCGGCTAGCCAAATAGAATAACTGGTCCTCGCTGACCCGTTTAGTAGATAAGGAATGGCCGGCTTTGACCGCGTCGTTATGTATTTCTAGATTAGGAGCCGCCGTTACGATGGCCTGGTCGCGTGTAATGACTTTGATATCTAGCCAGGCGTTAGTACCCGGTGCACTACTTTTGATAACAATAGTTGCATTGACGCTGATATGAGCTTGACCACTGGCTAGGATCAGGATAGAAATATTCGATGAAGTATTGGGCTTATCATGAATAAAGCATAAGTCAAAACTGCAATCCTGGTCAGTCTCAATCAGGTATTTTTCGCTAAGCTCGCCCGCAATAGTTTGATGGATTCGTTTGTTCATCCGACGCTACCCTCCATTGACATGTCAATTAGGCGATTAAGCTCAACGGCGTATTCCATGGGTAGATTCTTAACGATCGGCTCCATGAAGCCATTAACGATCATACCAGTTGCTTCATCTTCGCTTAACCCACGGCTCATCATATAAAACAGCTGTTCTTTGCTGACCTTGCTGACAGTTGCCTCGTGCGCGATTTCAGCGTCGCTACGATGAATGTCATTAGTCGGGAAAGTGTTGCTGACGCTAGTGGAGTCCATTAATAAAGCATCGCATTTAGTTGATGTTTTTGCATTGGCTGCATTTGGCGCAATTTTAATCTTGCCACGATAACTGCAGACACCACCATCTAGCGAAATAGATTTTGAAACAATCGTAGACGAGGTGTTGGGTGCTAAGTGAATAGCCTTGCCGCCGTTATCCTGATTTTGTGTGCCCTTGGCAACCGCCATGGACAAGATGTCGCCGCGAGCACCTTCGCCGGCTAAGATAACCGATGGGTATTTCATGGTAATCTTGCTGCCAATATTACCGTCAATCCATTCACCAACAGCGTCTTTCTGAACCAGCATGCGCTGGGTAGTTAGATTGATAACGTTGGTAGACCAGTTTTGGATGGTGGTGTAGCGGACGCGGCTGCCTGGCATGGCGACTACTTCGACTACAGCCGCATGCAGGCTGTCTGTTGAATAAATTGGAGCAGTGCACCCTTCGACATACTGCACTTCAGCATCCTCATCGGCAATGATTAGCGTGCGTTCAAACTGACCTAGGTTTGCAATGTTGATGCGGAAATAGGCCTGCAATGGAATAGTTAGCTGAACGTGTGGCGGCACGTAGATAAAACTGCCACCACTCCAGACTGCAGTGTTGAGCGCAGCGAATTTATTGTCACGGGCAGGGATAACCTTACCAAAGAACCTTTTGAACAGATCAGGGTATTTCTGTAGCCCGGTATCAGTGTCGAGGAAGATTACGCCTAAGCTCTCCCACTCAGCCTTGAGACTTTGGTAGACTACACCAGAGTCGTATTGAGCACCAACACCAGCTAAGTAGCGCTTCTCAGCCTCAGGCAAGCCAATTTGGTCATAAGTATTTTTAATATCGTGCGGTAAGTCATTCCAGCGGTCAGTCGGCTGGTCAGTTGGAGTAGCATAATAGCAGATGTTATCAAAATTGATATCTAATTTGGGCCCGAACTTAGGCATTGGCATATTGATGAACTGATGATATGCATCTAGGCGCATTTGTAGCATCCAGTCTGGTTCGTGTTTGGCGGCACTAATGCGGCGAACAATATCCTCGCTTAGTCCGTTAGGAAATTTAGTCTTCGTCAAGGTCGGCGCCCCCTGCTAATCCTTCGAGCTGCTCCATATCATAAATAGATTCAGGCTTGATTGTCTCTAGTAGTTTGTCGTGGTGCGAGATGACGATAAGGGAAGTTGGGAAATCTAGTTGCGCCAGCCGCTCGCTTAGTCGCTTGACACTGATTTTATCTAAGCCAGAATCAGGCTCGTCTAAAAACGCAAAGCGGGGCTTTAAAATTAGCATCTGTAGAATTTCTGATTTCTTCTTCTCGCCACCACTAAATCCAACATTGAGATCGCGGTTGTAATCAAAATCTTTAAAACCTAACGCCTTAGTCTCGCGTTGTAGGCGCTCTAATACTTCCAGGAAATTAAACTGATTGCTGGTTAATCGCCCTAGTGCAGTGCGTAGAAAGTTGGCGTAGCTAACGCCAGGGATTTCGGCGGGATACTGCATAGCTAAGAAAAGTCCGCACTTTGCGCGCTCGTCGGGCGATAGATTGGTAATGTCTTTGCTGTCTAATAGTATTTGTCCACCGGTGACTTGATAATGCGGATGACCCATAATGGCGCTAACTAGCGTACTCTTGCCGCTACCGTTGCGACCAATCAAGGCATAGTTTGTGTTGTCTTCGAACCTTACTGATACATTGCTAAAAATGGTTTTACCCTCCGTTGTTGCAACGCTAAGATTCTTAATTTCTAGTCCCTTACTCATGATTAGTCTTATTATTGCAGATATAGTGTTTTAATTAAAGCTACAAACACTATGCTACCCCTGTTAGCGTTGCAAATATTACACGCTAGAGCTTATTGACACCACCATGTATGGTGTATTAGACTAAAAACAATACACAAGCAGTAGTGTATTGGTAAAACAAAATTGACATAATATCAAGTTAATCGGAGGGTATAAGGAAGATGTCAGTGTCGACTATGCAACGCGACGAAGTTTCGAAAGATTCTAAAAAAAGTAATAAACGTGCGCATAAGTTCAATGAGGATAAACTAATTTCGTCGTACAAAACCATAGTGGGCTCACTGGCTAAGGATTCGAGTGACATTAAGCGCGAGAATGCTAATGTCGACGGCGATACTGCCATGGGTAAGATGCTCCAGTTTGGTCAGGCAGGATCAAAGGAATACGCCAAGACATTCTTGCTGAAGCCAGAACACGCCAAAGCACACGATAATGGCGACATCCATATCCACGATCTAGATTTTTATGCTACCGGTACATTAACTTGCTGTCAGACTGACCCACTAGAACTATTTAAAAACGGTGGTTTCTCGACTGGCCATGGCTATCTGCGTACTCCTAACAGTATTGGTAGCTATGCGGCGCTGTGTGCTATTGTTCTGCAATCCAACCAGAACGAGCAGCACGGCGGTCAAGCTATCCCGAACTTTGATTACGCCATGGCGCCAGGTGTGAATAAGACTTATCGCAAAAATGTCAGGCAAGAGCTCAAGCGGTACAACGATTATACTAATAACGACTACAAAATCACCGATGAAGATTTAGCAAAGCTAGATTACCCACAGACTGTTGATGATATTCCAGATAAGGTGTTTAAAGAAGCGAAAGCTGATGCAATCAGCCAGACCTACCAAGCCATGGAGGGATTAGTGCATAATCTAAATACCATGCATTCACGCGCTGGTGCACAGGTGCCGTTTACGTCGTTAAACTTTGGTACCGATACATCAGAGGCTGGCCGACTAGTGATTGAACAATGGTTAAAGGCAACCGAAGCGGGTCTAGGCCGACACGAGACGCCGATCTTTCCGATTGGTGTGTTCAAGGTGAAGGAGGGTGTTAACTATAATCCTGAGGATCCGAACTACGATTTGTTTAAACTGGCAATGAAAGTCTCGTCAGAGCGTCTATTTCCGAATTTTGTATTTATCGATGCGCCATTTAATCTAAAATACTACAAGCCCGGTGATTATCATACAGAAATTGCCACCATGGGTTGTCGGACACGGGTGTTTGAGTCGATCTTTCCGGAATCGAATGGCACATCGGTGCGCCGTGGCAATTGTTCGTTCACATCAATTAATCTGCCACGTCTTGGTATTAAGCACGGCATTTGCTTAGGTAAGCGCCAAAAGCCAGACTGGAAGGGTTTCTACAAAGAGCTGGACAAGCTAATGGATATGGTGGCAGATCAACTATGGGACCGCTATCAATTCCAAGCGCATAAGCTAGTGCGTAACTTCCCGTTCTTGATGGGTGAAGGCAATTGGATGGGCAGTGAAAAGCTAGGTCCAGATGACGAGCTAGAAAGCGTGATCAAGCATGGTTCACTATCGATTGGTTTTATCGGCCTTGCAGAAACGTTGGTTGCTATGACGGGGCATCATCACGGTGAATCGGATGAGATGGAGCAGAAGGGTCTAGAGATTGTGAAGCACATGGCAGATCGCTGTGAAGAGTACAGCAAAAAATACAATATGAACTATGGTGTATTTGCAACCCCTGCCGAGGGTCTATCGGGACGCTTTACCCGTATGGATCAGAAGAAATACGGCAAGATTAAGGGTGTGACAGATCGCGAATTCTATACTAATTCGTTCCATGTGCCAGTCTATTTCCACATTAGTGCATTTGACAAGATTGATAAGGAAGCGCCTTTCCATGCGCTATGTAAGGCTGGTCATATTACCTATATCGAGTTAGACGGTGATCCGAGCCAGAACATCGAGGCATTTGAGGCTGTGATTCGTCACATGAAGGAAAAAGGCATTGGCTACGGCTCAGTTAATCACCCGGTGGATCGTGACCCAGTTTGTGGCTTTAGTGGTATCATCAGTGGTACAACATGCCCAAGCTGTGGCCGTGAGGAGACAGATGGCCCCGTCGGCTTCGAGCGCCTGCGCCGTATTACTGGCTATCTAGTAGGTTCACTAGAGAACTGGAATGACGCTAAACGCGCCGAAGAGAAAGCGCGCGTAAAGCACGGCGTATCAACCAGTATCACGGGTGTCTATACTAAAAGCCAGAAAGCTGAACGCGAGCTAGCTAAAGCTGCTCAACCACGTAGGCTTAGTAAGGTATAATAATATCAATGGCAATTGATATTAACGATGACGAAATCTTGTTAGCTGGCCCAATCCAGAGTGACTCTATCGTGGATGGGCCAGGGCTTAGAGCAGTAGTTTGGTGTCAGGGCTGTTATCGAGCTTGCCCAGGCTGTCACAATCCAGAGTCTTGGTCGGATCAAGCTGGCACGGTGGTAAAGATTGATTGGGTGAAGGATCAGTTGCGCAAGCTGCGTGGTCAAACTGGTATTACCTTCAGTGGTGGTGAACCGATGTTGCAAGCGCGGGCTTGTAAAGAGCTTGCTGATTGGGCGCGTCGGGAGATGGGTTGGAATACACTATCCTTTAGTGGATTTACTTATGAAAACATTAAATACCAGCGCGAGTGGGCTGAGCCTGCTATGTGGGATTTTGTTAAGTCCTTGGACATTCTGATTGATGGGCCGTTTATTCTACCTGAGCGTGATCTAACGCTAAAGTTTCGCGGTAGTCGCAATCAGCGCATGCTCCACCTGAAAAACGGCGAAATTACTGCGATTGAATAGCCAAAAGTCCCGCCCCGTCAGGCGGCGGGCAAGCTGGTGACTCGGTTGATGCTAGGTGTGGTTTACATCAATTGTTAATCAATTATTAGATAATGCATCTAGCAGGTATGTGATAGCTAGCTTAATGCGCTGTTTTTGTTCTGCGGATGTAATATTGTCATTATATTCTACTGCTAAATCTAGCATTGTCGATATAGCCTCATTATTGTCGTCTAAATCATTCAGTGCAATAAAGGATACTAGTCTGACTATAAATTCATCGTCATCTGCGTATTGTTTGCGCATTTTAGCTATTTTGTCGTACACTTCTTGTTTTGTCATAATTAGATTGCCCGTATTTTATAATATTTTATTAGCAGTTTATAGACATGCCAAGGTTTAATTATTTATCGTAGGTCATGCCATATGGTCATTTTGCCATCGGCATCTACGGATACATGGGCATGCTCTCCAGTTTTTCTGTCGAAAATCAGAAAGTCAGTCCTTTCCTCTCCGTCTTTACTGTAGTCGCCACTGACTTTGGTAGTGAAGTCGTCGTTTTGTGACTGTGTACTCCATGGCTGATTACTCCTTGATGTTCGTTAAACGAGTTATTTCGTTTAATGTAGATATTTTATCATAAGTGGTAGGCAAGCAGTGGCAGTAGTTACTACGAGGCATAGCAACTTAACTTAAGGCTTGCCCCGTCAGGCGGCGGGCAAGCTGAATTTATAAGTCCCTCCCTGTCAAGGGGGCAGATGGCGAAGCCATCGGGTGGGTTTACTGGGTGGGTTTTATTCACTTTTTCTTAAAATTTAACTTTAATTACATTAAATGGCAATAGATATTAACGACGACGAAATCTTGTTAGCTGGGCCGATCCTGAGCGATTCAATTGTGGACGGTCCAAGCCTGCGTGCGGTGGTATGGTGTCAAGGCCGCTACCGCACCTGCCCAGGCTGCCACAATCCGGAATTCTGGTCAGATCAGGCGGGAATAGTGGTAAAAATTGACTAGGTAAAGGATCGGTTACGCAAGCTGTGCGGACAGACTGGCATCGCTTTTAGCGGTGGTGAGCCGATGCTACAGGCGAAAGCTTGCAAGGAAATTGCCGACTGGGCTCGCAAAGAATTGGGCTGGAATATCTTGTCCTTCAGCGGCTTTACTTACGAAAACATTAAATACCAGCGCGAGTGGGCTGAGCCGGATATGTGGGAGTTTACGAAATCGCTGGACATTCTAATTGACGGGCCATTTATTCTACCCGAGCGCGACCTCACTCTAAAGTCTCGTGACAGTCGCAACCAACGCATGCTTCATCTGAAAGACGGCGAAATTACTAGGATTGAGTAGGCTGCGCCCTGTTTTTTTCTTTCATAAAGAATATTTTCTACGAACCCTCAGTCGCCCTAACGGGCGCCAGCTCCCTTTGCGAAAGGGAGCTATAGTGTGTGATTCAAGCTACTGGACAAATAGGATGGCTCAGAAGTTCTAGCTATTTTGATCTAAATCCGGCATAGTATCCCATGTATATTTGTCTGTGCCGATATCTGATATACCCAATAGATTGCACACTTTGGCTAATTCCCACTCGGGGGAATCGGTATTTGAGATAATTTGAACCAATGCCGTTTTTCCGAGGTTGGGCTTTAGCTGAGACTTCATATATCCACCTACGCTGTTAATTAAAGCTATTGCTTCGTCGGCTGTGTGATTTGCCATTTTGTCGACTATTGTTTTGTAATATCCATCGGCAATTTCTTTACCTGCCATCAATTCTCCTTTTTCTTGTTATTAAAAAGGGCTTTTGAGACCACTTCTTCGAGTCGTAGTAATCTTGATGTACGGCACATCCAATGGTGATGGCAACTAAACTACTACTATGTATGGCTGGACCAATCGCTAGCCCCTGAATTCTTGCAATAATTATACATCTCTAAATAATGCTTTCCAAGTGTATTGCACTATTGTAATTATGTATGGGTCTATAATCTCGGCGTAACACTGTAACGGGTGGTAGCTACTTGGTGTCGTCTAGGTATACTGCTATGTAATCTGTCAAAGCTGACAGCTTTTCTTGGTAGTAATTCTTGTCAAAATTGATTTTTATCGTGCCATCGTGATCGGCTATACCACGAGCTGAGCTATCCATTATGTCGTCATAGTGCTGCATTAATTGCTCGCTACCAATAATATCGTTTTTCTCGGCCTTAAACATATATTTAGACCACTCAGGCGACTCAAACGTCGTCATTAGCTTTATTAATGCATCGCGTTCGTTGTCGCTCGATGTGTTCCAGCGCCGATTAACCAATTTGACTATTTCGTTAGATTCTTCCATACAAGCTCCTTGCTTTATACTAGACCATCTAAGAAAATTACTCAACAATATAGTGAGAATTAGGCGATATTAGTGAAGCGCACGAGATGGGACGGTTATTCTAACGATGTAGTATAATATAACCAAGCACCCGTAGCTCAGTGGATTAGAGCACTGGTTTCCGGTACCAGGTGTCGTAGGTTCGAATCCTATCGGGTGTACCAGACGGAATTATTAGAGCCATTTTGGCTCTTTTTTGTTTGAATAACAGAGTAGAGCGGGCTAATATTCTCCGTTCCAAATTTTCTCGACTTTATATCAAAGGTTAGCTCATCTGAGAATATTGCCTTTTCCAGAGCTACTTTGGTTCCAAACTGACCATCCCGCCACAGCTTTGCAGGCATAGACATAAAGTTGCATACGTACTCTATTGAAGCCTCGGACGAAGAGTATTTACTCTTTAGCTCGTCTAGCTCAAGCTGTAGCACAATCAAGTCGCTATTGCACTTTTTAACCATGCTGTCTTTTTCGTCCGATGTAGCTTATCGTCCAAAAAACTTGCTATCGCTAGATTTTCCCCATCCTCTATCTTTGAGATTTGCGCCTCTAGGTCGACAATTTTCTTGTCTATGACATGCGCTCTTTGCGTAAAGTTTCCTTTACGATTGTTTTGGACAGGGTTAGTGTTTCGGCTTCTGGGATTATAGTTTCTAGTAACTCCACAAACAGATTGTGCACTTCATCAATAACAAGCGAACCATGCCCCTGGTGTTGCAACTATATCTTGGTGATGGTATTCCAGAACCACTAGTAGGTGCTTGCTTCGCAATGGTGTACCGCAAGTTTGGCGCCTAACTACACCCCTTAACGGGTAGTTGTCATTTTTTATAAAGTTCTTGCTATTGTAGTGGGTGACTTCGATATTTTGCTATGTCTACCCTGTTGGTTTAGTAGTCTTTGATTTCTCTCGTACATATCTCTACTAATCAAACCGTCAAACTTTCCTTTGTGTATGGTGTAATCAGTTAGTTTTGTACAGGCGTAGCCACAGTATGCTGCGTTGGATAGAATGCTGCGGACGGTGTTGTAGGATATAATCTTGCCTTGCTTTCCTTTGACGCCCATGTTCTGTGTTATATCTGTTAAGCCACGAACAGCAACATCGCCTTGTGAGTATCCTTCGAGTAGGGTTCTTACGCTATCCGATATGTTGTCTGTGTGGTCTCCTATTAGTACACTATAGGTCTTTCGCTTGCTATTACTTAAATGGCTATCTGTATCTACATTCTTAGTCTTAAAGTCAAGCAGCGGCGTGGTTACCCATCGCCCGTCCATGGCGGCTGCCCGCATATTATCCTTAACTACTGACGACTTCTTCTCGTTGTTGTATTGAGCAGTTAGCATGCTTAGCCCTCTTAAAATTGGCTTCAGGTGTGGCTTCTAGTGGTAGTCTGGTGTCAACCGCTTTAATGCCACATCCATCTAATATCGGCAATATTGCAGAATAATACGATGACATGTTGCGTGTCATTCTGGACATATCGTAAACGATGACATAGTCTACCTTGCCTTTATATGATTGGGCATCGTGTAACATCTGCATTAACCCTGGCTGGTTGGCCGTCTTGGCTGATACGCCAGGGTCTTTGTATCAACCTATAATCTCTACGTTATTATTGTGCGCAAAGTTTTGAATTTGCTTTTTCTGGTTGGTTAGTGATATTCCATCCGCTTGAACTTTGGTGGATACTCTTAAATAGCCTAGTGCATATCTTTTTATATAATCGCTCATGCATATATAGTACTATGCCTGATTGATTTTTTGGAACTTCATTTCTAATCATGCTGTTAGCTAGCCACTGTAAGCTACATATCATATCAACTATTACATCATCTGGCACATAATTGTATTTATTACCTAGTATAACCCTTGCACGCTTAACGGTTACAGGTTGAACCTGCTCTTTGTTCTTATCGATAGCCTGTATACCGCTGTTCATGCTCTCATCTTATCGACAAGAGCGTCGCAATAGCAGGGGAGGCTAATTGCCCATTAATATCCCCTTTACAATATTTGCGTAATATTTCCTAAAATCAGAGTAATCTATTACTTTAGATACATGATGATAGCCATCTAATTTGTCCTGCAAGTAGTCATCGAATATATCTGTAAGTTTACGATTGGCTAATACTCTCTGGCGATAAATGCAATAGACTAGTTCTGGATATTGCGACTTGTCGGCGCGAGTGTTGCCAACTAAATAGTCTTTTTGCAGCTCCTTTATGTATGACCAGATATTGTTGATGTCTTGTTTGGTAATATTAGCGTATATCTCTAGGTGGATAAAATCAGCCCTTTGCGGCTTAGATGAGTAAATCTATCGTTTTGTCGCCCACAATGCCTCCTGCGGCGTCTAGTGTGTCCTGATAGCTATTTATTTGTGGCTCGTCGCTATCATGGCTGGTAGTGCTTTGATCGTGTTGGCAAAACCTAATCTTTGGCGTTTTATGCAACCCATAATTGCCTAGCAGTAGGTCAAGTGCAACGGATGGCTTAACCTTGAGCTTCTGACTTATTTCGTTGGCTCTAGCAAATAGCTCTTTGCCAGTAGTGCCGTCGGGGGTCTTGTATCCTACCCATTAGTCTATCTAGCACCATGAATACATCATTTGGTATCTTATTCTTTATCTCGATAAACTCTGGGCTATTGGCGATGTAATCTAAAAATACATCCCTGTCTGTTTTTAAATCAGTATGTCTGTTGTTCGTTGCTCTAAACAACATGATAAAACAAGCGGTAATTCTGGGCAATAACTCCAAGTATTTTTAACTTGCTTTGTAGCTAAATTACTGCTGTAAGCTATGGCACATTTTGACTTGCTTGGTAGTCAAGCTACTACTGTAAATAGTGAATGATATTTATAGGCTAGCCATGCAGGATTGGTACTTCTCGTAGGCTTTGTTGTGAGCTGATAAACTATCTTCCCATTCTTTCTGCTTGGCGTTTATCTTGGCTTCTTGTAGCTTGTATGCTTGGTCTGCTATTGCTGCATTGCGTCCGTTATTCTCGTAGATGGTGCCATAATCTAATCGACTACTCATCATGTTTTGGAGCTCGCCATACTTAGTGTCGGCAACGGACTTAAGATTATTAGAGGTATCTAAATATGATTGACATTTGCTAGGGTCGTAACTGTCTGTCTGTGTTGTAGTACTGCTATTAGTTGTGACAGTGTTATTGGTTGTGGTTGAGTTACGGGTCTGCCGTTGGCTTTGTATACCTTCGTCGCTGCTTGGATTGTATTTCGTTGAACTACCTGTATTTGGCTTGCTATCATTCTCTGTTTTCTGGTTGCTATTTGATGGCTCTTGTGTAATGTTGGCGTCGTAGTGTGGAGTGGTGGCTTGAGGCTTGTCTTTCTGCAATTTACTCAGACCAAAGACAATGCCAGTGGCTAGAACAATAATTACGATGGCAATTTTAGTTATCCTAATAAATAGCTCCTTGGTTCTATCTGTTTTGGATTGGTGCCGTAATCCAAGGAAGTTGTTGTCTTGCTGCTGGCGACTGTTGCTGATGTGGCTTTTCATCTGTACCTCTTATCTTGTATATGGTGTGTATAAAAAATAAAAACGACACCGTGCATTGGTGTCTAAGCCATTAATACACACTCAAGCGTAAAGCCCTCATGGGTATTGCACAGTGCCGTTTCTATAGGCTTTACTGTGCAATATTTTGCACTGTTACCTTGAGCGTTCCTTGTATATTAATGACTTAGACGAGAATATTATATCATCTATGCAAGCTGGTTGTCGTTAGTAGCAATTTGTGTATGTAGAGCTTCCGACTGTCTGGGATGAGCAATGTATTGATTGCGGCTGAGTATAAGTTGGCTGTGTTGTGGTGGTCTGCTGTGGCGTAGTTGTAGGCTGTGTAATGGTTGTATTGCCATTAGTTGTAGATGGTGTCATGTCTGGCTTTGGCTTAGAAAATAATAGCCATTTGGCGGTAGCAAATAACAAAACACCCAGGATAAATACTAGTATGGCGCGACCTAGTGGCATAGTGCTATCATCTTTGCTGTTATCACGTTGTAATTCGCCTGAAGTGTTGAGCAAGTCAATTTCATCTCGGCTAATCGAGTTGACATCCAATACCTTGTCTTTGCCAACAAGAGATTTTAACGCTGAGTATTCTTGGCGTAACCGCCACTCCTGCTTAGATAGTTTATTATGCTTGTATACCCTAATAATGGCAACGACTGATAGAGAGATTGCTATTAAGAGAATGCCTACTGCGATTGAGAGCAGCTCAAAGTTCTTACCAGTGCTAGCTGTAGATAATATTGTTAGAGCCAAAGGAGCTGTTAATATTGCAACGACAACGCAAGCTGCTGTAGTTGAGTTCTGATATTTAGCTAATTGACGCTTGCACTGAGTGTATTCGTTCTTAATTTCAGCTACAACGTTATGATTGCTTGAATTATTGCTAGTTACAGCAGAATTACTGCCATGTTGGTTCTTATATTCCATGATGACCTTACCTTGGTTTATTAACGACTTAGACAAGGTTATTATAACAAAGCTCTTATGGTTGTACTATAAAATACGACGTACTGATTAATATTTGACAGTTGGTCTATGAGAGATGATATAATTGTGCTGTACCTACATATCATTAAATATGGATGACTACTAACTTAGTAGTTCTACTCTTGTTAGGAAGCGTATTGCATAGCATTTAACAGATTGTAATCTCTTATAAGTAATGAGATACGCTTAATTTCTGACATGATGTCGTTCCAACGTGATGTTATGCAGGTGTACCACAGTTATATATGTGCGCCCATAGCTCAGCGGATTAGAGTACTTGGCTTCGAACCAAGGGGTCGCAGGTTCGAACCCTGCTGGGCGTACCAAGAATTTATTTAGAAATATTTATGCGAAGGGGTAGGCGCTTATTTGCTAGCATGGTACACGTAGTGCCCGTGTTAGTTATGTTTGCGCTTAGTATAGCTATAAGCTCGCTGCTGTCCAGCCCAAGCTACGCGTTGTCCAGTTGTGATGGCAAGCGCACAGAGATTGTTAATGGTGATTTTTCGTATCCGGGTAATATAGTATTCCATGAACAGATAGCACATGGTGAGTCATGGTGGTCGTACGTAAAGGCGCAAAACGGCATGCAGTATGATGATAGCCATAGAAACGGCGAGCATATTGCGAATTTCAATTCGAACATATTTGGCTGGGATTCGACCCAGCCAGCAATGAAGGGCTTTCCGGCTAATATGGTTGAGATGCAGCAAAAGAAAGATGACGGTCAACGGTATGCTGAAATAGTCGCCGAGAGTGACCAGTATGCTATCTATCAGGATATTTGCGCAAGAGGTGGAACAACTCTAGTTTGGCAGATCGACCATGCTCCACGCGGTGGTGATTATACGGGTGGCGATGAGATTCAGGTGATCATTGGCGAGCCAGGTAATGAGCGAGTTCAGATTGCTACCCGTAAAACTAATAACGGCAGTGGCGATAAAATTGGTGCTAGAATGACCACTATTAAGACATCCAAGTCGGGCAATCGCATAGCCCCATGGGAGACTTATGTTGGCAACTACTCTGTACCAGGTTCGCTAAATGAGTATAAGATAATACGCTTTACATTTCGGGCATCTAACAACGGTAACACTGGTCGGTCGGGTAACTTGCTAGATAACGTTGGTTTTGGCGTGACCATACCTACACAGTGGGATATAGACGTTAAGGCTGAGGTTGATAAGCAATCAGCAGGACCAGGAGACAGTGTTACATTTACGTATTACGCAAGGCAGAATGGTCCAGACGTGTTGACGAATATTGCGAATTTCAGCGCTGTTAATACTGATGGTTGGCAGGGCGTTACTAATCTAGACAGCTGGCAGGCTGGAAGGCCAGCAGGTGGATGGACGAAGGTTGGTACTAAGACGATAAAAGTCGGACCTACAGATGTGAATAAGCGATTATGTTCGGCTACTCGATCATCAATAACCAGTGTCAACAATAACAACAAGAAAACTAGCGAGGCGGTTTGCGTCAACATTAGCTATGGTTGGAGTACTAACTTAACCTCTAAATCTCGCTTAGGTAAGACTGCTGATATGAAGGGCGATTTTACAAGTGATAAAAAGTGGGCATTGCCTGGTCAATATGCGGAGTGGTTGCATGAAGCGAGTCAAAACGGTCCAACGGCAACAAGCACCAAGGTTAATTTTACAGTTGGGCATAAATACCGATCGTGTGATTATACTGAGGCGCAGGTGGCGGTGTGGAATAGTGGGCAATGGCCGACTAATAATAGTCCATATGTAGATAAAGTATTTCGAACGATTCAAAAAGGCTCTAAAGGTGTTAATAATAAAGTATACAAGATAACACAGGATGATGTGGGCAATGAATTGTGTGAACGACTGAGCGCTAGTCAGTCGGGGTATCGTAATGGGAAATATCTAGGTCCAGCTTCATCCACAGCAGCCTGTGTTAATGCGCCATATTATTACCCTAGATGCACTACTGATAACAAGGGGAACTGTGCTAATGTACGGCGTACGGATAACTGTGTGATGAGTAACACGTGTGCGAATGGTACAGATGTTAAATCTGAAGGCTTAACACCGATAGTTGAGTCTGATAAGAGTACAGTTTTGCCTGGTGGGAGTGTGGCGTTCACGTATAAGGTTGCCAACAATAAAGGCCCGACAAAATCGCAAGATTTTAATTATAGGGCATATACCTTCATTATGAAGGGCAGTGCAGATGTATTATCAAACATACTGAATGGCCCTAAGGTCTATAATAGCTGGTATGATGTACAATGCTGGCAACGTGGACTAGGGTCGTTTATTGATGCTGGTCGTTGCCGATCAGGGAGCAACGACAAGACCTTTGGGCTATTTCATCAAATAGAGGTAGGCGCAAAGGAGACGGTTGCAACAGACAAGGTGAATGCGCGCAACTATTGGTCGGTTAAGCCGGGAGACCGAATATGTAGCTATCTAGCTATTGATCGATGGAGTGCATATGGTGACGAGAATGGACAGCAATACACACCATCGGTACTATCGTCGCCTGTCAAGTGTGCGGAGGTTGCAAAGCATCCTCAAATACATGTCAGGGGAGGTGATTCGTACGCAGATGACGGCTTTGGGGGTTCTGATTATGGCTCGGAGGATGTATCGACAGAATCAAATCCATCGTTGTTGCCCGAAGGCACGAAAGTGCTTCAGTGTAAAAAGTCGGGTGAAGGCGCAACAGGACCTGCCGCGACTACATTTTGTTGGGTCGATTGGGGTAGAAATTTTGACTTTAAGGCTTACGCCAAAGGTGATGGCGGATGGGTGGCCTTTGAGATGCCTGGTGGGTATATTTTGGCAAGGCTAACCGTGGTTGTTAATGGTCTAAATATAGATAGAGTAGTTACTAAAGAACAAAATAATTCCTATAGGAAATTTATGATGGACGATTATCGACTGCCTGGGTCAATTGCATTTCCGTCAATTAATTATGTCAGAGGTGATACGGGCGAGAGAGGGGTGAGGCTTATCTTTAATAATGTTCAAGCGATAGCTAGCACTGGCGATAATTATTTAAAGAATTGGGAGATGGCTTTCACTGACTCTGAAGTCATGAGTGGAGCTGCTCCCAGTAACCCTGGCGGTACGTATGAAGAGACTATAATAACCTCCAACAAACAGATTAAAAGGATAGGCTACATAGGTAATAAAGATCCTAGATTATCGTATAACAGAGCAAATATATTGACCAATAGCTCTAGCGGTGGAAGATTGCAATTGGCGGGTGGTGGTTATGATACGCAGGGACGGTCGACGGGAGATAGCCAAGGTGCTGTGGTGGCAACTAGCAGCCAGCCGAGCTATTACGAAATTAATATGATGCAACACCGGCATGGTGGCGTTTCCTCGGTAGCGTTAGGTTTTAATCTCCCATATTCTGCTAATGATAATGCTCTATATAACACTAATCGCGGATCGTTCGCGCAGTACGGCTTGCTATCTAATAATGGTGAAATTAGAAATTTTGGCTCAGCTGGATATACCATGACGACTAGTTCAAACCGCCTATTAGGTTGCCGATTGTCCTATGCTAATACGCTGAACTTATCTAATTGCAACGCCGATAATCTAGGGAACTTTAATGCAAATACACACGGAATATCCGTACCTAGGTTAAATATATCTGATGGTTCGTTCATTCATAAAAATGATGCGGAATTGGATTTGTCGTTAGTCGGTGGTAATAAGGAAGTAGCGTATTATTACTATAGTGACAAACCTGAAGGTGGTACTTTGACACTTAAAGCTACTAGGGGTGTGCCAGCCGGATTGCACGTGGTGATATATGTCAATGGTAACGTTAATATTAAGTCATCGATAGAATACGGCGGCGCCGTAAACGCAAGGTTTAATAGCCTTGGCGATATACCTAGTGTAATCGTATACGCGACCAACGTAGTGGGCAATAGTACCGATAAAAAAGGAAGTATATATATCGACCCCAGTGTAGCCAATGTGGACGGTATTTATATTGCAGATAATGGTGTATCAGGGGCGATTAATACTTGTAACGACGGCGAATCTAGTAGTTATGCTAAGGGGTCTGGAAATCCGCATTTGAGTGCTAGGGGTGATTGTAGCCAGAAGCAGCTACATATTAGGGGCTCGATTATATCTAGAGGCTCGCCTGTTCTATATCGTACTTTTGGCTCAGGTGGCACGGTGGTGAGTGGGCAACTGTGGAACAGTGATTCGACGGCGGCTCCGTCGGAGATTGTAGAATTAACGCCTAATTCATTCTTGGTTCAGTCGAAAGCTCATCTAAACAAAGATATAAAGACTTATAGTACTGTGTCTGAAAGAACGTTACCGCCACGGTTGTGATTTATGTGCGACTTAGTTTGACGGCCAGTGATAATATATGCTAGCATGAGCATAATGGAAGAGCTAACGGGCAAGGCTAAGGCAGAGCAGCTAGTAGAAGAGCAACGTGCGCATGAACGTCAAATAAAAGAGTTAAATGAGTCGGTTGGCGATCAAATCAACCGCACGGTTTCAACTGAATCTGACAAGAATAGCAAACATGATGCACAGCGCCTACTTCGCCGTGCGCAAAAATACTATGTAGACAATAAAGTCGACAAGACTAATGCTCGTTATTACCTCACAGATGACGTTGATATGACATTGCGTCAGCGCCGATCTAGATATATAAAACGAAAGTTTAAGGAGTGGCTCCCTCGGATAATCTGCGCAGCGCTGATATTGGCAATCATTGGTGTAGTGATTGGTATGATTTTGGCGAGGATGCGAGCAAAGAACGAATATAATGCCCATCACGGCAAATGTACTGCGGCAACAGTAAAGATGTACAATAAAGCCTTGACGGGCGACCAAGAGCAAATGACCAAGCTACGCTCGACCGTTGAATCTACCGAAGGGTGGCGGGGCGATCCGAACTGTGTCTATATGATGACGGTTGAAGGGATGATTAATAGTCGCCCTGCGATAGTCAAAGATAACTATGGAATTCTAAAGGAGCTGAAGAAGAAGGGTTATACGATTGATGATACCATTCAGCAGCCGATGACTAATGATGATATTGAGGTGTACATAAAGCAAAGCGAAGAGTAATACTATGTCGAGAATTTTAAATGGCCGAGAGCTAATGGGGTTTATCAAGGAACGACAAGCACACCAAGTGCGGGGATTGATCCAGCATTTTAAAGTGCAGCCAAAATTGGCAATTATTCAGACGATTAGCAACCCGGTGATAGATTTATATGTGCGATTAAAGTGTAATTATGCGGCGGACATCAAGATAGAGACAGAAATTTATCAGATTGATCAATCTGAGGCGGCTGGCTTAATTAAGCGGCTTAACAACGATGCTCTGGTAACGGGTATTATTGTTCAGCTGCCGCTAGCTGACCCTGGACAAACTGATGAGCTAGTTAATCTGATTGCACCCGAAAAGGATGTGGACGGTTTGGGGGCTAATGCTAAATGGGGTGCTGCGACACCTACGGCAATTAATTGGCTGCTAGCAGGGTACAATGTGCTACTTAACGGCAAGAAGCTAGCTATTGTTGGACAAGGGCGTTTAGTGGGTGCACCACTAGCTAAGATGTGGCGTAATTCAGGGTTAGATATTACGACGTACGATATTAATTCTGCTGATCGATTAACAAGTGAGCTACCAAACTACGATGTGGTTGTAACAGCTACTGGTGTTCCGCGGCTAATTAAGTCAAATATGCTAAAGCAAAAAGCTGTTGTGGTTGATGCTGGCACAGCGACTGATAGTGGCGAAGTGGTCGGTGACCTTGATCCGGCTGTGTGCGAACGGTCTGATTTAAGCTTGACGCCAGTTAAGGGTGGTGTTGGTCCGCTGACTATCGCTGCGCTACTAGATAACGTTATTCAAGCGAGCTATCCTAGTTAGACGAGTACGCTAGAATAATTATGCATAATCAAAACAGCCCGCCAAAACGGGCTGTTTAATAATTTCTGGTGATCTCGCCGGGAATCGAACCCGAATTGTCAGGATGAAAACCTGATGTCCTAACCTTTAGACGACGAGACCATCTAACCAACAATAGGTATTATAATATATAATATTAATATGAGCAAGAAGCAGAAGAAACGAAATAAGAAATATAGTGGCATCAACGCTAAATCGCGTGATGACATTGTGCGTGTACGCAAGGTTAATGCTAAAGTACGATCAAATTTTGGTCAGTGGGTATTTGAGCACAAGACCGCCATTCGTAATGGCTTAATTGTGCTTATAATTCTGGCGATAATTATTGCGGGGTTATTTGCATTGTAGTATATGGTAAAATATGAACATGATTAGTATCTCGATTATTGAAGATGACCAGCTGATTTCACAGATGTATCGAATGAAATTTGAGGCAGAGAATTTTGAGGTTAATGTGGCTGGTACCGGTATGGACGGTATTAAAATGGTTGAGGAAACTCATCCAGATTTAATATTATTGGATATAACTTTGCCGGACATCGAGGGTTCTGCAGTATTAAGTGGTATTCGTAATATCCCAACCGCAGCAGCAACACCCGTGGTAGTGCTAACTAATTTGGATGATGCTAGCGCACCTGCTCAATTAGCTAAATGGGATATTGATGACTATATTGTGAAAGCTAATTCGACTCCTCGTGAGGTGGTAGCAAAAGTCAAGGCTGTCCTGCATCGTCTGCAGAAAATTTAGCAGTCGATTTAAGGTGGTTGTGTTATAATGTAGCTAACAGCTAATCCAATAAAACAAACAGAAAGGAAAAAATGGCACATATTGATACAATTAAGCGTACAAAAATTCTGGCTACCCTTGGTCCATCAGTGGATGACAAGGCTGTTTTAGAAAAAATTATTCGTTGCGGCGTAAATGCTTGTCGGCTAAACTTTAGTCACGGCGATGAAGCGCAGCGTCTAATGCAAATTAATAATATTCGCGAAATTAGTCATCGTTTGGGTCGTCATATTGCAATTGTTCAGGACTTGCAGGGTCCAAAGATTCGCTTTGGCATACTAAAGGACAACGCTCGTTTTGATATACATGAGGGCGAGACCTATGGTCTAACTTATGGAATCGAGCATGATGGCGGTAATAATCTGCCGTCGCAATATGATTTGAGTGATAAGTGTGAAGTTGGTGATAATATCTTTCTGTTTGATGGTAAGATCCGCGCAGTTGTGCAGTCAATCGAAGGTAAAACAGTTTGGGTTAAGGCGATGAACTCAGGCTATATTATGTCACGTAAGGCAATTAATTTACCTGACATGAAGGGTGGTAAGGCGCCGGTACTAACCGAGAAGGACATGGCGGATCTCGAGTGGGGTCTAACTCAGGACATTGATTACACGGCTATTTCCTTCATTCATCACGCTGATGATGTGCGTAAGCTGAAGGATATTATTAAATCGAAGGGTAGCGATCGCCCTGTGATTGTAAAGCTAGAGACTAGGGCAGGTGCTGATCCGGCTAACCTTGAAGGTATTGTGCGCGAGGCCGATGGCATGATGGTAGCGCGTGGCGATTTGGCTGTTGAAGCAGGTTATGAAATTGTACCAGTGGTCGAGCGTCAAATTCTGCAGTTATGCCAGAAGTATAACAAGCTTTGCATAGTAGCAACGCAGATGCTGGGCTCAATGGTTGAGCAGCCCGAACCAACTCGTGCCGAGGTTAATGATGTGGCAACGGCAGCTATGCTAGGTGCTGATGTGACTATGCTGTCTGATGAGTCTGCAGCTGGTAAATATCCGGTTGAAGCGGTAACGGTAATGGATACAACCTCTCGCTATACACAGGCGCATCCAGAATTCTATACGCCATATGAACGGCATTCGTTTAATCCAGAGATTGAAGCAGTAGCAAAATCAGCAGTTGAAATGGCTCAAGGTGTCCGTGCTAAAGCTATCGTAACCGAGGATAGTGATATGTCATTGGCGCGTGCATTGGCTAATCAGAAGGCTAACTTTGTTAATATTGCAATGTTGCCGACTGAACGACTAGCTAATCGAGCAAGCTTATTGTCGTTTACGCGCAGCTTTGTAGTTGAGCCGGGCCGCGGTGAAGAAAAACTACACGAGCTGGGCGAGCATAATTTCTTTGGTGGTGATTACACGGTTGTATATGTATCACATACCGATAATGACGGCTATAACATGAAGGTAATTTCGCGGTAATTGAACTATGAATAATCAATCTGTAATCTTTCCATACAAAACTATTCAAGATGTCGACCTTGATGGTAAGCAGATACTGATGCGCGCCGATTATAATGTGCCGCTAACGGAAGATGGACGTATCGCCGATGACTACCGTATTACGGCGTCGTTACCGACTCTGCATTACCTTATCGAGCACGGGGCAAAGATTGTCATCATTGCTCATTTAGGACGCCCGAAATCGTCAGCTGACGTTAAATACAGTTTGGCGCCAGTAGCTGTGGCTCTTAGCGATCGGCTAGGCCGTAATGTGCGCTTTGTGCATGATTGCATTGGTGCGGATGTACTAGATGTAACCGAAAAAATGCAACCTGGTGATGTTGTGCTACTAGAGAATTTGCGTTTTCATCCAGAGGAAAAAGCTGATGACCCCGACTTTGCTAATGAATTGACGCGAAGTGCATGTGCTGAGCTGTTCGTACAAGATGGTTTTGGTGTAGTGCACCGTCCACATGCCTCGACTGATGCAATTACTAAAGTATTGCCTAGTTATGCAGGTTTATTGCTGGAAAAAGAATATATAGAAATTAAATCAGCAACCGACAATCCGAACCGCCCGTTGACAGCAGTGATTGGCGGAGCAAAAATTAGCGACAAAATCCCACTAGTTAAGAAGTTTATTCAGATCTCGGATAATGTAATTGTCGGTGGTGCGCTAGCTAACAATTTTCTGAAACATCAGGGTTATGATGTTGCGAATAGTTTAGTTGAGGCCGGTGTAGACGATGTTGTTGCGGATATTCTGGATCTAGCGCATCAGAAGTACGGGGACTCCTTTAATCAGCATTTCATTCTGCCACGCGATGTAGCAATTGCGGCCGACGGTCAGGTAACATCGAGCCGTTCAGAGGTCGGTTTAGGTGATGTGCATGGCGATAATGTAATCTACGATATTGGCGAACAGACTATTTCTGATATTGATCAAGTAGTTAAACAAAGCGGTACGGTGATTTGGAATGGTACGTTAGGTATGGCGGAATATGAACAGTTTAGCCATGGTTCAGCACGATTAGCGATGGTGCTGGCGCAAAACTCGAACATCGTTAGCGTAATTGGCGGTGGCGATACGGCTGATTTTGTGCGAAACTGGGATGTTCTAAAGGGCGGCAGCTTTACACATGTTTCAACTGGTGGCGGTGCCAGCCTAGAACTAATGGCGGGCGATACCTTACCGGGGATTGCAGCATTATTGCCACGTTAATGTAATTTGGTGGCGTTATGATGCTTGTGCTAAAATAGGATTAGTTATGAGGGGTATAAAAAAATACATTATCGGTAACTGGAAGATGAATCTCAACGTGCATGAGGCGTCGTTATTTGTGACGAAGCTATCGCAGGTTATACCGATTCGTCGTAATGTTGAAACAGTAATTTGTCCAAGTTTCTTGGCACTGGAACCTGTGTCATTGCAGATTAATCACCGTCAGATGAAACTGGGCGCTCAGAACTGCTACTGGCGTGACAGTGGTGCTTTTACAGGCGAGATTAGCGCGTCGCAATTGCGTGGATTGGCTCAGTATGTACTAATTGGACATAGCGAGCGCCGCCATATTTTTGACGAAGATGATCGCGACATTCGGTTTAAGGTGCAAGCGGCGATTCGCAACGGCTTGTCGCCAATATTGTGCGTTGGTGAAACTGAAATGGAACGTAATGATGGCGATATGCAGCATGTCATATGTGATCAGGTTGCGTCGGGGCTGATGAACGTAAGCTCGGACGAATTAGATAGTGTTATTATTGCCTACGAGCCTGTATGGTCAATTGGTACGGGCAATGTACCTAGTCTAGATGATATTGCTAGTGCAACTAGTTTAATTAGACTGCAAGTTGAACGCATGTTTGGTAAAGATGCAGCTAACTGTACTCCAGTGCTGTATGGCGGTAGCGCCAATGCGCAAAACGCGACAGAAATATTGTCGATTGATAGCGTGGATGGCTTACTAGTCGGTCATGCTAGCTTAATTGCACCAGAATTTGCGGCTATGGTAGAGGCTGCTGCGGCTGTTTCTAAGAAGGAGAATGCTAATGGGTGATTTAGACTTCGAAGAGCTTGATCGTATGATTGATGACATTACAAGTAGTGGTGATAACCAAGACTCTACTAAGTCATCGTCTGCTAAGGCTAGTACTATTAAGCCAGCACGAGAAGACAGTGTGTGTGTATCTAATACTAACGAAGCTAAGAGCTCAACTCACCGTCGTTCGATGGATATTGTTCCAACGCAGTCTAAAGGCAAAGAATCATCGGCGCAGCCTAGTATGGTTGAGTTACATGCCCAGGTGATGGCGCGTCGAGAAAAGCGTGCAGAAGAAATTCGTCGTCGCATGGCCGAGGAACGTAGGGCACGGGCGGCCACACATAGTGGCGGCAAGGAGCAACGGCGTAAGGCAGAGATGACGGTTGATCATCGACCTACACACGATTCTAAAGAACTAGACAAAGCTAAGCTAGAAGAATCAATCAGAAAAGCACGAGAGGCAGCTGAACTTGCGGAGCAGCTAGAATCTGACCGTGAAGAGCGCCAAAAATTAGAGCGCCGGTCGCAAAAGACTGTGGCAAGACGTGCCGTTCACTATCCGCATGTTAATAGTCGTCGAGCCTTAACACAGCCGCGCCCTGTTGAAGAGACAGCGCTGGATTTGTCTGTATCTGAATCTGCCAATGATGAACCGTATGTCTCGCCATTCATCGATGGTGTTAAGGTTGAGAAAAAGCCGATTGGCCAGAATAGAATGCAAAGCTTCGAAAAAACAGCTGCCCCGGTAAGTACACCAGTTAGCTCACAATATGCGCCGCATGATGAATCGCGCAATAACGTAGCGAGCAACAATGGCGATCATGGTGATAGCCAGGCACGTAATAATGATTTTATCGAAGACTTTATCGGTGAAATGCGTGAACGACGCGAAGCAAAGGCAAAGATAGTCGAAAGACCTACCGCTGCGCCCGATATGTCGGCTAAGCTGGATAATGTCGACAATTCACGTATAGAAGAGAGTGCAGATATAAGAGCTAATGTTGACCGCGAGGCGCGCGAGAACGAGTCGCGCTATGCTATGGCTAATATTCCTACATACGATGAATATGCTGCCGAAAAGGGACATTGTGGCTGGGGCTGGGTTGTTTTCTTTGTCCTGCTGCTGGTTGTTGTGTCTGTGGCGGGCGTCTATCTGTACTTCAATAATTTCTTTGTATAGCATAGTACATAGTAGAATATTTAGGTATGATTGATGACGAAGTGATTTTAAAGGGCTTAAATGTACAGCAGCGTGAGGCTGTTGAGACTACTGAGGGTCCTCTGTTAGTAATTGCGGGTGCAGGATCTGGCAAGACAAAGACGTTAACTCATCGGATTGCTTATATTTTGATTAACCGTCTGGCGTACGAGCGTGAGATATTGGCGGTGACGTTTACTAATAAGGCAGCAGGCGAGATGCGCGAGCGTCTGGCGGGCTTAATTGGTGTTGCAAATTCCCGCGCCTTTATGCCTTGGATGGGTACGTTTCACTCAATTGCCGTACGGATTTTGCGGTTTTACGGCGAAAACATTGGCATACCGTCTAATTTTGTGATCTACGATGAATCTGACCGTACTTCATTAGTGAGATCAATCTTAAAAGATCTAGGTATTACCGAGAAAGAGTATAGTTCTCGAGCGATCAGCTCGGCGATTAGTAATGCTAAGAATCACTGCTTAATGCCAGATGAGTACGCGGCTAAGGCGGATAATCCGCGACTATGGACCTATGCCGAGGTTTATAAGCGTTACGAGGATCGCCGCAAGCAACAAAAGGCGCTTGACTTTGATGATTTACTATTAGAGACTGTGCACTTACTGCAGGCAGTGCCTGAGATACGCAGTAAACTGCAGCAGCAGTTTAAGTATATTCTGATTGACGAGTATCAGGATACAAACAGTGCGCAGTATCAGATCCTCAAGCTACTACTGAATAAACAACGAAATATCTGCGCGGTAGGGGATGACTGGCAGTCGATTTATAGCTGGCGCGGTGCTGACTTTACCAATATTTTGAATTTCGAGAAAGATTTTAAGGGTGCGAAGGTAGTAAAGCTTGAACAGAATTATCGTTCAACTGGCAATATTCTGAATGCAGCACATAATGTGATTGTCAAAAACTCTCAGCGTACTGATAAGAAATTATGGACAGCGTCAGGTGATGGCGAGGCGGTTGAAATACTAGGAACTTACGATGAGTTCAACGAGGCAGAGACGATCGGTCTGCAAATCCAACAAGAGCATAGGAGTGGTACGTATAATTACAGTGATTTCGCCGTGCTATATCGTACTAATGCGCAGTCGCGCGTCATTGAACAAAAATTTCGCCAGCTAGGGCTGCCTTACAAGATTGTTGGTGGGTTGCGCTTCTATGACCGGGCAGAAATAAAGGATCTAACGGCTTATTTGCACTTGATCTACCAGCCATTTGACGGCATTAGCTTTCGTCGTATTGCCAATGTACCAAAACGAGGTTTAGGTGAGGTTTCGATTAATAAATTTATTAATTGGCAGGAATTAACCGGTAAGGACGTCTTGTCGGCGCTTATGGGTGTTGACCAGTGTACAGATTTATCAACGCGTGCCCGCAATCAGTTACTGAAATTTGGCAATGCGTTAAATGATATTGCAGTGATGGCTACCAAGGATACCCCTGATAAGGTACTAACCGAAATAATTGGTCGCTTTGGTTATCGCGAATACGTCGATGATGGCACGCCACAGGGGCAGTCAAAACTGGAAAACATCGACGAATTCGTGGGTGACGCTCAACAATATGCAGATTTAGCAGAGTTTCTAGAAGAAGTTGCTCTAATATCGGGTGCAGATGCTGTAAACAATGATGATGCTGCTACGTTGATGACATTACATGCAGCCAAGGGCTTGGAATTTCCGGTTGTGTTCATGGTAGGTATGGAAGAAGGTCTGTTCCCGAGCCAGCGAGATATGACGGACGACAAGGCTACAGAAGAAGCGCGTCGCCTCTGTTATGTCGGTATGACGCGGGCGAAAGAGCAACTATATATGACTTATGCTCGGTGTCGGCGATTATATGGCAAGGATCAGTTTAATGAACCGTCGCCATTCCTAGAAGACGCTAATGGCGGGCCACTGAGCGGTGAGTCGCGGCTAAGTGGTTATGGTAGTAGTCGATTTGATGACTTTAAGCGAACTAGCCAATGGGGCTCTAGCTATCAGAAGCCAGAGTCTGAGCAGACTGTCTATGATGATGAACCGCGCTATGTTATGGACGATGAAGACTTGCATCCAGGTGATCGTGTTAAGCACAATATGTTTGGAGTGGGAACTGTACTGGCTGTAGACCAGACCATCGCCAAAGTGCAATTCGGTGGACGTGTGCGCTCGTTGAATCTAGAATACGCTCGTTTGGTCAAATTGGCTTAGTCTATGGTATAATGTAGAAATATTATGATAAAAGATCGTTTCTCTTATCTAATACTGACTACACTGAGCGCTGCATTAGTAGCTGGATTGACGTTTAGCCCAATGGCCGAAGCTGCTTCTGCTAAGTACACCGCTGATAGCAAAGTTGTAACGATTTACGACGGTGACAACGAGAAGACCGTAATTACTAAAGGTCAAAAGGTACAAGATGCATTAGAGGATGCAAAGATCAAAGTAGGCAAGTACGATTCAGTTAGCCCGGCGGCTAGTTCGAAGATCGCGGAATCGATGTCAGTAGTAAGAATTAATCGAGCACGTCCTGTAACAGTGGTTGATAATGGTGTTACGAGTTCGCGCGTAGTTACTGCGGCGGTTGATCAGGGCGAGGTAGCGACAAAGGCAGACTCTGACCTAAAATCAAATGATACTACTAGCACCAAATTAGTGACAGACTTTGTTGCGAGTGGTGGAGCAGGCGAGCAGATGACAATTCAACGAGCAACCCCAGTGACTTTTATCGTCTATGGGCAAACAATTACGCTAAGGACGCAGAAGTCAACGGTGCGTGAGATGTTGGACGAGGCAGGTATTCATCTACAGGCTAGCGATACAGCTAGTATTGATCTAAACACTAAGATTACTGAGGGTATGCCAAGTTTTACTATTTGGCGTAATGGCGTTCAAACCATAGAAGCTACCGAGGACGTTCCGTTTGAAACTGAAGTACGCGAGGATAATACTAAGAATACTGGCTACCATGAAGTGCAGACGATTGGCCAAGTGGGTAAGAAAACAGTGATTTATCAGGTAAACATGCAGAATGGTGTTGAGATGTCGCGGGATAAGATTTCTGAGGTCGTAACTGTACAGCCAGTAAAACAGATTGAAATCAAAGGAACAAAGGTTGCAGTAGTACCAGGGTCGCATGAAGATTGGATGGCGATGGCAGGTATTCCACAAAGCGATTGGAATGCGACAAACTATATCATTAGTCATGAGTCTGGTTGGCGCGTCAAAGCTTCAAACCCATCTGGTGCATATGGTCTGCCGCAGGCTTTGCCGGGTAGTAAGATGTCTGCCGCGGGTGGTGACTGGCAAGATAATCCAGTAACTCAGCTCAAGTGGTTCCATAGTTACTGCAAGGGGCGCTATGGTAGCATCCAAGGTGCCTATAACTACTGGCGAGTTCATAAATCATATTAGAAGGTTTCTATGCAATCAAATATAATAGCCGATAAATCTCTAGGACAGAACTTCCTATTTGACGATGCAGTACTGCATCGTATTGCCGACTATGCTGAGCTCACGCCGAATGATGAAGCACTAGAGATTGGACCAGGTCTTGGTACACTTACTACTAAATTGTGTGATCGGGCGGGTCATGTTACAGCAGTGGAGTTTGATCGTCGACTAGCACCCATGTTGCTCCAGAATATTGCTAAGTGGAATTTGGAATACGATGGCCTAAAGCGTGAGCCGGAAAATGTTAAAGTAATTAATCAAGATTTTTTGCAGTATGATTTAAATCAACTGCCACGAGATTATAAGGTGGTTGCAAATATTCCCTATAATTTGACATCCAAGATTATCGAAAAGCTACTAACCGCCGAAAACTCACCTCAGACTGTTGTGCTATTGGTGCAGAAGGAGGTTGCAGAACGCCTAGCCGCTAAACCCGGCAAGCTGTCGCTGCTCGCTATTAGTGCGCAGGTATTTGCAACGGTAGAGCTAGGTATCAAAGTACCAGCGGAGATGTTTATTCCAGCACCAAAGGTAGATTCGCAGGTTGTGATTATGCATCGCCGTAAAGTACCGCTAGTGCCATATGACCAACAGGCTCACTTCTTTGCTATGGTGCGAGCTGGCTTTAGTGAGAAACGCAAAAAGCTACGCTCGTCGCTGGCTGTTGGACTACACACCACTAAAGAAAATGCGGAACGGCTGTTAAATAAAGCCAGTATTAATCCTAATAAGCGCGCACAAGAGCTTTCTATTGACGATTGGTCAAGATTGCTCGATAATTAAGATATAATGCTGATCTACAACGTGGCGTCGATCTATCAGAGTAGGCTGAGGTGATATAATGGTGTCATGACAAAGTTCTATATTACAACTGCTATTCCGTATGCTAATGCAGCACCGCATATTGGTACGGCAATGGACTATATTTACGGCGACACGATTCTGCGCTATCACTTGAGCCGAGGCGAAGATGCCAAGATGTCGATTGGTACTGATGAACACGGCACTAAGGTTGAGCAGAAGGCTAAAGCTAATAATGAAACGCCGCAACAATTCGTTGATAGTTTGCAGCCAGAGTTTCAGAAAATGCGCAGTGCATTAAACCTAGCTTTCGGCGTGCCGATTGAACAGATTACCCTGCCATTAGCCGAGCAGGATTTGGCTAAGCAGAGCATTATAAACGTACGCACATCTGATCCAACACATTGTGCGCGAGTACAACAGATTTGGCAGAAGCTAGCTGATGCTGGTGTGATATATAAGGATAAATACGAGGGCTGGTACTGTGATGGATGCGAGGCTTTTGTGACTGAAACCGAAGCTCATAACAACGACTATGTTTGCCCTGATCACAAACGCCCGTACGAGAAGCTAAGTGAAGAAAATTATTATCTAAGGGTCTCGCAGTTTACCGACCAGATTCGCAACTTTATTAAATCAGCAGTAGTGCCGAGCTTTCGCGGTAAAGAGTTACTGGAGCTAATTAAGAACGGCGCCAAGGACGTTTCAATTTCTCGTCCAAAATCAAAGCTTACTTGGGGTATACCGGTACCAGGTGACGAGTCACAAGTAATGTATGTATGGGTGGACGCGCTGTCTAATTACATTACCGCGTTAGGCTATCCAGATAATTACCAAGGTTATTGGCCGGCTGATGTTGAAGTAGTAGGCAAAGATATCATCCGCTTCCATGCGATTATCTGGCTGGCAATGTTACTGGCGTTGGGGCTAGAATTACCAAAGCGACTATTGGTGCACGGTCATATTGGTGTGAACGGTACAAAAATGAGTAAGAGCTTGGGCAACGTAGTTAGCCCGTTGGCGGTGATTGATGAATACGGCGTGGATGCGTTCCGTTACTACTTCTTGCGTCATATTCCAACCTGGGAAGATGGTGATTTTACCTGGGAAAAATTCAAGATGGCGTATAACGGTGAGCTAGCAAACGATTTAGGTAATTTGGTTAACCGAGTGGCGGCTATGTTGCGTAAGTATCTAGATGGTGATCTAGCTAGTTTAACTGAGACGGACGAACTAAAGGATACTACTGAGAGCGTAGATAATAGTTATCGCGTGAGCATGGATGCATTAAATCTGGCGGCTGCCCTGGACGGTGTAATGACTTATGTACATGGGTTGAACCAATACATCGAACAGACGGCGCCGTGGCAGGTGGCAAAGAAGGATGAGCCGGTGCGGACCGATAGATTGACTGCAATTTTCTCGACTTTAGTTAATGACTTAAATCGAGTTGCTTGTTATCTGGCGCCATTTATTCCAACTACAGCAGAGAAGATTCAAGAAGCTTTTGGTGGCCAATATGTTCCTACCGAAACACCAGTGCTTTTCCCGCGACTAGAGACAAAGGGCACGGATGCTGATCGATAGCCATTGTCACATTCATGATGTAGATTATACGATACCAGCCGAGGAAGTACTGGCTAATGCTGCTGCTAATGATGTCAATAAAATCGTAACTATGTCTGGCGAAATGACTGATCTCAACTCGGCTGTTGAGTATGTGCGAGCTAATGATCCTTTGCGTGACGGTGTTGACCTGTATGCCTTCTTAGGTGTTCACCCTAGTGAGGCGGCGCAGCTACCGCGTGATTTTGAGCAGATTGTCAAGAACAAGATACAGTCTAATCGCGATATCGTAAAAGGCGTTGGTGAAATTGGCCTAGACTATTTCTATGACTTTGCGAATCATGATTTGCAGATTGCTGCCTTGGAAAGACAGTTGCAATTAGCGGTAGATTTAGACTTGCCGGTTTCAATGCATATACGTTCAGGCAAGGGAGGCGATGCTTTTGCTGATTTAATACCGCTACTGGATAATTTTAGTGGTAGAGTGCGTGGTGCCGTGCATAGTTTTACTGATACGGTCGCCAACCTAGAAAAGGTGTTAGAGCGTGGTTTGAGTATTGGAATAAATGGCATTGTAACCTTTAATAAGGACCCAGAGCTAGACAGGGCTTATCGGGTGATGCCACTAGACAGAATTATCCTGGAAACGGATGCACCATGGTTAGCGCCTAAGCCTTATCGTGGTCGGCCCAATCAACCGTCGCACATTCGTGAGATTGCAGAATTCTTGGCGGTTATGAAAGGTGTGTCGTTTGAAACTGTGGCACAGCAAACGACAGCTAATGTATTGTCGTTGTATAAAATATAGTCGCCTGAACAACTAATTTGTGCTAAGCTAGATATCAGAAATAAACTATAGAATACAAAAAATGAACGAGCCTAAAAATCCATTTTATAGCAGTAATTCGACTGATAATAGCCAATCTTCACGTCGCTGTAATTATCGGTACATTGCACCGGTGCGAGCTAGCCATATACCTAGAGCTAGTTATGTAATCGTTGCGATTATTGGTGTGTTATTGACTGCTGTGGTGGGCGTATGTGCATACGTTGCGATTGACTATGGTATGCGCAAAAGTTTGTCTGCTGATTGCTTGGCTATGCAGGATGATGTGCAACTAATGCAGGATAGACTGCGTCAGCTAATGTCGAGTCAGAATAATATAATCAGTCTGACTGAAGACCAGGTGCAAGATAAATCTACGTTGCAGACGCTAAGTAAACAGGTCTCTAGTGCTAAGGAGCTGATTCGTAATACTAATACCAATTGTAGCTTTGATCAGTCTGCGAAAGCTTTAAATAAGGCTAAAGCTAATGCAACGACAGCTTATAGCAAGCTCGAGCAGACGTATTCTAACTTAGACAAAGATCTGCAGGCGGCGAAGGCTTCGCACAAGGCTAAAGAGCTAGAGGATGCTAAAGACGCATTAAAATCGACGCTCGAATCAGCTGAAGCTGTGGCTACAAAATTGATAAACGCTGGCAGCGTCAGCCTTGCTGGCAAGCTCAATACCATTGTTGGTCAAGCGCAACAATTGATAAATAGCGATGACGTGGATCAAATGAAACAAATACGCAATAGCTTAGAGAATATGATAGACCGAATCAATGACTCTCTGTCAGCCAATTCGGCATATATCAATAAGATTGAAGATAATGTTAAAAGGATTGTTAATCAAGTTGGCCCAGACGGGACATACAAAGATTCGGCAATGCAAGTTATTCATGCGGCTGGTCTGACTGAAGTGTGGGGCTTAGCTAAAATGCGGGGCGCTTGTGCTATTACTAGTGAGCAAGAACAGTCGTGGGTGGGTGCATTTTGTACGGGCTCACCTAGTAAAGTGTATATTAGCGACCAGCGACCGTTGGAAGAATATCAAGACGTTTACTTTGCCGACGCTATGCGACACGAAGTTGCACACTATTTGATTTATCGTCGTTGCAATACAACATCGCCGGCAGTGATAGCGCGGTCAGGCGTTGATACAGAGGCAGCTACTAGTGCTTATGCAGTGTTATACTTAAACGCCAATGACCGGACGCTTAACCGAGCTAATGACTCGCGCTACCACATGAGTGCATCGGCATATTCGGCTGCCGCCAAAATACATTCAGGTCAATGTAATTAGTGTGGTAAAATAAAGTTATGTTTAATCCGGGGCGGGCAAATACTATTTTTGTGTGGATTGCAGCATATCGCGATCCTGAGTTATATCCAACTATTGTGTCGTGTCTAATGAATGCGACGCACCCTGAGAATATTTCGTTTGGTATCATGCATCAATACGACAAAAGAACTCTACATATATTGGATCCATTTAGGGGTGAAAGTGGCTTTGGCTTGGCTGAATGCCACTGGTCTATGGCGCGTGGCGCAGGGGTAGCACGCAATATTAGTGAGACTTTTTACCGTGGTGAGGAATTTTCATTGCAGATTGATTCACATATGTACTTTGACAAAGGCTGGGATGATCTACTGATTAAGCAGTGGCGCAGCTGCAATGATCCAAAGGCGGTGTTATCGGTCTACCCTCCTAGCTACAGCTATGACAATAAAGGACAAGTGAGATTATCTAAAACAGACAATATTGCACAAATGTACGTAGGTGAGTTCTTTAACAAGGATATACCAGTATTTAGGGCGCGTGAGTTAAAGCGCACCGATAAAGACGCTCGGCGTCTGCGTCGTTCAGCGTTTGTTTGTGGTGGCTTTGTATTTTCAGCGGGCTCTATTCTTAAATTGCCGTATATTAAGGACATCTGTTTCATGGGTGACGAGATTGCGCGTTCAGTGCAGCTGTATACACATGGTTATAACTTCTATGTACCGCGTGACTTACCGATCTATCATATGTATGGACGCCGAGATACTCCGAAGTATTGGGATGATATGCAGATTACTCCGTGGCTGCAGAAGACCTATCGCGAAATGACTAACCTAAGCTACCGTACAATTCGCAATATGTTGCAAGGTAAGAGCAGGCGATATGTTGGTCGCGAACGTACTTTGCGAGAATACGAGGCTTATGCTGGTGTTGACTTTCGCAGGTTAATCATCAGTGAACAGCAGCAGAAAAAGATTGAACCACCTTACGAAAACGATTTGAACTGGTCGTCTAGCGTTCATTAGTCTTGATTGGCTATTGCAGCTTATGCTATTATTTAAGATAAGTAATAAGGGGAGTAATAAATGGTAGACAAAAATCGGCTAAATAGTAGAGAAATAGACTCGAATAAGGAAGCCGGACAAGAATCAAGCACTAGGCTTAGTGATGTAGAGCAGGTTGTAGGCTATATTGGTGGCGAGATAGACCAAATGAATGATCGTATAGATCAAACGAATCATCGTATAGACAATGTAGAAAAAGAGAAGAACTATGAAGTTGAAGACATAGCAAAGCTGCTTAATCTTACTGTACCGCAATTAAAACAATTGTCTGAATATATTGGCCATTCAGATGACCCTAATGTTAGAATGCGCGAGGCTGTTGAATGGGTAATCTCGGATGTTAAGCCGGTTGCCGAAAACGAGAAAGCTAAAGCGGGCGCGCGAGTATCAACGTTTGCTATGCCGAGGCAACATAAGTCAGACTATATTCTAGTGCCGAACGAACTGCATGGGGCTAATGCTAAACCGATATCCGAACCTAATGAAAGTACGGTAGTCAATCCATTTGATAAAACACAAAAGATAAACGTTAAGAAGCTGTTTGGCGGCAAGGCGCGCGGTGAGAATGAAGTAAACCGAGAAAGCGAGAAGTCAAAGGAAGTAATTCCAGAGGAAGTGAAGTGGAGCTACTCAATCTTGTCGAATAAGAAAGAATTCAAAAATGCATTTGAACAAGGTCTGAGTCAGTTTGGCGATAAAGTTGACCCTGCGACGCTAAAAGAAGTTATTTTAGCGCGTAATGAGGTGGCACAGCTAGAGAACAAGACGGGTGGCTTGCTATTAACTAAGTCCAGTCAAGAAAGGTATCAAGCGGCTTATATAAAATATGCTGAGCTGCGCGAAAAACTAGCTAGCGATTATGGTGCTAAGCTAAAGGCTGAGAAGGGCGAGTTATCTGATGTAGATAGAGCTAGGGCGGTTGCTGAATACACTAAGAGCTGGAATAATTCTATCGCGCCAACACGTCGTAATCTAGAAATGCAAAAAGTTTCGGGCAAGTTCATTGAATGGTGGGGCGGACGCCATATGGCATCGCGCGTGGCTATGGGTACAGTGGCAACCGCGGCAGTAACAGGTGTAGCAACGATTGCGACTGGTGGCTTAACTATCCCGGTGGCGGCTGCAGTGGCTGGTATGGCGACAGTGGGTACTCGCATTGGTAAGGCTGTGGCTAACATGAAGGCTGCGCAGACTGAGGCGCGACAAAATATGGATAAACACTGGTATGAAAAAGCAATATCCAATGTTTCTAGTCGAGCCGTCAAGGCCTTTATGTCAATTCCGCCAATTAAGAAATTTGCTCAGGCGCGTTACGAGAAGGCTAGGCGTACAGAGAGTGAATGGGCCAAAGAACACGACAAACAATTAAACAAAGGTATGCAATCCATTGATGAATGGTATAAGGCGCATATGGTAGCAGGAATGTCAGAGAGTGATATTCGATCTATGCTAGAGCAGCGAGCGCATAAGATAAACGAGCTGAAAAATCGTCATGAAGCTAGCGCAAAAGAACATGAACGTTCAAAAGAGCATGAGCAGAAGCGTATGCGGCTAGCGATGACATTGGGCTCTGTGGCAATGGGTGCTACAGCCGGTGCAGCGATTGGTACGGTAATTAATGAAGGACCGCTGCACGATAGTCTAATAGAGATGCGTGAGAATATTAATGACGCTGCTAAGAGCTTTGCGGGCTTATTTGGCGTCAAGACAGCTCTAGCTGAAGACATTCAGGATGTTAGCGGCAATGGTAATGGTAACAGTGCTGTTAGTGATACTCTGGATAGAGGCAGTGTGCCATCGGTGAAGAGTGGTGACGCATTAAGTAAAGCAGTGCAATCGATAGATTCCGTGGTTGAGGATAACTTCGAGCCATATACGGCTAGTACGGTTCCGGCAGTAAACTATGATGAATTTGAAGATATGGATCTGAAGATTAATGATACTGCATTCTGCAAGGGCTTTGATGTCTCAAGTGCTGAAACTTGGAATAGCGACTTCTGGCACGCAGTAGAGACAAATCCGGAGCAGCTAGTTTCGTATGCTGTGGGCTTCATCGACGATGATACGCTGCGGAGTATGGGCTATAACGGCGACATGAATAGTTTTGCTGACGCCTTGAAGGGTAATAACGAAACTCGAGCGCAACTAATTAATATGATGCACGAGCAATTCCAGGGCGGTAAGGTAGAGCTGGTGGACATTGACACTAGCAAGTATGCAGTATACGATTATGGTCTAAATTACAGTGGTCAAAATGGCGACGTAACTGACACTACGCTGGTGTCTTACCGTGTTGATGAGGGTGTTTTGCATAATATTGTTAAGGTCACTTCGGCTGAAGGTCATTCGACCTATATGGATACACGCTGTGGTAATGCGATCAAGATTGGCGAAAAGCCGCCGGTGCAAGAAATTACACCACCGCGTCGTAATCCGACATACGAGGAGCCAACCCCGACCCCAGAAGAACCAACACCAACCCCGACCCCAGAAGAACCAACACCAACCCCGACCCCAGAAGAGCCAACACCAACGCCGACTCCAGAAGAGCCAACACCAACACCCACCCCGACACCTACTCCTACTTTGGAGCATAAGAAGCCAGAGGAAGATACTAATGTTAATCCAGGCAATCATAATCAGACCGACCAAACGCCACCCGCGCAGAATAAACCGCAAGAGTATGAACCTGGCAAGAACAATAACGGTGATAAAAATCCATCTACTCCACCAAATAATGCGCAGGAAAATTCTGGCAATACCGATGGTAATGCCGGTAACGGTTCTGAGTATGTACCAAAACCAGATGAAGTGCCGTCGGGCAATGGCAATTCCACTAAGCCAAATCCTAATGGCGATATAAGCGGTAGTCAGCAACATCGACCAAATGAACAAGGTTGGTCAGCTGAAAGTAGTTCACAAGAAAACAGCTCTAACGGTGCTGGTGGTGATGCTAGCGATGACTCAGCATTGAAGGCTGAGCAACAACGCCAAGCACAAATTGCCGCTGAGCAGCAGCGCCAGGCTCAAATTACCGCTGAGCAGCAGCGCCAGGCTCAAATTGCCGCTGAACAACAGCGCCAAGCTGAAGCCGCGGCCGAGCAAGCTCGCCAGCAACAACTAGCAGA
>CAKVAO010000006.1 GCA_934725355.1 uncultured Candidatus Saccharibacteria bacterium | reverse complement strand
GCTAACACTGTAGCTACCTGGTGAACCGGCGCGAGGACGGCGTATATTGGTTTAGTTAACTATCGCTAGCTAACACTATCGCTACCTAGTGAGCTAACCGTATTGTACCGCAACCTAAATAGCCCTCCTGTAGGAGGGCTAACTTGAACTTAATACTAAAGAGCTCATGTACTGCAACCTAAATAGCCCTCCTATAGGGGGTCTAACTTGAATTTAATACTAAAGAGCTCATGTACTGCAACCTAAATAGCCCTCCTATAGGAGGGCTATTTAGATGTTTAATAATTTCATGGTGTGTCCGGCACGATTCGAACGTGTGACCTTCAGTTCCGCAAACTGACGCTCTATCCAGCTGAGCTACGGACACATATTGTTAAGCAAATACATGTATTAATATAGCATGTTTTATTGGTTTACTCAAGCTTAACCTAGACAAATAGCTTGGTCGGGGCGACCCGATTCGAACGGGCGACCTCAGCGTCCCGAACGCTGCGCGCTACCATCTGCGCTACGCCCCGAAAAGCTAGACTTATTATATAGCAAACACCTCCCTTTCGCAAAGGGAGTGTATTAGTTCAATACTTTCTGGAAAGTAGGCTT
Organism: uncultured Candidatus Saccharibacteria bacterium; assembly: GCA_934725355.1. Taxonomy (GTDB): domain Bacteria; phylum Patescibacteriota; class Saccharimonadia; order Saccharimonadales; family Saccharimonadaceae; genus Nanoperiomorbus. The sequence goes on along the minus strand of CAKVAO010000006.1, from coordinate 50,837 downwards.
CCGTTGAAAGTATTGTAGCACATACTCAGTTGGAGTTAGATGAGATATGGATGAATGTGGTCTGTCATTGTTGTAGAAGTCTATGTAATGCTGCAATGTAGCTTGCGCCGAGTCTAGATCGTAAGCAACGTCGTATAGAAAGTCTAGATCGTACTTCAATGCATCTTGCAAAGTTCTATTGAAGCGTTCCACCTTGCCATTGTAGATAGGTTTCTTAACGTAATTGAAGCAATGGGTAATACCCATTGCTTCAGCCTTCTGATGGAATTTAGCAGCGTGTTCGCTGCCGTTATCTGTCTGAATAGCTTTTATCTTAAGGTCTAGTAGACCAGGTAGATCGCTTAAGAAATTCGCCGTTGAGGCGCTACTCTTGCCATAGAATAACCGTGAAGCTACCTTACCACTTACATAGTCTATGGCATTAATTATGTAGAAATGTTTGCCGTCATGATGACCCTCTACGCCATCGATCTGAACTAAATCGCCTGGGTATTTGACTCTAAACGGCAAGTCTGCACGACGCTGTTTCCTTATACGCTTCTTTCTTCTAATGAACATACGACCAGTTCTAGCGTGGTAGGTTAGCTTATCTTTACTGGGCAACCTACCCATCTCTCTAAGCCATTTTATGATGCGACCAACCGTAGATTCACTAACCAACAGTAGACTTAGATGTAGCCGCTCTAAATGACGCTTTAGAAATTGGTAGACCTTCTGCTTACCTAGTTCTGGATGCTCTAGGATTAAATCTTTAACATACTTAACTACCAATGGATTCCAGTGGGACGATTTACACTTTCTAGGTCTAGTAGACTTAGGATCGAGTGCGTATAAGGAAGCACGACCCATACGGTCGCGCTTCCTAGAGTCGTCAAGACTCTTGCGCCACACGTAAAGTGTGGACTTAGATACACCGGAATAATCTATGGCTGCAGCTAATCCATGTTTAGCCCAGAACTCGAGACAATTTATTCTAAAATGTACAGTCTCCGGACTTCTAAGATTAGATGTATGTTTCAGGCTGTAGTTTAAATCCGGCAATACACTGGCTAAACTAAAGCAATTCATGTACAATGCCATATAGCAGATTTCCTTTCTCTATTATTGTTAACACTAAATATTGTAACGGAAATCTGCTATTTTGTTTGGTTACAAATTAGCTATCTAAATTCCAGAATGTGTGTGAACTAGTACAAGGGAGGTGGGTCGGCGCTAGCCGAGCCGGTGGGTTCGAATGCTGCTTTGTAAACCTCCCTTTCGCAAAGGGAGGTGGGTCGGCGCTAGCCGAGCCGGTGGGTTCGAATAAACTCGTCAATCTGGCAACATACACCCGAAAAGTTCTTCTTAATATCCGTATTAGTAAAACGCATTACGGTTAACCCATGACTCTCTAAAGCTTTAGTCCTAACAACATCGCTGGCTTGACCTACACCTTCGTCATAATGCTGTCCACCATCTAGCTCAATAACCAATTTTAGCTTAGGGCAATAGAAGTCCACGATGTAATTATCGATGGGCTTCTGACGGCAGAATCGGACTGGTAAGCTCCTAAGGTATTTGTACCACAGCAATCTCTCCTCGAGTGTCATGTTCCTTCGTAGTTCACGCGCTAATTTTACGTTATTTTTATTTCTGAATTCTGCCATAGTTGTATTATATATCGAACCCTCCGTCACGACTACGTCGTGCCACCTCCCTTTGTGAAAGGGAGGTATTTTTAATAGGTGCTACGCTCTGCCTCCTTTGCGAAGGGGAGGTATTTTAACAGCTGCTACGTCGTACCTCTTTTGTAGTGTAGCACCTCCCTTTCGCAAAGGGAGGTGGGTCGACGCTAGCCGAGCCGGTGGGTTCGAATAATATCATAAGCACCTCCCTTTATGAAGGGAGGTGCTGCGAGAGAATCTAATTAACTGATGCCTGATAGATTTGCTCGATCGCCTGCTTCAAAGTCTCGTTAAACTCTTCGTCGCTCTGCTGGGCGCGTAGGTTTTGCAGCAAAGCACGACTAAAGCTAGCTGGCATATTGTGGTTCTGAGCTAGCTTTACACAAGCTTCGTCAACACTATAGCCACCCGATAATGCAACAATTCGCACCACGGCGTCGTAGCTATATAGATCAGCGTATAAATCAGGTGTAGTAGGAATACTAAATTTAAACATAACCAGATCATTTGCATCCCAGCTGTCCAGATGTCGAGTAATTTCCACCTTCATTGCATGCTCGATCTCATCCTTTTGCTCGGCATGAATGTCTACTTCTGGCTCGATAATCGGCACTAGACCGGCATCACAAATCGTCTTCGCTATCGCAAACTGTTGATCAATAATCGCCTTAATACCATCGTGGTTTAGTTCGTGGATGACACTACGCATTTTAGTACCAAATACACCATGTTGATTGGCCTCAGCCAAACGGTTCGCTAACTCTGGAATTGGTTTCATCAGCTGTACGCCATCGGCCTGCTCAGCTAGACCACTATCAACCTTCAAAAACGGTACAACATGTTTGTTCTGCCATAGATATTCAGCAGTATATTTGCCATCAATCTGGCTTAGCATAGTCTTTTCAAACAAAATTGCACCCAATATATGTTCGTTTGTGAACGCAGGGCTTGTAATAATACGGGCGCGCATCTGGTGCACCATATCAAACATTTCATCTTCGTTATGGTATTGCAACTCATCGATACCATAAGCCCTTAGTGCTTTGGGCGTGCTACCACCGCTCTGGTCGAGAGCTGCAATAAAGCCTTTGCCATGTTTCATCTGTTCTAGCATTTTTAAATTTGCCATTTATTCTCCTTTTTTATTTCAAATCTTAAGCCAATATTAACATTAGCACTTTACGCAAATAATGTCAAGACTTGCAACCTTAGGTAAGTGCATAGTCGCTCGACGCGGGCTCTGCTTTATTACTATTCGACAAGTTGTCAACGGCATTATCCCTGTATGCCTTTTCGGCTAGTTGTGCTGCTTCTCGTTGTTCCGCTATAGCCTCGCGTTCTCTCTTGTCTTCTGCTGTAATTTTAGCCAATCTTTCATCTTCATCGCTAAAACGCTTTAAATACTCCATGTAATGCGGTGCGGTTGGGTCTAACGGCGTTATGGTAATGTTATCTTTGACAGGTGTCAAGTTGCCATTTTTATCATATTCTTCGTCATTCATAGCAGCTTCGCGATTATAATAATCGTAACGTTGCACAGCAATTCGCACTACCGTAGCACCCAGGCGCGAAACAAAGCTCATTTCGCCTCGGTCGAACACGCGGTGTCGGTTCAGTTGGCGTGGATCAGCCGCAGCTTTTGCAAAGTTGCCTACACCAATACCACCTTGCGCAGGTTCATCCTGATGCCAAGTATCAACAATTCCGCGCAGCTGTTGCTGGTTTCCCTGCGCGTCGCTGTATGCACCAAAAAGCACGTTAGCACGACGATCAGCAATTGGCCTATTTGATTCATCAGCTAGCGTATGGCGATCAGGGCCATGGATCACAAAGCGACCAAGCGCTTGCTTCAGCTCTTGGTCGCTATCACCTAGTTCACGTTCGTTAGTATCTTCTGCCACATTATGGCTAGCAGCCACATTAATACTGCTATGAGGTGTTTGTTTGTCGGGCGAGCCGACACACTCCTGACGACTTCCTTTCATAATGAGCTTATTATACGGTAACGCTAGCGTTTAGTCAAGAACTTTAACCAGTTCCGCAGTCTTCACGCGCTTTTGTTCTGTGGTGTCGCGATCGCGTACAGTAACATCATCATTTTCCAACGAATCAAAGTCGATGACCACACAGTGCGGCACACCGATTTCATCGGCTTTGCGATAGCGCTTACCAATATTGCCGCTATCGTCCCAATTTACCCGCCCCGGCATTGCATTGTTTAGCATAGCATAGACTTCCTGTGCCTTCTTAACTAACTCTGGTTTGTTCTTTAGTAATGGCGACACCGTTATCATAATTGGCGCCAGCTGATGTGGTAGACGCAACACGTTGCGCTTGCTGCCACCCACCTCGTCAGCCTGATAGAATGCGCAGAGGATCGCCATAACCAATCGCTCAACACCGAATGACGGCTCAATCACGTGCGGTACAAATGGCTCGCTACCATCCTTAGGACGATATTCCATAGATTTCTTTGCTACACGTTGAATATTCTGCAAATCGAAATCTGTACGATATGCTAGTCCCATCAGCTCTTCACGACCGATTGGATAGTCAAACTCGATGTCAATTGTGCGCTTGCTATAGTGCGCACGGTCGTTCTCTGGTACTTCATATTCATGAATCTTATCCGCCGGCAAGCCAATCACTTGCTCTAGGAACTCATGAATTAGACCTAGCAGCATCGTAAATTCCTTATCCCACTGATCTGGCTTCACAAAGTATTCAATTTCCATTTGCTCGAACTCGCGCGAGCGGAAAATAAAGTCGCGCGGGCTTATCTCGTTACGGAACGCCTTGCCCTGCTGCGCCAAACCAAATGGCAAATTCGGATACAGCGTATCAACCACATTGCGATAATTAGTAAAGATGCCCTGCGCAGTCTCAGGTCGCAGGTAGGCTACTGCTTCTGCCGTGTCGACTGGACCAACCGTAGTCTTGAACATCATGTTAAAGCTACGCACGTCAGATAGCGGATTGCCATCAGGCGACTTGATGTCATGCTCGCGGATTAGCTTCGTGATTTCATCGTTAGTGAGACCTTCCGCCTCTATACCTTTATCCTTTAGCAGGTGATCAGCGCGATAGCGACGATGATTCACGGTGTCCTCAACCAACGGGTCAGCAAACGTGGCTACGTGGCCACTAGCCTGCCAAACCTTAGGATTCATGATTATAGCCGCGTCTACACCGTAAATTTCTGGACGGCGGTCAACCCAGAACTGCCACCATAAATCCATGACACGACGCTTCAGCTCAACACCTAGTGGGCCCCAGTCCCACGTTCCAGCCAGTCCGTCATAAACAGCCGAACCTTGAAATATAAACCCTCGACGCTTACATAGCGAAATAATATCTTCCATATGCCTATTATACACCACAAAATCTGCTATTTTCCTGCTGCTACCTGCGAAAGGTAGAACGCATCAGAAATAGCCTTATCGTCTAAGCCGCGCAAACGCGCCAGTAGCGCCGCATCATTCGCCATCATCAATCGCAGCAGCTTAATTGTATTCGATTGATATTGACCTTGGTCGCTGTAAACGAAGGCATTGTTAGCCAAATCAAAGTTATAACTAGCACCCTCTACTAATTTCATGCCACTAATATCAGTAAATAGGTTCAATTCACTGCCGCTAAGACGTGCTACGCGCAAATAAAACCAAGCTTTAATCAAGCGCAAATCAATTGTCTGATTATTCAACAACCGAATTACGTTCAGTATAATCTGGTATAGCTCAGGCGAATCGATGGCGTTTGAAAGGTCAGCAATTTTCTTTATTGCTTCATAACCGAACTGCAATCGGTCGTAATCGGTCATGATTTGGTCGTAAAAACTAACAATGCGCGAGCCAGTCAGCGTCCACATACCATCAATATTCATACTACTCCGCACTAAGTTTAATTCGCATTCCGCAAACAGCTCAATGCCACCAGCCAGCCTCGATTGTTCGCGTCGGACGCCCTTAGCGATGACGGCAATCTGCCCATTATGTGGTGTTAAGACTGTTAAAATACGGTCGGCTTCACGATAATTGGTGCGTCGCAGAATGATGGCATTAGTCTTGAGATTCTGTGCCATTAGTTACCCCTCTTCTTCAATTTTCCTACTACACCGGTAGACGTTAGCTTGCTCTGTGGAAGAGCCTTCAAAATGTCATCCATCTGATATGTCGCTTTATCTAGCACTGCTATCACACCGAACTGTCGTACGTCGTCTAATGCAATATCGTGTCCCGACGCCGATAAAATAATTTTTGACAGAGCTAACGTGTCGTCATAAGTTGCCATTTCATTTAACAATGTAATAGCATTAAACCGCCCAAGATGTACATCCATAATAATCGCCCCGTATTTTGCTTGGTTTAGCAGTTCAAACACTCTATCTGGGTCGTTGACTATTTTAGTATCATAGCCATGCACCGCCAGCGTTCGACCAAGACTAGCCGCAAACCACTGGTCGTCCTCTAGAATCAAGATATTCACTGCACCCCCAGTAGACTCAGCTGATGACTCAGCGGCAAATAAGTCTCGATAGTCACCCCACCTTTTCGGTGACGGTGCAGCTCAATATGACCATGCATAGCCTGCGCTAGCTTACTCGCTAACAGCAGGTTCAGACTACTCATTAGCGGACGCGTGTGAATTGGATTTAAATTATCCACTAAATTGCTAGTGACTAGTAGCGTTTGATCACGTCGATCGTCAAATGCCGAGCCATAATCGCAAATCGCCACCTTTACCTGATCATCGCGTGAAGCTTGAACGGATAGCTCGACTGGTCGCTGCTCTACATTGTAGTGCAAGGCGTCCGACATAAAGCGCGTCAATATACTACTGAGCGTCTGATAATTACCTACCGCAATCAGTCGCTTACGCGTCGGCAACTCGCAGACAAAATCACGCTTTAGACTGTGGCTCAGTGGTTTCAAGCTGCAACTAACTTCCTGAATTAGCCCGTCTAACTGAATTGGCTCAAGCTCTAATTCGTTGTTCAGCGGCTTAGTTACCTGCGCCAATTGACCCACTAGTCTGAACATTTCGTCCAGAGTTAGTTGCATTTGATCTAATGCTACTTGATTTTGACCTTTGGCGTCTGATAGCTCAAAAGAAAGCTGGCGGAGACGAACCAACGGAGCCCGCAAATCACGTGACGCCGCGGCTACTGATAAAGCACCTAAATCCACCTCCTGCCACTTCATATCTACAACTAGTATAGCAAAATCCGCAGATTGATGGTGCTTATGCTACCAGTATTTTTAGCCATATCTGCACTATGGTTGGAACTGCAGGGTTCTTAGAATCGTATTATTAAAGTCATTCACAAAGTCCGAGCGATCCACATACATACGCAATGTTTTATCGCGCACCTTGAATATCACAACAGAACCGTTAATCGTATCACTCAGCTGACCGTCAACACGCATGCCCGAGTATCCTGCAAAGCCTTCCTTGGCGCCAATAACCGTTGGATTTGCCGTCGCCTTGCCGTTCTCTACTAGACTTTCATAACTCTTTATGACATCTGAATAGGTATCGTTGGTTACACTGACGCGCAATGCATAAGGCGTTACATCAGGGTTAACCTTTGGTACCATCGATGGATAGAAATACACCTGCAAATCATTGTTACTGCTTTCGGCAGTGTAGCCAGACCAAGTTTTAGGATAGTCAAAGCGAACCGAGCCCATCTCTGACGGGCCTTGGTAAGTCAGATTCGGCTTCTTCTGCTCTTCGTTAAACTTAGCCTGATCGTCCTTTTGTTGCTGCCCCTTTGCGTCAGCTACTGCACTATCGACTTTAGCCTGACCATTCTTCTGCCAGTCCACCATACCAGAATACGCCCAGACAAAGGCGCCAGCTGCCGCTGCTAAAAACACCGCTAGCAATATAGTTGCTATCAACAGTGGATTAACCACACCCCGCTCATCATGTTTCATGACTTAATTTTAGCATAAGAGCTATTGGTCTTCAAATTTCTCTAGCTTTAGTTTGATTTGGTTAACCTTGTTTTCGGTTTCCGCTAGACGCTGTTTAATCTGTTCCGCTAGTTTAACACCTTCATCAAATTTCTTAGCAGCCTGTTCGATGTCAACATCGCCAGCATTAAACCAAGCTACAATCTTGTCCAGCTGTGCCATTAGCTGGTTCAAGTCTACCGTTTCTTTACTTTGCCCTGACATTCCTCACCTCCGTTTCAATTAAATTGGTTGCTGTTTCAATCGTTAATCGATCGCCATTAGCAGGCGTAGCTTTTAGTATGTGCTCGCTCGCCCAGACTAGTGCATAGCCACGTTTTAAAGCTGCTCGCGGGTTATAAGCGTTTAGTGCACCAGCGGTCGCCGCAAAATGTGCCTTGCCATCGCGCAGGCAACGGTCTGTTAGTTGGCTAATTCGATCCAAGGTGTGCATCATTTCATTGCGCTGATTCTTAGTCTGCGATTCCAACGCCTGCACCATACCATACAGTTTATCTGTGGTTGCCGCCAACAGCTCGCGACGATCAAGCACTAATAGCTCTGCCGCATTGGATGGCGTACTGGCTCGCAAGTCTGATGCTAAGTCAGCAAGCGTCGTGTCGATTTCGTGACCTATACCTGTAATAGTGGGAATGCGCGACGCCGCAATAGCACGCACCAATTTTTCGTCATCAAATACCGCTAGATCATCACGCGAACCACCACCACGCAAAATGGCTAGCACTTCAGGTGGGTTAGGTAATTCGTTCATCTGGTGAATTGCGCTAATGATTTGGTCTGCTGCCACGTCGCCCTGCACTTGGACTGAAATAACATCAATCGTCAGACCAGACATACGTGCGCCGAGAATTTTTATAAAGTCAGCATAGCCCGCTGCTTGTACCGATGATATTACCCCGATATGTTGTGGTAGCTTAGGTAGCGGCCGCTTGCGACGTTGATCGAACAGGCCTTCAGCCGTCAGCTTCTTCTTCAAAATCTCGAAAGACTTCTTGATTGACCCTTCGCCTACCGGCTTTATTAGCTGCACCGTCATGCTAAAGCGACCCCACTTAGTCAAACTAGGACGCGCCCGCACTTTCACCTTCATGCCATCTTCTAATGCTACACGCAGATTGTATACTGACATAAAACAGTTCAATATACAGTCTTTATCCTTCAGGTCAAAGAATACCCATTTGCCCTGATTTACCTTATAGTTCGCCACCTCGCCTACTATATCGATATAAGGTAGCGCAGTCGTCAGTACCTGATTTAGCACAGCTACTGCTTGTGATACAGTAAATTCCGGCGGTGTACCCGGTAAATTATCTCGTTTATCCACGCTTTATCCCCTTCTTTTTCACAGGCTTATCAACAGGCTTTTTCACAGGTTTATCCACAGACTTATCAATATCTTTGCATGATTTATCCACAGGTTTTCCATACTTATGAATAGCATGCTGATAGACAAAGAATCCCACGCTGATAGTACCCGTCATCAGTAGCATACGCGCCAGAATTACCCCTGCTAAAGCAGCTGCCGCCGGAACGTTACCAGCGATTAAAATCGAAACCATCACCGCCTCATACGCGCCAATGCCGCCAGGGGTAATCATGATTCCACCACCAATCGTCGCAGCCCCATATGCTATCAATAGAACTGCCGGATTAACAAAGGTGCCCAGTGCTAAGAACGTCACAAAGAACAGCGATACATCCAATATATTAAAGATAAAACTCCATATAATCGGGTGCTTTAATAAAGCCCTATTAGCCTTAAGAGTAACTAGATCTTCATAAAAGTCGAAGAAGAACTCGTCTAACGCGTCTACTGCCAATATGTTTTTACGGCGACCAAATGTTACCTTTGCCACAATTAGATTGACCCATCTGCTCAGCCAATGGCTAAAGCTCACTATGCGCTCCTTGCTGCCAAACACATAGTTGCCGAATGCCACCAAAAATACCAGAACCGTAACTGCCACAGTTGTTGCTACGACCACCCAGCTAGCCGTACGATCCTCGATCGTCGCCCAAATCAGTGCCGCCACCATCAGACACATGAATGTACCAAATTGCACAATAATACGCATCACTTGTGTCATCGTCGCCCGCCCAGCCGACACGCCACAACATCCTAGCCGCCATACCATGTAGCCTGCGCCCGCCACGCCGGCTGAAGGAAATACATGATTTACAAAAGTAAATTCTAGCGACATACCCGTCGCCTGCATAGATGTTACCTGCTTTAATTGACCCCGTGCTCGTAGGTAAGAGAAAAAGATTTCTGTATTAGCATAGTACGATGCAAATTGTAGTGGAATCAATAATAGTATTAACCAAATATTCGCCTGATCTAGCAGGTGCCAAGCTCGCACTAACTCGCGCCGCGATGCGAACAATACAATAGCCAGAAAAATAACTGTTATGATATTAAACCAAACACGAAAACCGCCATGGTGACGGCGGCGTTGCGCGCGTGCTCGCGCTGTCGCAAAGCCGTAATCAAAACCCTCTCTAAACCGCCTCATAGGGCTATTATAGCAGATTAGCTAATGTTAAAATAACTCCCCTAGAAAGTAAAACTGGCCAACGCACAACGGCATTGGCCAGTTATTATATTAGAATCAGAGCGAATACTACATCATGAGAACATACTTATCAAAGTCAGCCATGATTTCGGACTCATTAGGAGTATTGCCGACAATTTCTCTCAACTGTTCTCTTAGATCAGTAACAGAGTAATTGCAACTTTGAGTCTCGTCAGATTTTGTCGCTTCCATAAATACAGAACCTTCAAAATTAACTCCACCGCAGAATGTAGCGCCTTCAAAAGCATCTTGATCCCGCATATTCCATAGCTGATCAAAGATTCCTTCAATCTTGGCGGCACGGTCAATTATATCGCCAGCCTCCTTGCTCTTTGCACGAACTCCCTTCGCTACATCACCTCGCAAAAACGGTAAATCTTCTGGCATCTGCCTACGGCAAATAACCTCGTTATGCGAATGGCCATATTGCGATATCTTTACATTAGGCTTAGCATAAACTGTTACCGAAGCAGAGCCACAAAGTGGCGGCAATTCTAGATCGCGGTTTGCTACATAAGTGTCTGTAATTACACAAGGTTCTGGCTTGCCATTGACAATTTTTGTAGCCAATGAGCCTGCCGCATCTAGATGTAAATGCAAACGCTCATGCAGTTTAGCCTCTGTTACTCCGCCTTCCGTCAAAGCCCAGCACCACCAATCAACGAGTACATTTATATTGTCATCGTTCACAGGTTCCAAGAGATGCCCGTCGATCAACATTTTAAGCCACGAATTGCCAGCACGAGAAATTGTTTTTTCATCATCGCGCGCGATCTGAAGTTTAGTTCCATGAATCACATTGATAATAGGCTTTATATATTCCTCTGAAACACCCGAATTACTTAGGGATGCCTCTAGCTGTTGATCTTCGCGACGAAACTTCTCACCTATACTACGATAACCATACATGCCATAGTCGTCATAGTCGTCATAGTCGTCATAGTCGTCATAGTAGCCGTAGTCAGCACCGCGTGGCCGATATACCAATGTTTTGAGTTCACTCTCAACGATAGATTGCTGCTTTTCGTTCAGCGACTGCCAATAAGGCTCCTTCGCCATTTGATTACACACCTGATCAATAGTACGCCACTTCGTTTTAAGACGTTCATTGTACAAGTATGTTTCGAATTTACTAGGCTTGCCAGAAGCATCAAAGTTATCGAGATCGTCGAAGTTGTCAAGATGATCAAGATGATCAAGATGATCGAAGTTGCCAGAAGTATCGGGCTTGTCGAAGTTGCCAGAAGTATCGGGCTTGTCGAGAGAAGACGGCTGATTAGTCTCCGGCAGTGGTCCCAGAAACAGATTCTTTAGAGTATCCCATATAGAGCGCATATCACTCACCTATCCTTTCTAAGGTACGTGTTTAGAACAATAATTATATTATACACTATTATTTGAAATTGTCAATACACGTAGTCTGTTGGGGCTGCACTCACGTCACAATATCGAAACCTATCTGCCTACACTAATTTTCTGCCTTGCGCGCTATATCAGCAGCTTTGGCGTCAGCGCGGTGGCTAGCATATTTTTTGCATTCATGTAATGTCATTACATCTATCATTACAACTTATGTGGAAAGTATTTTTTCGTAGCACGCAAATAAATCATCAGAAAAGCCAGCGAGATCAATAGCCCGGCTAAAACATCGCTAGCATAATGAACGCCCAAGTAAATCCGACTAAGGCCAATAAGAACGATCAATACACTTAGGCTAATAATGTATGCCCACTTTAATTTACGATTGTGTATATAACGATATATCAGATAGATTATAAAGCCATATAGCGCCATGCTAATCATCGAATGACCCGAAGGAAAACTAAAGCCAGTTTCACTAACCAAGCGATAACCTAATGGACGCGGTCGCTGTATTATGTCTTTAATTACCGTATTTATTACAGCGGCAATCGCCAAATTCAAAATCAATAGACCCGCTATCCGTCGATTACGTGTTATTGCAATTACAATCAGACTTACCGCACCCATAGCCAGAGTACTACCAAATACAGTGATAAACTTCGCCACATTAGTCAGCATAGGCGAACGCAATTTCTCTACTAAAAACTCGTGCGCCACGACGTCCATCTGCATACGATAATCGTCTGACAATAAATCAACCACAATAAAAGCCACTACGGTCAACAGTAGCGCAACTATCAACCAATAGTAATTTTGTCTTAGAAACTTTTCGGTCTTTTGTAGCATCGATACCATTATACACTGCTTAATCAATTAAAATAAGTATTATTATTTTAAGTATAGATCAAGTATAATAAATAACCAATTGTAGGCAACTCCGCCTACAATGCTCTTTCGAAAGGATACATCATGGCCAGACCCAATCCTCAATCGATTTTTATCGAAGGACTAATGGATGGAACCGCAGAAACAGGCGACAAAGTAATCAGTGTTAGGAATCCAATTGAAGATCCGAGCTTTGTCCGCGTACCACCACGCAGTCGAACCGAGGTCATTCCTTGGGACGAGACTATTATGTTAATAGCATTTACCATGTCACTGCGCAGTAAAGATCCGTCAACCCGGGTAGGAGCTGTTATTACTAATAGCGAAAACCGCATTTTAGCAACCGGATATAACGGCACTCCAATCGGCATTAGTGACGATCAGATGATCTATAACAACGACACTGAACATCTCCCGTTCGAGCAAACAAAATATGCCTATGTTGCACATGCGGAAGAAAATGCACTGAATAACTTTATTGGCTTGCGCGAGCAAATGCGAGGCGGTAATCTGTACACCACCTTATTCCCTTGCAACAACTGCGCCAAGATGATAGCTGCTAATCGTATCGCTAATGTCTTCTTTCTCGAAGGACCTCGTAGCCCCGACAGCCCAGAGACAAAAGCAGCCATTTTAACTCTAAAGACAGCTAACATCAAAGCCTATCAAGTGGTGCCATCTGATCGTTCGATAGATCTGACAGTTAATCAGCTGCGCGAATTGAAGAACGCAAAGAATATAATTGCAATAACACCGCCCAACACCGACAACTAATCAGCTCTATCCCCCAATTGACACTGACCAGCACAACCCAACCGAGGGCGCGCAGTAAAATGCCCGCCCTCTTTAATTTTGCGGTATAATATAGTCAATGATTTTATTTGTTTTAGGGCGACAGCCCGAAATTGGCATAGCCGAGCTAAAGGCAGTATTTAGTAAAGACAGCGCAGTTTTGCCTCAGCCACAAAGCGCCACGACTTCTCCGTTCTCTATAGCGGCGCTCGATGTGTCAACTACACAGGCACTGGCTAAATTGCCGCAGATTGGCTCTGTAGTTAAGGCTGCCGAGGAAGTCACCACCCTACCACAGCTGAACCACACAGCCCTATCAAACACCGTTAAACAGCTGTTTACTAATGTCGAGGGTAAAATTACTCTAGGCGTGTCGTTTTACGGAAACAAAATTAGCAAGAAGTCGACGATTCAGCTAGCACAAGACATTGCCAGCATTCTAAAGCCAACTAATTCGGTGCGCTTAGTACCCATTGAAAGCAACGAACTCAGTAGCGCCACAGTTCTCCACAACAAACTAGCTGGTAACAATCCTAAAAAATGCGAACTAATATTCATCAAGAACCGCAACGGATCGGTTACAGTAGGACGAACGTTCTTTGTGCAAGATATTACAGAGTACACTTTTCGCGACCGCCGACGACCAAAGCGTGACGCCCATAACGGCATGCTCCCGCCTAAATTAGCCCAAACTATGATTAATTTAGCACACGGAGCGACAGCGCCTAGCCTCGCACGACAGACACCTGCTCTCTTAGATCCTTTCTGCGGTACTGGCGTAGTTTTACAAGAAGCCGCTTTGATGGGCATGGCAGTTTACGGCACAGATCTAGCAGAACGTATGGCTGAATTTACTACCGAAAACTTAAAGTGGCTAGAGCACACACATCATATTAAAGTCGCGAGCCAAGTCACTGCCGCCGATGCTACAACGTTTATGTGGAATAAATGGACTATGCCTGATAAACCAATTAATCTTGTTGCGACAGAGACATATCTAGGACGACCGTACGTTACAGCACCTAGCATATCCGAACTACACGATAATATCGGTAACTGCAATGTGATAATTCAAAAATTCCTGTCTAACCTAGCTAAACAACTAGCCAAAGGCACTGGCCTCTGCATTGCTGTACCTTGCTGGTTCGTCCACGGTAAACTACATCATTTGACCTGTTTGAACAACCTATCTGCCATGGGCTATCGCGACCTATATAACAAACAACATCTGATATATCATCGCAAAGATCAGGTTGTCGGTCGTGAGCTGCTAGTCTTGCAAAAGGTCTAATTTCATGTATAATGGTAAAGAGTAATTTGTAAGGAGATATTTTAAATGTCACATGTTAAAGCTGGCGGTTCCAGTAAAAATAATCACAATAATGCCGGCCATCGTCTAGGCGTAAAGCGTTTTGGTGGCCAGAAAGTAAACGCAGGCGAAGTTATCGTTCGTCAGGTTGGCGCAACCAAGATTGCTGGTGACGGTACCTATGTTAGCCGCAATTTCACTATCCATGCTGCTAAGGATGGCGTAGTCAAGTTCATCAAGCGTAAGGTTCGCACTTTCACCGGTAAAACCGTTCTACGTACCCAGGTAACAGTAGAATAATTACCGATTAAACTAGCGATCAAGCTTAAATACTACCAGTCAAAACTGGTAGTATTTTATTTCCCCTATTTTCCGCTCCCTCTATTCGCGTGCAATCACAGCACATTAAAGCGCTAGTTAGAATGCTAGAACATTAAGATATTAAACTGCGCTAGCAGTTACATCCATCATACAAGTAATACAGGGCTATTTCAACTATGCTGGCATATTTAGCTCGTGCTTTATACGAGCAACAACATCGCCAATAACAACCTGTGATTTAACTAAGAAGTCATCAGCACCGAGTTCCCTAGCACGCTCGGCGTCCTTTGGCTGCGACAAGGCAGTTAGCATGATAATATGCACATTGCGAGTTTGCGGACTATTGCGCAAAATATCTAGAACATCAAACCCATTTAGCTTTGGCATCATTACGTCTAGCAATACTAAATCCGGCTTAAATTCTACAGCATCTGATAGCGCCTGCTCGCCGTTAACACTGTGCTTAACTTCGAAGCCCTCCAACTCTAACCGCTGCTGGTAAACCATCGCTAGCGTTTCATCGTCTTCGACTAGTAGTATTTTTTTCTTTGCGCCTTCCATGATTATTTATAGTATACCTGTTATGCTTAGTTAATTCAATAGAGCCTAGCTTTATTTCAGTAACTCGACAGCCTTATCCTGCTGGGTATCCGTGTGGTCATTAAGGTACTTATTAGTATCTAGGTTAACCTTGACGTCTGGCTCTAGACCGTTGTGGTTGATATTCTTGCCCTTCGGTGTATACCACTTGGCCACCGTAATCTTTAGATTATCACCGTTGCTCAGTGATGACATAGTCTGCACACTGCCCTTACCATAGGTCTTGTTGCCAACTAGAGTAGCAAAACCATAGTCTTTTAATGCACCAGATACAATTTCGCTAGCTGACGCCGTGCCACCATTTACTAGCACCACTGTCTTAATACCCTTTAGAATATTGCCGCCCGTAGCTCTCACTGTACCCTGTTGGATAACCTGACCATTCTTACGCTCTTCGACAACAGTTTTACCGTTATCTACCCATAGGCTAGCTACCGCCTGCGCTGCATCCACATAGCCACCACCATTGTCACGTAAATCTAGTACTATACCTTTTACATTCTTTGACTTTAGTTCTTTTGCGGCTTTGGTCGCAAGGTCGCCAGTATCGTCACCGAACTGACTAATCCGGATAAAGCCAATGCCGTCTTTGACTTCCCAAGTCACCGATGGATTGTCAACACGAGCACGCTCTAGCTCGTAGTCTTTCTGATCGTTACCGCGAATAATTGTCAGCTTCACCTTCGTGCCAGATTCACCCCGAATCTGACTAGCAGCCTGTGTTGGTGTCCAGTTAATCGAGCCCTCACCATTAACAGCCGCAATTAGGTCGCCGGTCTGTAATCCCGCTTTCTTGGCTGATCCGCCGTCCAACACTGACATAATCTCTAGCTGGCGATCTTTGTTCAGCCCCATTTCAATGCCAACGCCATAGAACGAGCCAGATAAGTCTTCAGTCAAGCTCTTTGCGTCCGTCGCTGTTAGATAGGTTGTATAAGGATCACCCGCCGCATCAACCATGCCCTTTGCAGCACCCTCGATTAGCTTTTTCCTATCTAGATTTCCGTCATAATTGTGCTTTAGTGTCGCATACACTTCATCTAGTTCAGTATAATCTAAATTAGATAAAGATAGGTTCTGTAGGCGCGTGCCAATGGCTAGGCCTATTAATCCCGTCATTACCGAAACTATAACGCAAATTACAATACTGATTGATGCGCCATGACGTCGTGATGCCGGCTGGCTATTTTTGTGCTCCGGCATACTAACTAATTGCTCGTCGTTTTTACTCTCACTCTTCATTAAGTTCTATTGTAGCACAAGCGCTATGTTTTAGCTGAAGATTACCAATTCTTGTAAAACCCGCTCCACCAGCTAGTTGCTACCCAACGCTCATTGTAGCCATACGCTGGATCCCAGTTATATTCTGACACTCGAATCATATCAGAGCGGCTGCCAGTGCCGATTTCTTCTACCCATGCTACATGGCCATATTTACCAAAGTTGCTCTTGACAGCAACCGAGCCGACTTTTGGGTTCTTGCCCAGATTCTTTGGCCACTGCCCACCATTGCCATGACGCTCCATTCGACCAGTTAATTGCCAGATGCGCCACTGTACGTAGTTAACGCATTCACGTGCGTTACCGTTAGCCGTAAAGCCTTTGTAGTACTGAGTAGAATCAGCCGTTGCGTTAGCAAAAGGATAACCGCCATTCTTTCCGCCAACCGAGATAGTAATATCAGGTTTCCAGCCGCTAGTGTTCGAGCTCGGTCTACTGGCAGCACGGCGACGTTGTTCGGCGATATAAGCCTGAATAGCCGCCTGCTGTTCTCTCTGTACCTGTGCTTTTTGCTGTTCAGTCTTCTTTGACAGCTCTTGGAATTTAGCTTCGTCACCGCGTGTTTGGTTCAATAGATCTTGTTGCTGCGCCTGATTATCCTTCAACTGATCCTTCTGGCTTTGTTGTTGCTTAATAACATTCTCAACCTGCTTTTTGTCGCTTTCTTGCTGCGCCTTCAGTTCGCGCACCTGGGTTACTGTCTTTTTGATGCCATCAGTAATAGCTGCCTGACGCACCTGGCGATCAACATAGTCGCTAACTGAGCTACTGTTCATCAAAATGTCTAGCGAAGTAGTGTTGTTGCCATAATATTGGTCTCGTAAGTTTTGACTCAGCGCCCGCGCCTGATCCTTCAATTTAGCCTCACTATCGGCAATCTGTTGTTCTAGCGATTCTCGCTTTGCACTACTTAAGCTGATCTGCGCCTGAAGTGCTCGCTGTTGCGCCTTTAGCTCGTCGATCCTTCCCTGCAAAGTTTTGGCCTGAGCATTCTTCTCGCTAGCCTGCGCATTATAGCTATCAACCTGTTTCTGTAAATTCTTTATTTCTGCGTTAAAGTCACGTGCTTCTACTATCGCCGGCTGAAACATCTGCGCCACAGTTGCCGTCGCAAAAACTGCAACCGCACCTAGCATGCCAATTCGCAAGCTCCACTTTCTATGTACTGTGGTTTTTGTTCTATAGTTAATCTTTTTCATATATACCCTTTTCTTTTTCTTTTGTTATTTTCACGTCGATATACTATGGCATCTGATCAAAGTAGATGTATCCATCAAAATCGCTAGCATTTACATCTGAATCTACGCTGTATGTACCCTTCATATCGGCATTGTATTGACTAATCGTAATCTTGTTGCCATTAACCGCTTCTACCCATGCTACATGGCCATATTCACCAGATGTCGAGACTGCTACCGATCCTACTTTAGGTGTGCGACCAGTTGGAATACCTAGATTCTGAGCCTTACCTAGCCAGTTTTTAGCATTGTTGCCGCCACGTGGCCAGTAGGATGGCCAGCCATAAGTCGACGCCACTTTGTAAGCTGCATAACTAACACATTCACGGTTGAACATACCCCATGGGTCAACCATTGCATCCTTTGATGCATTGCATAGATAAGCTGGATAACCACCGCCGCAGGCTACACCAGTGCCATGATAGAATTTGCGATTCAGGGCCGCCTGTTCGGCTTGCAACTGAGCAATTTTAGCATTACTCTGCGCAGTTAATTCTTGGTATTTCGCTTCTTGCCCTTGAGTATCATCCAGCAGCTTCTGCTGTTCGGCTTGGCTATCTGCTAGCTCACGCTTTTGCTCAGACTGCTGCGAGATTACTACCTCGACCCTAGCCTTTTTAAGCTCTAGATCAGCCTTCATGCTTTTAACACGATTTACTGATTTCTTAATCTCACTGCTGACTAAAGATTGGCGCGCTTGACGGTCAACATAGTCGCTAACGGAATTGCTATTCATTAGAATATCTAACGAAGTAGTCTGATCGTTGTAATACTGCGCCTTTAGACTGTCGCTCAAGTTCTTTGTTTGCTCTTTGATTTTAGCCTCACTATCGGCAATCTGTTGCTCTAATTGAGCCTTCTCTGCTGCGCTAAGATCAATCTGCTTCTGAATGGTAGCCTGCTGATTTTGTAGCTCAGCAATTTTACTCTGCAATGTATCAGACTTCACACTTAGTTCGCTAGAGCGTTTATTATAATCGGCAATCTGGTTTTGGAGATTCTTTATTTCTGCATTATAATCACGCGCCGCAGCCGTCGTCGGTTCTATTAGCTGAACACTCGACGCTACCGCAAAAGCCGACACCGCAAGTACCGTGCCAACCCGTGACAGGTGGCTTATTCTAGTGTATGCACGTTTGTTGTTGTGGTGGAACATCATAAACCCTCCTTTATGCTGTTTCTAATTTATTTATAACACTTATGTTTATTTACTGCAAGCTACCACTTCATATAGCGCCTTAGAGCCAGACGTGCACTGAGATCGCCAATGACAAAGCCGATCGCCATCATGCCTAGCAGAATCAAAATCATCCAATGCTCTACCAAAGCTTGTGTCTGTGACACTTCAATATAGCTACTCATGCTCGGCAGAATTTTCGATAGCGCCAGATAGCCCAGCACTGTTGATATTACACCAGCAATCACGCCATATAGCTCCGCCTCGACTAGGAACGGCCCGCGAATAAAGAAGTCGTCCGCCCCGATCGAACGCATCATGCTGATTTCTTCACGTCGACTGAAGATGGTCATACGAATGGTGTTGAAAATAACCAGTACTGATATTGCAACAAATATGCTGGCTGCTGCTATTCCCACCTTACTAGCGTATTGCATAATATCCGACAAACGCTTGATGGTATTCTGGCGCGTTTCTAGATCCTGCGACTGCGCACGGCTCTGGTCAATCCACTTCGCGAACAGTTTATCACCATCAATGTATTTCTGGATATCATCTTTCTTCTCGTAATCTTCCAACTTCACATGTAGCACCGCTGGAAATTCCATGTTAATACCTTCTCCGGCCACCGTTTGCAAGGCATCCATGATCTCTTGTTTCGTCTTGTTTTCTTCGATGTAATTCTTGCGCTCGTCAGCACTATTACTAGTTGATACGCTTTTGACATTGGGTTGCTGCTTAATCTTGTCGGATAGCTCGTTCAACACACTGTTACTAGCGTCATGCTTAATATAGATCGACAAGTCCATTTTGTCCTTCTGTGATTCGATAGTCTCGCTGAGCACCGAGCTAGCAATACCAGTAACAAAGATAATCAGCAAGGTAATCACCATCACAACAGTAGCCGCAACTGTTAACCATGCATTACGGGTAAAGTTCCTTAGACCATAGCGAACCACACGCCTTGCAGTCAATAGCGTGCGTTGGCGTTGTGGGTTTATTAAGCGTTGTTTCTTTAGCTTTGGCTTATTCACCTTTTTTATGTTAGATTCTTTCCGTGACATTTGCCCCTCCATGCTCGACATCGCTAATTACCTTACCGTGGTCAATTGTAATAGTTCGCGTGTCTAGACGTCTTACGATTTCAGTTGAGTGAGTAATCAGCACTACTGTAGTACCGAAGCGGTTAATTTTCAGCAGTAGCTTCACAATCTCCCAAGTGTTCTTGGCATCCAAGTTACCAGTCGGCTCGTCAGCAAAGAGAATCTTGGGCTGCCGCACCATAGCGCGTGCAATTGCCACTCGCTGCTTCTCGCCACCAGATAGCTGATTCGGAAACTTCTTGTCCTTACCCCTCAAGCCTACTAGCTCTAGCATACGCGGTACATTATCGTGAATTTCCCGATTAGAATGCCCTGAAATCTCTAGTGATAGGGCTACATTTTCAAACACGGTACGATTAGGCAGTAGCTTAAAATCCTGAAATATTACACCAATGCGCCGCCGCAGTAGCGGAATATCCCGATCGTCCAAAGTGTCATAATCGATACCGCCGACTACAATCTTGCCACTATCTGGCTTTTCCTCACGCGTCAGCATGCGAAGCAGTGTCGATTTACCCGCACCAGACGAACCGATTATAATAGCAAACTCACGTGGGGCGATACTCAGGCTGACCTTGTCTAGTGCTAGTGGTGACAGCTTGTCGTAGCGCTTGCTCACCCTATCCATTAAAATCATTGATCTTGCCATAAATTTATCCTTTTTATTCTAAATATTTATACTTGATTATTCCTGAACTCCGTAAACGATGAAGCGCTTATCTGCAGACTGCGTGCGGTAGTTAAACTTTCCGGTGCAAGTCATAAGGGTGATCCCCTTCTTGCTATCGCCCTGCACATTTAGCGCCTTGCCCATATCGACCTTATCAGCATCGACAGTCTCGGTCGTAGTTACGCGATAAGTATACTTAGCGCCATTACCAGTCTCAACTACGATCTGATCGCCAGCCTTCATCTTTGGCAAATCATTAAAGGCTGCGTCAATAGCATTATTAAATGAGGTGTGGCCATCGATAAAGACTTGACCTTCTTGGTTCGGCTTAGCTGAGCCATCATACCATGCCGTATCGTTAAGATTCTTTGGTACGTCGATATTGCCCTGGCTATTTACACCAACGCTACGTACACGTGCACTAACACCAATCGATGGAATGGTAATCAGACGCGGTAAGTCTGGTGATACAGCATAAGCCTGCTTAGCCTCTTGACTGACAGCAGTCTGGTCGGCGGTAGCCGGGTTGACTCCAGCAATCGACATAGTCGAGGCTGGATTAGAGAAGCTCCCCTGTACAGCCTTGTTGGTTGAATAAGTGTCCCATGCTAAGTAAGCACTCGCCACCAAGATTACTGCAATGGCTGCATAACGCAGACCAGCAACGAAACGTTCTTTGTTAAACTTGAAGTTAATCGATATTTTAGCACTAGCTAATCGCTCAAAGAAATTAGGTTGGGCTAGTGCAATTACACCATCTGCGCCTGCCATCAGATCAGTATCAGAATAGTCATTGTCAGCTTGAGCGGCAGGAGTCTCAGAGCTCTGCACCGGCTTTATTGGCTGAACTACTGGTACTTCTGGCTGCGGCTGACGGACTGGAGACATGTTTACAGAACGCACAGTATTAGGCTGAGCTACATTGCTAGCCAAAACATTAACTTGACTTGGCATAGCAACAACGCGACTACTAGAAGTAGCCCTTCGAATCGTCGGCGCTGGTTGCATAGGCATAATGCCATCAATACTAGCACCGACACGCCCGGCAGTTCGGTTCATGTATACACCATGCTGTTGCACCATTCTAGAAAAGCCATTGCTACGCGGACGTGCTGGTACATCCAGCCGTCGCCTATTAACGGTGTTCATATCTAAATCTAGCCTATAGCTAGCACTGCTCTGTTTTTGCATTTTTGTCTCCTGTTTTAATAATGCGTTATTTGTTGTTGTTTTAGTCTTTTTGTCTCCAGACTATGATTCTATATTAAAGCATAATCTAAATTAATGCAAATAGTCTATTTTTGATACGTTAGAAAGCACTCCGCTAGCTATTTGCTTTCCAAATAAGCTTTCATAAAGCCGTCAATTTTGCCGTCAAAGACCGCGTCTGGGTCTTTTTCTTCGTACTTCGTCCGCACGTCTTTTACTTGCTTGTACGGATGTAGAACATAGTTGCGAATCTGAGCACCCCAGCTAGCACTTTCACCAGCACGCAGTTTATCGATACTATCAACATGCTGCTCCATCTGCATAGCAGCCAACTTAGAACGCAAGATTTCTAGCGCCTTCTCTCTGTTCTGGATCTGACTGCGCTCATTCTGAATCGCCACTACAATACCAGTCGGCAAGTGCGTTACCCGCACCGCACTATCAGTCGTATTAACACCCTGTCCACCGTGGCCGCCCGAACGGTAAACATCGATACGCAAATCCTTGTCGTCAATTTTAATAGCATCAGGCGCGTCAATTTTTGGCAGAACTTCTACTAAGGCAAATGACGTCTCACGTGATTCGGCGTTAAATGGGCTTAGACGCACCAAGCGATGCACGCCATTTTCTGATTGCAGCCAGCCATAAGCATAAGGCCCATTGACCTCGATAACACTAGTCTTGACGCCCGCTTGTTCACCAGCACTTCGCTCAATAATATTTGCAGTAAAACCATGCTTCTCAGCCCAGCGCAGATACATGCGTTCTAGCATTTCGGTGAAATCCTGCGCGTCATCACCGCCAGCACCAGCAGACAGGCGCAAAATCGCATCACCTGCATCGTATCGCCCGTTAAACATTAGTTGCTGCTTCATCTGGTCATACTCTTTCTCGAGCGCTACCACTTGGCCATCAAATTCAGCTAGTAGTTCATCATCGGCAATTTCCAATAACTCAATCAAGTCATTTACTTGGATACGCAGCGTCAACCATGGTTGCACCATCGCTTTTAGACTTGCTAGCTTCTTAGTCTGCTCTTTAGCATAGGCTGGATTGTGCCAAATTTCTGGCGTCGCAACATTATTCTCTAGCGCCTCTAGCTGTTGTTGCTTGTCAGCCAAATCCAAGCGTGCAGCCGCCGCTTCAATATCGGCAGCTAGTTTACCTAGTCTAGCATTTAGCTGATTCTTCATGTTGTATTTATTGTATCATTTATTATCAGCTTTAGCGTGGCGTTTGAACTCGCGACCGTTCGTCACTTGCTCGAAGATATAATCTACATCCTGTGCGCTAGTCTGATCAACTACCTTCAAAATTTCGTCGACGTCGTCGGTAATCGTGTAAAGATCACGTGCATTGTGAACCAAGCCATAGTCTGCTGCCTTGGCAAGATGCGGCATCTCATTCATTTCATCAGTGTTGCCAGTCTCAATTAAATGCAACTTGCTCATCGGACCTGCGAACCATTTGTCTAGCCCAGACCAGAATTCGCTACCAAATAGAAAGATTGGTGCATGTGGTGTTTTGCCGGTATGAACCAGCTCTAGCACCTCAGAAAATTCATCCATTGTACCAAATCCGCCAGGAAAGAAGACAAAAGCTTTGCCGCTAAAAGTCATCATTACCTTGCGTGCAAAGAAGTAGTGAAACTCCATTGAGTCAGTCGTCCAGGGGTTAAGGTCCTGCTCTGTTGCCAAATAAATATTTAGCCCCACACTACGACCATGATTTTCAAAGGCGCCACGGTTTGCAGCCTCCATGATACCTGGGCCACCGCCGGTTATTACAGTGTGGCTATGCTGTGCAAGCTTGGCGCCTAGCTCGTAGGCTTTTTGGTAATATTTACTAGTCTCGTGCAGGCGTGCTGAACCAAAAATCGTTACGCCCTGCGGATATTTACGAATGGTCTCTAGACCGTGCACCAAATCGGACGTATAACGACCAAAGCGCTGATCATCGTCATCACTCATTTGCTCGTTACGCAGAATATCACACCATGGGCATTCCTTCAGAGCCGCATTGCCAATTTGGCGCGCCCGCGCTGAAGACTTGCTCTTGCCGGTACTACTACTTTTCACTGTTTTTACATTCTTTGTTTTATCACTCATACATCTATTTTAGCATAAGTTAAACGTTACATGGCAATGTCGCCATATTTAGCTATTAGTCTGCAGCAATGACTACTTAAACAATGTGCGAACCTTATCTGCAACCTTGTCCGTGAGAGACTGATCAGTGTCACCGTACAAGCAAAGATTCCAAGCAGGCTGAGCAAATAATTTATTCACCGAAGCAACCACATCATCCTTTCTTAGCGCCTTAATTGCGTTGATACGCTCGTATGGATCACGAATCTTGTCATAGAATAAGTATCCGCTGCCAATCAAACTCATCATGGCAGCACATGTATTATTACTCATCTCGAAGCTACCAACCATGCCATCTTTGCAATACTGCACCAGCTCATCCGAAATATCGCCATGGCGAACTTTATTAATTTCTTCGATATAGGCATCGATGGCCGGCAAGACCTTGTCGGCACTAGCACTATAGTCTAAGCCACCACTAAAGCCTAGGTCACTGCCCGACATACCATAGCATGGATTGTATGCTAGCCCTTTATCACGAATCGTGCCAAACAGCACTGAATAGAAACCGCCAGACATTGTTTGCGTCATCAGACGTGCCGCTGCTCGCTCGCGCTCACTCAGTACTTCGCTAGACGTAATATCTAGGTTGACGATAATATCTTTTGATTCCTTTCGCTTAATTGTGAATGGCGCCGCATAGTGCCCATCAGGGTTAATGATTGACGCCCGTTCACCCTTGTCTAACTCGTCAAACTGATCGATAATCGCTTTGATCTGATCTTTATGCTGCTGAAGGTCGCCAGCCACTGTAATACGGAGGTTCTGCGCAACAAAGTACTTTTTACGGTGGTCGTTAACATCGGCTAATTCAACATTATCAATCGTGGCAATTTCCTGCTCCATAGTTAGCCGCATCATGCCCATCCGTTTACCAACTTCGCCGCCGATAATCCGATTAGGATTTCGCAAATAGCCACCTAGTTCGCTGTGGATATTGCGACGCTCGCGCACCAAGTCAGCCTCCTCGTAAATACCGTTACAAATGACGTGTTTCAGTAGCGTCATCACGCGAACGATGTCATCGCGTGCGCACCGGCGCGTCAACCACAGCAAATTTGCACTAGTGTAGGCGTTACTATAAGTACCGTTACGCTCGTTCTCCCACATCATCTGCCGTCGCGTGAACAGATCGTTAGCCGCACCATCAATCATATGCTCGATAACATGTGCAACCTGCGCTTTATGCTCAAAGTCAATCGCATAATGTTGACCTGCACGAAACCCTGCGTCAAGACAGACGTCTGGCACACCAGGCACGTTGATTAACAAGGCCTTTACACCCTTTTTAGTTTTATATTCTTCGATGTCGTATTTTAACATTTACCCCTCCTTGCTATTGTCACTAAAATAATTTGCCAAATCTTTCGTATAAATCATCTGCTACGGCTTTATGGGTATTGCCATATAGACCTAGCGTCCATATATTGGCACCCAGAAATTCACGCACCAAAGCGATTAGCTGTTCTGCTGTTACTGCATTGATTTGCACAGGTACAGACTCGGAATTCTCGATCATACCATCGCGGAAATAGCGCATTGCTAGACGATTGGCAATCTGCCCTGCAGTCTGCATATTCATTTGGTAACGCCCCAACGCATAAGTCTTGGCATCGGCTAACTCTTCGGCATCAATCTCACCATCAGCGATACGCTTTAGCTCACGCACCATTACATTGACAACTGCCGGCAATTTAGACTCCGCTACTTCTGTAAAGAAATCCCATGAAGTATTATAAAAGCCCACATCATTCTGGCTTAGCACATAATAAGCCAGACCTCGTCGTCGCACTTCACCTTGAATTCGCGAATGTAGCGTGCCAGTCAAGATGTGGTTTAGCAATAACGCCGCCCAACGATCAGCCTGCTCGAGCGCACGTGGCACATTCATGCTGATATTCATATATATTTCGGGGACGTCTTTGCGACGTACGACAATCGGCGTAGCCGAATGGAGCTCTTCGTAAGGAACTGGCAATCGTTCGCCTTCTGGCAAGCTAAAGGTATCCAAAGTTTCTTCTAGCTCGTTTAGGCGCTCACCGCTAAAGTCTCCAGCTACGATGAAGCGCATATTTTTAGCAGTATGAGTGCGCCGGTAATGCTCACGAATATCCTCTACAGTGATATTCTTCATCGAATCCAAGCCTTCTTGCACCGTCTTAGTCTGATAACCCAGATTTTGCGCCAGCTTTAGCGACAGCACCCAATCAGCCTGCGACAGGTAACCAGACAACTCACTGCGCACATTACCCATTTCGCTATTAAATTCGCCTTCCGCGAAGTGTGGCTCGCATATGGCATATTTTTGCAAAGTCAAAATACGTTGCCACTCAAATGCCGCGCAGTCCGCCACGTAGGTCATAGCATAGTCCTCTGTAAACGCATTATGCATAGCACCATTCTTGGTAAAGGCGGCATCATAGGCTTGCGCCGATTTGAAGCCATCACTAACCCCGAAGGCCATATGCTCCATAATATGAGCAGTTTCAGATTTGTTAACGTAGTCTTTTACAAAACGCGCGCCTGCTCGAAAGCGAAACTGACTACTCATAACTGGCGAGCCAGGCACATTAACAATTAACCCCCTTGCACCTGATTTTAACTGGTACTCTTTAACCGTATATTTCACTGCTCACCTATTCCGACTATCCTAATCTACCTATTTTAATCTATCTTCTCGCTATCAAATATAGTACTATCTATCGATACTAGCCGCAAGTATAAAAGAACTAAATACCTCCCTACTAGAGGAAGGTACAATCTGTTACAAACTTAGTTCCGGATAAATCTTTTTTGTTACTGGGTCAACCTCGTAACGCATTGTTGGGAACGGAACACCCTCGCGAGCTGTTACTCCTTCTAGCATCCAGAAGACACGCTCACTGTAGCCCCAACCACAGGCTGGCGGCATACCGTATTCAAGCATTTCAACAAAGTCAATATCTAGCATCATCGCCTCGTTGTCACCAGCTTCGCGCATTGCTTGTTGCTTCTCAAACCGTTGCAACTGGTCAATTGGATTGTTTAGCTCTGAATAGCCGTTACCCAGTTCTGATCCAGCAATAATCGGCTGAAAACGCTGAGTTGATTTGCCATCTGGGTTAGCTTTAGATAGTGGCGAGATAAACTTTGGTGTATTAACCAACCAAACTGGACCCGCTACATCTTTGCGGATGTGTTTCCATAGCTTATCGATACCGCGCGAGAGATTTTCACTCTTGCTAATCTCAATCTTGTTATCGGCTAGCTTTGCTTT
The DNA here is from genome assembly GCA_934725355.1 of uncultured Candidatus Saccharibacteria bacterium. Taxonomy (GTDB): domain Bacteria; phylum Patescibacteriota; class Saccharimonadia; order Saccharimonadales; family Saccharimonadaceae; genus Nanoperiomorbus. Next base: position 23,272 of record CAKVAO010000006.1, on the reverse strand, counting down.
AACTTCATCAAGGGTCGTGTTATAAACATCGATGCCAAAGTGCTTCTGAATCACATCGGCATAGTCCCAAACTTCCCATTCTTTGTCCAAGTTAACATCAAAGCCGTTGATTTTGAACTGCAGTGTACCGAAGGTTTTACTAGCGACGTACTTGTACATGTCTTCCATGAATTTCATACCATCGCGCCAATCCCAGTAGGCATGATACCACTCCATCGCCACATGCTCTGGCAGATGTTCATCGTCAATACCTTCATTGCGGAAGCGTGGACCGATATCATAGACCCGCTCGTAGCCAGCGCCAAGCAAGCGCTTCAGAGGCAATTCATGACTAATCCGCAAGTACAGGTCTTGATTCAGACTATCCATGTGAGTCTTGAATGCGTTAGCGTCAGCACCGCCAGTAGTATGTTCTAGCACTGGAATGTTAATTTCAACAAAGCCGTGTTGGTTTAAATAATCACGTGTTGCCTGCCAGAACTTGCTACGACGAATAAAGCGCTCGCGCACCTCAGGGTTGACGTTCATGTCGATATACCGACGACGCAGACGTGCTTCTTTGTCGGTAAATCCTTGGCGATCCGGCATGGGGCGCAGCGATTTAACTAATAGTTTTAGCTCGGTTACACCCAAAGATACTTCACCGGTCTTAGTCTTAATAACTTTACCAGTAGCCTGAATAAAGTCGCCGCTATCCAACAGGTTAAGCTCTTTGATACCTAGAAGGTTCTTGGCTGGATCAAGATTTGCTACATCGCCGTCATGCAAGAACAGCTGAATCTGCCCCGTCATATCACGTAGCACGATAAAAGCAATCTTACCAAATTTACGAATACCAAAAATGCGACCTACTACAGTCTGTTCACTGCCTTCTAGTTCATCAAACTTAGGTGCAATTTCGCCTGCGTCAATAGTTCTTTCAGTATGTGCTGGGTATGGATCTAAGCCCAGCGCCTTAATAGTCTCGAGCTTCTTTAACCGCTCGTTTCGATAGTCTGCTAGTGTTGCCATATGGGTATATTATACCACACCCATCTATTTGATCTTCTTGACTACGTAGACCTTCTCACCCTTTGGTGTTCTGACGGTAACCTTGTCGCCAATGTGCTTGCCCATCAGTGCAGAGCCTAGCGGTGATTCGTGGCTAATTTTGCCATTCAGTGGGTCGGCTTCAATAGTGCCTACTACGTCGAAGGTCATCGTTTTGCCGTCTAGCTCTACCTCAACGGTATCACCTAGACTGACGGTGCCGTCGCCGTCGCTAGCAATGATCTGAGCGCCCTGTAGGATCTCTTCAATCTCAGCAATACGTGATTCAACACGCGACTGCTTTTCGCGAGCAGCTGTGTATTCAGCATTTTCGCTCAGGTCGCCGTTCTCGCGAGCAGTTGCAATCTCGTCGGCAATTTCGCCACGACTATCAGTTAGCGCTTTTAACTCGGCTTCTAGATCCGCCTTGCCCTTCTCTGTAATATGGTAAATTTTCTTCATAATCAATCCTCCTTTGCCACTCGGCTAGATAATAATAAAAAGCCAAAATGACCTTTAGCTGCATAGATTGTACCATACTTAACGCCCTTTTCAACCATAGACAAAATCGTCTAATTATGCTAGAGTAAGGTTGTAACTGCTTGAGGTGGTTTGAACATTAGAATGATGAATGACGTAGTTCAAACTAGCTCTAGCCCGATTTAAGGAGAGTCAACGCATATGACTACTTATAACAATAGTGGGGTCACTACTGTCATTGCCGATCATACCGCTCTGGCGAACGTCGGACGGCTACTGTTCTGGTCACGTGATAATACCGACTTTGTCTTGCCACGTTCGATTCTAAATGATGTCAGTAAACGTCACAATGAGTCGGAAGGCTACTACAGCGCCTACACTTACTTCAAGAAGAATCTGCGCGGGCTAATGGGCGAAAATGGAATCCATGTTGCCGGTAGCAACACTATTCGCATTGAGAATATTCCTGCTCGCAACCCTAAAGCTTCCTTTGTCTATGACATAATCGCCTTGGCAGAGGAGCTGAAGCGCAAAAACATCAATAATGTCGAGGTTGTCACCAACGATCTGTTGGTTCAAGCCGATGCCTATGATGCTCATATTAGCTATAGCGGATTCGAGGAAAGCAAGGTCAACCCGATCAGTGCTAGCTTCGACATCAGTGCCGTAGACTTCCCCAAGGGAACCAAAGACGAATACTACATCCTCGATGAGATAGCCGTCATTAGCAACGAGCGTGGTATCGACACACCCAGCAATGCCGTGGTACGCGTACATGATTGCAGTCGTAATGTTACCTTGCTGAAGCATGGCAATAGAATAGTCAAGCTCAACAAGAACAACGTTGACGAAAACGGTGCAGTTTGCTTCGGCAAGTTCAAGCTCGATACACCCGACGAAGATCAGTTAGTCCTACTCAACTACTTGTTGGATCCAACCATTCCCGAGGTTTCAGTCGGAGGAAAGGCTGGATCTGGCAAGACCATCACGGCACTGGCGGCAGCGCTATACATGCTGCATAATAACAATTACAACTACGACCGCATTGTCGCAGTGCGTCCAGTGGTTGGTACTGACGAGCAGAATATCGGTCTATTGCCGGGTACTAAAGATGAGAAAATGACTGAATGGGCCGTCCCCATCTGGAAGAATATCGGCAAGATCGAGCATAGCACTGCAGCCGTTGCGGCTACGCGCTATCGTGGTACAGTTGAAGTTCGGCCCTCGTATTTCATGCGTGGCGACAACTTTGACAATGCAATCGTTATCGTGGATGATGCACAAAACTTCCGCTACGATGATCTGCATACAATCGCTACGCGCATTGGCAAAAACTCCAAGCTAATCACCACACATGATTGGCGCCAGATTGATAATCAGGCTGTGACTGCTAGTAATGGTATCTTGCGCATGATTGAGAACAACCTGCACGAGAAGCTCTTTGCCTACTGCACCCTCGGGACGGTTCACCGCTCCGAGGTTGCCGCTATGCACGAGCGCAACTACTGATTCGTCAGACAATGACGAATTAGACCTTCATTTAGGCTAACTCGCCCCACCCCGGCTCATCCGAGCCGGGGTTTAATTAGCTTAATTTATCAATCAGTTGTTCCAGTGACAAGTTTTCACTAGATTCAGCCGTGCGCCCTTTATATTCCAAAGCGCCTGCTGCGATAGTCTTTGGGCTGATTACCACACGATGCGAAATACCCATTAAATCACCGTCAGCAAACTTTTCGCCTGGACGCGCATCTGCGCGGTCGTCCCACAAGACATCAACCCCTGCAGACTGCAGTTGATCATAAACCTTTTGCCCCTGCTCTAATACTGCTGGATCTGTACCGATAGTAACCAGATATACCCGATACGGCGCAATATTGTCTGGCCAGACTAAGCCACGATCATCACTAAACAACTCAGCTATCACACCCATAACGCGCGTTACACCGATACCATATGAACCATAATAGAACGGCTTCTGCGCATTGTCGCGATCAGCAAAAGTAATTCCCATCTGCTCAGCCTTCTCAGTACCGAAGTTAAAGATGTTGCCAACTTCCGCCGAACGTACCTTTTCCAACTTGTTACGATCCAACTTTAGATCACGCACTGCATCATCTAGCACTTCCTCGTTAACCGCCACGTTGTTCTCGCGATCCAAATACAGCCAATCCTCGCCTGCATCACAGATAGTTTGAAATTCGTGACTATATTTCGTAAAGGCACCGCCCGAGGCAAAAGTTACGTAAGTTAGATCACCAATGCCTAAACGTCCGTAAATACGCTTGTACGCCTCAATCACACTGTTATAGAACTGCTCTAGATCGTCCTTCGTAGCATGCACCGAATACATATCTTTCATCAAGAACTCACGGCCGCGCATAATGCCAGCTTTCGCCCTTAGCTCATTGCGCAGCTTCGTCTGGAACTGATAGACCGCTACCGGCAAATCTTTGTAGCTATGCACATAATCGCGCAACATATTCATGATCGGCTCTTCATGTGACCACGCCAGGCCAATATCCTCGCCAGTTTGCAGTTTTGTCTTGAACCAAATGTCGACCATTTTATCATCCCAGCGACCAGTGGTTTGCCACACCGCCTTTGGCTGTAGATTGGTCATCAGCAGTTCTTCGCCACCAATAGCATTCAATTCTTCGCGTATAATCGCTTTGATTTTTTCTAGTGTACGCAAGCCCAGTGGCAGATAGGCGTACACACCCGCCATTTCCTTGTGTACATACCCTGCTTTAATTAGCAGCTTAGCGTTCAAGGATGTCTCGTCCGCCGGTACTGTTTTGCTAGTCTTGGTGAATAGTTCCGTTCGTTTCATAATCTATATTATACACTACTACCATAAATCCGCCCTCAGCAGGCGGATTTACCTTTGGCGCTATTATCTACTAAAACAACTTACTAATATCGGCAATGGTTACAAGGATGATAATCACAAATAGTACCATCATGCCGTAACCAACAACAGTCGCTTCCTTCTCTTTGGTTAACTTCTTGCCACGCAGGTGGTACCAAGCAATCAAGTACCAGCGACCACCATCTAAACCTGGAATTGGCAGAATATTCATCACAGCTAGCGACAGTGCAATAATTGCTGAAATGTATAACAAAGTCAGTGCACCACCTGCTAGTGCCGTAGGAAAGATATAGCCCAAGATACCAATCGGCCCCGACACACTATCTGACACCACCGCAAGCTCTGTCGAGGCAGCGCCCGAGCCAGTAGCCAGATCCCATAGACCCATAAACAGATTGCCTATCATGCCACCAATGCCCGCAATAGTCATCCACATTAACTGCAGAGTGTCAACTATCGCCACTATCGGTGCAGACCAAGTTGCCTTAATAGTTGCCGACTGGCTGTTATAGGTTGTCACGCCCAAAATACCTTTACCGTCTTTATTCTCTTTCGCTAACTGGACATCGATTGACTGCTCCTTACCCTGGCGCTCGACAACAATGGCAACCTTCTGCCCTGCACGCTTTTTTGTTATCTCTGGCACTTGAGTAGAAAATTCAGTTTTGACGCCGTCCACCGATACAATATTATCCTTAGCCTTCAGTCCAGCCTTCGCTGCAGCTGAACCGTCAATAACCTTATCGATAGTAACAATACCTTTAGCACCGTGATTGTCGCTAGCAATCGCAAACTGATTAGCTGACAACTTAGGAATGCCAAAGAATGCCAAGATCATAAACAGCACTACCGCTGTCAAAAAGTTAGCGAACACACCCGCAAATAGAATCTTGGTCTTTGACCAGAAGCTTGCCGCACCAAAAGTGCCCTTACCCGTATCTTCGTCGCTCTCGCCCTTCATCTTACAGAAGCCACCTAGTGGCAACCAGTTTAAAGTTAGCAGAGTTTTCTTGTACTTGCCAAACGCTTTTGCTCGCGGTGGAAAACCGATACCAAACTCTTCGACATCTACACCGTTCCTTAGGGCTACAATCATATGGCCCAATTCATGCAATACCACTAAAACTACTAGGATAATCAAACCTACAACAACGCCAAACGCAATCTGCCACCACTCTAAATCACTTAACAAAACACCCTCCTTAAAATAAAATCTAAAATGCTTGTCTATATAATAGCATAAGAACGAATTAGCTAGAACTAATCGAAGTAAGCAGAAATTAGCCGAAATTAGTCAGAGCTATAGTCGCTATTTTCCAAAGCGCCGCTGACGGTGAGTAAATTCATCTAAACATGCATCAAAATCCGCCTCGGTCATATCTGGCCAGTTCTTGCGTAGGAATAAGAACTCTGCATAGGCTGAGCGCCACAGCATAAAACCGCTAGTACGCTCTTCACCACTAGTGCGCACCACCATATCCAAATCTGGCAATTCTGGATGATACATATATTTATCTAGATCGCTATCTGCAAAATCCTTTAGGTTAACATCGCCCTGCTGTACAGCTGCCGCTAGATGTTTTGCAGCATCGACAATCTCTGCACGGCCACCATAGTTAAAGCATAATGCGAGCGTAGTAGAAGTGTTATTAGCTGAATCTCGCTCAGTTTCCGCTATCGCGTCTAGGATTTGCTTACTCAGGCGATCACGCCGACCCAAGAAGATAATCCGAAAGCCGTCCTTTACCATCTGGCGCATGTCATTTTGGAAAGCCGACAAAAACAGTTTCATCAAATAACCGACTTCATCTTCGCTACGCCGCCAATTCTCGGTCGAAAATATAAACGCGCTGACATGTTTAATGCCACGCGCCTGTGCCACATAAGCCATCTGCTTTAGAACCTCAAAACCGCGTTTGTGGCCATTATAGGTTGGCAGTCCACGCTCTCGAGCCCAGCGACGGTTACCGTCAACAATGAACCCGATATGATTTGGCAGAGCCCTTGCTTCATTCATCATTAAACCTATTTTAGCATAAAAAGCTGCAAATCACTTTTATTCACCACTCATAATAGCCCCGGCACCTAAGTCCGGGGCTATTATCTTCTATAGGTTTAGTTATTAAACCGTCATGATTTCTTTTTCTTTGGTCTTGGCGATATCAGATAGCTTAGCAGTAGCTTTAGCAACGCCGTCATCTATGCCAGATTCTAGACGCTTCTGGTCGTCTTCGCTAATGTCCTTAGCCTCTTTGGCAGCCTTGATAGCCTTTCTTGCATCGTCACGAATGGTGCGTAGGCCGATTTTAGCTTCCTCTAGCTTAGCGCTCAACTGTTTCACAATCTCGCGGCGACGCTCCTCGGTTAGCGGCGGTATCGGCACGCGAACATTGCGACCATCGTCAGACGGATTAAAACCTAGCGTTGAATCAGCTGCAATAGCATTAGAAATTGCATGCACATTAGCCGGATCAAAAGGCGTGACCAAAATCTGCGTAGCTTCTGGTGCACTTAAGCTAGCAACCTGGTTTAGCGGCATCTTAGTACCGTAAACTTCAACGCGCACACCGCTCAGCATGTCTGGGTGAGCACGACCAGTCCGCACCTTCTTGACCTCCTCGGCAAAGCGAGTCACGGCGGCGTCAAACTTCTCTTCGTAAATACTTGTATCCATAAACAGATTATACCATATCCAAATTAAAAGCCCGCAGGTTATTGCACATACATACTTCGTCGCACATTTATATGGCCAAATCAACGATACAGCGTCACATCATCCTTCAGTGTATAAACTTTTGGTGAACGCGGATTATCAGCATCTACAACACCTACTTCGCTAAAAATATGCTTAAACTTTTGCTTGAAATTCTCTCGCGATTTACCTGTCAACAGATCTTCACCAAACACACCACAACGCAGCCTAAGTGCATCATCAATAGTAAATTTAATAGGCAATGTATACATAACTAGTGGTCGCCAGCCAAACTGGCCACAAACATGATCCATAGCCGCCGCTAACTGCAGGTTAGAATCAAAGGCTAATTTCATCGACAAAGCATCCTCAATCGCCACCCACTTAATATCTGGCTTATCAATAACGTTAGGCAAGTTAATTGCATCCGATAGGTAAACAGCATAATTGATAGCTATTACTCGTGCGCGCGGATCACGATCGCGAGCCGTAAAGGAACCTAGCTGTTCTAACGGTAAGGTTGAGTCTGTAAAACTCAGTTTATCGCGCATCATTCGCCGCACCGAATCTTCCGCTGTCAAATCCGACGGATAAATAAAGGCACCTGGTAGTCCCCACTCGCCTCGATACGGGTGAATAGGTCGTTTTAGCAGTAGAACCTTCAGTGCTTTCTTAGCCACTGGTTCATTTTTATCATACGTAAATATACAACAATCAATAGTAGCGCGCGCCGACTGATAGCGGTAATATTCGCACTTTTTATACCATTCCAACCAAGTATCATAATCGGATTCGCGTTCGTAATAACGGCGCTCTGCTGCGATCGAATCAAAGTCACCATTCTGATGCAATTTCATAATCGTTATTATATCAAAAAAGCGAGCTTTATTTCGGCTCGCCTTTCGTAGTCTAGCTATTCTACAAGTCAGCTATACTACTTTTTCTTTAGATTATTCTGGACTACCGAATACCTCAGCTAACGTACCATAAGTAGCGCGGTCATTCTGACTCAGCAGATAGCGATCACTACTTATTTCATTCGGCTTATTCTGATCATAGGTAACCGCAAAGTAGCACTCGCTAGTTCCCTCTTGAGTACCACCCCATGGTGCATCAATCTCTACTGGTGCGCCAACATCATTTTTAATAATGCGTGCCATACCACTTGCCCGATAAACACCTGGCTGATCGGTTCGTTCATAGCGTTTCTGAAAAATCTCATCCTGAATTGAATAATTGTTCGGATAGTCATTTTCCTGCTGCAATGGATTGGTTAGAATCCAATCGCCTGGCGTTAATTCGCGGGTAGTTTCGTAAGTTTTCTGGCGCTTACCGTCGGACTGCTCTTTCATAATATAAGTATCAATTACATAATTGCCTTTATCATCCAGATGCACATCCCGGTTTTCGTATTGACCGCTCGCCAGACCTTCAGCAGTCACCTGCACCGCATCAACCTTAGTCTTCTTAGCAAAAATTTCAGCATTACGAAACTTTTCGGTGTATTCCGGTGTCAGAAGATCAACATGCTGGCGCAGCAGGTCCTCTGCGCTAATTATCCAAGGGTTATCAGCATCATTTATCTGCTCTTTATTTTTGGTAGGATCGTTATTCATATTTATCTACACTCCTTTAGTTGTTTTAATAGCATATCATACTTTTGCTAACTTGTCAATTTTGTCTATAAGAACTCGGCCGACAGGATTATTCCTATCGGCCTACTTTAATAGATTCTGGAAGTTCAGTTTTCGCTATACAGCGTCATAAAGTAGTTGCTCGCGTCTAGAGTTGGTATTCCTTCGTCATTAAGCGGAACAATTCCCACCGAATAATTGGCAGGAATATCATACGACGGGACCATCACTATAGCGTCGCTGACTTTAGCAGCTACTCGCCCGTATGGACTTGTAGTTGCACGTAGCAAGTGGCACTTAATGTAGTCCTCGCGTGATTCCCGATAGTCTTCCAGCTCTTCGATCTCCAGTTTGGGCGAGTCAACTTTATTGGCAAAGTATGTATGGTTATCGTAATTACAGTAACGATCGTAGGCTTCTGCGCGCATATACACAATCGCCACGACCAGACTGTTGTACTCCTTTATAGACAACGGCACAGCAGTTGCTGCAAGGAAGTATTTTACGCTCCCGCAATCGCCTCCAAAGTAGTCGTACAAGATTTTCCATGTTGCCTTAGCTTCGTCGCACAACTGAGGCTCCTCCAAGCCCTGCTCGACCAGACCGAGTAGGTACCTATAGGCGGCGTCCATGTTGTAGCTGTAGCACTTATCTGGATTTGGCGCAAATGTCATAATGAGCCTCCTTAGCTCTCTGTGGCTTTGAAGCACCGAGGTACTTCGCATCCAGTCTCTATTTTAAAGAACTGTTGTATCCTTAGGATTTGGTCTAGAATACCGAATAAATTTATTGATATAAACTCGTTACAGCACTCTCGATAAATCCGGATCAACCTTTGTTAATTCATAGTATTAGCGGTTCTTATTTCCCGTCCAGAAGTGGTAACTCTTTTTACTAACATGGTTAGTAATTGTAGTTAGCACTTGTCACATTGGATCTAATACTACCGCATTAAGTTTCTTCCTTAACGCTGAATACATAGTATCATAGTTGAACCAATATGTCAACACATTTGTTGTTAAATAGAAACCAGCATATATCTAATAGACTAATCTGCCAAGTTGTATGCCTCGGCGGTCGCCTTGGCTATAGCATCCTGCCTGTTGGCCGTCCCCTTCTGCACAGAGCCAAAACTTTGCCCCTGTTGTGCTACTCGCACATCATCATGCAACGCATCAATACCCGCCTGCATAATTTCGCCAGAAATATTTGAATCTTTGACTAGATTAGAATTCTTAACACCAGTATTAACCTCGAATGAAGTTTGGTAATCTACGCCACCTGAACGATCATTAGACATCTGCGCAGCCATCTCGCGTCGCGTCTGTTCAGCTAATTTAGCGTCAATATTCGCCAGCACTGTACCACTAGCCTGCATATTGTAGCTAGCAGTCGACATGCGATCCTGCGCTGATGCTGCAACGGCAACTAGACCCTTAGCCTGCTCAGTGTCAACACCAGCTTCATCGGCTACTTGCTGCACCTGTTGGTCGGCTGTCTGCGCATTGTTCTGCGCCGCCGATTTTATTTCTTGTGCCTGTGCTGTCATAGCATCTTCGCTTTTTTCAATGGTTTCTAGCTGATTGCGGCTATCTTCGATAGCCTCCGCGGTTGGCAGCTTGCCACTCAGCACTTCTTCTGCATTGTCCGCAATTGCTTCCCATCCTAGTATTTGCTTTTGACGCTCTGCGCTTTGCGCGTCAAAGTCGAATACTTCTTTATGTTCCTTGCTAAAAAATTTTTCTGATTCAGGGGTGATAATGTTACCGTTTTCGTCGTAGTACATATCTTAATTTTCCTTTTCTAGTACTTAACTTAGCATATATACGCCAAAATGTCAATTACCACCAAGCTTGACTGTCTGTGTCTAAAATGTTATTATATTGTCGTTCCGTGCGTGGAGTACAGTTTACTTTACTGCTTGGAATGGTCTTTACCTACATTATTCGACAGAAAGGGACTATCTGTGTCAAGCTACATATCGAGTATTCAACCCAGTATTAATGTTGGCATATTTGATCAGTTGGCAAGCGCTTTCGGCACAATTCAGACGCTCATACCGAGTGATTATGCTGACGATATTCAACCTCTATCAAGCGAGGAAACCTGTGACATCGATGACAAGTTACAAGAACTGACCACTGAGATGGCACATAACCAGCCTGATCTAGTGTGCAAGTTTGCAATCGAGCATGAAGGTCAACACGCATACTGGTTTAAGCCCAGTAAAAAGCTCAACAAGCTTCTGCGTGAATATGTCTCCGTGAGTGTCAGCAGCTATTGTCTGTTCTATTCCCACAAAGACCCGACTTTCAGGATTCTAATGGGCTACGACGTTAATAAAAAGGTTATTGCGCTTGTAGCCGTTCAGACTATAGACTGCGATTCGGCTATGCGCTCTATCACATTCTATAAGCCACAGCCCGAGGACACCCTCCCAAAAGCGCCCGACTGGCTGCGCGATATCGGCATTAACTTATCCAGCTTAGGACTAAGCTAATCGCTAAGCCCAGCCAACCCACTCACCTGTCGCAATATCAAAGCCACCCCGTAACAACATGGGGTGGCCTTTTATTGTACAGCTATTTTGTTATCTTTAGGAAAATTAATACCCTGCACCACCAAGATGCAGGGTAAAGGTACGTACTATACGTTATATAGTATCCGAAACCAAGTTATCAAGACAGCAGATCCTGATTTTAAGCGCGGAAGCCACGTGGCATCGTATACTTAATCAGATCACTACCGGCAGGATATTGATTGGCGCTATAGTGCGATGTCTTGCTTTCATCAGTATCACATTTCATCTCGATAACATGATTGAAATAATCGAAGTCACGATTATCGGCGTGAATATCAAAGCCCACCACAAGATTATAAGACTTCATACACTCCTTACACTCTTGTTCCAGTGACTCCAGTGACTCGCCAATTTCGTCTGACTTTTGCGCCAAAGACTGTTGCAAACCGTACTCTATCGGACCTGTTAACAGCAGCCAATTATCTACGCCGAAATCATTAGCCTCCTTAAATTGAACTTGCGAGGTTGGATTACCATCGGAAGCAGAATAACTATTCACCACCAGCGATGATGCCCAGTCATAAATCCACTTGTTATCTGATGTCATAAGCACCGCACCGGCCTCGCGCAAATAGTTGTAGGCAACAGCTCGCGCCCAATAACCTTTATACATTGCCGAAGTCGACGCACACGACCAAAAAGCGGCTGAATCGACACCCTGTGGATATTGCGAATTACGTAGCGTATACATATAGTCCTTGTAACGTTTCATCCAAACATTCGACATGAGTCGATCCTTTCTAATGAATCTGGTGTCTCGTCTTCTCGTACTTATTGTAGCAACGTATTATTGCTAAATACTTATGTATATTACCATTAATTATGCTATTAGTCAATAGAGATATTTCTTACATCTCATAAATAATCCACCTCACATTAGAGGTGGATTATAGATTATCCTATCGACAAACTAGCGCTTAACCGTCTCGTTGCCAGCGTCATTTAAGTCTTTAGGATCATAGCGACCAGCTGGGATAATTGAGCCATCAGGTGTTCGATAATAATTAGTACCATGCTCATATTCACGACGCTTCCAGTCAACAGCACTCTTATATTGTTCCATTGACGCACTCATCGTCTTCGACTCTTCGGCTTTTGGTGCTGGGGTGTCTGCTTCAGCTGATACCGCTTCGCGTTTTGTGACTGTTACCGGATGATCTCGCCCATCATCTAGACGTCCCAAGGCCTCTCGACCTACCATTACCTTCCTAACGAGACGAGCAGTTGGGTCCTTAGGCTCTTCATAGTCGAGATAGTCATCGTAACTGTTGTCCTCATGGTTCTCGTGATCATCGTGGTCATCGTTGTCCTCGTCATTGACTTCAGAATTTTGTTCGTCGTCGAGATAGTGGTAGTAGCTGTTAAGACCCTCGTAGTCCTCGCTGGCATTGTCGTACAAGTTGTTTGTGTTGTAGTTTTCGTAGTTTTTCATTTATTTCCTTTTCTATCTTCTTAGGTTAACAACTATAATACTAGCATAAGCTTTATAAAATGTCAAGTATGTTATATACCTATTGATCTTTTTAGTGGTAAACCAAAAATAAATAGCACCCATTACTGAGTGCTATTATTTTCGTGATGTCAGCCTAAGCTAGCTATTATTAGTCTTCGGTTACACCCAGTTCAAAGCGAGCAAAGCGGCGGACGACGATATTTTCACCTAGCTTGGCAATATTCTCTTTAATCATCGTACCCATATCTTTGCTATCATCCTTCCAGTATGGCTGATCCATCAGGACTAGCTCGCTAAAGTACTTCTTTAGCTGACCATCGATAATCTTATCCAAGATGTCAGCTGGCTTGTTAGCGTTCTTTGGATCATTCTTAGCAGCCTCGACAAGCTCAGCGCGCTTATCAGCCTTTACCTGCTCTGGTACGTCCTTTTCGCTAACCCATTTTGGATGCATTGCGGCAACCTGCATGGCAACCTCGTGTGCTAGCTCCTTGAATTGATCAGTACGTGCAACAAAGTCAGTCTCGCAGTTAATCTCGACAATTACGCCAATACGACCATTGTGCACATAGGACTCGATCAAGCCCTCGCGAGCTTCACGCTCACCACGCTTCTCAGCCTTGGTTAGACCCTTCTCGCGCATGGCCTTTAGCGCCTTGTCAAAGTCGCCGTTAGCCTCGACTAGAGCTTTCTTAGCGTCGGTTAGACCAACACCAGATAGTTCACGCAGCTTCTTAATTTCATCAAGAGTTACACCCATTGTATTCTCCTCTATCTTTAACTATTTGCTTTCCTTAGCAGCCTTTTTCTCGGCGGCACGCTCGCTAGCAACAGCAGCACCCGCCTTGACAGCCTCGTCGATGTAACTAGCAATCAGTTGCAAGGTTGAGATTGCATCATCGTTAGCTGGAATGACGTAGTCCACACCACGTGGATCAGCATTAGTATCGCAGATGGCAACTACAGGAATATTTAGCTTGTTAGCCTCGTTAATAGCATTGCGGTCTGACACAGCATCTAGTACAAACAAAGCGCCCGGCTTGCCACGCATTTCCTTAATGCCACCGTACTTAACGTTCAGGCTATCAATTTCCTCTTGGTAGCGCTGAACCTCTAGCTTGCTATAGCGGTTAGCTAGTTCACCGCTCTCCATGCGCTTTTCTAGTAGCTTTAATTTCTTGATCTGGCTAACAGTAGTAACCTGGTTGGTTAGCATACCGCCTAGCCAGCGCTCAGCTACATATGGTTCACCAGCAGTCTCAGCTGCGTCTTTGACGACTTCTTTGGCTTGCTTCTTTGTACCAACATACAGGATCTGGCGACCACGGCTAGCAACGTCCTGCAAGAATTTCTGTGCCGACTCGATTGCCGTTACAGTCTTTTCTAGGTTAATAATATGTACACCATCCTTCTTGGTGAAGATGTATTCAGCCATGCGAGGATTCCAGCGCGAAGTCTTGTGACCAAAGTGCGCACCAGCCTCAAATAGCTGTTTAATGTCAACGTTTGACACCTCTAAACTCCTTTCCTTCGCTATCCGCCCCGAGTAATCAGGAGTTATGCGAATAGCTGTTTCATTAATTAATATTACAGGAGCATTATATCAGGATCATCTAGGTATTTCAAATGTCGTTGCGCCGTTCGAAATTTTGTCGACATCGTCAGCGTTAGATTTAAGGTCTGTCAACAGTTCAGCGAAAGTATTGATTGCCAAATTCGCCATTGTATGTTTGGCACTATTGTGGTTGTTTAATGACTCTTTAGCTTCCTTTGATTGCGGCATGTCTTCCCATGTTGATACTTTATTTTGCTGTGTTCTACTGATACTGTTTTTGTTTTTCATGATGTCATTATACTAGCACAAGTTCTATAATTTGTCAATATTGAATGCTTCTTTCTCTTTTGCTAAACTATAAGCATTATAAATTTAATGGTGGGAGATAAATAGAAAGATGAAAGACAACAATCCATTCAAACCGGTTTTACCGAGGCCAGTTTCTGATAATGACTTAGCAAACGATCCTAACGCCGACAACTTTTTAGCCGGTAGCAATGGTATCAACGATCGCCTTAGCCAACACGTAACTCTAGACGGCATGCTATCAGCAAACCCACAGTCCCAAAATGACTTTGGTGATATTGCTAGCTTAACCAATAACAGAGCCACAACCGCATTAGGCGGCACTCCTAAGCCTAGCGCACAACCAGCCACAAACCACAAGCCAGTGGTTGCTAGCGAGCCTAAGGCTACTGACAGCAAATCAGATATCTTTGCAGCTGCAGCCGCCGCAGCTGACGGACAATCCGTAGCATCTAAAGCCACTGACGGTAAATTCAAGCTAAAAAAGAAAGGCCTAGCCAAGAAAGACGCGACCAAGAAAGCTGCTCAAAATAGCGGCGAGAAGCAGATCACTATTTCCTTATTAACAATTGTCTTTGGTGTATTGTTTATAATCTCAACCATTGCAGCCATATATTTCTACACACAGAACAACAAGAGCCAGAGTGAACTTGCTGACGCTAAAGCCAAGGTCAGCCAACTTAGCGACACTGCCAACAGCGACAGTGCTGAAAGTAGCAAAGCTACCACCAACTATGACGCCCTGCAAAATCGCATACAAGATCTGAGCAAGCAAGTTACCGACAAAGACAAAGATATTTCCGCTAAGCAGAAAACTATCGATGACCAGAACGGCAAGATTACTAGCCTAAGCAAGCAAATCACTGATCTACAGAATAAGGTCAACAGCGATAAGTCTGTTAGTGAAAACATGAAGAGTCTAGTTACAACACTATGTACTAATGATCAGTTCAAATCATCTAGTGCATGCGTCGGGGGCGGTCAAGGTCAATCTCAGACTCAAGCCAACCACGCCACTGCTCCAACCAATACAGTCAACACGCAGGGTGGGCAGCACTAGTTAAGCGGTACTGTTATAACCTTAGATAGCTCATCGATTTAGATGAGCTATCTTTAATACTATCGTTTTTGACTTTTTAAGCGATCTAGGTTAAAATACTACAGATATGAAAGCAAATATTCACCCAGATAACTACCGCTTAGTTGTCTTCGAAGACGAGGCTGCAAACTTTTCTTTCTTAACAAAGTCCACTGCCCCAACTAACGAGACAATCAAGTGGGAAGATGGCAACGAATATCCTGTTGTCCACCTACACATCAGTAGTGCCAGCCACCCATTCTTTACTGGCGAAGAGAAGATTATCGATACGGAAGGTCGTGTTGATCGCTTTGCCGCTAAGATGAAGGCTGCTAAGGAAGCCAAGGAAGCTCTAGCCAAGCGTAATGCCGCTAAGGCTGAAGCCGCCAAGAAGGCCGCCGCTAAAAAAGCCGAAAAGGCCGAGGCCTAAACATTAAATACCCCCGCAGGGGGTATTTTTATTTGCCTGCCCTTTTTGCTATGGACAAGCACCAAATACCCCCACTTTTTTATGGTGGTATTTTTATTTGCCTGCCCTATTAGAACGGGTTTAGGACGGGCATTAGTTATTGTTTATCTGTTATAATATAATTATGGAGATTAAGATAAACCTTGATGAATTAACGCGCGAGAAGACAGAGCTCGAGACTTTTATGGCAGACCCTAACGCCTTCTCTGCCCCAGACTTTGCCGCAAAAGGCAAGCGTCTATCCGAAGTGAATGATATTCTAGATCGTGCTAAACTACGTTCTGATCTAGAGAACCAGCTAGCCGAGGCAAAGCAGCTAGCAAATAGCCAAGATACCGAATTGGCTGAGCTGGCTCAGTTGGAAATCCCTGAACTAGAAGGCAAAATCGGCGACCTAAATGACGAAATTAACGCAATGTTAGCACCGCACGACCCCAATGACGATAAAAACGTCATCATGGAGATCCGCGCTGGCGCTGGCGGCGATGAAGCCAGTCTATTTGCTGGCGAGCTACTAAAAATGTATCTACGCTACGCCGAAAACCACGGACTGAAGACCGAAATTATGACAGAGAGCGCCAACGACGCTGGCGGCATTAAGGAAGTTATCCTAAAAGTCACTGGTGATCAGCCATATGCTAAATTAAAGTTCGAGTCTGGCGTTCATCGCGTTCAGCGTGTACCTGTGACAGAGTCACAAGGTCGCATTCACACTAGTACCGCCACAGTTGCCGTGCTGCCCGAGGCGTCCGAGACCGATATTCACATTGACCCCAAGGATCTACGCATCGACATTTACCGCAGTTCTGGTCACGGTGGTCAGGGCGTCAACACCACCGACTCTGCCGTTCGCATTACTCACTTGCCTACTGGCCTAGTCGTTACGAATCAAGACGGTCGTTCACAAATTCAGAACAAAGAGAAGGCTTTAGAGGTTTTACGCTCGCGCCTGCTCCAGATTGAAATTGACAAAAAAGCAGCCGCTGAAACCGCCGAACGGCGCGCCTTAATCGGCAGCGGCGACCGCAGCGAGAAGATTCGCACTTATAACTTTCCGCAGGATCGCATCACCGACCACCGTATCAAGTACAGTCGCAGTGGCATTCCCGCTGCAATGAATGGCGATATAGACGACATCATCGAGCATCTACAGGCTCACGAGCGTGAACTAAACCTGCAGAACGCCGAAATAAAATAGCGCCTTAGTAGTGCAGTCAATTTAATCTAAACCCCCTTTTTGTAGGATGGGGAGGGCTTAGTTAAACAGCACTCTAACTATGCATACACTTTACGCCTACCCCCCTTGCAGGGGGAGTGTTTTAAGTTTCAAGACTGTTTAGAAGACTAAAAATACATCTAAAACCTCCCCTTACGGGGAGGTTTTAGATTGAGGCGGTAGTCGCTAGCTACTCTACGCTTTTCTTAGCTTTACTGTAAACTTAATGCCGTTAGCCTTAGCTGGCTCAGTATGGATATCACCGCCAGACAGATCATCAGCAAGCTTGGTTGCCAGAGTCTCTGCTTGGATAGTTTCGGCATACCCCTTCACCGCGCTAACAAGCTTAGCGTCGTCAGATAGAATAGCTAACTCAATTCGGTCGTCAACATTCAGACCAGCACTCTTTCGTGCCTTTTGTACAGCACGAATCACTTCGCGACTGAAGCCTTCAAGCTCAAGCTCAGGCGTTAGCTGCTTATTTAGTTCCAGCCAGTCCTCAACCTCACTCTGATCGTTTACCTTGGCGTCTGTTACTACTGGACCTGCCTGGTAATCCGCCAAATTCTCGACCCAATTGATTCGCTTGACGTTCAGCTCGTCGCGCATAATCTGCTCGTAATACGGATCAAGACGCTTACCGCTATAACTAGCAAAGGCTAATGGTTGACGAATTTTCACCTGCTTCTCGTTGGTAGAGTCATCCTTACGCATACGTAGCGCTAGACCACTGTTGATCAGGTTACGTGTACGCGCCATGTCAGCCAAGACTTTGTCGTCTACTGGGTTATCAGTTGGCCAATCTAGCAAGTGCACTGATTCACCACCAGTTAAATCTTGATACAGTTCTTCGGCTAAGAACGGTACGAATGGCGCTAAGATTACACTGAGACGCACTAATACATAGTGCAAGGTCTGGTAAGCCTGTGCCTTATCACTATCGTCTTCACTCTTCCAGAAACGACGACGACTGCGGCGCACGTACCAGTTACTGGCGTCATCAACGAATGGTATCACTACACTTAAGGCGTCTGGAATATTGTAACCGTCCATGAACTTCTCGATATGCGCTGTTAGCTGATGTACCCGGCTGACAATCCAACGATCCAACGGGTTGTTGAGGTCAGATAGATTAATGGTCGGCACAGAATCACCATTATACTCCCAGCCATCAACCGCAGCGTACATCGTAAAGAAGTCGTACATATTCCAAATCATCGCTAGCTTGCGCGCTACATCAGATACATCCTTGTCTTGTAAAGCAAAGTCTTCACCGTTTAGCAGTGGTGAACTTAGCAGCAAGAAGCGTAGACTATCTGCAGAATACTGGTTCATCAATGTATTAGGGTCAGTAAAGTTACCCAAAGATTTACTCATCTTACGTCCATCATTACCAGCTACCACACCAGTAGTAATAACGTTCTTGTAAGCGTTCAAATGCCCAGTCATACGATCCTTACCGAAGGCACCAATACTAGCAAGCGCCGTATTCACCGTGTGAACATAGTAGAACCAGGCGCGCACCTGACCGATGTATTCCACAATGAAATCCGCCGGATAGTTACGCTCGAACTTCTCTTTGTTCTCAAACGGATAGTGCAGCTGCGCAAACGGCATTGAGCCTGACTCAAACCAGCAGTCCAGCACTTTGTCGATGCGAGTATAGACCTCAGCATCTTGCATACCGTATTCTTTGCGTACATCTGCAGGTAGCTTGTCGGCATAAAACTTAACCTGATCAATCCACGGGCGGTGGTAGTCCATCAGGCGCTTACCACTCAGCTTGTATAGCTCGTCATACGAGCCAACCACGATGATACCGCCTTTATCGCCCTTCCAGACAGGCATAGCACTAGCCCAGAAGCGATCGCGGCTGAGGTTCCAATCAGGTGCCTGCTCGATGTTCTTCATAAATCGACCATGCTTCAGGTGAGCTGGAAACCAGTTAATGTTCTCGTTCTGCTCTAGCATCAGTGACTTAGAATTCTGAATATCAAAGAACCACGATGGGATAGCACGGTACATAATGCGCTGCTTGGACCGCGGATTAAACGGATATTCGTGCTGGATGTAGCGGATTTGGTAAACGATACCCTTCTCTTTTAGATCCTTGGCAATAAATTTATTGTTCGTCCAAACCTCACGCCCCTGATAAATACTGTCAAAGTAGTAGCCATTGTCGTCAATAACATGGAAGGCCTTAATGCCATTAGCTTTGGCTAAGGCGAAGTCGTCTTCACCGTAGGCTGGTGCAATGTGGACAATACCCGTACCAGATTCATTGCTAACGAAGTCCGCAGCGTAGATCTGGTGAATCTTACTGACGATTTCTGGGTCGGTTGGCCAGGTCGAACCAGTGTCTAGTGGCTGGTATTTTAATCCAACCAACTGCTCGCCCTTGAATTCCTTCTCGATCGTGTACGCAATCGGCTGGTGTCGCTCGTCCTGCAGTGTGTTAGCTAGGCAATCCTTGGCAATCACAAAATGTTCGTCTCCGACTTTTGCTAGCACATAAGTCATGTCCGAGTTGACCGCCAACATCAAGTTAGCCGGCAACGTCCATGGTGTAGTAGTCCAAGCTAGGATTTTGGCATCATTCGGCAAGCCAATTTTTGCAGCCTCGCCATCACGTAGCATGAATTTTACGAATACCGACGGGTCAGTCACCGTCTGATAGGCATCATTATCCATTGTCACTTCAGCCTTCGAGACCGGTGTTGCGAACTTTGTATCGTACATTAGGACTTTTTCGCCTTCGTAAATCTTGCCCGCCTGATATAGTTGCTTGAACGCCCACCAAACAGACTCCATGAAATCTTTGTTCATTGTGCGGTATGCACCCTTGAAGTCAACCCAGCGACCGACGCGATCAATCACGCCTTCCCAGGTCTCGCTATTAGCAATCATCGAATCGCGCGCGGTTTCGATATACTTTTCCAGAGTAATAGTCGGCAAAGGATTGCCATCCTTGTCTAATGGGGCTTTCTGATCAGGGCTAGTTACAATCTGGCGACGATCAACAATACCCATCTGCTTCTCAACAAAGTTCTCTGCTGGTAAACCATGACAGTCCCAGCCCCAGCGACGCTCGACACGCTTACCCTTCATAGTCCAATAGCGCGGGACAGCATCTTTGATAATAGAACTCAGCAATGTACCATGATGTGGCACACCCGTAATGAACGGAGGCCCATCGTAGAATACATATGAATTGGCTGGGTCGCGTAGTTCAATTGATTTCTGGAATGTCCGATTTTTCTTCCACTTCAACACGAGATCTTTCTCGTACTCACTCGCCCGTCGCCGGGTACCTGATTGAAACTTCAAAATTCCTCCTCGTTATCTTTCTGGCACAGCCAAACAACCACGCCCTTACTTGTTATCAATTATAGCACTATAATTTAATACGCGTATTTGTTCGGATCACCAGTCCAAGAGCCAGACCAAACTAGCTTACCGCTATCGTCGCGGGCTTCCATCTTCAGGACAGCCTTGCCGCTCTTAGTACTACTAGCAATAGTATCGGCTTTCAATTGATACAAGGAGTTATCGCCGCCATACAGCCTCTCGTAATACGCTGCATCCAGGTATTCACCGGCCCGCTTAGTGTACAGCGCCGTGTTATCGTCGATAATCTTCGGCTCATTATACTGCTCGCGACTGTTCATATATTCGCGCAGGTTGCTGTACTTACGACTACTGGTTCCCTTTAGGTTGGTTATAGTACGGGAATTGGGCGAGCTTGACGAATCCTTGTCGCCATCAGAATCACTGTTAGAGCTATTTCGCCAGCTATCTAACGAATCATCGCTACTATCTTTTGTATTGAGAGATGAATTACTGTTAAACAGATTATCCATACTAGTGAATTCAACACCGCTTGGCTTACTTAGCTTCCCGTCGCTAAACGCCTTACATTCAACCTTAGTATTCTTGTATTGATCACTGTCCTTATAGTCGCTGCTGTCGGAGCCATTTTGTAGCTTCTTTAAATCATCCTCGCTAATTTCCTGATACTTCAGCTTGGTTCCTTTACTGCTACCATCACTCCAAATATAGGTACCATCGCCCTTGATTGATAACATTTTGGACTTATCGCTACCCATATAAGCTTTAGTTTGGTCCGCGTTAACCACGTAGTCCGTGCTGTTGCCGTCATAAGTCAATGTACAGTTAACTGCTTTTTTGTCCTTCAAAGCTTTCTCTAGACTAGCCATATCGTGCGGTTTGCTACCCATTGCCAGATATATCACTAGGCCAATTAGGCCACAAAATAATAGGATACCGAAAATTCCAAAACCAATAATTAAGCCATTACCTTTCTTTGCCGGGCGCACGTTGTAGCCGTTATTGTATGTGTTCGGTTGGTTCGAGAACGGCACAGCTGGTGCAGATGTCGGAGTTGCCACTGAAGCTGGCGTTCCAAATGGCGATGTCGGAGCAGCCGGAGCAGCCGGAGCAGCTGAAGCCACCGGAGCGACGGTTGGCACCGGTGTAGCAGTTGACGCAGGTGTTGGCGTAGATGTTGGAGTCGCTGCAGACGCCGGAGCTGAATTGGCAAATGGCGAAGCTGGGGTCGAAACTTGCGTTTGCGCTGGCACAGGCGCAGTTGCCGCAAACGGGTTTACCGGTGCGGTCGCATTATTGGTTGTATCTGATGGTTTCTTTGGCGTCATTTTACTCTCCTCATTACGCTTTAGCTAATTATATCTATAATACACCATAATCAGCTTAGTTTCTAGCTAGCTATTCAAACGGATTAGCCGTAACCGTGTAGACAATTTCAGCCTTGTAAGTACCAGCAGCATTACTATCGCCCAGATTAACACCGTAGGCTACCTTGGTCGCATCACCAGCAACCTGATCTGGTCTAGTTGTTACAGACTTTATGACCACCGCATTATCAGTGTTATTTGGCACTTTAGCGAAAGCCGTGGTGCCGGTCGGATTGGTATAGTCAGCTGCACTGCCGAAACCATCGCCCGTTCGATCAGGCAACGCATAGCCCCAGGTGTTAGTGGTTAAGGGTTTTGGCGTCGTATTAGCTGACGCCTCAATTGCATGCTGGCTAGCTGCAGCATTAATTAAACCGTTGGTCGCCTTAGACTTCATAGTTAAACTATAGCCGCTGGCACTATTAGTGTTAGCAGTTATAGTGCTAGTAGTAGAGAGAAGCCCGGTAGCTCCGCTCTCTTCCCTGCTCAGGTTAGCTAGTGCTTTATCTAGACTAACATCCACCTTAGTTTCGGCAACGTCAGCAGTCTGAGAAACAGGGTTAATAATTGGCGAGCTGCCTGTTACAGCTACATAATTTATAGCCGTGGCTAGCTTGGCATCACTAGCTGTCGCGCGAACGTTATTAATCGTTAAACTAAAACTCACCAGTCGATCTTTTATAGCTTTAACGTCAACCCACTTTATGGCAGTGGCGTTACTAGGTAATGTAATAGCACCAGAACCCCCATTGAAGTCAGACAACGATACTTCATGCCAGGCAGCCTTATAGGACAAAAAGTTATTCACAGCCGATTGATCGTTTAAGTCGATAGTTCGCACTCTCGTGTCTGTCGTATAGTAACCACTTAGTCCATTAAAATTAAGTTTAGGATCGGTCAACTTTACGGTAACATTACTATATTCAATGTTCTTTGTACCGTTTTTATCACCGTTGTATGGCAACATAGACAGTGTAGTCATAGATTTTCTTGGGTTATCATTGTCTGGATTACTGTATGAGGTAAAATTATACGTTTGGTTATCCCCAGGAAGTAAAGTGGCGCTATTCTGTGACATGTTATAGCCATAGGCGCCAGTAACCTGCGCAACAGAGAATGTAGTAGTAGCCTGTCGCCAGCTAGCTACCGCTTTACTAGTACCATCACCCGTCATGACAACATTAATTGTTAA
>CAKVAO010000005.1 GCA_934725355.1 uncultured Candidatus Saccharibacteria bacterium | reverse complement strand
AACCACCAGCCACCCATGACTTACATGCTACAATGTCTAGGACGGAATACTTTCCAGAAAGTATTGAACTAATACATCAGCGTTGACAAAAATGTTAAAGTAGTACATACTGAGAAAGTAATTATTCGTACCTTACAAAGGTGGTGTATTATGACTAATCCACAGCAAAACCCGAATATTAACTATGTTAATACCCAGATGGCAAACGGGCAAAGTGATTCAACTCGAGGAATGTCAAATGATTCGAGCTCAAAGGTTTCAGCCCAGGAACCTCAGATAGCTAAGTCTATCAACAAACTTCTCTTTGTTGTTAGTGTAGGAGTCGGCTTCCTTGGCGTAGACCATTTTGCTCGTGGTCAAAAGAGTATTGGCTCGTGGAAGCTGGGCTTCTCTACAGCTGCGTTTATCCTTAGTATACTTATGGCGGTTTTCGGATTCTCGTTTGTACCTGCTTTCTATACTGTTGTTAATGATGTAACGAATTTCTGCGCATTGGTTTCGCTTGTTTGGTATATCTTCGATCTTGTGGTTGCTATTCATAAGGCATACTTTGGCGAATACGAACATGATGACGAGATCACATTCATGTCCAATGGGTCTTACGTCAAGTAGTTAGACTACTCCACCTATCCCCTCGTTCTTATGGACGAGGGGATTTTCCTTGCATTTATTCTGCGATGGCTATATAATATTAATTGTCTTGGGGATTGGCCAAGCGGTAAGGCAACGGGTTCTGGTCCCGTGATCGGGGGTTCGAGTCCCTCATCCCCAGCCAAGACATTATTTATATCAACAACCTTATTCAGTAGGTAATAAATTTGTTGATGTTTTAAGGTTCAATTTGATACTGGTATGGTATCAAATTGTTTAAGGTTTGTCAATTACGTAGCTTGTGCGAGGACGGTTCCTCCAAAATGAGCTACGTAATCTTCTTTTAGATACTTATTAGAAATACCAAGGTACTTCATGGTTGTCTCCAACTTAGTATGACCAAGCATTTTCTGTATCGAGCGAACATTCGTACCATTCTCTAGCAGGTTAATAGCAAAGGCATGCCTGAGTTGGTGCGGGTGCATCTTGATGCTCATGGTTCGTTTAAACTCGGATTCAATACGACGTCGTACCGTATCGGTATCTTTATATCTGTCTCCGCCGTGCATCTGTGGGCGAAATATATAACCATGATCAATACCTTTGACCCTACAGAATCTGTCTATCTCGCTCTTAAGCTCATCAGATAGAAATGTAATACGGTGCCGCTGACCTTTACCGATTACATCGAGTGTAGTATTTCTAAAGTCTTCAACCCGTACAGCGCATAGCTCAGCTATACGTAGTCCAGATTCAAAGGCCAGAGCGATCATCAGCCGGTCTTGCCAGTTGTTGCAGTTTGCGACTACCTTTTGAACGTCAGAGAAGAATATGATGCTCGGATGATCCTCTGGCTCTCGTAACTCCTGGATTAGAAATGTCTTGCATTTAATAGGCAAGTCAAGGTAATTGCTACAAAAGTTCATCAACGATTTAACGCTACGTATACTAATATTTACCGTGTAAACGCTCATTATTCCACCACGTGCAGATATGGACATCTGCATATCTGCGTGGTAGTTGTCTATCATCTGATTTGTTAGCTCGAGTATGTCTAAATCTCGGCCAATACTATCAGCTAATCTGTTGAGGTATATGCGCTTGTTCCTAACGGTCGACGCAGCACGCCGACGAATGCTTTCTACATAAAATATATACTGATCTATCGCATCACCTAATGTCATTAATATGCTAGCTCTTTCTCCCACTCTTAAGGTTAATATTCTGGGAGTAGAGCTAACTATAGACTTGATGTCTGTAGTGACTGCTTACACAGCCAAGTAAACAAAGCCTTAGGTGAGCGACCTTTCTGTGCTTTTTCTAAATTTCCATATAGCACGCTTGGCGCAAGGTGCCAGGCGAGTTTCATATACCACTCATACGCACCGTCATTATGTAGTCGTTTGCATAAATCACGTGCTATTCGCTCAACATCAGCTTTGCGATTTGGATTAAGCCTGTGTTTTCCTACATTGTCATTGACATTGTTATTTCCCTTTGGGAAACCAACATTGACATTGTCATTGTTGGCTCTACTCATATACCCTCCTTAAAAATTAGCTACACTGAATAGACCTACGGACGCTTAGTCTAGGTGTGTAGTTATGACATCAAGTCTAAACCGTCGTTCGCATGATTTAGGCTTGAATTTGTATTTGCAGTAGGTGTGGTATCAAAAAAGACCGCAGCCCTACTGATTGCAAGCGGCCTAAAACTAAATTGTTTTGTGAGACCCAACTTGCGTTGAGGTCTCAATTGGTTTATCGATATTATTATTCTATCAAATATTACCATAAAGTCAATCCCTACTGGCTATTCGCGCGCTCATATTCCGCCTTTAGCCTATTGTCTGAGTAATGCGTATAAATCCTAGTTGTTTCGATTGATTGATGACCCATTAGCTCGGCGATATAGCGCAAGTCCATGCCATGCTCCAGCATTCTGGTAGCAAATGAATGTCTGAGAGTATGCGGGTGTACGCCACTAAATCTAGAGCTAGCGCACACTCGGCGGAATATGCCTTGGATATTGTTTGGCGTGATACGCTTGCCACTAAGATAGCTTACAAATAGGGCGTTATCGCCCCAATTAGACCTGACATCCAGATAATCATTAATGGCTCGTTCTGTGTCAGCCGTAATAAACACTAGCCTCGGCTCTTTGCTTTTACCAACAACAGTAAACTGTCGATTCTTAATGTCGCCAAGGTTAATGCTGCATACCTCGCTAACGCGTAAACCTGCAGCTAGAATTAGCTTGGTGATTGCTATGTTACGCAAACGGATTCTCGGTTTTATAGCCGCGCGATGGCTTGGCCACGGCCTCCACGAACTCAGCTTGCTCGACTTCGGTTAGAAATAGCATTACGCGTTTTTCACGCTTTGGTATTTTGATGTCGTCAGCACTAATTACTCGCTCGCCGTGGCGTTCGGCATAGCGTAGTACCGACCTAAAGCAAATTAGATTAGACCGTGCACTATCTGGCTTCTGCCAAGATAGCATATATTCTAGGAATGATTTAATTGAATCGAGCGTCAGCTGCTTTAGCTTGATATTGCCAAAGTAGTTAATAGATAACCGCTGACAATTAGCGTACGACAAGTCTGTCATTGGCGACAAACCGCCCATGGCAATTTCGTATTGCCTGTAATTTGTGAATGCTTGAGATATTAGCATTGGGCCTCCGTTTAGATTAAATCCACCCTTGTGAATATAATCCCCGAGGTAGGTTATATCTGTAAAGCACGACCTAGATGAGCGTTTTGTCTAAACAATAATGCGGTCAACCTACCAATTGGCTTTATTATTCACCTGGCAGATAGTATCGATCCTAATGATGTATTTATTGGCGAATGGCAGCGAATTTCTAAAGGTCGTATGTTAGTTGGGCTAGACGAGAATGATTCCGACTTTAACACAGCTGGCAAGACTGGTGGCGAGAAGTCTCACGTACTTACGGAGGCGGAAATACCAGCCCACGCTCACAAGACACAACTTATTCAGTGGGGCACTGGTACCGGTCAGTTCCAATTCAATACGGGAGGCCAATGGGGCAACGCTGTCGATGGCGGACCATGGTCTGGCAATACTGGCGGCAATCAGCCACACAATAATATGCCGCCGTACTACACGGTTTATATATGGCAGCGCGTAGCTTAATCGGGCATAGGATCGCTTGTAATCCAAGTTCCAGTGCCTTGGTAGTCGTTACTAGAGTTGGCATCACCTTGAACCAGCATGTCCATATTAGAACTTCCAACAGGTACACGTTGGCACCAGACGGTAGCATTAGCACCCGGTAAAGCGCCAATTATTCGACCTTCGTATTTAGGGCGATAACCTAATGGGCACACTATTCTTACATCAGTCCAAACGCCCATGGCTGGTTTGCCTGTACCTTCATATGTGACGGCCTGCACGATGTTGCCGATACGCGTTAACTGGCAATTCTTGCCGTAACCGAAGTCGCCTACCCAGTGGCGCACACTAGTTAGTGATGCTATTGTTGACTTATTTGCTGCAATTTGGTTAACGATGTCGTCCGAGACCGCATTATTGTTTAGATAAGAATGGGGTCCTGATTTGAAAATCATCGAGTTTGTAACAGTCGTTGCCTTGGCTGCAACCGTAACTGTTGCAATGACACAGTATACGGCTTGAGAACCGTGGGGGAGTTTAGCGCGAATCTGGGCGTCGGTTGCCGCGACGGGATTGGCACTGACAGCGCCAGAAACGACAATAATGCCGACACATGCCGGATTGTCTGTAGTGTCGGCGTTACTGGTAGCCGCTAGGTCACGGTAGACTACAATCGAGTCAATGCGTTTATTAGCTGTTGGTGCTGTTGGAATGCTAACCTCGATAGCCTCGTCAGACTTATTAAAGATGACATACTTATCGCCCGTGGTAGCCTCGGCAATTAGTGTATCTTTGGTGCCCGCGTCTCCGCCGACCAATACCTTCATGCCTAGCTGTTCAGCTTGAGTGACATTGAAGCCCGATACAATGCCAGCACTAAAGGCCTGCATTAGACCAGCTGACCAACCTTCGCGACTGGTTATGCCGGAATACTCATTTGGTGTACCGAGTGTATTATTGGGGTTATTTGCGTTTGCCATTACTTACATTCTCCATATCGTTTGTTGTCGCTTAGTCGTCGCACTGCCGTGTAGCAAATGTGTCCGCTGGAACCTTTCCACTCAACATAGCGAAAGTTGCCACAGCTGACTGCACGATGGTAGCGTTGGCTTCTACCAGCACTAAGCACTCCACCAATCTGACCTTGTGGATGATTCCAACGAATATTGCGGTTAACGCTCGCTGTAAACGTGCCTTCCTCGTTCTTAACGTCAAACAGATTGCCACTTGGCGCTTGGTCTGGCGCGATGTAGTTGTCCAAGTTGATAATTAGTGTAGCTTGCTGAATAGGACGAGTGCCCTTGGTGACAGTTAGCCTCGTGCGACCGTTGCTCTCATAATTAGTTTCGTCTCTAAGGTCAATCCAGACATGGCCATATGGTCTAGATAAGTTGGGTGTTGAGCAGATACGTAGCCAGCCATCACCACGGCGTGCTATGCCATTGGCCACCAGATTATTTGAGACATCCTTGGCGTTGCCGCGTGCTTTATACGGATTCGGTGCGCCTAGGAACTCGAGCAAGTTCTTAATTAGCGTTACACACTGACCATCTAGGTTACGATTATTCTTGCAGACTGGTTTGCTGCCAACTAAGCTATTGAGAAAGTTGCGAATTTCTTGTCGAGTTCGTGCCATTATTTATCCTCCTTATTCGAGCCAACAAAGGTGAGGCCAACACCCTGACTCGTCTTGCTGGCGATAGTAATTAATCCGGATGCGCCCAGACCAAGTACCAAGCCATAGTACCATGCAATACCAACGGGCAGGGCGATTAACGAGCCGACAACTGCCGAGGCTACAATCGTGGCTGACGCTTGCCAGTCTCGCTTAAATAAGCGCTTAATTAGCTCTGTGGCGCCCATTGTGGCGGTAATAACTACTAGTACTGCTACTGGATTCAGAATTGATAATAGTTCTTGCATGATTCCTCCTTTATTTATTGGTTATATCCTCTAGGAAATAGGTGACTAGGTACGTGATAATGATGCTTAGGATACTCGCAATGGCGGTTGTCTGAACAGTCTTGCGCTTAGTTGCTTCGCTGAGTGCTTTCACTTTTGTCTCAATATCGGCAATGCGCTCTGACTGGCGGTCAATCTTGTTGTTATAGTCGTTAACGATGACTTTTAGATCAGAGTTATTAGCTATGTCATCCAAGCGTCCCTCGATGTTTGAGAACCCGTCGTCGACCTTCTGTTCAAGTCTGGCGATACGTTCACTTAAACTATCAGAGTTGTTATCCATAGTTTTATAATAGTGAAGCTAAGGATGCAGATTGACCTGCAGGGCCTCCAATGCTCGCTTGTCATTATTAAACGTTTTCTTAATCTCGGATACCGCTTTCTTACTGCAGATAGTCGCTACCGCCATGACATTATCCATCTGTAGCTGGTGTCTGACGACTTGACTGAGTGTATATAGCTTGTCGAACTCGGCTACGCCCATCTCCTCAATCTCGTCTAATTTGTATTGTGGGAATATCCGGCATATCCACGCAGCTTGCAGCTCTACATTGACCATCAGGCGGCTTTCCTCCGCCTGATATAGCTCCTTTAGATCAGCTAAATCATCGTCGCTAAGCGTCAGTTGCTGATCCGGCGGCAATTTCTGGGATTCGGTCGATGACTGCATCTTGGTCGCTCTCGCTTACGTTAAATTCATCGAATACATCATAAATTGACTTACCGTCTAGACACTCGATATTGTCCATAATCATATCTAAAATGACAATACCAAGCGCTGTCGATAAATTAATCGACGGGTCGCTATCGGCGATACGCTTAGCTTCCATTTGCGCTCGAATCTGCTTAACCTTGGTAATTTTCGGAATGACATAGCGAAACTTAATATCTGAGTCCTTAACCTGTAGGATAAAGTTAGGTTGTTTCTCGCCGGTCTCGCCATTGGTGCGTGTAATTTCCATAAATAAGTCCTTTCGTTAATGTGCCCCTGGCATGCAGGGGCTGTTGGTTAGCTGTTCTTGGTCTGAGCGCTCTTAGCTGCTGAAGTATCTCCAAACGTTAGGTCCGCGATCAAAATCTTTTCGGCTGTCGCAGTACACGTAACCTCAACCAAGTTGTCATCTGTCGGCATGTCAGTAATGTTAACTGTGGTATTTAGCAGGTATACTGGCTTTTGCGACGGATTCAGCGGCTGCAAACGCAAGATACCGATAACTGGCTCCTTGCCCTCGATTGGCTCGCCGATCTGAATGCCGCCTTTCTCGCCGACGGTTACACCTGGGATAACCTCGTCACCCGGTTGAAAGATATTCTGCGGTACGACGACACCTAGGTTCTCGACCGTAGTCTTGGTAGTGACAAACTCCAGCGAGTGGGTGTAATTGGTCGGTAGACTTAGCGACGTATTGTCGGTGTAGCTACGATCGACTGTATCGTTATCGTTGCTTGGCGACAGGTCGTGACATTTGCCGACTCGCTCAAAGGTCTTACCGTTGTCCTTCGAGAATTCAACGTGGAACGCAATACCAGTATATTCTGACGGTAGCAGCGTTGATGAATTATTTGTGATTGCCATAATTGATTCCTTTCTACTCATTCCAGCCATCCTGGAACAAATGTTGTTATTGTGCCATTCCAGACTATTTGTCGCTGATCTGCGCCAGCAATGTCCATATCCTGTAGTGGCCCAAAGTCTAAACTGATGATTTGAGGATTGCCATATAACTTTGTTAGTGCTTGGTGGACCGCCTTATCTTTGTCATACAGCTTCTCGGCGTCCGTATCATAGGCCGTAATCTGCACATTGTACTGCGACTTGAACTTAGCGTTATTTCCACCGTCAGTAAGTCCGCCGTTGCACACAACGCACCATAGGTTACTATGTGCTTCTTGCGGATAGATACGACCAGCAAAAATGTTACTGTCTGCCACAATGCCGTTGTCTACCAAGGCAGACATTACGGCTTCGATGACTTGTTTTGCGTCCATTAGAAGAACTCCTCCTTACGCTTCTCAATCTGCTCTTTAGCTTTCTGCACGAAATGTGCACTAGTGCCCGGCGTAGTATATTTACTAAACGGACGAGCACCACGTCGTCGGCCCGCTTCTTGCACTGCGGCGTATGGCTGTCGCCAGGTAATTGTCGCCGTCGTGCCAGATAGAGTCTTAGTGCGATTCTTGCGCAAATTGCCTTTCTTTTTCGGTGTCAACGGGTCGGCAATGCGCATTAGCTCATTTGCCATATTGTTAACGCCGTTAGCAACACGATTTTTGACGTTCTTGGTAGTCGAGTCTAGATTTAGCCTAGGACTAACCCTGATTGAAATCTTCATGCTGCCTCCTTATCTACCGCAGACAGACTAAACTCGACTTCGGCCATACGATTAGTTGTCAAGCTACGCTTACCATCAGACCGATTTGAGACCTGATACATATGACCGTTATATTCGACGAATTGCTCATCGGGTTGGAGCGCACTACGCGCTGGCATATAGAGGTGGGCATCACCGACCATTTGGTCGTAATAGCCGTTTCTCGTTAGGCCTGCTGACTCCTCGATAATGCAGCGAGCAGTGCGAGAGTTATCCCTATCGGCTACTGGTGTTTGGTTGTATTTACTGGTTTTGGCTCTGTAAATATTAATCAAGTCGCGGTAGCGCAAGGTAATCGCCCTCAACCTTTCCGTTAGACCCAGTCACAAATAGATTAATCAAGCTCTGGTTGGCTTTCATAAACCTATCTAATGCGTCTGGACTATTAGTCGAACTATAGCTGACTGAGTGACTCAGGATTGATTCACTCGATAGCTGTTGATTGTCAGCATCGACTGGTTCTGCCTGCATGGCAAAGACGCCAGCTAATAGCCGTTTTAGCTCTGGTGGTGTAGTATCACCTACGCCCCAGTCGGCCTCAACGGATACCATCTGGTCGTGCTTTAGCCCGCATGGCAGCTCGATAGCGTTAAACCAACGAGCATTCATGTCGTCAAAATAGCTCGGTACGATGTCGACAGGCTTGCCGTCCACGGTTACAACCGGTGTACCGGTGAATAGGTCGGTAAAGACCATCCGGAAGCTCTTGCGACCGTAGTACTTGCGAATCGAACGCTCACCGCGCAGTTTGACGCCTAGAATGTGCTCGAGTGTTGCAATAGATTGCTCGAGTAGATTGTTAAAGTTCTGACTTTCCTCATCGGAAAGGGAGCGACCAAGTAGCGTCGCCATTTCATCTGATGTCATAGTGATATTACTCATCGCTCCCTCCTTTTATAGCTATTTAAGGATTAGCTATTCTCCTTTTCGACTACGAATTGCGACTGCAACCTTTGAGCCATCAAGCGTACCACCCTTAGGCATCTCAAGCAGTGAGATGTTGCGGTTGTAGTCGTAATCGAAGCCTGGCTTCTGGGTTGGAGTAGGCTGGCCAAATAGGACATAGCCTTTCTCTAGGAATAGATAAGCATCGTTGTCAGCATCCTCGTCCATCCACTTCGGCGCGAAGACCTCGTCTACGTTTAGATAGGCAGCCAGATCGCCGTTCTCGACTAGTTTACGGCCGTTCTTGTCGCGAGCAGTTAGCAGGGCAGTCTCAGTGGACTTCTTGATAACCGCAATAATACGAGCCGGTGAATTCTCATCTAGCAACGCCTTTGCCTTGGTTACCTTGTCATCAAATGCTTCACCTGCAACTGGAGTGTAGTGGTCGGCCACTAGCTTGCCGTAAACGTCAGCATCATCCGCGGTATCCTTCTTGATTGGCCAGATACCCTCGTTGCCGATTAAGGTAGCGTCTTTGGCATCAACGTCGACTGGGTCGCCAATTACAGATGCACGCTCGATATCGCGCAGCATAATCTCAAGCTGCTGACGCAGTGCACGGTTGGCAACTTCTGGGCTGTTGTATACGTCAATGGCGTCTAGATCTAGGCGCTGATACAGCATGTGTGCATACTGACGACGTACACGGTGTGCGACATCATCGGCGGTTTTCTTTTCGCCTTTCTTGTGACCGCGAGCTTTGCCATTGATTTCGACTGCATGACCAGCGAATGCCTTATCGGAAATCTGATCAAAGGCAGAGATAATTCCGCTGTGCTTCTGAATTACGTCGAAGTACACGTTAGCAACGGCATCTGGCACGACGTCATCGCCGGTAATACCCTTGGCAGCTAGTTCTGCATTCCAGGCTTTCTTAAACTCGTTTTCGCTGGCGCTAGTCTTAATCAGGCCGTAATATGATTTAACGGCTTCGTCGGTGCCTAGCCATGCCTTACCGCTATTGGTTTCAGCGACCGGCTTGACGGTTGACTTGCCAGCAGACTTCGCCAAAATCTTGGCGTCCTTTGTTTTTGGCATTATTGCCTCCTTCTTAACATTAACTTCTGACTTGTCTGCCTCGGCGTTATCAGCGGTCTTTTCGGTATCCGCATCGGCGTCCTTGGCTGGCTCGTCAGTTCCTTGATTTTCGCCATCGGTCGGCTTGTTGTCTTGCGGCTGGTTGTCGCCATCCGACTGATTGGCAGCTAGAGCAGCATCCACTGCGTCACTAGCTTGGCTCAGACTCTGCTGGGCAGATTCTAGAGCTTGCTGTACCTCTTCGGGTGTCTTGGTTTTGACAGGCATTTTCTCCTCCTTATCTGACTTAATAGATAAAACTTGCGCGTTCTTGTTCGAGCCACGCCACACGATACTTACCTCGAGCAGTGTTGCGCCCATGTACTCACCGTTAATCTCCTTGGCGTTATCCATGTCATAGGTCACGGACACGTTATTGCCAAGATGACCGCCGGCTGCCAGTTTGTAGACTTTGTCTGCGTCTGGGTCATCGGCAAGCAACCGAATTACCATCTGCAGCTGACCATCAACAATCTGCGTGCTCTGAACTGAACCGATTTGGCTACGGACATCGCGATCATGATTGATGAACGCTTGGATGTCTAAATCCTCGTCGCCCTTTAGGTCTGTAACCTTGACTAGTGCTGAGCCTTTTACTGGGATTAGCAGTGATTCGGTATTGAACCTTTCATGGTCACGATCCTCAGACGAGTCGGTAGCAATCACAGTTAGTGTATGCTCGCCGTTAGTTTTACCTGTATCTTTGACTAGGTATTTCTTGGTTAAAATACTCATATCCTTAAACTTACTTTCCTTTACCACATAGTTTGTCGACTTTATCCATCTATCCGTCGATAGTCCGTGTGGATCTGGCGACCTGTTTACCTCGATATTCCACGGCGTTTATCGAGGTTATAACCGCAATGGTTATTATTAATATAATGAAGCTAGGAAATAAGCCTATGCTGCTAGTTGGATGCGCATCTTGCAACGGCAATTAGGATGGAAATTGGCGGTCATAATATCTTGATAGCTATTCTGTCGTGCCTTTCCGTCTACGCCAATCATCAATGTATTCTTCTTTACGAACGCTTCATCCAGTAACAGTATTCGACCAATTTGAGTAGTGCAAAATGGGCAAGGCGTATTAGTTCCATCGTGAATGGCTGTTTTGGTTAAGCGTCGCCCTGTCTTTGCCTCGATTTGCTTAGCAATATCTAGCGTGGCGTTATTTCGGGCATAATGAATTTCCGTATCGGCTAATCGCTTGGCACGATAGTCCTCCAAGCCTAGCTGCTCCAAACGTTTTGTTAGCTCAAGCTTGCTAGCACCTTCTTTAATTGCTTTATCTATGCGACGACGAATCTCTTGAGCGGTTTGGAGTGTATAATCGCTCGATAATCGATTGATGTGGGTTCGATAAGCCTTGAGCATATCCGATTTGCTGACTTTGATAGCCCCTATGGCAGCCTCGCGTAGCTTAGCAGTGGGCTTCTTGATCCACTCATCAACTAATCGAGCAACTTTCTGATCACCAGCAGTGTATTTCTCAAATGAAAACTCTGCGCTGAGCTCCTTTAGGAATTTGTTTGCACTTTTAATATCTGCCTTGCCTGATCGATATAGAGTAATTGCACCTGCAAATAGCAGGATGTCGTCCATGTGGTCAATTACAAACTTCTTGATGCCTTCTTTATGTTCGCCAGTTGGTGTATCGTCATAGTAATAATAGCCCAACGGAGCGATTAAGCTGTCTTGATCAACCTCGACACCATCAATTGCAGCCTCAACTATAGCGCGCTGCGATTCGATAGCTGCATTACGGATTATTTCATTAGATATAGTGCTATTAATTTTTGACTGATCAAAATAGGGTAAAGCTACCTTTGATTTCACTTCTTTTTTGGAAGCTGTCGCTTCTTCGGTTGGTGTAGGATCGGTATTAGGCTGCGGTAGGTTTGCCAATTCCAGGTAGCGATCTGGAAGCCCTAGAATTGAGGTGGCTTGCTCGGCAGAGTAGCCCTTATCCATCAAAGAGAATAGGTTGTTGAGATTTACTGTATCTGCATCTGCCTTTACTTTTTCCTCATCGGCAATGATTGGGCTATCCAGCTCAAATGCGATGACCCCGCCGAAGTCGCCAACACATCGCACTAATTCGTTAGTAAAGCTATCCCAGATGCTCATAGCCAGCGGTCGAACGCCATATTCAACCATCACGTACTCAGCAACGCGTACAGAGGCGTAGTTTGAGTTCTGTAGATACCCCTTAATCTCGGCAGGTACACCAAAATAACCATCAATTTTCTTAGAATTAGAGCTCATTAGGTCAGTTGTACTGAGCTGCTTGTTGGTTGACGATAATGGCACCCACTGAATGGTCGGTGCAATGGTTTGGCCGCTGGCGCTTATTGGAATATGATTAAACATGACGCCGCCAGAGAAATTGTTGTGCATAGTAGCCTTAATCTGACACACAATAGATTCGTAATCTGCTTTTGTTGCCGTAATATTAAAGATGCCGGCAGGTACAGCACCGTTGACGAACAGACCTTGCTGGTAATCGATAATAAAGTCGTCCAGTGTTGCCCATTTACGTACGGCACGCATTGGGCTGTATCCTTGCGACAGATCATACGGATTGCGCATGCCAATCATATGCATTAATCGCTTCTTGGATACGTCAACAATCTGTTTACTGGTTGTAATATGGTAATTACCACCGAGCTTCATAACTTGGCCCGCTTGAATAATCTCAAAACCTGCTACTTGATCTGGTGTAATTTCAGAAGTGAAGTCATCATCCTTGTCAGAATGAATAAGAATATAAAAATCATCATGGGATAGCGTCATTAGCGCAAGCATCTCGCGGAAAACATAGCCGCTCATGCCTTCAAGCGGCGCATAGATTCGATCGATGACGTTGGATTTCTTAGCTAACTTGCGTCCGGTAGTGTCCGCCAAATAGGGCTCGGCTAGAGCAAAGCTTTTAGCAAGTGCCGAGGCATTGTCCCAAATATTATCTAAATAATCCCGTAGATTATGCTCGGTCGACCCACGATAATAACTGCCATAGACATTATCGTTAATCGAGCTTGGCTGACTAGCAGAGCCAGTGGAGTTGGCCTTACTTCGGCTGAGCAACTTAGAAATTATTCCCATATGTTAATGATAGTGAAGCTAAGGACTAGGTTGAACCTGGTGGAGTATACTCGTTAATCTCAACAGTAAGTTCACCCGGTACGTTCGCCACAACTGTAGCGCTTACGACAAACTCATTTGTGTAATCTGGGCTATCAGCACCTAGAATCCAAGAATATGCCACCATCTCGCCATTACCTGTCTGTACGATTTGCTTACTTGGTCCGGGTAGGGGAGTTGGTCCGTTTGCTCCATAGCCTCTAGATATCGAAATTGTTCCTATTGCATAATTGGCACTGAACTTGTATCTAGCAGTAATATCAAACCCAGCTTGCCCTTTATGACTAAATCTTTTAACAACGGTTTGCGAATAGCTATTCATATTGGATATATCAATGGATTGTAGAGCCTTTAACGCTGCTAGCTCTTTACGATGCTCAGCAATAATATCTGTTACGGTTTTCTGCTTAGTCCGAAGCATAGCTAACCTCCAAAGCTCCTGACATATTGGCAATGACTTGAAATGTGATATTGATGTCGCTTGTTAGCGAGACAAAGTCATTCTCCATATTTCCTAAGCCTTGGTTATTATACGTAAACTCCCATTGTAGACCATCGTTTGTAGCAGTTATGCTATTTAGCTCGATATACGTCCACTGACTATCCGATTGGATGTCCTGCGCGGGATGAATCTGTTCTGTTATGCCATTGTTATTTATTCTAAACTGGCAGGTTGCCATAGGCGTCAATTTACTATGGGTCTTATAAGTAACGATGATTGTACCGCTGTAAAACGCATAGCCATTTTTGTCATACTGGGTTCGAAACTTCATGTCTAGCGTTTTCTCAGCTACGGTTAACGCAACATTCTTAGTATCGACAAACTGCCCAGCCTTTAGCGACTTTAGGCTGCGTTGATTGTCGTTAATTGACGATACTATTCCATTACCAGTGCTGATATGCATAAACTTCTGCCTCCAATCGTCCGCCAGTTTGAGAATACGCCGTAGCCTCTACGCTGAACTTGTTGTTATTGGTCATATCCATCCCAGCATAGAATTCACCATAGAATACCAATTTGTCTGCGGAAATTTCACCCGCTGATAGCATCTGTGTCTCTGGCTTATTAGTGGCACCATCTAGGAAACTAGCCGCCACTAGTACCATGGGTATTCCATCAGACAACTGTTTGTCTGGATAGAAATTGAATCTGACGCTGTATGAGGTAAGAAAGTTGGTATTGTTGTCGAGGGTGGTCTGCGGCAGGTTTCCGCTCCATTCTGCGTAGCTAGTCTTAGTTGGCGTGGCACGCCCGTCTATTCGCTGTACTGCCTTTAACGACTTAATTTGTCTAGCAATATCCGCAACCTCGCCAGACAGCCCAGAGCTGTAACGCGACCCCATATTTATCATTTGGTCTGCCTCACACCTAGGTTAGATAGCGTTAGTGCAACCGACTCAGACATGTTCTCATCAACTGTCACCTCTATTTCCTCGATGCGGAATAGCCCGTCAACCTGGAACCATGGACTCTTACGGTTAACAACACGGATAACGTCGCCGGCATGAATACGACCGACATCAAATAATGCACCGTTGACAACAGGCTTCGGCAAGAATATTGGTTGTTTGCGAATCTGTAGCTCTGCCTCAGCGTATTGCCTTAGCGTATCCTGCACTGATACGTCAGAGTAGGTAATGACCGCCTCATGCACGCCGTATTGCTTTTGGCTAGCTATATCCTCGGCGGTGTATTGTACGCCGACCTCGTTGCCTTGGCCTGAGCCTTTAGCGATAATACGGTTAGCCATATCTGAGATGACACTAACACTCATGCTATCTGCGCCAATACCTTTGCGCGGCGCAGGGTATTCTATAGTGTCTGGCCAGATGGTCGGGTTGTTAAAGTCGAATGTTTGGAACTTACGGAACGGGTCAAAGCGAAAGTCAAAGTCGTTACTGCCATCGCCTAGACTGGTTAGCGCCACTAGGCAGTCTGACACAATCTGATCGTTATCGTAAGTACGGTCGCGCTTAACCCTAGGTGAGAAATGATTGTCATAGTCAATTTCTATGCCGAGTGTAGAATTGGCTCGATTATTGACGCCAATAATTAAATCACTAGCAATGTCGACCGTATACCACTGGTTATAAATTTGTGTTTGTACAATTTGGTCAGATAATAGGTTTAGGTAGCCGTCGCAAGCGATCGATACAGTCGCATTTGACTGATTAAAGTTGGGGTCTGGGAAGTCATTGACGAATCCACCTAGGCGGTACTCGCCATTGCGCTTCAATTTAATATCCGTATTTTTGATCTGTAGAAAAGTAGCCGGATCCTCACCAATTTTATTGCAATAATCCATCAATACGCCTTGATCAATATTGAAATCAATCGAATCGACGCCGTTGCGCACCTCTTTCCACTTTAGTGAATTGAGCAGCCTACCGATTTCACCCATCAAGGTTTTACCTTGATACCAAACTTCAACTTCGTACTTTCGGCTCATATCGCCCTCGCATATCGTGGATAGTAGACCAACTCTATCTCGGCATCATCATTAACGGAATCCGATTTGTATGAAATAGTGTTGTTGCCTGGCGTTAGAGACCACCATTCCGAAGCGTCATTGATGTTAAATCGGATATTAGCACCATTTAATGTGGCTATTTCATCCGATAAGTCCAGAATTACCTCGTCATCACTCGACGTTGTTAGATTGAGTCGTACAGCCTTATCTTGCCCGACATTGGCAATCTCTGGATTATGTACGGTGCCCCTGATGTAAATTCTTGGATAGACATCCTCTTGGCCAGTGTTAACAACTAGATTGTCGCCGGAACCAGCCGACCACGGTAACTCACTTGCCGACCATGCTAGACCGGACGCGTTCCACAGCAAGCCACCGGCACTAGCTTTATGCAGCTTAACGCTAAAAGCAGAACCTGAGGTGTAATCAAGGAAATATGGGTCAGGTGCAATCAACTCAATCGATATATCCATTACCAATATGCCACCTTTAGAATATGGCACGCTCGGTGAAGCCTTGGTTACCAGTGCCTTGCATCCTAATCGTTGGTTTAGTGGGGTATCAACATAGACGTCAACCATCTGACGGATTGGCATGGAGGATGCTAGTTTGCTTTCGAGTGTCCTAATTTCGTCGTATGTCTCGCAGATTGCCCATGCATCCATAGTGATAGTACGAATGTCGTATTGTTGATCAGTTGACACCACTAGACCGCCGTCAGCGCCAGACTTAGTGGATGTAGTCGTACGACGGCCCGGCTCGCCTAAGCCATCCATGGGCGGGTTATAGCCAATCTTATTGAGTGATCCATCAGAGTTGCGCCTAGAGCCCCAAAAAGTTATCTCGCCGTTCGATGATTTAATTGTTACGTCAAAGTTTGCCATTATACTGGTTGCCTCCGCATCATCCTAAACAAATCTCGATTTGCTCGATCCATATCGATGTTATTCTGAATGGTGTTGTTCTGAGTAATGGTATTGCCGCCACCATTACCGCCACGATCTATCCGGTCATCAAGCTTGCTGGCCAATTCATCTAGCCAACCCAAATTATTTTCAAGTGGCATCACAGCTTCACGACCAGCTTCACCAATTAAACCGATAGTTGGAGAGTCGATAATGCCGCCCATAGCTAAGCGCGGAACTTTTGGAATATTAAGACCTTTACCGCCTACGTCTGGCACCCAATCTGGAACTTTAAGCTTGTTTAGTCCACCAATAACAGTATTTACGCCGTCGATAATTACATTAATTGGACTCTTAACAATATTGATAACACCGCTGAATATATTGCGGATCGTATTTACGACACCATTAAAAATGCCGCCAAACCATCCAGCTGCACTGCGGAATACGCCCGTTATGTCGTTCCAGACACCAGAGAAGAACCCACCGATGCCTCCAAATATATTTCGGATAGCGTTCATGGCTCCGCTGAATACATTGCCGAAGAAATTAGCAACTGGCGTTATAACACTCACGATAGTATTCCATACGCCAGATACTATGCCACCAATGAAGTTGAAAATCGGAGCTACTACGTTCATAATCCCCTGGACAACGTTAGTGACAACTATAATGATCACCATTATTGTGGTTTTCCAGATATTTATATATGTAGATATGGCACTGCCGATTAGATTGAATATTGGTTGTACTACACCCCAAATGCCGGAAATAATCCCACCAATAAATCCAATTGCGGCGTTTAGACCTGCTTGTATTCCACTCCATACGACATTAAAGGCGGTGCCTACAGCATTGAATAGCTGACCAAATATATTGAACTTAGCTTGCAAGAATACAAGTGCGGTAACGACGGCTCCAATTGCCATCACAATCAGACCGAACGGAGAACCGGTAAGAGCTATGGAAAGTGCCTTAAATACACTCACTCCTGTCTGCATTGCAGAGAAGAATGACGCTATCTTAGACGCAACAAATCCAGCCGCAATTGCACTACCTAGTGCCTTAACTGCTGGCACAAAGTTGCTTTTTACTGCGTCGACGACTCCCATAATCTTATCCTGGTTCTTGTCTAACCAATCAGTTGCAGATTGAACAGCCTTACTGAGTTGGTCAAATATACCGCCAGGGTTCACTTGCCCCGTAGCAGCATCAACACCTAGAATTTTTAGGCCAACATTCGTAATTGACTCCTGTAGGTTACTCATGCGGCCATCAAAC
Source organism: uncultured Candidatus Saccharibacteria bacterium (assembly GCA_934725355.1). Classification (GTDB taxonomy): domain Bacteria; phylum Patescibacteriota; class Saccharimonadia; order Saccharimonadales; family Saccharimonadaceae; genus Nanoperiomorbus. The sequence continues at coordinate 38,075 of CAKVAO010000005.1, read as the reverse complement.
GTCTTCGACTGTTTGATAGCGCCTTCAAAAGCCATATTCCCAGAGTCGTTAGCCAAATCAAGCGCCCTCTTAAGGACGTCGGCCGTAACGGCACCTTTAGACAGGTCATCTGCAAATGTCTGCGTAGAATGCCCTGCGCCGAGCGCCTGTACAATGTACTCCTTGAGTCCACCGGCACCCTGGTTAAGAATCTGATACCAATCTTGCGTCTGCAGCTTTCCAGCGGCAATAGCCTGCGATATTGGCATGGCGATACCCTGTAAATCAGCGCCTGTAGCTCCAGCAACGTCACCGACGTTTTGCATGATGCCCATTAGGTCATTGGCGGCTACTCCTGACGCTAGAAATGTCTTGGCTGTCATCTGGATTGACTCATTGCTAAAGGCTGTTTTCTTGCCGAACTCATACAGGGTAGACATAACTTTGTTTGTCTCGTTAACCGATCCAGTTAAAGACTCAAAGCTCGCGCGGAGTGACTGTAGTTGTGACCCAGAGTCGACAAATGTTTTCATTCCGTACGTACCGGTTACGAGAGCAGAGCCTAGCGTTTTGGCGTACCCAACTAGCTTGGAGCTCATACCCTTAGCTGCGTCTGACATGCCTGCATAATCCTTAGTAGCTCCAGATTGAAGCTCCTTAGTAGATTTCTCGACTTGCTTAGCCGCTTGTAAGTAGTTCGTAATGTCGCCATTGATTTGGACTACAATTACATTATCGCTTCCCATATTCATATTGTAGTGAAGCTAGATGTTAGATATAATAGAAGTATTATGATAAGCGGCATTATATCGGTAATATTGATTGCCATATTCGCAGTGATATGCATATTTAACCTACCAATACTTATCACGATTATTGTTGCAGGCTTGATTGGTGGTGTAGCCATGTTCGCTGCTATGAACTTTATGGCGAACCGCGACGCCAAAAAGTCTAACAAACAATAGAACTTCTCTCCGGTAGTTCAACCTTTGGTGTATAGAACGCCAAAATCGTAGCATCGGCAAGGTCGGGCGACCTATAGCCGCGCTTTTTGTAATCATCCTTAGATTCAACGGCGCGCCGACCTCGCGTATCCATTTTCCACTCACGATTAGTTAGCTCAGTTAGCAAGTTGCGATCATTCTTAACATGTATCTTGTCAATAATACTAGCCAAATAGAACCATGCCTCCGAAATTAAATTGGGATAACGGTCTTTATCGGTCGCTGATTGCCCGAAATTGAGTGGCATGACATTGTACCCATCTTTCAATAAAATGTCTGTTACGCCGCCTCCTACGCCCGTATCATCGACCTTAATTAATATCTGTTTATCGTAATCTGCAAACCTTTCCAGTTCCTCGACAACCTCAGTAGTCCGCAGTTTGGTAAAGGTACGTCTATCCATCTCGCGATAGCCCTTGCGCTTCACAAATTCAGTACGGTCATTACCCATACGCGCCACATCAACGCCTATCTCGATAGCGCCGGTGTCATCAGCCTCACGATTCATCGCCTCCATTACTGACGATACCGATAAGATATTCCGATCAGATGTATTCAATGCTTGTCCAAGGTAAATGTGGGCATAATCGGCTGGGGCATACTGTTTCATATACATAATTTTCTGTAGCATGCGATCATTAATCCAGCCATACTTAATAGCTAATGTATAATCGAATTGCAAGTGTAAAACATCAGGGCGTGGTGGGTCAGTAAGGTATGTTACGATATACGGATCAAGATCTGTGATACGGTTGGCGGTAATAACTAGCTGAGAACGCTCGCCACGCAAAGTAGGATCGAGAATATCTATCGACTTCTTGGTAATTGTTTGACCTTCGTCGATCCATGCAAAATCAATCCCCTCGAGCGACTTGATTGTCGTTTCAACATTGCGGTCTAGCCCCTTAAAGATAAAGTCTGATCCAGTGACCGTATTAACGATGGCGTCATTGGTTACTTTAAAACTATTTAGATTGTACTGGTTAATCAAGTCAACCAATAGCTGATAGCTAGAGTCAGCAATGTTGCGCTGGAACTGACGCAAACATGCGATGCGACATTTTGACTGCATGGCCTTAATCAGGCATATTCGAGCGATAGTGTGGCTCTTGAGCGAATAGCGCCCACCCTCAATAATGGCGGTAGCCCAATCACTATTGAACAGTGGAGCGAACTCACTTGGAATTTGAATCTTTGCTCTGTCCATCTTTTTGCTTTACCGGTTTAGCAAATTCAACCAGCACGCCTCTTAACTGATCGCCGTTAGAGGTAATATCCAAATTGTTCTTATTTCGACCCTTGATACTGTTGTATTCCTTGATAGCACCAAGTTTGGTCTTAAAGTCTGCATCCTGAATAATCAGTCGCTCCAACTGTTTATCCACGAACGTATCATTCAATCCATGTGCCTCAAATAGCAAATTAATACAGCTCATAATGTCAGTATTTGTCAGTAGCGCACTACTGTTAGCCCTAGCCGTGTTGTAGCCCTTCTTTTGGCTCAGATCGATATTATAAGCTTCGGCATAAGATTGAACGCCATTACCAAAGAACTCGCGATCCGTCGCGTAAAGTTCGCAAAAACGTAGCTGCTTAGGCGTTAGTTTTAATTCCTTAATTCGGGCTTTAATCTCATTGTTCATATTATTCATCATTGATTCCTTATATCGACATAGTTGCCCCAGTGCCACTCTGTAACCAGACCCGGATCGTACCACACAGCCTTCCGGGCACGTTTATCGGTGTCGTGGCCAGTAATACTTGGAATTGTAAAGTTATGGTCAACTAGACTAGGCAGCGTGTAATAAATCGGAATATCCTTCTTCTTAAAGTAAGCACCAAGGCGACGATCGTAGAGTAGATTCTGATATTCATCTGTATCAACGGTATTAATCATATCCTTGACCATATACGTAGGCACCAGTAATCCCACACCCCACAGTAGATCGTCGTGTATCATGAAGTCGAGGTGATGTACCCTAGCTTGAGCCACAGCTCTAGCCACCAGACCTTCCATAGGGCATACCGATCCAGTATACAGGCTAATAGGACAGTTCGGAGCGTGCTTTAGCAGATTATGTAGATTCCAATAGAACCTATCACTAATAATCGCATCATCTTGGATGACTAAGCTCCAGTCTGATTTTGATGGGTCGGCCACTTCCAGCCACGCCCGCACACCCGTCGCCCATTCGCCACCACCATTGTCTTCGATAAAAGTGTAATCAATGAAGTCAAACTCTTCAGCTTCAGCCATATCGCTGAATTTCTGCATTAATGCGTCTGTATATTCACGACGTTTTGGACTCGTCATGATTACGGCGTTGATATAGGCCTTTTCTTGATAGTATTGATTATCTTTTTTCATTATTTGTGCCTCCACATACTAATGCCATTGTCGTCCTCATCATGCTTAAATATCGTCGCTACTTGAGTGCCGGACTCTAATCGACTGGCAAACTGCCCATAGGCAATCATGTTGAGTGCACCCATGTCGCCAACGCCAAATCGTTTATTCTCCCAATTCTGAACCATATCAATGGCATCATCGCAGTAATAACGTTGCATGGCTCCTAGGAACTCCAGCATTATCTGTCGATCGCCACCAATTAGGCCAGCATTTAGAAGCTGCCGATTACTGTTATTCTGTATAAAAGCTTGGACGTCGGAGTCTGGGTGGCTTTTAATCATCCAGCTACAGCCAACAGTAGTTGGCTCCCATCCGAGATATAAACGACCTTTTTTAATTGAAGCAAAAGGATTGCGGAGCTGTTCTACGTCGGTTGCATCGACCTCCCAGGCCTTGTCTACCTCTGAGTGACTACGTAAATATTGCCACGCCAGTAAGTGGCGTCGAAAGAATACGTTCATTTTATTTGGGGCCACTTTGATAAATTCGACGTCATTACCGTTACTAGTTTTTAGCTCTGGCTTAGCAAAGCAATCATGAAAAACAACCAATCGGCCATACTTAATCGACTTAGCTAACTTCGATAGATTGTCCAAATCGCCACGCCACCCAATACCACGCTGCGGGTCAAGCTCACCAGCCATATATGACGTTAAGATTACATTATTGTTGGTGTATGGGATATATTCCTGGTCTGTTTTAATTAGACTGCACCACGGCTCTCGCGCTACCTCTTTGTTATACTTAATCTGTTCTTGGTAGGTAGCTGTCGTCTTATGAGTCGATTTATTGTAGCGGTCATATTCATAGAATATTTCTCCATCATAGGCTCCAGGTATATCTTGGTATCGCCACGATGTAAGTCCTGCGTTAAATATGCGGTCTGACAAGTTGACATGTTCGCAGCCCCATTTGCCGAAGTCTGTCCGCATGCCGCCTACAGCTTCAATAGCTTTGCGATCATAATAAATCATTGAGCCACCTACAGCATGAGTCGCAACGATGTTCTCATCGCGATATAGCTCAATTAGGTCCCAGCTATGCGATAAATGCGGCTCCGGTGAATCTATATATGGCCTGTACCATTCGTCAACCTTGGGATAGCAGTCGTCGTCAAATAAAAACAGGTGTTGACATCCAGCATTCATTAACAGCTCTAAACACTTGTTTTTGGATAGAGCAATACCAGCATTCTGACTAAGTCTAAAGATATTTGCACCCTCAATCCTTACGGGTTTAGAGCTGGCATCATCAATAATTACAATATAAGCATTCGGAGTATGCTTTTTGATCTCGGCATACGTCTTAGCTACCAGGTCATTACGGTTATGGGTCGTAATGGCCACGCCAATGGCCGAATTTGCACCTTCGGGAACGTACTTGACGCCATTAATGATCACTTCATCCATTGACGACCTCCCGCATGGTTATTTCTTCGACAGGGCGTCCATCATTAGGCGCAAACGACCCTCTAGAGCGCATCTGGCATAATCTAGCTATCCGATACAGTACCGGATAGCTAAGGTTGTCTATGAGTAGCAGTCTGTCGCGAAACATCTTGAACCGCTCGTAGCGATCAACACCGTAAATCTCATCCCAAATATCGAATTGGATACAGTTGATTCCGTTTTGGACTTTGATTGACCACTCGTCGTCGAAATAAATGGTAAATTTGCCAATCTTGCGCACTTTTATAATTGGCAGGCGAGTATCCTTGCCTAGAAAACCGCGAAATCCGTTTCTATCCCTATTACGACCCATGTTTCACCATGGATGCCACCCTCTTTTTGTTTGCTAATACTAATGCTATTATACTAAATTACAGAGGTAAAAGCAATGTTATTTGTCGGTATCAAATGTTTCTTCTGTGTAATCAACGCCGTTAAAGTACTGGATTTTGGCCTTATCTGGATCGGTAATTCCGTCGTAGAATGCTAGATTATGATCGGCCAACTTAGCGGTCATAGCGTCGTAATTTTGCGCCTGCTGCGCTGGGTCTGATTCCCATGTGGCTAATTCTTTGTCTGAGTATAGATGCGCCTTAAATCTATAGCCGTCCGAGCTGTAATTTGCGTCATTTTTGGCCTTGAGGTTATCTATAATGGCATTTAATTTAGCATTTCCATCATCAGTATTCTGATCGACGACTTCCGATACGTAAATATAGTAAGTTTCCCATGTGCCACTGCCTACAGCATTCTTAGTTGGGACGTCTTTTACGATTTCGTATTTAGGAGTTGCGACCTTCTTGCTGTCTTTTTGATTATCCTTGTCGCTCTGTTCAGTTTTGACTGTATTACCATCTTTGGTGGGTTGATTAGTGGTGTCTTGAGTCACCGCACCGATAACTCCAAATACAATTAGCGCCACGACAACTGCAATGACAATATTAACTGTCTTAGATTTTTTAGGTTGATTCATTTTTGCCCTCCTTGAGCTTAACTTACTTGCTCGAGAATACAAAAGGACAGCCCTTCACGAGCTGTCAAGCTACAATCAGATTCCCTCTGTTGCAAACGCAAAAGGCTGCCCTTCTATCAGAGCGAATCTGTTTGATTAATTGTAGCTTGACTCTTTTATTATAACAGGCAAACAAAAAGAGGTGTACAAATGTGTACACCTCGTAAGCCGTATCCTACGTAGCAGATGGCAATAAATATCTCGACAACAGCGCATAGTAACAATAACGCCAGCAGGCAGACTACAACCAGAACAATCATGAATATAATTAGCGATCTCACTACTTGCCACCTACATACTCTGGCAAATTATCCATATCTAGCTTTACACCGGCGCCATAGCATTCGCCGCCGCCATACATAGCGCCGATGCTATTGCACTTAGCCATATTCTTAAGCTCCGATTGGATGCCAGGTATCAACCAGAACCATAATATACATGCTAGCAGCACTACAAGTAAGCATTTGCCGATCGCTGCCAGTACTCGCATGCCAATTTCATAATTAGTTACTTCATCATTCATAATTTATCCTTTCATAATTATTGGCGACCCATCAACGTGGTTGTTAGACCAATCGTAGTTGTAGTTAAAGTTAAGAGACATATGGATTTGTAGCTAGACGTGCTTATTGGCTGCACCCGAGGACAGTGGAGCAGTATCGCCAAGATTTCGTTTACTGATTCATTTCGTCCTCGATGAACCTAATAGCTTCATCTGCACCGCGAGCCACAATGGACTTTAACCCAGTGTCATTTAGCGTCTTGATCCAATACTTTTGGCTATCGCTAACGACACCACCCTTAGTTCGCTTTAGCTCAATTGCTACGACGTGAGTAGGGAGTACGGCGAATATGTCTGGCACTCCTGACCGCACACCCATACGTTTTGAACGCAGCTTCTGTTTCCAGCTCCGCGTATACATCTCGTTGTTGACGTGGAATGCTGGAATGTGCCTAGCGTTGAGATAGTCGAACAGGGCAATCTGCTCCTCATCCTCGGTAGGGACTCGTGGAACTAAGCTAGGCATTTATCCGATACCTTTACAACTACAATTCGGTCAACGCTTTCGTCCGATACATTGATGATTTTCTTTACTGGTCCGCGACGGCTAATATGGCCACCCTTCTTGCCGGCTATGCGTGCTAGTTCTGGATTAGCAGCAAAGCCACATGGCTTAGTTTTGAAGGTCGAGCCGCCCTTGCGCCCAATCTTACTATAAAAATCTTTGCCGTGCTTTAACTTATTGGTAATTGCAGCTTTGCGAGCACCCTCCTTAGTTCCCGCCATTTTAATTCCTCCTATTTCTTAATACTTAGCTTAATTTTTACATTCGTAACACCGTTGTGTTGCAGATATTCAACCGCTCGTACGGCATCAGAATGCTTCTCATACTCTTTGCTGTGTGGCGCCAGCTGGCGTCCTCCACTCAACTATGAATGTCGTTACTGCCATGGCTACTCGCTACAGGCCGTAACCTTTGTCGTTAACTAGATAATCTATGTAGCTTAGTCGCGCCTTGTCACTGTCGCGTTCCTTCGATACGCAGTATTGGTAGTCACCAATGCCGTCCGGTGCTATACGATATGTAGCTCGGCGGAATTGCTCATAACTCATATTTAGGTACTCCTTGTATTTCTCGGCAGTAATCTCAATTCTTTTTCTCATAACATCCTCTCAAACTATTCCTCGTAATAGATCATAAATTTGCTTAATCTACTCTTTGGTCTGACTATTCTTGCTTGGCCTTTCGACAAATCCCGCGTTGTCATTAGCTTCCTTTCTGGCGCGCTTGCGCAGTTGCTTCTTACGTAGTGCTTTCTTTGACATGGTCGCTACCTAAAATGGAATGTCGCTTAAATCGACTGGCTCGCCCATGTCGGCGACGCTATTCTGATTGTCTGACGCATGTTGCTGGTTATATTCAGCCTCCTCGCTAGCACGCCTATCTTTGCGTAGATAAACACTTAGCCATCCGTTCCACTCGCTACTTAACGGCAGGGCATCTAGCTTGATAGATATACGCTTCTCGCCGTTATCGTTTTCTGACATGAATGCACCGCCAGCACGCTGAAAGCGCGTTCGGTCATTGCCATCTTTATCCTTGTACTTGCCGACACTAGCAACCACATCGCCTATGTATTGCGATTTAGCCATTTTGCTCTCCTATCTCGATTAATTGCTTTACTGTATCCATGATTTGGGCTTCGCCCTTACTGCGCACATCTTTTAGTAATTCAATCCAGTCGCTAATGTCATTTCTGGTAATGGTGAATATCTTTAGTACCAACCCATCTAATGCAACGCGTGGATCATATAATACAAAGTACAATTTCTCTAGGTTCTCGTTCACTAGGAAATAGTTGGTAATCTGCGGGTAATATTCCTCGTCTATCTGGTCGTTGAATATCATTCGCAAGTGGTTGTCTGTATTCAGACACTTGCATTCCATTGCCCATGTCGGTTTCTCGCTATCCTCGTAGGCGTCCGGACTACATAGCCACTCCTCGTTCTCGTCTGATTGCCAAGTTAAGGCATCGTCAACGAATTTGGTCAGACCTAGCTTCTCGCAGGCTAGGTTAACCGCTTCGTCTTCTAATCTCGTACCGCGCACCATTGGCGACTCTTCGCCGCTGTCGATGCTTAATCGTTCGGCAACCTTAATCCAAAATGTTTGCAGCGGGCGGTCAGTGAATCCGCCGTCCTTGCTGCGCGACTTGGCGTATAGCTTGCCGATACTAGTTCCCGTAATCTTGCCACGGCGAAACTCCTTCCAGTTGTCGCGGTTATGAGTCTGGGATATATTAACTATTTTCATTCATCATCCTCTCAATTTGCTTCCGCTTCTCGGCGATTTTCTCAGCTTCATCGTCAGCCTTAGCTTCGTTACTATTTGGATTATCGGCATAGCTATCGTTAACTGTCTGGTCTTTTTGAATGGCCTCCTGTAGCTGAGTATTAAGCGGTCCATACTTGCTTAGCAGTAGTTTTAGCACTGTCTTGCGCGCCATAGAGTCGAAATCATCGACCCATAAGCCAGAGTTCCATTTAGCAAAGGCTTTGCTATACTTTTTGCCGTGCGCCATTGCTTCGTCGACGCTCATAAACATCGATTTTTCAAAACCATTAAGCAATCTAAAGTAGGCGATATAGCCAATAGTCTTTAACTCGCTGCGCTTGACGTCATCGCTGACCCAGTCAAAGGTAATTTCGCCGGTTAAGCGGTCTTGTACTTTAATCTCACCTTCCTTAACCTCGGTAACGTTGATTGTCTTATAATAGCCAGAGCGTTGGGCTAGCTGGATGAATCCCTTGTAACCCATCTGGAACTGACAAACTGTACCTGTCTTATTCTTATATGGAATTAGATAGGCAAAGCCGAGGTTTTGGTTAATTGGCAGATCCATTGACGCCGCCGTGAGTGCAGAGTTGAGCACTGACTGTGGTTCACACTCTGCCAACTTACTATTCTCGTTTACTGCTGTAATCAAGCTGGTAACAAATTGCGGCGCTCGCTTGCCGAGCAGGTCATTAACGCGCTTAGTTACCGATTCGGCGCGTACATATTGCACCACCGATAAATTATTCGTTGTCATAATCTACGGTTCCTTTCTTGCCTGAGACTTTGTTGTAGTATCCGTCAAAGTTTTCCGGATTTCTGTCGTATTGGCTTTGCAGCATTTCCGCGATTTGATCGTCTATCACTCGACCCGGTCGGTCGCGCAACTTCCATAGTAAATCCTTATAGTCGCTTTCGTCTGGAAATATATTGTCGTAGGCAACTTCATTACCGCCCTTATCTACAATATTGACTTCAATATAATCAATGCCGTTCTCGAAGAAATCCTCGGTCGCTTTATCGATCATCTTGCTTAGAACTGAATCTTGGTCCACCATTTATCAATCTCCCAACCATCTTGGTCATACTTAAAATAGTCAATTAGGTACCACAGTACCCATGCTGGCATTAGCATAAAGAATATGTTTGCCATAATCGCTATCATCTCTAACATTTTCTGTCCTCCTTTATCTCTCGTTCTCAGATATTGGCAGTCAATCCATAGTTCCTAAAAAGAGGGTGGGCATCCTTAATAGTTACTATGTATTCCGTGATTGGCTGCCGGTAACTGAGAGCGAGTATTTGTTAAATTTTAATTTTGTAGTTACAGCTTGGTAAAACGCACAGTGTTACATCATTGGTTTTGAACTAGCGCCTAGTTGGCTGGTTGCTTTACCTAAATTGTTAATTTACGTTCATCTGTGAACCATCTGTCGCTCGTGCATCGACTTTGCTAAACAAAAAATAAGCCGGATTTGCGCCAGCTGTGTTCTATCAGGTCTCGATAAACCAATTGAGACCTCAATTAAAAACAGCTGGTAATTATTACCAGCTGTTATGGTTTAGCTAAAGCTTTTTGTATAAATTATGTCTATGGTTTGTACTACTGTTACGTAGCCCCGTGTTCTGGTCCCGTGATCGGGGGTTCGAGTCCCTCATCCCCAGCCATGAAATTATTATAACCTTCATAAAGCAGCTCATATGTTATGGGCTGTTTTATTTTAGTAAGTTTTACTTGCTTGACACCCATGATTGTCGTTATGCAGTGAAACATATTCTGTTGATGCAGCAGAATGATTAAGCTTGTGCTAAAATAGATAAAGATGAGTAAGTTAGGGGTTGAGCTGCACGACAGCTATGCAATATTTCGTGTGTGGTCGCCATTTGCTGAAGCAATTTCGGTTATGGGGGACTTTTCGAATTGGCAGCCGATTCAGATGACCAAAGATGACGCGAATATTTGGTCGGTGCGGATTAAAGGCGTCCAGCCGGGTAACGCGTATAAATATCAAATCAAGGGCTACGACCACTTAGTGCATACCAAGAATGATCCGCGTGCGCGCGTGCTGACTGATAGCGATGATGGTAAATCAGTGGTGACAGATGGTCGTTTTGACTGGTCGGGCTACGAAACTGTAACAATGCCGTCGCGTGAGCAGCAAGTTATATATGAATTGCATGTCGGTACGTTTAATCGCCCAGACCCTGCAACACCAGGAACATTTGCTTCGGCGGTAGAGCGTCTGGACTATCTAAAGGATTTAGGCGTAACAACTATTGAGCTGATGCCGGTAACTTCGATGGCTCAGAGCTTTGGTTGGGGTTATGCGCCGAGTGCGATATATTCTGTAGAGAGTCTATATGGCGGTGCGTATGGCATGAAGACATTTGTCAAAGAGGCGCATCAACGTGGGCTGGCGGTGGTGTTAGACGTGGTGTACAACCACTTCTTCCCGTCGACTGATCTCTGGCAGTTTGATGGCTGGAGCGAGAATAATCGTGGTGGCATTTACTTTTATAATGATGCGCGTGGCGATACACCATGGGGCGGTCGGCCAGATTACGGTCGCCCAGAGGTGCGTAGCTTTATTCTAGATAACGTTTCGATGTGGCTGAATGAATATCACGTGGATGGCTTTCGGGTTGATAGTACGATTTATCTGCGCAACACAGCAGGTCAAAACAACGATCCAGCCAATGATATTCCAGATGCTTGGCGTCTGATGATGGACATTAATAATTTGACGCACAAAATCAAGCCAGACGCTCTGATGATTGCAGAGGATTGTTCGGGCAACGGTATGATTACAACAGCAACTGATCGAGGCGGCGCAGGCTTTGACGCACAATGGGATCTAGGTTTACCACACGTGATTCGTGGAGCGCTACATGTTGGGATGGAACAGCCAGGATTGCAAAATCTGGCTAATGTGCTGATGCAGAATTTTAATGGCGATTGGCGTCAAAGAGTTGTCTTTGCGGACAGTCATGATACGGCTGCTAACGGCGGTGCGCGCGTGGTGGCGGTTGCGCAACGTGATACGCACAGTGTTAACGCACGTAGAATTGCGGTATTGTCGTCAGCTATCGCCTTGACTGCACCCGGTATGCCAATGCTCTTAGCTGGCTCAGAGTTCCTGCAAGGCGGTGATTTTAATGACTGGAACTCGCTAGACTGGCAGAATACGCAAAAGTTCAGTGGTATTGTAGCGGCACACCGTGATCTAATTGCTCTGCGTACCAATAAATACGGCGATACCGCGGGCTTGCAATCTGGCTATATTAAAGTTCTAATGCAGGACGAAAACTGTCGCGTGCTAATGTACCAAAGGGGTGATGATAATAACCAGCCAGTGATTGTTGTGGTTAACTTTAGTGGTATAAAATGGACTAACTACAAATTATATCTGCCATATGGTGACTGGCAAGTACGTTTTAACTCGTCGTGGAAGGGTTATTCGTCAGACTTCATGAATACACAGCTAGACAAGGTGAATGCTAGTCAGACTGTTACTTTATCTCCATATGGTGTGTTAATATTAAGTAAAGCATAACTAGAAAGGTGGGCGATGGCTAAGAACAAAGCGGCGCAAAGTCTTCGGACTAACGATGTGATTGGCAAGGTAGCAATGATTGTCGGTTTAATTTTATTGGCAATTGGAGCGGTAACTACAGGTGTAACAGTGAGTGGACTCGGCTGGAAATCGGTTGACGATGCTATTGTGGTCGATTCTGGTAGTAAAGACGACTATTCGTGCAATAGCAAGAACGAATGCGCCTCGAAGGTCTATTATCAGCCGACCGTAGCCTATATGGTAGGTGGCCAACAGTATCGCTACACTGCCGAACATCGTACTGATCAGGAATATGGTCCGGGTGACGTAGTTAAAGTTTACTATAAGGCATCAGAGCCTGCTAAGGCACGCTTTGCGGCGGTGGATAATACAGTGCAAGTGTGGCAGATTTCGGTCATGGTGGCTGGTACTGTCTTAATGGTACTGGGTATTTGGCAGGTCAAATACACTAAGCGTATAATATAGCCATGATAACGGACTATGATTTAGTAATTGTTGGCGGTGGTCCTGCAGCGCTGACTGCAGCAATCTATGCTAGTCGTGAGGGCATTAAAACAGTAGTGTTAGAGCGTGCTGTGATCGGCGGTGTAATGGCGACGATTGACCGAGTGGATAATTACCCTGGTTTTAGCGATGGTGTCGAGGGGTTAACCTTGGCGCAGGATTATCAGGATCAAGCTGAGCGCTTTGGCGCGGAGATCCGCTTTAATGACGTAACGCACCTAGAGCGTGTAGATGGCAAAGTAAAGATTGAAACACGCGAAGGCGAAACGTACCTAGCTAAATCTTGTCTGATTGCTAGCGGTGCGCAATATCGGCGATTAGGCTTACCCTTAGAGGATAAATTGACTGGTCATGGTGTGCATTATTGTGCTACTTGCGACGGTGCCTTGTATCGTGACCGCGAGATTGTTGTGATTGGTGGTGCTAATTCGGCTGTACAAGAAGCCTTATACTTAACTAAGTTCGCTAAACATCTAACAATGGTGGTGCGCAGTTACATAAAGGCGAGTGATGTACTAAAGGTGCAGTTGCAGCAGGCGGTAAAAGACAAGAAGATTACTCTAATGGAAGGGTGGACTCCTGATGAAATCTTAGTTGACGACAGTCGCAATGTCACGGGGCTAGCGGTTTACAAGACTGATGGCGAAGCAGAACAGCAAAACATCAAGGCTGACGGTATCTTTATCTTTGCAGGGTCAGTGCCAAATACGGGTTATTTGGCTGACTCAGGCGTAAAGCTAGATAAATCAGGTTGCGTTATAACGAACGACCACATGCAGACTAATTTACCAGGTGTATTTGCGGCTGGTGATGTCCGCGCAGGGTCAACCAAGCAGATTGTAACTGCGAGTGGCGAGGGCGCGTCGGCGGTCTTTAATATTCGATCGTATTTGCGAGGTGAGGCATAGTGGCGCGACACAAGCAACGTTTTATGCTGCCCATACCACCTAAACGTTCATGCGGTAAGAATCGCTATGAATCAGAGGAGGAGGCAGAGCTAGTGGCGCGTGAAGTAGAGTTGCGAGACTTGACTAGACAGTTAAAGCTGAAGGTTTATCACTGTTCATTCTGCGGTGGCTGGCATTTAACTAGCCATACTATGTTATAATAAAGATAAGCGTAAATAAGGAGGATTAATGAGTGAAGAGAAATCTCCAGTGATAATTTATAGCACTAATTGGTGTGCATATTGTAAAATGGCACGGCAGTATATGGCTAGCAAGAACGTGCCTGTAGACGAGAAGAATATTGAGGAAGATCCAGCTGCACATGACGAGCTAATGCAAAAGATTGGTGGAAATTTTCGTGGTGTGCCTGTGATTGATATTGCAGGTAACATCATTCTAGGCTTTGATCGTCCTGCAATCGATCAACAGCTCAAGGCAAATGGATATATTTAGTCAGAAGCTCCTCGCTATGCGAGGGGTGGCTAATGTGCGTTAAACTAGCGACGCTAGTAGTTATTTTCTAAGCGCTTTGCGATATAGCTCGACTAGTTTCTGAGTCTGTTTGCGCTCAGTTAGATCGGCGGCAAGCTCGCGCGATTTGGCACTAAATTTTTTGTACAACTTTTCATTAGATAAAATCTGGACTATTTTATCGGCGAAATCAGCAGGGTCATTCTTAGCAACATAGCCATTCTGGCCATCAACGAAGCAAGCTGGCGCAAGTGGATCGCATAGCACGATAGGCAATCCACCATAAGCCGCCTCCGTAACCGCCAAACCCTGTGTGTCTGTGAGTGACGGAAACAGATAAATTTTGCTAACTGCGGTTAATAGACCGACGTCTTCATGATTGTAGCGGCCAGTAAATATAATGTGATCGCGAGCGGGGCTATCTAGTGCTAGCTTTTCTAGTGTTGCGCGATACTCCCAATCGCCACCAAAAATTAGATTGGCCTTCGGGTCGTGCTCGACAACACGTTCAATCACTTTGATTAGCATAGCCAAGTTTTTCTCTTGTCCTAGCCGTCCAAAATAGATTACGTTATCAGCATCCCTATATATATCAAAGTTTGCGCAGAATTCGTTGATCTCGGCGTCTGTCGGAGTGCATGGTGGATTAACACCGGTTGGCACAACGGACAAGTTAATAGAGCAATCATTCTCGCTAGCAATTTGACGCAGCTGATTGGCGGATTTATTGCTGACTGCTACAACTTCGTCGCAAGCTTGATACCATAGCGCTAACATATTTCCAACTAATCGCTTGCCCCAATTATCGTCAGTTTTGCCCATCGCCACACGCTTGGCGAAAGCCAGCCGTTGTCGTGGACTCATTGGTACGACTAATGGCATTGCCGTGGCTAAGGCAGCGTAGCCGACCTTCAGTAGGTGATAACTGTCGGAATACTCGTATGTATCAGTGCAGTGTTGACCAATTAAGGCTGCACCGGTTTTGCGGGCGGCGTAACAACAAAACATTGACATCTGACCGGCAGTAAAGAAATGCAAAATGTCTAGTTTTAGCTTGCTGATTTTCTCGACTAAGTGATTAGGAAAGAACAGAGATATTTGACCCTCTTTGAAGCCCACGCCACGAATAGTTGGAAAGTGTATTAAATGATCGTCTTCTGCGTCAAGCTCTGAAACTTGGTTGCGCAGATTGGCGCTAGGGGCAAACACATAGACTTCGTGTCCCATAGCTTCGAGCTCGCGCCTAGTTACATCAACTACTAAAACAACGCCGTTTTGGGCAGGTCGATAAGTATCGGTAAATAATCCGATTCGCATATAATTAATTATACTATAGCTCTATTAGATTGCGATAGATTTTGACTAATTTAGTAGTAGCGGCTTTAGTGTCGTATTTTTTGGCTAATGCGAGTGACTTCTTCTGCCATTTAGCATAATAATCGCTGCTGTTATATAGTTCCTTAATAGCTTTAGCAAAGCCTTTTTCATCTGTGCGAATAATAGAGTCGCCAAACGTTGCAGCGTAGTCATGAATATCGCGCGCAACAATTGGCAGTCCCGATGCTGCACCCTCTATGATTGACATGCCAAATGTTTCTTGGACTGATGGCATAAACATTGCATCGGCGGCACGAGTATATAGACGAGACTGTGCTAACGGGATGACGTCGGTAACAAGCATATTCTTCGGGTGGTGTTTCATTAGGTGGTTAAGCTCAATAAAGTCGGCGCCCATCGCCTTAAAGGGAATGCCACCCACCCAGATGAATTGTATGTCGGGCAGCTGCTGTGCGATTTTAATAAAGGTATCGAAGCGCTTGCGTGGCTGAATCTGTCCGTTACCGACAACGATGAATTTATCCTGAGGCAAGTCTAGCTTCTCGCGAATTTTACGTTTTTGTTCGGCGGTTGTTTGATACTGTGATGTATCAATAGAGTTCTCTAATATTTCAATTGGTTTATGAACGCCTATTTTGACTAGATTCTCTTTCGTTGCAGGGGATACAGCTAGAACCATATCAGCGCGGTTATAGAACCAGCGTAGATAGTACTTGAAAATGTGCGACCACCATCTAGCACCAATGATTGATCCGACTAGTGATTCGGGTACAATGTGGGCGCTGACAACTTTCTTGCCGCCCTTACGCGAAATCAACCTGCGAAGGGAGAACGAGCCTACAGTATGGATATGGGTGATAGCTATATTGTCGAGGGGCTTTGAGTTGACTATTAAGTTAATGTCTGGTTGTGCTTCGAGCCCATTGCGCATTTCGATATATGCCGTATGGACGCCGTGTCCCTGAACAGTGAACTCGCTCTCTGAAACCAGGTTAACAGTCAGTCGTTTCATATGTTTAGATTATAACATAGTGTGGTATATAATAGGTGTATGACAAAGTCAGTAACTCGACGCGGACATAAAACTAGCAAAAGAGCGCAAACTTCGACGGTGATTTTGAATCGCCGCGCCGGCTTTGATTACAATCTATCAGATAGTTTGACAGTTGGGCTAGAGTTGACGGGTTTAGAGGTGAAAGCGGCACGTACTAACAGGGTAAATTTAAAGGGTGCCTATGTAACACCAAAAATCAATCCGCGGACTGGTAAAACTGAATTATTCTTAATTAACGCCTCGTTTACGTTAAATAATAATGCGCCTAAGAGCAGTGGTCAGCCAACGACTACAGTGGACACAACGGCTCGACGGATCTTGGCGCACCGTCGGGAAATCGATCGCTTTAACGAGGCTAGGCAGTCCGGCTTAACTATTGTGCCAACAAAACTGCTAACAGGTGGTCGGTATATTAAACTAGTGATCATGCTGGGTAAGGGTAAAAAGCAGTATGACAAGCGCGAATCGATCAAAAAGCGCGATACGGCACGCGAGATAAAGCGGTTAGATAAAAATTTCAGGTAATCTATAGCGTTCGTGCTAAAATATAGATAGAACGTTTAACGTATTTACGGGATAATTAGGAGGAATAGTGATGTCTGATGAAGTTAAGAGCAAGGCGGCTGAACCAGCTAAGGATAAAGCCGTAGAGACTAAAGACACTAAAGGCACTGTGGTGACTGAAGATGCTACAGATACTGTGGTAACCAAAGAGGCTAACGAGACCAAAGTCTCTGATGACGCAAAGGCAGCACAAGAAGAGCCTGCGGTTAAGGCCGCAGAGCCTAAACATGCTGCCCCTTCGCAAAACGTGGCAAGCGTTAATCCTGACATAAAGGGTGTAAGTGGCTGGTTAGCATTCTTTACTGTCTCCTTCGGCATAACTGGAATTGGCGGCGTTTGGAATTTCTTCGAGATTTTAGCTGACATGACAAGCGGTGATAGTGACGCTACTTTGGTGCTAAGCGCAATTACACTGCTGGTTAGTGGTGTAATGTCTCTAATTACGTTGGTCTATATTGTCGAGCAGCGCTTTATTGCACGCAAGATGGCGATGGCGACTCTCGCGACCTGCTATGTTCTGTCGGCATTAACCTCACTGATATCACTGGTTGTTGATTGTGCTTCGCGACCATCGTATGGATGGGAGAGGTTAATCTCGGTGTCTAGTTGTACGGCGCCCGATATTATTACGACGATAGGCGGCTTGGTCGTCTTAGCAATTACTACATGCTTACTAATTATGTACTTCCGAATTAGCGAGCGAGTTAAAGCTACACTGGTAAAATAAATGTTAATTGCGTCTTGGAATGTCAATGGATTGCGTGCGGTGACAAATAAAGGCGCACTGCGTGAATTTGTAGACGCAGCTCACCCTGATATTTTGTGTTTGCAAGAGGTAAAGATTCAGCCATCGCAAATTGTGGATGTGAATGCTACCCCTAGCGGTCTATCGGGTGCGCCAGTAGAGCCGCCAAAAGTAAAATCCACCCAAGTAGCACTAGATATTCCGGGCTATCATCTAGTTATCAATAGCGCTAGACGTCCAGGCTATAGTGGGACTGGACTCCTGATCAAGGATGCTCTGGCGCTAGACGATGCTAACATTTCATTTAATTTGCCAGTCGACATTGTTAAACAGTATAATCTAGCAGACAATTATGGTGATTCAAATGACGAAGGACGAGTAATAGCGGTTGATTTAGGCAACGCCTATTTGGTAACAGTATATACGCCAAACGCCAAGCCTGACCTTAGTCGATTAAACCTGCGTGAAAATGACTGGGACCCAGCATTCCGTGAATATCTATCGCAGCTGCGTCAAACAAAGCCAGTAATCTTTTGTGGCGACCTGAACGTGGCTGCAGAGGAAATCGACATTGCAAATCCAGCGTCGAATCGCGGTCGAGCAGGCTTTACAAATGCAGAGCGCATGGGCTGGCATAATTACGCTGCTGATGGGTTTCTAGACAGCTTTCGTGTAATTCATGGCAATGAGCCAAATCAGTATACTTGGTGGTCGCATTGGGCGCACAGCCGTGAACGTAATGTCGGTTGGCGTATTGACTACTTTATGGTCGACCAGGTGTTACTAGGTAAGTTGGCGGACGCAAGGATTTATCAATTACAAATGGGCTCCGACCACTGTCCGATTAGCATCGATATTCGAATATAACAAATGTAATAAATACGGGTGTATTATAGCTACATGGATAATGACTATTGGCAGAAACAGACTAAATCAGAACCGCTATTTGACGATGTACTGTGGAGTAAACCAGAGCGGCGTGATCAAGCGGGTCGCTTAACTATTGTTGGCGGTAGTGACAAAGGCTTTCTAGCGGTAGCCAATGCCTACGAAATGGGTTTGAAGGCTGGCGCTGGTATGATGCGTGTAATTATGCCGGATGCCCTGAAACGCAAACTGCCGACTATTGTGGCGCAACGCATTGATGATTTGATATTTACAGAGTCGAATCCCTCGGGTGGATTTGCTAGGGGCACAATGCCTTATCTGCAGTCTGCTGGTGAATGGTCGGGAAACATGCTGTTTATCGGTGACAACGGTGCTAATGCCGAGACATCTGGACTGTTCGAAGTATATCTACTAGATGATAAAAGTGCTACTATAACCATGACTCGTGATGCAGTAGACTCGATAACTAATGGCGCTGAAACAGTGCTAAGCCGCCCACAGACAAATCTAGTGGTTAGTTTAAGCCAGCTGCAGAAGTTGGCACGAGCAGTTTATTACCCACGGATGATTACTTTCTCTATGGGCATTAAGCAGGCGGCGGAAACGCTGCACAAGCTAACTATAACTTATCCAGTAACGGTCACACTGTTCCATGACAATAATCTATTTGTAGCACAAAATGGGCAGGTGATTAGTCAGGCATTTGACCAACCCATGAGAGTTTGGAGTGGCGAGATCGCTGTGCGAGCTGCTACCTGGTCAGTCTGGGTGAAGGACTTATTAAAAGCCACTGCCACTAGCTGGACAGAGCTATAGATATAAGATACCTCCCTTTCACAAAGGGAGGTATTATAACAACTTTCGAATCACCGAATAGGTCACACAGAGCCGCAGTGGCGCTAACGTACGCCAGGACATCCGCATCATTACGGCGTGATAACGCTAAGGCAATTAAATTAATTGCTACGCGTGCTTGATATAGTTTAGGTTTTCGTGCATAAATAAATTACTTTATAAAAAGAAAACCCTGCGGTAGGAGTATTGCACCCCGTGCAGGATTTCATTAATATTAATCGTATTAAGATAGTGTAATAATGACAATATCTAAAACTACTTTTGCATTAGCTTAGTAAAATCAGCCAGCCGGTCAAGGATCAGATACTCCTTCTTCTTGGGCTCGGTCTCTTCTAGAAGCTTGCGTGCTTTGCTAATTTCCATCCATTCAACACCGTCGTGCTCCGAGTCATGATGATGAGTGTCGCGTAGCGGTTTCATCGCGAAATAATGTGTAGTCTTAACGATATGTACGCCATCTTTCATGAAGTCGTCGGTGAATGCGCCTAGGTAGCCCTCAATCTTCGCTTCGATACCTGACTCTTCTAATACCTCGCGCTTGGCGTCGGTTTCTAGTGTCTCGTTATAGTGTAGGGTTCCTTTAGGCAGGTGATAGTGGCGGCCTTCTGGTAGGTTGCGGTATAACACTACAACCTCAATGGTTCCGTCGTCTTTGATGCGGTGTACTAAGCCTCCTGCTGAAATGTGATATGGCCACTGGTCTGTATGTCGATATTCTGTTGGATGCATTATTTATTCTCCTCTCCTAAATTAAAAACGTTGACAATCTCTTCTTTGACCTCGTCTTGGGTCATATGCGTGGTATCTATTATACATGCGTTGAATGCTGTCCTCGCTAGGTCTCTCATTATAGATTCTACTCTAGTTACATATTCAGGATCTTGCAGCAACCGCAGGTCATTGCGCGTAACCTTATCGGGTGACTCTGCAAACCGTTTTTGAAGCCTCTGCAGTCTACACTCGGTGCTCGCTGTTAGCATTACGGATGAAGTAAACTTTGGGTGTTTCCCTAAAAGTGCGTCATATCTACGCATTATGCTAATATCTGCACCGCTGGCTTTGTCTATGGCATAGGACTTAGCGATCATTGTTGACTCTTGTAGCAAAACATTATTCGCTGACGTGCTGCGATGATGATTTATGTCGTACTCTATTGCGTCTAGGTACGCATGAGATGCGGCTAGACTACCGATCCCGTGCTCTAGTTGCTCTCTGCGGGCTGTGTCGATCAACGGGTTTATTTCGGATAGTAGTCGATGGCGGCTAGGTATATTAAATCTTTCGGATATACGCCTTACTGCAGTCGACTCGCCAGTAAGATCTATACCTTCTATGTATAACTCTTTCATATATATCTATATATATTGATTGCTTCTGTTCGTCAAGCGGTCGGGCTTTGCTGGCATAAAAGGCCGAGGTTGCACCATTAGAAAAGGCGCCACTATCGACGCCTTATTGTGAGTTACGGAGCCTCCCTGGATATCTTTTCCAAGCTAAATTCGCCCATTCCACTGTTTCTATAAATAACCGGTATTGCTGACAATGCTAATAACTGTAAATTCTCGTCGTTGCGGATGTTTTCGTTGAAATAATCCTTAATAGATGCAGGGTAGTCATTGTTGTTGTCGTGCGTATTGTCGTAGTCATACAAAAACACCTTGCTGAGTGTTCGCTGTTTTTCCTGGCTCAACTCTTTGAAGCATTTAGAGTGAAAGTCGTAGAAGGCCTCAAGCGAGAACATTAAATGTAGGTATTGGTTATATGTCATCATGCTAGCCTAGAAGCTTATCTAACATCTGGGTTGCGTCGAGCCCACAATACTCCTTTCACAAGGAAGGCAGGGCGTAGTACCTATTACAAATACCTCCCTTTCATAAAGGGAGGTGTCGCGACGTAGTCGTGACGGAGGGTTCTAAGATAGTTGTAATACTTCTAGCAAAGGTAGGGAAACGACGTAATCGTGACTGGCATTACATTACAAAGCAGCTCTCGAACCCACCGGCTCGGCTAACGCCGACCCACCTCCCTTTGCGAAAGGGAGGTTTACAACTACCTTTTCTTTGCGAAAGGGTGTTATTATAATTTCTTTCATAAAAATGCCCCGGTATGGCCGGGGCAAGCTGACTACCATGAATGGCGGTTTTGGAGCCTTGGCCTTGTTTCGGCCAGTTTGTGCACCTCGGTTATCGAGCCGTTATTTTGTGCATCTCGGTTCTCTAGCCGTCATTTTGTGCATCTCGGTTCTCTAGCCGTCATTCTGGGTATTTTATGACACGCGAGTGTTATCTGGATGCCACTGTGTGATGTGGGTGAGATTGAGCTCACCGTCGTCGTGTGGAATATCTATTTGGCCTTTGCCACTAGAAGGGATTTGCCCTTGGTTGGCGTCGCGGTCATACGGGATTCGTCTGTTACTATTGGACATAATATCAGCTCCTTAAGGAACATAGCTAGCAGTTTGCTAACCATGCTCTAATAATAGGTTTTTGTGAAGATTACTGCAAGTGGTACAGTTTGGCGGGTTGTGGTAAGATGAAGATGTAAGATATAACAAGTTAATTTGAGATCATAGCGCGATTATTCTGCGTATTGTTCGAGATTCAAAAGGCGGTTCTTATGGCCAGCTCCTTTCGATAATCTCGAACAAGCGTGTTATATCTTACAATATGACGACCATATGTGCCGCCTCTTGCAAGATTAGAGCTCGCTTTCTCCTCGTCATAGTGTAAGATACTGCGCTGTGTCGAGGAGTTTTGCGTCAATGTCATCATTCAATAAAGGTAGCTATACAAAGTATGGTAACAAGATTGGACTGTATAGCAATAGTGATCATAGTTTTATTTCTAGCGCATCCGATGTGGTACTAAACTTTCCGTACAAGGATTGCGTGCTGATGGGTGGCATGACCAAAGAAGATGTTAAACGCGACGAACGCTTCTTGAATGCTAAAATTGATCGTCGTGATATTGACATCCTATTTGAACCCAAAGTACTAACGGACTTTAAATACGTTGACCAGTCAGGTGAACGTGCGCTAACTGCTAACGATAACGTCGAATTCTTTGACGAGGATGGCGAGTTAAAACAGAATCTGTTAATTAAAGGTAATAACTTAATCGCCCTACATACCCTGCGTCAACGCTTGGCAGGTAAAGTCAAGCTAATCTATATCGACCCACCGTACAATACGGGTAATGACGGATTCAGCTACAACGACCAATTTAATCATTCATCCTGGTTGACGTTTATGGAGAATAGGCTGCGTATTGCACGAGAGCTACTGGCTGACGACGGTACGATGTGGATTAGTATCGATGCGGGCGAGAGTCATTATTTAAAGGTATTGTGTGATGAGGTATTTGGACGAGATAACTATATTGATGAGGTAATCTGGCAAAGATCGTTTGCTCCGATTAACCTAAAGAAGACTTTATCGCGTTCTCATGATGTGGTATTAGTGTATGCTAAAAATTACGATTCTAATTTTGAGCTAAATAAGCTACCGCGCTCCGATGAGGCCAATAGTAGATATAAGAATCCGGATAATGATCCACGCGGACCATGGACTAGTGGTGACCTTTCTGTTGGGCCAGTTATCAATGAAAAAGTATATCCCATCAAAACTCCTAGTGGTCGTGTTGTATATCCACCCAATGGTTATTGCTGGCGACTAACGAAAGAACGCTTTAATGAATATGCCCAAGACAATAGAATATGGTTTGGCGACAGGGGTGACAACACGCCTCGAATCAAACGCTTTTTATCTGAAGTTAAAGACGGTGTAACAGCTACTACCCTATGGCTGCGTGACGAAGTTGGCGATTCACAGGAGGGCAAGCGAGAGATAAAAACACTATTTCCGGAAGGTGAAGTATTTGGTACGCCAAAGCAGGAGCGATTACTGCAACGTATAATTACATTGGGTTCAAACAAGGGCGATATTGTATTAGATTTTACTGTTGGTAGCGGTACAACAGCCGCGGTGGCACAGAAAATGGGGCGACGCTGGATTGGCATCGAGCAGATGGACTACATTGAAACTATAGCTAAAGAGCGCCTAAAGAAAGTAATTGCAGGCGAACAAGGTGGCATTAGCAAATCCATCAACTGGCAGGGTGGTGGTAGCTTTGTCTATTTGGAGCTAAAGAAATATAACGAGGACTACAAAGAGCGCATTGTCGCCGCCGAAACAGCGGCAGAGCTTGATGCTATCCGCGATGACATGCTGCGTAACGCCTTCCTGAAATTCTGGGTCAATCGCAAGGATCTGAAACGTGATTGGCGTGACGAAGAAATTAACGAGCGCAAGGTTGATCTGATTAACATGCTGGATGAAAACCAACTGTATCTAAACTATGCCGACATGAATGATGCTAAATATAGTGTAACTGCTGACGAGAAGGCGCTGACCAACCGTTTTTATGGCGCGTCAGACGATAGTGAGGACGATAATGACGGCGCCGACTAAGACCAAAATTACCACCGAAGATGCGATCTCTAACTTCCTGTTTCAGCGGATCAAAGATAATCCAGAATATAAGGCTTGGGCGGATGAAAATGATGTGCCGGATTATATCACGGATAATATAGCGAAAGACAAGAAGCTACGCCCATATCAGGCAGAGGCAATCAAGACCTTTATTTGGCTATATGACCGCGACCAAGTGGCGGCGCGACATCTATTATTTAATATGGCGACCGGCACAGGCAAAACGCTGGTGATGGCGTGCTGTGTACTATTTCTATATACACGAGGCTATCGCAACTTTGTTTTTACGGTCGGGCGCGAGAATATTATTCGCCAAGCGCAGAAGAATTTAACGGACTATAACTTTGTCAAATATCTGTTTAATCGTGATGGCATTCGTATTAACGGCCAGCGCGTCAATGTCAATGTCGTCAATAGTCCTGCGGACGGTAACGACCAAGATATTAACTTTACCTTCTTAATTATCAATACACTGTACAATCGTCTGCGTGAGCCACACGAGAATCAGCTGTCGATGGATGACTTTCGAAACAACAAGGTGGTAATTATTGCCGATGAGGCACACCACCTGAACGTGGATACGCGTGGCAAGAAGAAATCCGAGGTAGAAGAGGCAGAGAACTGGGAAACGGTGGTCAATAATGCGATCAATGCTAACTCAGACAACATGCTATTAGAGTTTACGGCGACGGTTGACCTGAAGAACGAGAATATTCGACAGAAGTACACGGATAAGCTAGTCTATCGTTATAGTTTCCTAGAGTTCAACAAAGATGGCTATAGCAAAGCGGTGCAATTTCTATACAATCAAGAGACGCAAATCGAGGATCAGAAACGACTGCTGATTGTTAATGCGGTGGCGTTGTCGGAGTTTCGGCGGTTGTTTGCTAGTCGTACTATGAAAGTAGAAATTAAGCCAGTCGTCCTAGTGAAATCGGTGAAAATTAAGGAGTCTGAGAAAGACCGTGAATTCTTCGACAAGGTTATATCAACATTGAGTGTAAACGATTTGCACTGGCTACGTGATGTGGCGGTTGCAAACCAGAGTGAACAGCATCTACACGAGTATGAAATTGTGGCAGATATGTTTAGGTGGATCTGTAGTGACCGCAGCGGGCTAATGTCGACAAATAAATTCAATGACAAAGAGGGCGCACTGCAGAACTTTGTGAATCAAATCAAGATGAGCTTTATTCACGATAACACCCTGATTTACAATAGCCAGAAGAAGGAGAATCCAGAGCTACTGACACAACTAGATAATCCGCGCAATAATATTCGTGTAATATTTTCGGTCAATGCCCTGAATGAAGGCTGGGACGTGTTGTCGCTATACGACATAATTCACTTCGATATCAGTGAGAGCAAGAAGGTGTCACTGCAGGATATTCAGTTGATCGGTCGCGGGGCGCGTTATTATCCATATAAATTGCCACGTACCTATCAACGTGATCGGGATCAGGGTATGTTTGCTAGCTTGAATCTGAACCGCGCAACCGAGGTCGACAAACGCAAGTTTGATAACGATCCCAATGATACTGGTCGGGCGCTAGAAACCATGGTGTATCACTTTGTTAAGACTGGCACGTTTATGGAGGATTTACGGCGCGATCTACTGGGTCAGGGTATTATAAATAACGGCGTTGAGACACGGACAATTACCTTGAAGCCAAAGTTTATGGCTAGTGAAACCTATCAGAAGGGCGTGGTGCTGATGAACAGGGAGATTTATCGTAAGAAGGTGTCAGATGAAGAGATTGATACGACATTTAGCCAGCCGATTATTGCGACTAGCTACCGTATTCAGTCGGCGGATATGTCAGACCGTGCGCAGAATGTTGCCGAAGCTAGTCATCTATCAACTACGATTCAAATTACCCCTGAATATTTTGACCGGGCAATTATCGAGAAAGCGCTGATCAGGGCAGAAAACAATTTCTTCCGCTTTAATAATTTGCGTCGCCACTTGCCGCAGATTCAGTCGGTAGATGATCTAATTGATATGTATCTACCTAAGTATCAGATTACCTATCGCTACGAGGCGGGCAAGGAAATCGAAAATCTCAATCCATATGAGAAGTTGCGTTTGTTAGTGAATGCAGTATTACCAGAGGTGCGACGCAAGATTGATCTAAATCTACCGCATCGGATTGGTAGTCGTGAGTTTACGCCACGGCCACTATCAGAAGTATTTAGTCAGAAGAAGACGATATATCTAGCTGCATTCCCCGTAGATGATCCGAGCAATAGTGGTAAGAAGGTTTATATTTCGCCGGATGAGCGGGCGCAAGCACAGACCACAGACGAAAACTTGAAATACAAGTATGATGTGGCTAATGCTGAATGGTATGCGTACAGCGAAAACTACGGCACTAGTGAAGAGAAACAACTTGTCAAATGGCTAGCCGGACAGATGCCGTGTCTACACGAGCGTTATCCAGGCTGCGAGATCTATTTAGTGCGAAACGAGCTAGACTACTTTATCTACAGTCAACGCGATGGGCGCCGTTTCAGTCCGGACTATCTGCTATTTATTAATGATGCAAAGAACCATGAATTATATTATCAGGTCATTATTGAACCAAAAGGTAGTCATTTACTGCTGAAGGACGAGTGGAAGGGGCAGTTGCTACTAGACTTAAACAATCCTAAGCAGAATGATGTTTTAGATGGTTTTACGGTAGCGGAGGATAGTGTGGCAATGCAGCAGTTACGTAATAATGGCTATAAAGTTGTTCGTCCCGTCGGCCTGCCGTTCTATAATCACGAGGGTGGTCAGTTCGATAAATTCGCTAATGAGTTTAAGAAGCTAGTGTAAGAATAGCTTGCCACCCGCGAGGCAAACTAGACTCACGCTTGGTTGACTATCGGAAGTTGTTTGTATATAGACAAGGCTTTTGCTATACACCTATTATTTGGGTGCGCGCTGTGTAGCTTTATTAAGTCAGAATAAGCAACCCTCGCGAAACGTTCAGTCTTTAGGCTTACTTGATCGTTATTGTCCTCTAGAAACGCTGACAAATCATCTAGTATGGGCGGTATAAACTCGTCTCGATACTTCGCAACCATTCCAGACGTATCTGTGTCGCCTTCAGCTAATACAAATAGCTCGGAAACATAGAATATTAGTCGTCCAGATATATCGCTAGATTCGTCAAGTCTCAAAAAAGGCTTGTCTACTATGTTGATGAGCATTTTTAGTATGCACTGCTGGCTTAAATCGCTCTTATTTAAGCTATAATAGCATCGTACTTTTCCAAGTAGGCTGCGGTATTCGTCGGCGATTGGTATTAAGTCTTTGTATATCATATTTTCTCCTTAATAAACGAGCCCTGCATAATTATCATTATACTATCTAGTTACCATAATATACGTATAGTATAAAAGCGCAACAGATACTATACACTCGGTGTGTAGTTTTTACTACAAAAGGTTGCTATGACTATTCACTAAGTGTATAGTTAGAATATGCATGCACAAAATTGTCTGTTGGGATTTTTGAGTCAGGGTCCTAATTATGGCTATGAATTAAAGAAAATGTATGACTCGTTATTCGGTAAGGAGAAGCCGATTCTGCCTGGCCAAGTATATTCCACGCTATCGCGCTTGCAGCGGGATGGTAAAGTTGAAGCCGATTCGACTAGCTCAGTAGACAAATCTGCTGGCCCTAGTCGCATTAAGTATCGCATTACGACCACGGGAAGCGACTATTTTAAGCAGTGGATGGCTCAGCCGGAACAGGTTAATCCGCACCTTCAGACCACGATGTACTTCAAGGTAGTTTTGGCTCTACTGAACAATGCCGACGCTCACGTCTTTCTAGATAATCAGCGCCATAGTCACATCCAGCAGATGCGTGAACTAACTCGAAAGCGTATGGACTGCGACGATCTAGCAACGACGTTGCTGATTGATAATGCGATATATCACATTGAGGCTGATCTACGTTGGATTGAATTAGCTGACAGCCGAATATCTAAACTAAAGGAGGAACTATGCAACAACCCGTGACTAGAGCAGGGGATAAGGTGAACGAAAAAGATAGCAATATTATTATTCGTGCCAATGATATTAAGAAGTCGTTTGGTGAGACTAAGGCTATGCGGGGTATCGACCTGTCGATTAGGCGTGGCGAGGTACTAGCCATTATGGGGCCATCGGGCTCAGGTAAGTCTACTTTGCTACATGCTCTAGCTGGCATTACCCCACCCGATAGCGGTGAAATCTTTTTTAACGGCGACCGTATCGATAATATGAGTGATAAGCAGCGAACTATCTTGCGGCGAACTAAATTTGGCTTTGTTTTTCAATTTTCGCAGCTAGTTCCTGAGTTAACAGCGGTCGATAATGTTGCTGTGCCACTGCTATTGAATGGCGTGCCTAAAGCGGAAGCGTATCGTAAGGCCATGGCTTGGTTAGATGAAGTTGGTGTTAAAGATAAGGCGGACTGTGTCGTCACTGAGCTGTCGGGCGGACAGCAGCAACGTGTTGCTATCGCTCGCGCTATGATCATCGAGCCGGAAGTGCTATTTACTGACGAGCCGACTGGCTCGCTGGATAGTCTAAGTAGCGAGCATATCATGAAGCTATTCATTACTACTGCCAAGAAATCTGGCACTACAGTTGTAATGGTTACGCACGAGCCAACTATTGCCGCCTGGGCAGATCGGGAAATTATTGTCCGTGATGGTCGCATCTCTGGAGGAGCTGGCGATGGGCGTTAGTTTATTGCTATTTAGAAAGTCTATTCGCACCGGTTGGAAACGGCTAGCTTTGATGACTGGGGCTGTAGCGGTTGGCACTTGGATTATTCTAGCCTTTACCGCCATCTTTAACGCCATGAGCAATTTCGACCGTTATGCTTTTATCAACACTCTGCAACAGCAGATGGCTGATGATAAATCAGTAAAGCATGTCGATGGGATCGATCCAGTGCGAGTGAGCATTAACAGCGACGCATGGCGCAATACCGACGTCCGTGTTATTAAAATGGAGAAGACTGGCTCACGTAGCCCTGATTTACTAGGTCTAAAAGTACCCGACCCAGGCGAATATTACGTTTCTGATGCTCTGGCTAAAATAATCAAGGAGCACCCCGAGGATCAAATTGGCCTACGTTATGGCACTAAACAGCTGTCTCGTAATCTACCCTCCAGTATGTCTAGCGGCCGCGATGAATTAGTGGTTGTTGCAGGTGTGCCTGCGGGTACTATACCAGTGGATATGACGGATGAATCAAGAGGTCTGGTATATCGTTTTGCTGATAAGCTACCTAAAAATATGCAGGCAAGCGTCTATGAGACTCTGATAAGTTACATCGTTTATATGGGTGTGATTATCATCTTGCTGCCGGTTATTATGCTGATCTCTATCTCAGCCAAGCTTGGTTCCGTTCAGCGTGAGAAGCGATATGCTGCTTTGCGCTTAGTTGGTGCGACAAATAAACAGGTCATCAACATTATTGCAACTGAGGCTTTGCTATCTGCTATTGCGGGTATTGTTATTGGTACTCTGTTATATGTTGTATCGATGCCTCTATTGCAACAACTCACACTCCAGGAAACTCGTTACTGGCCAGACATGATTGTGGTTCAGAAGATGCAATATGCTATTATTGCCATTCTGACGACTCTGTTGGTTTGGCTGGCTAACTGGTGGGGTATGCGTAAAGTTCACGCTTCGCCGCTTGGTATCACGCGGGACGCTCGTCGCGAAAATAAACCAGGCTGGTGGCGAATTATTCCTTTGCTTGTTGGCATCATCATTCTAATCTGGCTGCAAACAAAAGGACATGCTAAGAATTATGACGAAAGCAAAACTAATATCATAGTTATTATGGTGGCTTTGGTCTTGAACATGGGTGGGCTAGTATTGGCTGGTCCATGGCTAACCTATAGCCTAGCTAAACTAGGTGCTAAGCTGGCACGCAAACCTGTTGGCATGATCGGCATGAAGTATGTTCAAGTGCATGCCCGCGCCATCAGTAGATCGGTCATTGGTGTGGTTTTGGCTCTGTTTGCAGGCACCTTCTTTATCAGCGCTACTAGTGGTATCGATAAACTTAATCGCGATAACGCAGGAGGCCTAGCTATGATCGACAGTCAAACCGCCTTGATTGATTTAACGCAATTGGATAAAAAGGACGACGAAGCTGATAAGTTGTCGAATTTGCTGGATCATACGGATTATGTTAGCAATGTTCAGAAGTTACCTGTTTACGGTGTATGGTCAGTCGGTAGGTGCCAAAATATGCAATCGCACATCGCCACTGTAAAATGTAATGGTGATAGCAATCGCTATGTCGCTGTCAGATGGATAGGCGCCTCGGTCACTGATACATTAACCTATGCTGATAGTATGGCCAAACTAAGCGATCGGCTGAAATCGATTAATGATAACAGTGAGTATGGATTGCTCTCTCATGACACTGTTGAGCAACTTAATGCCGGCAAATCGTTAAACGACATTCCGACGAATAGCTACAACTATCTAATAGATATCGATGAGCGAAATATCGACCGACTACGTACTCTGCTAGCTACTAGTAATATTACCAATGCTCATGTCATTAGCAATTACGAGGCGCATGATAGTGGTAACGAGTCGATGAAAAAGTTGGCGTGGATGGCCTACGGTGGCATGGCTGCAACAATGGTCGTGGCTATTGTTTCAATCGTTGTGTCGACTATTGGTGGCATTTTAGAGCGTAAACGATCGCTGTATACCATGCGCTTATCAGGTATGCAGGTTAGCGAGCTAAAGCGGATGACTATCATAGAATCACTCTTGCCATTAGTTATCACGTCGTTAGTGGCGGCGGGTCTGGGTGTTTTTACGGCGATAGTGTTTGTTAATAATAACAGTACGTCGTTGCGGGTTAACATCTCGCCAACTTATCTACTGATTATCGGTGGTTCGTTGCTATTGGCTGTAGTTGCCATTTGGTTGATACTGCCGTTGCTCGCTATAGCTACCAATCCTAGCAATAACCGTACTGAGTAGTAATAAACCATAATCAATTTGATATAATAGGATTAATGGAATATTACAACTTGGGCATTGATGAAGTACTAAAGGCGCTAAAATCTAGCCGCGATGGGCTAAAATCCCGAGAAGCAGATCGTAGATTGCAAGAGGTTGGCGTCAATACGGTAAGTATTAATGGTGAACCGTTGTGGCGACGTATCATAGCACCGTTCGCCAATGTGATGATGGGTGTACTAGCGGTAGCTGGCTTGCTGAGTATATTGCAAGGCCAATTTGTTGAAGCGGTGATCGTTCTGACGATTATGATTGTTAGTGCAGTAATTGATTGGGTTCAGCAGTACTCGACTGAGCGTATCTTGCGCAGCTTACGCCAGAAGGAAAACGATAAGGTTGAAGTTTACCGTGATGGCGATGTGGTTGCAATACCAGCAGAAAGTGTTGTGCCAGGCGACATCATCATTTTGCAAGAAGGCCAGAAGGTGCCTGCTGATGCGCGCGTGCTAGAGGCTACTCACCTAAACACTGATGAGTCAATGCTAACCGGTGAGAGTATGTCGATTCGCAAGACTAACTCTGTCATCAAAGGCACGAAAGAGGTCTACGATCAGGCAAATATGGTATTTGCAGGCTCTTTTGTTGTGGCGGGTTCGGGTCTGTGTATTGTTACTGCTACCGCTAATGATACGCAGTTTGGTCGGTTGGCAAAATTGGCTAGTGGAAGCACTGAATCGCCAATTCAGCAGAAGATCGACAAGCTGATCGCTAATGTTGTGGTCGTGGTCTTTGTGATGGCGGTTATAGTAATGGTGCTAGAACTAGCTCAGGGACAGACGTTTGTCGAGGCTTTAGAGTTTGTACTGGCGTTTGCAGTGTCAGCTGTTCCAGAGAGCTTGCCAATAGCTATTACAGTAGTGCTAGCGCTAGGTATGCGTCGTATGGCAGAGAAGCGAGCACTAGTGCGCAATATGCGAGCGATCGAGAACGTGGGTATGGTGACTGTTGTGGCGACCGACAAAACAGGCACGCTAACTCGCAATGAACTGCGGGTACAAGAGGTCTGGTCGCCGCGCTTTAATGAAGCAGTATTTGCCCTGCAGACTTCATTTACGCTAAACAATAGTAAGGGTTATAAAGGTGACCCACTGGACGCAGCGTTGGCGCATTTTTTGACTAAAAATAAGGTGAGTAACCCGCATCAGACAACGAAAGCGGAGTTGGCGTGTAGCTTGCCGTTCGATTATACGCTCGCGATGAGTGGCAACGTTTGGCGATTTGGTAAGAGTAAGGTGGTATATATAAAGGGCGCGCCCGAGAAAGTGCTGAATCGTTGCAAGTTGAACGAGACGGCACGGAAGCAGGCTAATACCAAGCTGCACGAATATGCTAAGCAAGGCTATCGGGTTATTGCTGTGGCAAAATGCGATACGAAAGAAGATATTTTGGCGCTTAGCCATGTGTCGAATGAAGGTCTGGAATTCTTAGGCTTTCTAGCGGTAGCGGACGAGCTACGCCCAAGGATCGAGAATGCAGTGCACGAGGCGCAAAAAGCTGGTGTGCGTGTAGTGATGATTACTGGTGATCATGCTGAGACCGCGTACAATATTGCACATAAGGTGGGTATCGCTGACGACCCAAGTCAGGTTTACGACAGTCATAAGTTAATGCAGCTATCGCCTGATAAATTAGCAACTGTAGTGGCATCAACCCGTGTGTATGCACGCGTTACGCCAGAGGCTAAATACCGGATATTAGAGGAGTTAAACAAGAACCAGGTTACCGCTATGACTGGCGACGGTGTAAACGATGTTCCAGCGTTAACCAAAGCGCATGTTGGTATAGCAATGGGCAGTGGTGCGGCGGTCGCTAAAGACGCCAGTGATATGGTTTTGCTGGATAATAACTTCCGCTCAATTGTTACGGCGATTCGCGAAGGGCGGATTATTATTGCGAATGTTCGTAATATGCTGCTATATCTGTTGGCCACTAATGCAGGTGAGGTGTTAGTAACTATTGGTGCGTTGCTGATGGGGTTGCCGCTACCGGTGCTGGCTGTCCAGATTCTGTGGATTAATTTGGCGACCGATACCTTTATGGTAATACCATTGGGTTTAGAGCCAGGTGCGCGTGACATAATGAAGCATAGGCCGCTAAAGCCTGACGCGCCAATTCTTAATAAGTATTTAATAGGTCAAATGCTAGTAACTTCACTAACAATGGCAGTAGTTGTGTTAACTGTTTTCTATACATTCTTGCATCATGGCACCGCAACAGTCGAAGAGAACGAAGGTATTGCTCGTAGCGCCGCCTTCTTGACGCTGATTGTTATTCAGTGGGTGAACGCAGTACTAATGCGCAGCTTGCAGCCGCTTAACAAGATATTACGTATTCGTAATCGCTCGTTCTTCTGGGCGTTGATAGGTGCGATGGTGTTGCAGGTAATCGCCCTGCTGACGCCTGCGCTGCGTGACGCGTTATATATGACGAGCATTCATGCTAATACTATTTGGGCGTGCCTACTATCATCTGTGGTAATGGTGTTCGTGATTGAAACATATAAGAAGTGGGCGCGTTATCATATGATGCTCGAGGAGGAATAAATAGCATGGAATATGTAATCGTTGGCCTGTTAGTAGTGATTTTGATTGCGTTGGTGATGGTGTTCGCGCGACAGAGTAAGGTGCGCCCGGAAGATACGGCAAAGTACCTACAGGCAGATATTATGAATTTGCGCCAACAGGTAAATGATTTGTCGAATAGTCTGTCTAAGACTTTTGATGAAAAGCTAGATCGTACTCAGGTGTCTATGCAGACTCAGTTGCGCCAAAGTGCAGCAATTGTTAATGATGTGAGTCGGCGTCTGGCTAAGTTGGATGATACCAACAAGCGCGTGGTAGATGTGGCGGATGAATTGAAAACTCTGCAAAATGTCCTGCAGAACCCCAAACAACGCGGTGTGTTTGGAGAGTTCTATCTAAATTCAGTGCTAGAGAACGTGCTAGCGCCCAATCAGTGGCAGGCTCAATATAAGTTCAAGAATGGCGACATGGTCGATGCTGTGATATTTCTAGACAAGCAACGAATCTTGCCGATTGATTCGAAGTTCAGCTTAGAGAATTATAACCGCTATGTCGAAGCAGTAGACAAGGACACTAAGGCTCGCCATCTGTTGGCGGTGAAACGTGATTTAAAGGGGCGAATTGATGAGACGTCTAAATACATTCGTCCTAACGAGGGAACCATGGACTTTGCCTTTATGTTTATTCCAAGTGAAAGCTTGTATTATGACTTGCTAGTTAGCCGAGTTGGCGATAGCGGTTCGTCGCGTGATTTGATTGAATACGCTTTCCGCGATAAGCATGTGATAATAACTAGCCCAACAAGCTTTATGGCGTATCTGGAAACGGTTTTACAGGGTCTGCGCAGTCTACAGATTGAGCAGCAGGCGAAATATATACAAAAGCGTGTGGCGCAGCTAGGTATGCATATTGCCCGTTATGACGAGTATCTGTCTAAGCTAGGCAATAGCTTGTCTACCACAGTTAATCATTATAATAATGCCTACAAGGAATTCGCCAAGGTCGATAAAGACGTCGTCAAAATTGCCGATAAAGTGCCATCTGTCGACCCACTGCAAGTTGACCGTCCAGTTAGCGAGTGATAGCGATAGAATACCTCTACCGCTGTATCTCTATATCTGATATAATATTACAGTATTCACATAAGTGAGGGAGAATTATTAATGCCTAGTAAAGAAAAGGTACTCGGAAAAGTATTCGGCGACCCGCAGAAGAAGATTGTGCGTCGTCTACGCAAACGAGTTGATGAAATTAATGCACTCAGCGAAAAGTATGCTCGGATGACGGATGTAGAGCTAGCAAAGCAGACCGACATCTTGAAGAAGCGTCTGGCTGAGATTGAGAAAAAGCATAGTGTAACTACTGCAAAGAAGAACAAGAAGAGCCAGTCTGCGGCTGAAAAGGTAGCAAAGCAAGACGTCTTAGCGGGCGATGCAAAAGAACGCAAGCTGGTCAACAAGCTGTCTGACGAAGATCGTGAAAAGTATGCCAAGGTAGGTACTGGCACTATTGACGACTTTAATGCTCTGGATGCTATTCGTGCTCGTCGTGCTGCACAACGGCGTCGTGATGCTCTGGACGAGATCTTGCCAGACGCCTTCGCTGTTTGTCGTGAGATGTCAACTCGTGTGATGGGTCAGCGTCATTATGATGTTCAGCTAATGGGTGGCATTGTTTTACACGAAGGCAACATTGCTGAAATGAAGACCGGTGAAGGTAAAACCCTAGTAGCTACCGCACCAATTTATCTAAACGCTTTGACTGGTCGTGGCGTTCACATGGTAACGGTCAACGATTACTTGGCTCAGCTCCATGGCGGCTGGATGGGTAAACTATACCATGCACTAGGTCTATCTACTGGTGTCATTGTTAACGAGCAGAGCTTTATCTATGACCCAGAGTATGAAAACACTGAACACTATGACAAGCGCATGTCGCACCTAAAGCCATGTAGTCGCAAAGAGGCCTATGCTGCCGATATCACCTACGGCACGAACAACGAATTCGGCTTTGACTACCTGCGTGATAATATGGTTAGCAATCCCAAACTACTGCGTCAACGCGAGCTAAACTTTGCTATTGTCGATGAAGTTGACTCTATTCTAATTGATGAGGCACGTACACCGTTGATTATTAGTGCGCCAGCTGCCGATAATCCAGATCTGTATATCAAGTTTGCAGCACTAGTTGCGCAGCTTGATGCACCAACCAAGGTCATTACAAAACATGGTCTAATGAATCCACTGACAGGTAAACCAATTGACCCTGATGATGACGAAGAGCCTGATGGCGATTACGAGGTAGACGAGAAGCGCCATACTGTTGCTTTGACTGACCGTGGCGTAGAGAAGGTTGAAAAGTTATTGGGCATCAAGAACCTATTCAGCCCAGAGCATATTCGTAGTGTTTACCATTTGGATCAAGCATTAAAGGCACGCGCACTATTTAAGCGCGACAAGGACTATGTTGTTACTAGTGACGGTGAAGTTGTCATCGTTGATGAATTCACGGGTCGTTTAATGAAGGGTCGTCGTTATAGCGAGGGTCTTCACCAAGCTATTGAAGCCAAAGAGCACGTTACTGTTCGCCAGGAGTCGCAGACGCTTGCTACTATTTCGTTCCAGAATTATTTCCGCCTGTATGACAGGTTATCTGGCATGACTGGTACTGCTTATACCGAGGCTGAAGAGTTTCAGCAGATTTACGGTTTGGACGTTATTCAAATTCCGACTAATAAGCCGATTCGTCGTCGTGACCATAACGACCGTATTTATAAAACAGAGAAGGGCAAAATTAATGCTATAGTCGAGACGGTTAAGGAGTTCCATCGGGAAGGTCGACCCGTCCTAATTGGCTCAGCGTCTATCGCAAACAACGAGAAGTTGTCTGACGCCCTTGATAAAGCTGGTTTGCCTCATGAAACTCTGAATGCTAAGAATAACGAACGCGAAGCAGAAATTGTTGCTAAGGCTGGTCAACCAGGTGCAATTACACTTGCTACTAACATTGCTGGTCGTGGTACTGATATTATGCTAGGGGACGGTGTTGCCGAGAAAGGTGGACTAGTAGTTATTGGTTCTGAACGGCACGAATCACGCCGTATCGATAATCAGCTGCGCGGTCGTGGTGGCCGTCAGGGTGATCCAGGCGATACTTATTTCTATGTTTCAACTCAGGATGACCTAATGCGTATTTACCAGGGTGATCGCATCGCCAATTTAATGGAGAGAATGGGTTTCCCGGATGACATGCCACTACAGAATCGCAGTTTAACTAAGATTCTTGAGGCCGCTCAGAAACGTGTCGAAGGTTATAACTTCGATACTCGCAAGAATGTGGTTCAGTATGATAACGTTATCAACCGACACCGCAAAGTTGTTTATAGTGTTCGCCGTAAGATTCTAAAGGGTGATGACATTTCACCAGAGATTCTACATCTAGCTGACGCTCGCCTGGGCGACATCTTGCTGCGTCGTGCTAAAAAGGGTGACGACACACAGGCTAATCAACTGGTTGAAGTCTTTGGTGCTGCCGAGGGTGAAGCTAAGAAGATAGCATTCATCAAAAACGATAAGAAGCGCCTGACTGCTGCGCGCAAGGCTATTCTGAAGTTGTATGATCAGAAGGAGGAAGAGCTAGGTAGTGAATTGCTGCGTGGTGCTGAGCGTGAAGTTTACATGCAAGTTCTAGACGTTCTGTGGATGCAGCACCTTGAGAACATGCAACATTTGCGCGAGGGTATCCACTGGCGTAGTGTGGGTCAGCGTGATCCATTAGTCGAGTATCGCATGGAATCACAGAAATTGTTTGACTCGTTGCAGCGTAACCTACAAGAAGAAGTCTTGTCTGTGGTCTTTCACTTACATAAGGCTCAGGTTAACGAAGATCAGGTGACTGACGATACCTATGATAGCGATCTAGCTAAAGCCGCTGAATCCGCCGTTGAAAAGGGTGTTAACGAGGCTGCTCAGCCAACTGAGCGTATCAGCAGTGATGATTTTAAGGTCAAGAAAGATACTGACGACCAAGAGAAGAATTACAAACGTCGTGTCGCGCAGAAGCGAAAGAAACAGCAACGTCAAAATCGCAAAAAGGGTAGGAAATAAGGCGATGCCCTTGTCGATGATTGCACGTCCGTAGAATTATGTCCCGCTATAAAGGCGGGGCATTTTAGGTCAACCTTGCTAATTTGTAATAAAATTGGTAAAACTGTTGACATTGTTGGTTTAGCATGATAATATACTAGACAGTTGAGAAATTTATTACAAATTGACTCTCAACGAACCTTAACTAAGGTTATTCAGAATTGATTAACATTTATGGTCTACTAAGGAGGCCAACATGGTAATATATATTCCACCGCACTAGCTAGGATGTATAATCCACGGTTTA
>CAKVAO010000004.1 GCA_934725355.1 uncultured Candidatus Saccharibacteria bacterium | reverse complement strand
AGGCCAACATGGTAATATATATTCCACCGCACTAGCTAGGATGTATAATCCACGGTTTAGTTAGTATGGTAATATATTCCACTGTAATAAGTGGGATGCATAATTTATGGTCTACTAAGGAGGCCAACATGGTAATATATATTCCACCGCACTAGCTAGGATGTATAATCCACGGTTTAGTTAGTATGGTAATATATATTCCACTGTAATAGGTGGGTTGATGTGTATTTCAGGAACAACTCATTTGTATAATTAGACAAAGTCTATGCGTTATAAATGAGACTCTTGAAGTAGCTGACGCAGCAGGTAAGTCTCTGGCTCTCCTAACAACGGCGTTAGCGAGAGTCAGGCTTCCTGACTGAACTGTTCGGCTGCGGTCGTTCTGAATTACTGAGGTTTGAGCTCATATTTCTGTGATTGGACATAGGTCCTTTCGGTGTACTCTTTATCGAAGTCAAGCAAATCGCAGAATATGGGCTCTTTTTTATTGGCTTTTTATTTTTGCTTTAGAATTTTTAGAATCTTTAGCTGCTTTTGACTACTTTGGTTGCCTTTTCTGGTTTTGTTGCTTTGGCTACCTTAGCGGTTTTAGTTGTTTTGGTGATATTAGCTGCTTTATCTTTCTTTGGTGATGTCTTTGCGCTATTATTGCAATTATTGTCTACGTAAAGCATCTTGCGTCCTTGCCAAATCAATAATGCTAGTGAGCAAATAATGCCTAGTCCTATACCTACATAGGCAAATTTGGCATACTCTCGTAGAAGCCAGTCTATAGCAAGACCCAATAAAAATAGCCCCATTATCGGAACTATAATCAGTGCTGCTGCAAATAACCAGCGTGTTGCTGGTTGCATTTTTGTAACATCTAGTGACCAGTTCTTTACAGGGGTAAATAATTTTGCCATAAACTTATAATAATTTCGTTGGTGGGCGAAGAGGGACTTGAACCCTCACGGCATACAATGCCAGCAGATTTTAAGTCTGCAGCGTCTACCAATTCCGCCATTCGCCCAAATGGTTGACGCTAGTATTATATCATACTTTGGGGAGCTTAATAAACTACTACAAATGGATTTGATGGCTAATTATGCTTACGGCTGGCACTCTTGACATTAGAGTGCCAACGGACTATAACTATACATAGATGGTTTGAGTGAGCTAAAAGATATAGATATGATTACCGTCAAACCATCGCGTAATTAGGATCTTAAATAAAGGAGGAATATGAGCAATATTGTTAAGTATGATCCCTTTGAGGAATTAAACGCCTTGCAACGTCAATTTTTCGGCGATGATCTATTTGTACCAGATACGACTAGTAACATCCCAACCACGGATGTCTATGAACAAGGCAATAATCTAGTTGTCGAGGCGCACCTGCCAAACTTTGATCGCAAAGATGTTGATATTCAGGTGAATGGTAATAACTTGGTTATCAGTGCCGAGCGTCACGAAAAGGAAGAAGACAAAGGCAGGAAATATGTCATTCGCGAAAGTAGTGATAGCTTCTATCGTTCAATTAGCCTGCCGACTCGTGCAAAGAAAGAGGATATTAAGGCTGACCTAGTGAACGGTAAGCTGATTATAACTATACCAATGGCGCAGTTACCAGATAGCCGTAAGATTGAAATTGGTGACGGCAAGAATAATAAATAGCATAGCCATCGGATAACATTAGCCCAGCTTAACCACTGGGCTATTTTGGTTGCACATAGGATATCAGCAAATAGAGAAATAGGCTGACCGTACAAATGGCCAACCTATCAGATTAATGGATAGAGAAAGATCAGCGATGACCCGCCGAGGTCAACACTAAGCCATGAACTACAGCTTCGCGCCCCCGCGTGCATTACCAGAAGCTTACGCTCCTTGGCGTCCTTACCATCGCGTTCGCAATAGCTCGACATCGGAATGCGCTTGCCACTGTGCTTATGTTCGTCGTGCTTAGTCGGCTCCATAGTGATACCAATAACTTGATCGGTGCGCCAAACTTCTTCACTGAAGCTCCACGCAAACACGAGGATCACCTTGGTGATCAAGCGATTCATGTATAGAAAATCGCGCTTCAGATCAATCTTAAAGCGCCTAACCGGTCGGTAGCCCTGCGTACGTATAGCCAGGTCTCGTGCAGAACCATAGTTCTTCGGAACCTTCTTGACTGAGCGCTTATCGCTATGGCTAGATCTACTTATCCTTATCACATCCCTTCAGTTGCGAACGACAGCCCTTTGCTATCGTCATACTACTATAAATCACAATCTCATCATCCTGAACAAATGTCAAGACAGAGTCGTGTGTTGTATAATATTAGAAACAACGAGGAGGGTATTATATATGGATTGGTCTAATTTACCACTAGAATCAATGCGCCAGCTGGCTGTTGCCGGCGGTGGCGGTTCAGGCTCTGGAGGCGGCGGAGGCGGCGGAGGCGGCGGAGGCGGCTCCTCGTCCGGTGACTCCGGCGGTATTGCCCTCGTATTCACTATATGCTGGATTATAGCCTACGCCTTGGGAACGTATATATTTAAGCACACGAAGCTTCCTGATAAGCTTAAGTGGCTAACCGATAGCACAGCCTATTGGTATGTCATCCTTGTATTATTCGTTGGCGCACTTATTATTAGTGCGATTATTGACAACCCCATAGTAAATGCACTAGCTGGAGGTGTAGCGGGATTGATCTTAAGTCTAATGGGCTTGCACGACAAGGCTGTCAGCTCGTTTAGATCAGTAGATAGAAATAAATTAGCCATGGCAGCCAGTAAAGATCGGTACTGGGACGAGAATTATCTAAAGAAGGGTGTCGAGAATGTCTATCGTGCATATCAGAAGGATTGGTCAAACTTCAAGTTAGCCAACTGCAAGGTCTATATGACCGAGCGGTACTATAGCCATGTTGTACTGATGTTGGCCGCTTTTCGCGAAATGAATCGGCGCAATAACACGATTGTAAATAGTGTTAACCAGATCACCATCACCAATATGACCGACGCCGATGACAACAAGCTAGATCAATTTACCGTCGGTATCGTAGCCAATGTGACTGACCAGTTATACGATACAAAAACAGGACAGCTACTGTACGAGGCAACCTTCGACAGTGCCGAGCGGTGGCACTTTCAGCGCAACAATAATAGCTGGATACTTGACGGCATAACGCCTGCCACAGCGACCTTGACTGTTCAACAGCGGCAAGTCCAACAATTCGCCACCCAAAACGGCGCCTACTACTCACTAGACTGGGGCCGACTACTGCTACCACTACGCGGACAGCTATTTAGTTACGGCAGCCTAACATCTAGCGATGTCAACAACCACGTAATCGGTAAGCTACAGGATACGGGGCATACCTATAGCGACGGAATTATCTATCAGATATACACTTATTCCGAACAACCGGCAAATGATGGCGGTCGTGTTTACCTAATTGGTCAAATTACCGTGCCGAAGAATTATGGCGATATTCTAGTGCGCCACCGCAAGGGTCTGTTTCAGTTTGGTGTCAAGGGTCTTGTCGAGCTAGAAACTGAGTGGGCGGACTTTAACAAGAAGTATCAATTATTCGCCGAGAGCGCCGAACAGGTAACTAGTTTTGAGCTATTGAACCCCCAAATGATGGAGCTGCTAGAAGACCAACCATTCGAAATCAACCTAGAGGTTATCGATAACTCAATCTACTACTACGCCTTACTCAACAATATTGCCGCCGAGAACTATTCGACAATGCTCAGCATCCTCCAGGCTGCTTACCGCGAGCTGAAGATGTAGAGATGATGTTTTTATTTTCAACTGTCCCAATTTTTGGGACAGTTGGCTACCCTTGTCATTTGGCTTCGTCAACGAAGGTAGAATGCCGTTGGCAGGGATTGATGACAGCCGGATTCATTTTGGGGCAGGTTAATGAGGTATCCTAAGCAAATACTTCGCAACGTCATATTTGCACAGAATGTCTGGTTTGCTGTCTATATTAAGTACTATCATCTATGGCTGCTACGCCCGCTACTTCGCACCTGGTCTATAATTCGCCACCGGAGCTACGTGTAGACCGTCAATTGTGCTAATATATAATTAATGAATAATCAGGGAGGGCAAAAAAGTGGTGATCATGTACTCAATATCTATCATGATTCACGCCATTTAGTGTTACCCGAAAGACATACGAGCCAAACTGGAAAGTCAGCTGTACCGTCTCAGCATAAGCCAACGACTACTGAGCCAGCATTAGAACTGCGCTCGCGAGAACCCATGGTTGAGACATCAGTTCCACGACCTGCAACTGTGCCCCGGTCGATTAAGCAACCAATGACGTTGCCTCCGGTTAAATTACCAACGCCTAATGGTGCTATTATGAATAGCCATGGCAGCGCCAGTAATCCAACGATTACCTTTACTAGCAATAATCGTGGAGCAGGGTCGCTAAATCATAATGTCCAGCCTGTAACAACCGATCTACCGCAGAATAGTCAGTATGCGGATACGCACACGGCTACTTCGTATACAGAACGGTTAAATCGTGTCATGACACCTGAGATTAAACAGGCGGCTCACCAGATTGCTGTGCGACAGGCGGAGGAGTCTGCAATTGCCGAAGCACAAAGGCGCTACCATACAGCCTGGCAACAGTATTATCAAAAGTATTACGAGAGCTACTATGTTGCCGCATTGCAACAGCAGTACAAAAAGTTTGCACAGCAGAAAGCAAGTGTGGCTGACCAGAAAGAGCCTGATGGCAAGCTTGATCAGAGCGAAGTGCAGGCGGCACTTCGTAAAGAGATTACCGACAAAGTGAAAGCTAGTACTACTAAACTACGCAAACGTATTTGGTTTTGGCCTGCAGTTGCAGGACTGGTTGCGCTACTGGTTGTCGCCTTTTTGCAATTCAATGGCCAATGGATGGCTAGCTTAGCTAGTTTTGTCAGCCCTGGCGCATCGTCTAACCAGACAATTA
The DNA here is from genome assembly GCA_934725355.1 of uncultured Candidatus Saccharibacteria bacterium. GTDB lineage: Bacteria > Patescibacteriota > Saccharimonadia > Saccharimonadales > Saccharimonadaceae > Nanoperiomorbus. The sequence continues at coordinate 82,776 of CAKVAO010000004.1, read as the reverse complement.
TTATTGGCACTGGTGAAGGTCAGCCTGTTAGTACGGAACCGCGTGTGATTGTCCCGAAAATAAATGTTAATGCACCAGTTACATACGGCATGACTGACTTGAGTGAACAAAGCTCGCAACGTGCGTTACAGAATGGCCCGATACACTATCCGATTGCTAGTGCTAATGCTAGCGCCATACCAGGGCAGAAGGGCAACACGGTAATTCTAGGGCATAGTAGTGCTGACTTTTTTGAGCCAGGTAATTATAAATTTGTATTTGTCCAGCTAAATCGCATGACTAATGGTGACTTATTCTACCTTGATTACGGTGGCAAGCGTTATACTTACAAAGTTTCGCAGATTAAGGTTATATCACCGAAACAGTTGGATCAGCTGAATCTCGGTAGCGATAAGCCGTATGCTACTCTAATTACCTGCGATCCGCCAGGCACTACTCGTAACCGTTTGTTAGTTATCGGTGAACAAGTTTATCCAGATCCTGATGATAGTGGCACTGAAATAAACAGTGATGATGTTCAGGTCAAAACTGCAGCCACTAGCATTACAGGCAAGCCTAAAACACTACTTGAAAAAATATTTGGCTTTTAATTAGTTGTCATATTACTACGTTGTAAAACAACGCCGCCGCTGATGTTGTCTAGGCTGAATAGGTATTTATTGTCGTTAGATAGTACTGCTGGCAAACGACCAGATACAACGTGTTGGCGATTGGTCCCGTCAAAGTCCATAATGGTTAACTCATCATTGTTCTGGTCAACAATGTGATAATCATCAATGAAGAATGGCTCGCCTGGTTGGCTAAGACTTAGCTGGTATTGGCTGTCTGTCTCTGGATCATAGACCAGTACCTTTTTGTCTTTGCCGGCTAGTAGCAGGCGCCCGCTATTGTTAAATTTCACCCAATCAGCATTCATATCTAGGGTTGTTATATTATCCTTGTCAGTCTCAGCGTGCTCACTGCCACCGCTTAACAAACTGCTTTCGTCTAGTGGATTAGGTAGTAGTGTTATTTTGCCATCATGTGACCAAGCTAAGTAATCTTCGTTATTGTACTCTGTGAATGCGACATGCACTGGTTTGTCGTCTTTGAACTGATTGATTTGCTGTACTTTGCCATCGTTGTAGATAGAAACGGTCTGCTTAGGCTTATTGTCTTCGGTGGTTTTTGATACATAGGCTAATCGGCTGGTGCCATATAATTTGTATTCAGTCACGTTATTGTCTAGCGGTGTAGAAACTGACTTGTCGCCGTAGTCTAGCTTACGGATGCTGCCGTCGGTTAAGGCGTAAAACACGTTGCCGCTGTTACCCGAAAAATGCGGATTGGCTAGGTTCATTGCAAAATCGCGGGTTAGATTCTGCGCTTTATCTTTGTCTTGGCGGTCAACCTTAATATACTCTGTCTGGTCGCCATAGTTATGTTTAATTAATATGTATCGCGAACCACTATCCCATTCGACGATTGTGAAACCTTCGTTGGCGCCATCGGGAGTGGGACTGATGACATCATCGTTGTATTTAATCTCGCTGGCTTTGACATCTTCGGGATTAGACATGTCTAGTAAGGTTAGGTTGTGCGAGTCGCTGTTGGTTATGAGTGCTAACCATTTGCGATTTGGCGACGCTTTTGCGTCTGACAAGTTATTGAACGATTTTATTGACTTTGTTGAAATCTTCTCGGGAATTAGGCGTACGTAATCCAGCCATTGCACGGTGCTGGGTGTAGTGGTAACTTGCCTTGACCACGCACGGTAGCCGTCTTTCTGCATGGTAATTGTTAGATTACCAGTTCGTACATTGGCGCGTGTCGGCGTGCGCGTAGATAAGTTAGTTTTGTTGACGCTGACTAAAGCACCTGTTGGATAAGTGTTGAACTGTAGCAGTGCAACCTGCGATAGCTGCCCTGAACGCAGATCAAAACGATAGCCCATCGCCCAGGCTACACAAAATATCACACCTACAATAACTGCAATTGTCATTACGCCGTAAGTAAAGAAACGTAGTGCTAGCTCTTTTCGCCGCCGTTTATTGTCGTCAACCATATTTCCCTATCTATCTTATATCTATTATTTATTAGTGATTATAGTAAACTAAAACAGCCGTTGTTTCAAGCACTTGCACTATTGGAGCATAACCGTTAAAATATAGCTAAAGAGAAAGAGAGGATTAATGGGGATTGTAATCATCAATGGTCAGCGTTATGATGCGACCACTGGTCTAAGAATCAAGGAACAGTCAGCTGAGCAGCGGCCGACTGATGACTTTGCAGATCTGCGTCCATCTGTTGCTGCAAGTTCGCTTAATGATGAGCAAGTGAAAATTGCCGCTGAGCGTGCAGCTATATTGGGTGATGCTGTTGCTGATGCTACCGTTCAACCGGTGAAGAAGAGCGCTAAAGAGATTAAGCGTGCGGCTAAAACTGTTGCTAGCGGTAATTTGCCGAGCTGGATTAGCAATTACGTAGAAGGTGGCGCACCACGCGAGATTAAACCTATATCAGAGGCCGAGAATCAGTTTAGACAACGTATTCGTGGTGTAGCTAATACCGTTTCTAGGCGTCGCGCAAAGGGTTCTGTAACCTTGAATCGTCGCTATGTCAGAAAACCTAGTAGTGAGCTAGCGGGCAAGACCTACAGTGAACCGCTGGCACTGCGCGAAGATCGCAGTCATCATATTGCGCAAATCCGCAAGGAAGCGCAGTCTCGTGCCCGTCATGCTAGCAATCCTACCGTGAATCCTGTGCGTAGCGTTTTTGCGCCGCGCCATCATGCTGCGCCTAGTTCAGCTAGGTCTGCGGCTGCCGTGTCTAAATCGGTTGAAGTAGCATCAGCATCTAATGCGTTCGTACAGCCAGTTCTGACTAAGCGACAGACTGCTAACTTGCAGGCTACCAAGCGGGCGCAAACTAATGGTCAGGTTATTGATAATTTTATACCAGTCCAACGCGTGTATCGTACACCAGCCAATGGTACAGCGCCTATTAACACGCCAATTTCGACTCGCAAAGTCAAGAGCGTCTATAATAAAGCATTGTCGAACACTCGCACGGCTGCTTCAGATGGTGCGTTAACATCCCCTCAGGCTAACATTAGTCCAGTTTTGTCGCCTGAGAAGATTGACCAATTGGCTAATGCTGTAACCGATGTTTTAATCCAGCAAGGACGCAACACACTGCAGTCTAGCAAAGCTGACGAAGAGTTAAGGACAGCAAAGCGCTCAGTCCATCTGCGTAGAAAGCGCGCTTTTCGTATGCCAGCCATCGCAACGGCTGTTGCGGCTCTAGCTATTCTATGCGGCTATGGTGTTTATGCTACGTATCCTAATATTCAGTTGCGTGTTGCTGCTAGCAAAGCTGGTATTAGTGTCAAGCCAACAGTTGCGCTAAATGGCTTCCATATTAGCGGCCCTGTTGCATATAGTGATGGTGAAATTACTGTTAGCTACCGTGATAGCAGTGGCTCAACTTACAGTGTCAACCAACGTCGGTCGAATGAGTCTGAGCGTGCAATACGTAGCAAGGCTAGTAGCCGCGGCAGCGACAACTTGTCCTATGAAGAAATCAGTGCAGGAGGTACAAACATTTACCGTTACGACGACAAGGCTACTTTTGTCAAAGATGGTATAGTCTACACCATCAACACCAATGATCGCTTGACGAATGAACAAATTAGCCAGATCGCTAAGAGTGTATAGACATATAAATCTATAATTCGCCGTATAGTCACCTACTTCTTAGAGAAGGGGTGACTTTTTGATTAGCAATTTTAGCCGTTCATACTTGGTTGTGCTAATATATATCTATATGAAACAGCCTAATCAGCTAGCTTTAGCTTTTGCAAACGAGCTTAGCTCAATCCAGCTATCCGATCAACAGAAGCAGAAGGGGCTACATGATGCCAACCGCAGTAGCGAAGAAGATACTTTGCACGTCCAGGAAACTGGTGCTGCACTAACTGAACTATATGAAAGCATTAGAAACGCTAGCCAGAACGCCCAAGAAAATTTGTTATTAATGCATGCGATAGCACGTTTTATTGATAAATATTTTTGGACGTCAAATAATAGCGTCCTGAAACGTTGTGGCGAGGATCTAATTATCGAGCTAACATTAGCTGGTTATCTACAGAACGATTCAATTAGCTTGACCACCATTGATATTATTACTGAACGTATACGTAGCGCCGTTAAGCTCAAGAGTAATCTGACCGACAAATACAATCGTGCTCAAATTGAACGTTGGGTGATTAAGCCGCTGTCTGCTGCTATTGAAAATCAGTTGCGTGATCATCGCGAGCAACTGAGTCTAGCGGACGTGGCATATAATTATTTTCTAACCGCCATAGACAAGGAAAAATTAGGTGAAAGTGACAAGCTAGTTAACTACGAGGCTACGTTGTTTGTGGCGACACAGAAGGCGCTACTAAAGCTCGCTGAGGAGGCTATTCGCCTTAATATGATGGAACGCTACCAGATTAGTCCGACTGCTACCGCTGCATATGCTAACTTTAACCAGCAATTAGACGGTATTTTTGAGTCAGATTTGCACGACAAACTAGTCCGTATTATCGATCGTAACGGTGCGCCTTTCCGCATTCTCGGTCGCACTATGGTTGACGATGATGGCTTGAGTCAGCACTTACTCGAAGAGAAGACGTTCCTTGGCCCGTTTACTGCTGCTATTAACAAGACTTATTTAGACGTAAACCGCGAGGTTAATCGTGGTATTGTCCGTAGTGTCGTCTTCTTGATTATTACTAAATTTATTATCGGGATCGCCGCCGAAGTGCCGTATGATCTGGCTGTGCATGGCGAGGTAGTTTGGGTTGCTCTATGTGTTAACCTGCTACTGCCGCCATTGTACATGGTGTTACTGCGTGCCACACTTATGATGCCGGATCAACGCAATACCAAAGCTTTAACGCGCGAGATGACACGCATTCTCTACTCGCCGATACCCAAACGGCCGTTCATTACTGGTAACCGAAGGCATTTCTCGAAAGCTTATAACTTCCTCTATTTCTTAGTTGTGGTCGGCGTGTTTTCGGGTGTGGCGTGGCTACTAATGAAGTTTGCGCGGTTTGAATGGATTCACCTTATTATCTTCTTTGTATTCATTTCAACTGCTAGCTTCTTGGGCTTCCGCTTGAGTCGACGTATTCGCGAGATTGAAGTTGGCGAAGAGGTGCAAACTACGGCTACGGTGATTCGAGATTTTCTGTATATGCCATTTGTTGCCGTGGGGCGCTATATCAGCGAGACGTATTCCAAAGTCAATATAGTTTCGCGTCTTCTAGATATGTTTGTCGAGCTACCTATGAAAACTATCATTGCTTTCTTCCGTCGCTGGGGCAACTTCATGTCTGCTAAGCGAGATGAGCTATAGATATCTGGCCACAATGTCTAGTCGATGATTTCTAGTCATTCTAGCATGACGTTAAGCTGTTTTCATGATATAATCTGTATATCATGTCAAATAGAAAACTTCCCATAGTAGCTATTGTCGGTCGTACTAATGCCGGCAAATCATCTATCTTCAATCGCTTGGTCGGTTCGATGGATGCTATCGTTGCACGTGAGTCTGGTACTACTCGTGACGCTATCTATCGACGCATTAACAATAATGATGGCTCATACATATTGATTGATACCGCAGGCTTAAAGGATGACCCGCAGGATGAGTTTGAAACCACCATCCAAGACCAAGTTAACGATGCTATTGACAGTGCTGATCTAATTCTACTCATGAAGGACTGCACCGAAGACGCAACGCAAGACGATCGTGACCTAGCCAAGGTTATTCTGCGCCACAAGAAGCCGGTGCTGCTGGTTCTCAATAAAGTTGATATCAAAGAGCATTTTCCGTTAGAGAACTACCTGCGTCTCGGCATTAAACAGTCTGATATCGTTCTAACTTCAGCCGAGCATAATCGCGGCATAGAGCGCTTGAGCCGCGAAATTATGGCGCGTATTTCGCATGTTCACGGCAAAGACGTCGATGATGTTATAAAAGTTGCCCTGATTGGTCGCCCGAATGCTGGTAAATCTTATCTGTTTAATACTTTGGCAAATAAACAGCAGGCTGTAGTTGCGCCTGTTGCAGGTACTACGCGTGATATTAACCGTATTGATGTTCGATATCATGGCAAGACGATTCAGTTGCTAGACACGGCGGGAGTACGACGTAGTGGCAAGATTGAGCGAGGCATCGAAAAGTTCAGTGTCTTGCGTACGGTTAGTGCGATTGAAGAAGCTGACATATGCTTGCTATTGATGGATGTGAACGAGCTAAACACTAACTTGGACGCCAAGCTAGCTGGCCAGATCATGGATGCAGGCAAGGGTCTAATTATAGTGGTTAGTAAGTGGGATATTGTAATGGGCAAAGACGCCTACACGCGTGACGCGTTAGCACCTAAAATTGCGCGCACCTTTGACTTTGCTCCATGGGCACCGCTAATTTTCACTTCATCGGTGACAGGTCAAAACGTCACAAAAATATTTGATCTTGTTATGCAGATTGAAGAGACACGTAATCAGACTGTTAGCACTAGTAAGCTCAATGATTGTCTACATAAATGTTTGCTAAAGCACCCACCTGCTGGCCTGAAGAACACTCATCCAAAGCTGCGCTATGTTGTGCAAACAGATGTCTGTCCGCCATGGTTCGTGATATATGGTGCAAATTTGAAATATTTGCACTGGTCATACAAGCGTTTTCTGGAATCGCAATGGCGAGAGAGCTTTGGTGGATACGTTGGTACGCCAATCAAGTTCAGCTTTCGTGACGAAAAGCAGATAAAAGCTAATCGCGATAAGGCTAGTAGACGGGATCGTCGTAAACAGTGAGTTGTTTGTCGGATGCTTCATAAACAAATAACAAGTTAAATATAATTTGGTTGAAGAATGATCGCTGAACTGGTAACATATGATTAAGCATATGTTAAAAAGAGGCAAGGGAATTGTTGTATTGTTGGCCATTATTTCAATGGTTGGCATAGTTGTGACAACTAATCAAGTTGCTAACGCAAAGAAAGACCATTGGGAAGAGACTGCTATAAACTGTTCAACTAACACTAGTGGTTTTGGTGCTGCTGAAACTTGTGTTGGTAATTACGGTGATGGCTGGACACGAATTTATAACGAGTATCTGAAAAAGAAGTATCCTAAATGCACTAAGGGTGACAAGCCTGGGGCTGTTGGCTCGTTTGTTCAGGATGAATTGAATGGTAATAAAAAATGGCCGATGAATGCGGTGTGTGCGAGCAAGAAAGCATACCGCAAATGCGCTATTACTACCAAACAAGATGTCATGCCATATTATAAGATTACATATCTAGTGGTTGATTGCGACGAGCCTATAGCTATTAAAGATTTAAATACTGGCAATAAAAGCGACGCGCTGACTAGCTCGGTTGATAAACTTGTCAATGCAATATGTGAAAACCAAGGTAAAAGCAATTCAAAGGGCTATAAATCATGTTCAGCTAAAGTAAAACCAGGTGTTACACAGTGTGTTAAGAGTCATACTAATGACGGCGACGCAATAGCTAAGTGTACCTATGATAAGTTTAAGAACCAATATGCTCTAAAAGGTAAAAACGAGGATGAACAGCTAACTATACTTGGTGGGGCTGCTAAGGATGCTAGCGATATTATGGTAACAGCGAAGCAGTGTACTAATCAGGGAAAGATATATCGCGATGGCAAATGTATTGACCTTGTCAATGATACTGGTGTTGAGGATAAAGAGTACACTAGCTACTGTCAAATTCGTTATATCGGTTGGATACTTTGTCCGCTTACTAAGTTCATGGGGCTTATCAGTGATGGTATGTTCACTGTGCTGCAAAAGATTCTAGAGATCGATTCTAGTAGTCTATTTAGCACTAATAGTGGCGCTTTTGCGGCTTTCCAGACCTTTCTGCCAATTGCCAATATAGTGTTAGCTATAGTATTTCTATTTATCATATATTCAGAAGCTACGGGTAATGGATTTGGCGCTATGTCTAATTACAGTGTTAAAAAGATGTTGCCAAAGCTAATAGTTTTCGCTATCCTAATTAATCTGTCTTGGTGGTTGTGTGCTGTCGCAGTCGATATGAGCAATATCTTAGGTGCAAATCTAAATGGATTCTTCAGAGGTGCTAGCATGTCAATTGGTGGCGAAAATACACCTGGGTTTGCTGATATAGCCGCTAATGCGATTGCATTAGCTGGTGCAGGTGGGGCGGCTGCCTTTGGCGGGGCGGCCGCTATACTGCCAGTGTTGGGTTTCGTTATCTTGGCTATGGGTTTAGTGCTATTAATTATGATAATACGCCAGGCGATTGTCGTTATGCTGTGTGTTGTAGCGCCAATTGCTATTGCTATGGCTATTTTGCCGGGCACCAATAAAGTGTTTGTTAAATGGAAGAATTTATTTATATCAATGCTCATTGCGTATCCTGCTGTTAGTATGTTGTTTGGTGCCAGCCAGCTAGCCTCCTCTATTATTAAAGGTGACAGTCTGTTCTCTAGAATTATGGCGATAGGCGTGTTGGGTGTACCACTGATTGCGGCGCCTGCAATGATGTTCAAGATATTAAAAGGTGTACCTGGAATTGGCAATGCTATTAGTAAGGCTGGTGGCAGACTAACTAAGGGGATGAAATCAAAGGTTAGTGATAAAGTAGGTAATGCTTATCAGCATTCCATGGGTAATCATGCTGTAATGCGTGGGCGAAGTGCTATGGCGCGAGGACGCCTAAGCGCAGCTAGAAACCTTACTCGTATCGGTCAGAAATACGCGGGTAAGTCGGGACTACGCGCTTTTGCCGCTCGTGCGGCGTTAGGTGCGGCTAGTACTGCAATTGGCGGTAGAGCGGGTAGCGCGCGTCAGGCTGATATCAGACGACGATCTGGTGCTTACGATGCTATGAAGGGTCGACAACGCAATGAAGCTAGAAAAAATGCTGCCGCAATTGCCGAAACTATGCCATTAAAAGACCGTATGGATATGCTAACCACTGGTAAATATAAGTCTGGCCAGCAGCTGGATAATGCTACGTGGGAAGCATTGATTGAAATGGATGGCATTAATATGACGCACAAGCAAAACTACGAGCTGTTGGTTCATTTAGCAGAGCGTGGTCGACAGGTTCAGGCGAGTGGCATAGCTGGATTTCAGGCGCGTGACAATTGGGCTGCACTTGCCAGTACAGGTGTTTCTGCTATGGCGAAATCTGGAAACTCTATAGTTGGTGCCCCAGCACTTAATAAAATGCTGGGTCTAACTGGCAGTAATCCGACTGTGTCTAGCCAGGCTGATATTGATCAAAAGATCTTGACTGATGCAGTTAATGTTAGTCCGGGCAAGTTGGCTAGTATGTCGCAACAGCAAATATCTGGTCATCGCGCTGAAGCTGCTACTGTCATGGCGGCTCAAGCTAAGGCGGATCAGTATAATCAGGACCAAGGCTTATCTGGTGATGAGAGCGTTACCGCTGCGGACATTTTAGACGTCTCTAGTCGCGGCAATAAGGATATCAAAGAGCAGTTTGGTGATAAATACAGTGTTACTGATGCAGATATTGCCAATGCTGTAGATGACATTAATGGAAGTATTTCTGCTGCGGCTGCTAATACATTGGGTGCATTGCAGTATAGCAATGATACTCGGATGGGTATGTCGATGATTAGTGGCGATACCAAGGATGAGCTAGTAAAGATTGCTGTCGATGGTGGTAGCAAGCGAATAGACACCATGCTCAAGCAAACCGCTAAAGGCAATAATCCGCTAGTTGATATGGATAAAAAGACTTACCAGAAGATACAGGATACCTATAATGGTGACTATCACCCAGATCCGAATGATCTAAGTAAGGTTGCGCATATTAGTGAGATTAAGTCGCAACCTGGGCGTAATCAGGAAAACTTTGATGCCAAGATGGAACCAGTAAATGAAAACTACATAGATCGTGTAACTAGCAATCCGCAGGCAAAGTCCAGTGCCGACAAGGAAATTCGCAATTCCTTCGAACGTTCGGTTAGCAGGAAAATCGACAGCATTACTGTTGACAACATCGGTAATAGTGACATTGGCGCTATGCCGACCGCTAGTGCATCTACATCAGCTTATAGCACGGCTGGCACGGCTGGCACGACCGGCACGACCGGCTCGGCTGGTTCTGTGGGCGGTGCCGGAAACAACGTCTTAAAACTCCGTGAACAGTATTCCAAGTTCCGTGAGAACTCCGTGTGGCCAAATCAATCAGCAATACACGATGATGAAACTAGACGACAACGCATGCTGTCTAACTTTGACAACAAAGTTCGACAGGACGCAATGTTCTATAATCTAAAAGGACATAAGAGCAGCAATCCTGCTGTTGACGATTATCTATACAAGATTTCACACGGTATACCTTATAGCGGTGAATAAGGCAGTCTAGTGTAGTGTTATAATAATAGCGATATGAAACTAATCGTTGGACTAGGTAACCCAGGAGCGGAATATGCTGGTACACGTCATAACTTCGGTTTTGCGGTGCTAGATTATTTGGCGCAGCAATGGAATGCCAGTAGCTGGAGCAACGAAGCAAAATTCAGCGGTGTTATTGCGACTGCTTCGATTGGCGGCGAGAAGGTTATCTTACTCAAGCCTACAACGTATTACAACTTGGTTGGCAACGCTATTCAAAAAATAAAGCAGTTTTATAAACTAGACAACACTGACATCTTGGTGATTCATGATGAAATGGCGCTACCCTTAGGTACTATCCGCACCCGTAAAAATGGTAGCGATGCGGGCAATAATGGCATTAAAAATATTATTGCTACCATTAGCAGTAATTTTGCGCGCATTCGCATTGGCTCAGGACAAACGCCCACTCATGATGGTGATACTCAGCCTACGCATGATCGGCGCGACTATGTGTTATGCCGCCTGAACCAGGTTGATCAGAGTCTGTTTGAATCGGGGTTACCAGTCGTTAAAAAGCTTGTCGAAGATTTTATCGCAGGTAAATTTACTGTGACCACAATGGAGATTTCAAATACTCGCGCGTTAGATAACAAATAAAGGTTAGTAGCGTAAATAGCCACTCAAAAAGCCCGCCGATGTAACAAGGGTGGGCATCGTTACATTCAGCGGGCTATTCGACCTCTCGACGCCCCATTATAAGGTAGCTATTGCTAGCAAGCGTGACCCACCTCACAACATGGGGTCCGCCGGTCAAGAGGGTTAGATACGCGCTGATTTGCCGCAATATAGAACATGCGACGAAAAGTGGAGGGTAGATACTTTCATCCGCGCGTAGCCTAACACATTCGTGTTAAAATAGGGGGTATAAGGTGCTTGTCGTGGTTAGTTAGTTGCACTAACTCGATAACAATGTTAATATTAGCACACCTTTTGTTTATTGTCAACACTTTTACAAGAAAACATGAAAAATATCAAGCAAATATCACCCCAAGAAAGTAAATTCCTACAGCGTACCACGGTTATTGACAAACCACCTAAATGCTTATGGTATGTCGGGACTATACCAGAACCGTTGCCAACGGTGGCTGTTGTTGGCTCGCGTAAGCCCACTAGCTACGGTCGCGAAATTAGTGGGCGTTTGGTGTCTGAACTCGCCAAACATGGCGTCATTATTGTCAGTGGCTTGGCTATCGGACATGACGCATTAGCACACCGCGCCTGTTTAGAGGCTGGTGGAAAAACAGTAGCGGTAATTGGTAACGGTCTAGAAAATCCGCATCCACATGCTAATCATGCACTAGCAGAACGAATTGTTGAAAATGGTGGCGCTATAATTAGCGAATATTCGCCCGATGCACCTGTTTATAAAGAGAACTTTCTGCAACGGAATCGCTTGATTAGTGCTCTGGCTGATATAGTCATTGTAATTGAGGCTGGTGAACATAGCGGGACGCTAAATACTGCTAGTCACGCTATCCAGCAGGGCAAGGAGGTGATGGCGGTGCCGGGTAATGTTACTTCGCCATTATCGGTCGGTTGTAATCGTCTGATTGCGCAGGGTGCAGCGCCGATTTTGTCTAGTCAAGATGTTCTAGATCATTTGGGTATCCGTCACGAGCTAGAAGAACAAAAGACTACGCGGATACGCTTTGATTCGCCTGAATCGCAGAAGGTATACGATTTGATTCTGAGTGGCGAGCATGATGGTGATCGCTTAGCTAAATTATCCAATCTCGACACAGCTGATTTCATGGCAGCTCTTACTATGCTAGAACTAAATGCTTATATTCAGCCGTTAGGTGGCAATCAATGGGGTGTCAAATAGTACTACATTATTGACATTAACGCTATAATATAGTAATATAGCGAATAGTTGTACATCAACCGGTGACTACTGCTGTTCAGTAGATCGTTCCAAGCAAGGAGGTACTATTGATTATTGTAGAAAACTTCAATAGTGTTAGTTTCCATCGTCAGTTCAACACGGATGAGTCTGATACTAATACGAGCATTAAGCTCGAGGATATGATTGATAACAGCGAAGACTGTTATCGTATCGTAGTTACTGTCGGTAGCAAAGCGTACCCTATAGTTCGCGAAGATCCTACGGATCACGAGCCTGCAGCAGGTGAGCCTGCGCGTGCGTTTTACAATAAGTCAGAACAATTTATTGTTATCGTCAGAGGCTGGTGGATCTCTCGTGATGATGGCAGAAGCTATGAACACATCAAAGGCCGTATTTTGATTGACTATGGTTGTAATGATGTTTGTGTGAGCTGACACCTCTCGTTCCTTTTTACCACCTGTGTTTTATCGCAGGTGGTTTTTCTTTTGTTGACATTATTAATATAACGTGGTAGTATGCTAAATACCTCGTTTTGAGGTGATCTGTGCGACAGAGATCTGTCGTAGTTCCTATTACTAAGGAGGCTAACTTGAGCTATACGCCACAAGTTAAGGACTGCTTATCTGACATCATTATCATGATCAAGCCAACCAATCCCGAAGAATCCAGCGAAAAGACATCGTCGTTGTCTGAATGGGCTGGTGATATTGCGATTGACGATATGATAAGCAAGCTAAACAATGAAGTGAAGACTCCTAACCAAGAAGTTTACTTGGTTGCTAAAGTTAAACGAGGGAAAGAGCCTGTTAGTGACAAGCCTTGTACTTTTGACTTGACACACTATAACGTTAGGCTTTCAGAAAATGTTTGTGACTGTGGTAAGAACAAGAGCAAACACCGTATCCAAATAGAACATTACGGTGTATCTGGTTCTGAATCAAGCCACGAATCAACCCTACCTATTTACCTATTTCGACCCGCCAATAGCAACGACTTCAAAGGCTACGTCCAGAAGGTAAAATAACAGTTAAGCTCGCTTGACTCCACTATGCCCCGGCATCTCGCCGGGGCTTTTAATATGTTATACTATGTAGCAATGAGCGAAAAATCAATAAAAAATCTAGTGATTGTCGAGTCGCCAGCGAAGGCACATACTATCGAAGGCTACCTTGGCAAGGATTATACGGTAATGGCTAGTGTTGGCCACATTCGCAGCATAATTAAGCATGCCACTAAGGATGGGCAAAAACCCATTGATACAGCGCACAACTTCGAGACTATTTATGAGGTTGACACTGAGAAGAAGAAAACTGTAGCGGAATTAAGAAAAGCTGTCAAAGCTGCTGATACTGTCTGGCTCGCAACCGATGAAGATCGCGAAGGTGAAGCAATTGCGTGGCACTTAGTCGAGACTTTGCATCTGCCTAAAAATACGCGACGCATTGTCTTTCATGAAATTACTAAACCCGCTATTGAGACTGCTATCAAGAATCCGCGCACTGTTGATATGGACTTAGTCCATGCTCAGCAAGCACGTCAGATTCTAGACCGGTTGGTTGGCTTTGAGCTTAGTCCCGTAGTATGGAAGAAGGTGCCGGGCGGCAAGTCGGCTGGTCGCGTGCAGTCACCTGCCGTAAAGTTGGTTGTTGAGCGTGAACGCGAGATTGAAAATTTTAAGGGCAATTTTACCTTCAAAGTTACAGGTGTGTTTAATAAGGATGATCACGACGTTAAGGCCGCTCTTAATAAAGAGTTGCCTGATGAGGCTGCTGCTCAGCAGTTTATCGAGGGCTTAAAAGATCAATCTTATACGGTTTCTGACGTTAAACAGACTACCGGCACACGTAAACCGCTACCACCGTTCACTACGTCAACCTTGCAGCAGGATGCTAATGCTAAATTAGGATATAGCAGCCGCAGCACTATGAGCATTGCCCAGGTTCTGTATCAGAGTGGTTTGATTACCTATATGCGTACCGATAGTGTCAATTTATCTGGTCAGGCGATAGCTGCAATTGGCGAATTTATTGAATCTAATTACGGCGGTGAATACCATAAGGTGCGCAATTTCAAAACCAAGACCGCCGGTGCACAGGAGGCTCACGAGGCTATTCGTCCTACCGATATTCGTCGCGAGCATGTACCGGGTGATGCGCGTGCGCAGAAATTGTACAACCTAATTCGCAACCGTACACTAGCTACTCAAATGGCAGATGCTAAAATTAATCGCACCACTGCGACTATAGATATTAGCAATCACGATCAGAAATTTATTGCCAAGGGTGAGGTTGTTGCCTTTGATGGATTTTTGAAAGTCTATGGTGCTAGTAAGGATGAGTTGTTGCCTGATTTGCAGATTGGCGACAATCTGTCTGCCGTAGAAGTCGTTGCTAGACAGACCTTTGCTCGGCCACCGGCACGTTACACTGAAGGTTCATTGGTGAAAAAGCTCGAAGAGCTTGAGATTGGCCGACCGTCGACTTATGCGACTATTATTAGTACCATTCAGGATCGTGGCTATGTAGAGAAGGGACAATCCGAAGGCAAGGAACGTGATGTTATTGAGTTTGTACTGGCTGACAATCAGACGACGCGCCGTGTAGTCAAAGAGAAGACTGGCGCTGACAAGGGAAAGTTAGTCCCAACTACAAGTGGTGAAGTGGTGGCGGATTTTCTGAACGACCATTTTAACGATATTGTAGATTATAAATTTACCGCAGGGGTCGAGAAAGAGCTGGACGATATTGCTGAAGAGAAGATGGACAAAGTCGACATGCTGCGCAAGTTCTATGCGCCGTTCCATGACAAGATCCTCGATAGCGACACTATTGATCGTAGCAAGGTGGCTGGTCAGCGGTTGGTTGGACAGGATACTCAAGGGCGAAATATCTATGCTAGATTAGGACGCTTTGGTCCAATGCTACTGCGTGAGGATGGTCCAGGCGCCAAAGAGGTCACGTTTGCCAACATGCCTACTGGTGCTACAGTTAAAAATGTGACAATCGAGCAAGCACTTCGGATGTTCAGCCTGCCGCGCATTGTTGGTCGTACGGCAGACGGCGAGGAAATTTTGGCTAATATTGGTCGCTTTGGTCCGTATATCAAGGTTGATGGTAAGTTTGTAAGCATTAAGCCGCTTTCGCCGTTTGAGATTACACTTGAGCAAGCGCGTGAGATGTGGGCGGAAAAGCAAAAGGCTGAGGCAGAACGTCATATTAAGAAATTTGAGGCCAGTGGTATCGAGGTGTTAAAGGGGCGCTATGGTCCTTACATTACCGATGGTAGCAAGAATGTTAAGATACCAAAAGATACCGACCCGAAAGATATTACAGAAGAGCTGGCTAAGGAGTTATTAGATAAAGCTCCTGATCGTGCACGAACGACCCGCGGTCGTAAGACTGCCACGAAATCTACCTCAAAGAAGTCCACGACAAAGAAAACCGCCACAAAAAAGACTACGACCAAGAAGACTGCGACAAAAAAGACTACAGCCAAGAAGGCCGCAACTGATAAAAGCTAAATAAGAATAACCGTCATTGACATCAAGGTTGTAATATGGTACAATTACCATTGTAAATCATTTTCTATTACAATGATTTAAGCAATTTTATATCCAATCCTAGAGAAAGAGAGTGGATCATGCGATCCAATGATAATCAGGTACCGTTCGACCAGAAGAACATTAGCAACGACGGTCTTACTAATGGATCTGTTGCTGCACAGGCTCATCTGAGCGATTCTAAAAAGGGCGTTCCTTTGGTCGTAAAGATCATTTGCACGATAACAGCAATTACGCTGTTTGCTGGTTTCTTTGCCGCTTGCGTGTCCGACGGGCATAATATCGACATATACAGTAGTCTCAGCGATAACGCGCCAACAGGCACCCTTCAACCAACTCGTCCTACTGAACAGGATTGGTGATACTAACCCCGCATTAGTTTACCTAGTGCGGGGTCTTTCCTTTATATGTAGTGCTGGGTGGTGTGTGTTAAAATAATATTATGAAACTGAGCGAAGAATTGAAGTGGCGTGGATTAGTCGGACAAACCACGATTGAGGATTTGACTGAGTTAGACACACCAGGCAAAACGTTTTACTTTGGTGCCGACCCTAGCCGCGATAGCATGACCATTGGTAATTTAGCGGCTATGATTCTATGCTTGCGGTTCATCAAGGCGGGGCATAAGGGAATTATCTTAGCTGGCGGTGCGACTGGTATGGCTGGTGGCGACCCAGACGGCAAGGATGAAACTCGCGCAAAGATGGAGCTAGCTACTATTGAACATAATGTTGCTGGTATTCGTGGTCAGTTCGAGCGAATTTTCCGAGGTGCCGATGTCAAAATTGTCAATAATTATGACTGGTTTAAGGATATAAACTACATTGATTTTTTGCGCAACATCGGTTGGCAGTTCAGTATGACACAGCTATTAGACCGCGACTTTGTTAAACAGCGTATTGGTGAAGGCGGTAAGGGTATTAACTATGCCGAATTTAGCTATTCGCTAATTCAAGGCTACGATTTCCTACATCTATATCGCGAGTACGGTGCTACCATTCAGCTTTGCGCTGTAGATCAGTTTGGCAACTGCTCTAGTGGCATGCGCTTGATACGTCAACTAGAGGGCGCTCGGGCTGACGTGTTTGGTATGCCATTAGTCATTAATAAGTCAACTGGGAAGAAATTTGGCAAGTCAGAGGCTGGTGCAGTCTGGCTTGAGCCAAAATACACTTCGATATATCAGTTCTATCAATTCTGGCTAAATGTTGATGATGCTGGTGTGATTGATTATCTAAAGATTTATACATTCCTAGATAAGAGCGAGATTGAGGCAATCGCAGAGCAGCAGGCTGAGAATCCCGGCGCACGCATAGCGCAAAAGCGTCTCGCTGAGGAAGTTACAGCCATCGTCCACGGTCGCGAGGCCATGCTGTCTGCACAGAAGGTAACTGACGTGTTGTTTAGTGGTGCTAAGGTTGCTGATTTATCTGATACTGAAAAGACCTATCTGGAAAATGAGATTCCAACTGTTGAAATATCAACCGACGAAACAGTCTCAGACATTCTGATCCAAGCAAATATCGCAAAGAGTCGCGGGGAGGCTCGTCGCCTGATTCAGCAAAATGCCATTTCAATCGATGGCGAGAAGACTCACGAGGACGGTGTCATTAACAAAGTTTGCCTAATCAAGAAAGGCAAGAATCAATTTGTCTTCGTCAAATAGCAAATTCGAGCATTTCGCCTATCGCCTAATTGATGGCACGGGGAACATCATGCTATTTACAGCGCTCATCTGCATTGTCTTTATGTTAATGCTATTCGCAACTGGTCAATGGGATAATCTGAACCGCAATATGATCAGTAGTCAGAATCAATCCAGCTATCGTATACCATACGAAGCACCGACTAAGACTAGTCTAGTATTTAGCTGGATATATGGTGTTGCTCATCCAATTACTAAGGTTGCTATTTGGGTGCTGCCGGTTGTATTAATCTATGGCGTGGTGGCTGCCACAGACAAATTGATGCGTCGAATTATTTCTAGGGTGCAGTTTAATTTTGGGTGGTCAAATATACAGAGCAAATTGCTATTTACTGTGATGGCTTGGACTGTAGCTATACTCCTGATATGGTCATTAATGACGCCGCGGATAGTGTTGCCGTATCTGTTGGCTGCTTTAGCTGGCTTTATTCTTAACTTAGCGTTTTATAGTTTGGCGCATGTTATTCAGCCTAACGTACCAGTAAAGGATAAGTCGTGAATCTAGGGACTTCTATCGAATGTGTAAAAGGTGTTGGACCAAAGACTGCTGAACGATTCCATGCTGCTGGTATAGAAACTGTACGTGATTTGATCGACTTTTTGCCGCGTACCTATGATGACTATTCTTCGGCTGAGCGTATTGCTGATATGGTGCCGGGTAAGGTGACTATTCGTGCGCATGTCGAATCGGTTAAGACAAACTATATTCGCCGTAATATGCAGGTTACTAATGCTGTTTTGGTCGATGATGCTGGCGACAAAGTTCAGGCTGTGTGGTTTAATCAGAGCTATCGTCAGCGTCAGCTGCAGAAAGGTGGAAATTTTTACTTTACAGGTGATTTTGGACTGAAGCGAGGGCGCTATCAATTAACTAGCCCTTCTTGTGAGGCTGCCAATAATTTGCCGACTGCTAGCGATAAAATTATTCCGGTGTATCCAGTTAGAAATGGCCTTAAGCCATCACTAACTAAGAAGGTGATGGCGGGCGTGCGGCCGCTAATTACTATGCTGCCTGAGACCTTGCCTGATGACATTGTAAAACGTAACAAATTTATTAGTCGTGCTGATGCTATGCTAGCTATGCACTTTCCAGAGTCTCGTGCTCAGCTAGAACAGGCTAAGCGTCGGCTCAGTTTTGAAGAGCTATTTTCGCTAATTCTAGCAGCCAGACTCAATCGCAATGATAATCAGAAATTAGCTGGCTACCAAATGCCGTTTAACCAGGTGAGAATAAAAGAATTTGTTAGTCGGCTACCGTTCAAGCTAACGGATGTTCAACGACGGTCTATTTGGGAGATTTTGCGGGATTTTGAAAAGCCGACGCCAATGAATCGCCTGCTACAGGGTGATGTTGGCTCTGGAAAAACAGTAGTAGCTGCAGTGGCGGCCTATCAAGCCTATATCGACGGTTATCAAACTGCCGTGATGGTGCCGACAGAGGTTTTAGCTAAGCAGCATGCTGAAACTTTCGATAAACTACTGGCGCCGTTTGGTCTAAAGATTGCACTGCTAACTGGGTCGGTTAAGGGTAAAGCGCGCGAAACATTGCTGCAACAAATTAATAATGGCAGTGTCGATATTATCATCGGTACTCACGCGCTGTTTCAGCCGACTGTTAAGTTTCATAAGCTCGGTTTTGTCGTGATTGACGAGCAGCACCGCTTTGGTGTCAAACAACGCCAAGACTTACTCGCGAAGACCGATGAGCGCCACTTGCCTCATCTGTTAGCTATGACTGCTACACCGATTCCGCGCTCGTTGCAGCTAACTGTTTTTGGTGATCTAGATGTGTCTACACTCGATCAATTGCCCAAGGGCCGTCAAGTCATCGTAACTAAAATTATTCTACCGAACGAGCGCAAACAGATGGTGGCAAAAATAAAAGAGGAACTAGCTTCTGGCAGGCAGGTCTATTATGTTACGCGGTTGATCGCCGAGTCAGCCAAGTCGGAACAGGTTAGCGCTGAGGAGCTATATAAAGACGTCGTTAAGTCTTACCCCGGTGCAAAAGTGGGTATTCTGCACGGCAAGATGTCAGCAGAGAGCAAAGAAAAGGTCATGCGTCAGTTCGAGGCCCATGATTTAGATATTCTAGTCTCTACTACGGTTATTGAAGTTGGTGTGGATGTGCCGAATTCTACGGTCATGGTAATAGAGAATGCTGATCAGTTCGGGCTGGCTCAGCTACACCAGCTACGCGGGCGTGTTGGACGTGGCGAATTTCAGTCATACTGCTTTTTGATGCAGAGTGATACAAAGCAGCCTAGCAAGCGTCTGCGTGAGGTCGAGCGTAGCACTGATGGTTTTCATCTGGCGCAGGTTGACCTAGAGACACGTGGCGCAGGCGAAATATATGGCACCATGCAGCATGGTGATTTAAATTTGCAGATTGCCAATCTGGCTGACACGCCGATGATTCACTTGGCTGCTCTCGAAGCCGACCGTACAGCGCGACAGATTTCCCTTGATCCGAATTATCTGGTAAAATACAGCCAGCTAAACCATATAATCAATAAGTATCAAAAGATTACAACTTTAAATTAGTATGTATAGTGGAACAATTATGACGCACGGCAGTGGCCGAATTATCGGTACACACCAAAAAATCGATCGTGTAGCAAGACACAAATTACAGCAATATCTAAAGGATGGTGCATGGTTTCCGCGTTCGGGCGAGATTCTGCGATTCGAAGGCTTGAATGGACCGGACGGCATTAAGCGCAAGTCTCCCGCTCATGACGAGCCGCGCCATTTCATTCGACCAGATTACCCTAATGACAACCATCTAATTGAGCTAATCCGCGGCAACGAGGCTAATCTAATTAAGGCTCTACGTGATGGCAACCGCGAACGGGCTAGCTTCGAGGCAGCTTGGTTGGCTCATGCTATTACCGATGGTTTAACACCGGCACACCATTATCCTTACGAAGAGCGCTTAGCTGAAATTCGTGGTGATGCTGGTGGGCAGGATAATATCTGGAAAAAGTTTATTATGCCGGGCGATACCATTCGGGATAAATTTATGAATAATTGGGAATATTGGAAGCCTAACGGTCTGATGACTTCACACGGTTTATACGAGCTAGGTGTTGCCTTTGTGTCGGCGCCGCAGTTGTTTAGCGAGGTGCGTCTAACGACTGCTGATCGCAAGCAAGTTATGGAGTGGGGCGGAATAGCTAACATGTACCGAGACGTTGTAAATCGTGTGTACGAGCGTCACATGTACAGCTATTTTCTAGAACACGGCTGGAACGAACATCTTGCACGCGAGACCAAGAACTTTCTAATGCCTATTATTATCCATACTGTGCTACTGGCGTGGTATTATTGCGCAGTAAAAGCAACGCATGGCGTTAACGAGGACTAGAATGGCTAGACTGCGTATTATATCTGGTATATATGGTGGACGCTTTATCGACGCTAGCGTGAATAAATCTACACATCCTATGGGCGATCGGGTGCGTAGCGGCATGTTTAATAAGCTGACTTCAATGGGAATTTTAGGCGGCGCCAATGTTCTGGATGCCTTTGCTGGTACAGGTGCAGTGGGGCTAGAAGCGCTTAGCCGTGGTGCGGCTAGTGCTACGTTCATCGAGCGCGATAAAACAGCTCAGAAGCTCATTGCTAGCAATATCGAGACCTTGGGTGTTGGTGACAAGGCTAAGCTAATTCGCACTAGTGTTAGCAATTGGATTGAAACAACCCCGCCCAACGAGCAGTTCGACATCATATTCTGTGACCCACCATACCAAAATCCGCAGTTTTCCACAGTTTTTCGCTTGCTGGGGTATTTAAAAATTAATGGGCTTATGATATTATCTAATCAAGCAAGACTGTCTGTGAGGTACCCAAATCAAGGAGTTGTTGTGGTGGACAAACATTGTTACGGAGAAGCCTCACTGGCTGTCTTGCGTAAAGTCTTATGAATTTTAGACCCCGCCACGGGGTCTTTAGTTTTAGGTGATATAATTGCAGATATGGACCAGTCAATGCGACCCGACGATGAGAGAACGAATTATCCAACATACCCCGAGCTAGAGATTTTTCCGGATGCTTTGAGCATTGTAATAAGGGGTATGGTTGAACGTGACGCGCATTGTAACAATGCGGAGGCCTTGTTTGAACTGCGCCAGGACGGCTCATCTGGCGTTTTGTCGCAACTAATGGCTGCCGTTGCTCAGCCGATTTTGCATTTAAGCGAGCAGGGCGATCGTGGTGATTCACCTGAAGATATCACTCCGTTTGTAATTAATTGCCAGCTAGCTGTTATGTATGGGCCAATAACTAAGGGTCGTCTAATCCGTATAGAGCGCGCGATTATTCTAATTGATCAAACTATAAATAGTGGGCAGTTAGCTGATGGCGATATGTACGTTGCCTTGCGCGTTATCGAACGTTTGGCGCCATTCTACGATAAATATATTAGCCTTATGTCTAATGATGCGCAGGCGGCGTATGACCATTTGATTGCGTCTATGTCACAATATACACAACCGACCAAGTCAGCGGTCCGTATCACTGCTATTGATATTAAACAAACTGCAGATTCGTCTAGTGATCAAGGTAACTATTTTAGTGCAGATGATGATAGTGCGACTATCACTGCTCGTCCGGGCAAGCTGTTTCTAGAACAATTCTATGAACATTCAGTACTGCCTAATTGGGAGAATGTAGACTTTGGTGAGATTCGCTGGCTGCGCCACGATGCGGTTGACGAGCGTACATCTTCACATAGCTTTGAGGCAGAGGATGGTGAAATTTATAGTTTGGTAGTCAGCGACGAACTGCCCACTACGTCGCCGTTTCGCGTCCACGGCGAGCGGTTTAAGCTCGTGCCGCTATCTGATAAAAAACGGATTTACTGTAATCGTAAAGCCGACTCAGCAGGCTTTTTGGATGCGATTACTGGATATTTTCGTCTATATCAATTTGTCGGTTAGCTTTACTAATTGCTGTATAGATATTGTAGTATAGCTAATAATAACATGTAGCTGGCTAAACATAAACGTTAATACATTAATCTTGAATTAAAATCCACTATGTCGTATAATCTATGTCAGTTGAAAAATTTATTACTATGTCAAATTAAGGTGAAGAAAGGCAGGAGAGACAGATGGCTAATGTGCCCGAATTAAAGGAGGAACTAAGTAGCGCAGTAAAGGGAATCCTGTCGGGTATTGAGCGGCCACGCGAAGCAGAGGTTATTGATCGCCGTTTTGGCATTAGCGGTCAGAAAGAGACGCTGGAACAGGTGGGTGAGAGTCTCTCTATTACCCGTGAACGTGTGCGTCAGATTGAAAAGGCTACTTTGCTGCGCATCAAAATATCACTGGATGACAACAAGAACCCCGACTATATCAGTGCAGAACGCGACTTGGTTAAGACTTTGCATGAGATGGGTCGTGGTGCGCGCATTGATGATCTAGCGGATCGCCTGATGGGCGATCACAGCGTCAAAAGTCGAGCAGTAGTTACTTTACTAGCCGAGCTAAGCAGCAAGATGGTAATTACCACTGAAAACGATAAGTATTACGCAGCAGTAATCCTATCGTCCGACAAGGATGAACGCGATATTAAGAAGGCCGCCGACGCTATTGTTGCAACACTTCGCAAGCATGGTCAACCTGTTACAATTGATGAATTATATAAACTTGTCGATGGTGACTATGAGCACCCGATGGAAGTAGCTGCTATTGCTAGTATCAGCAAAAACATCGCTACTTTAAATGGAATGTGGGGACTGGTCAAGTGGCCGCTGGTGAATCCACGGAATATTCGCGACAAGATCTATGTTGTACTGAAACAACATGATAAGCCAATGCACTTTAACGACATTGCTGATGCCGTTAAAGCAGAAAACTTCAAGCGAAACAATGTGACTAAGCAGGCTATTCACAATGAACTAATCAAAGATAACCGTTTTGTCCTGGTTGGTCGCGGTATCTATGCTCTAGCTGAGCGCGGCTATAAGCGTGGCAGCATCACTGATGTGATCAGTGACATCTTGCGCGAGAACGGGCCGATGAACCGTGAAGATATTGTGCGAGCTGTATTGAAGGTGCGCCAAGTACGTGAAGCTACCGTTCTACTAAATCTATCGCGACCGCAATTCAAGCGTATCGACAAGTCAACCTATACGTTGACTAATGCCTAAACGCTGGTTAGTGTAGTGGCTATTTTGCTTGAGTTTATAGGTGTAATCTGATAATCTATAGATAGATGATTGAGCAGCTTTTGGCATTCTTTACGCAGTGGTATATATGGTTACCGACTATAGGTATCCTTAGCTTCTTAACGTGGCGCAATTATAAGAAAGAACAGACCGAGTTTGTTGATCCGTACGATTATGTTTTACTCGCACTCGAAATTCCTCGTGATAACGATAAAAAGGAACTATCAGCAGAGCAACTGTTTGCGTCGCTTCATGGAATTCTGCGCGACAAACAAGAGTTAAAAATGAGCGGTGGCGTACAAGAGCACCTATCGTTTGAGATTGCCAGTGTTGGCAACCAGATTCGCTTCTACGTTCGTGTACCAAAGCATTTGCAGAATTTCGTTGAGGGGCAGATTTACGCACAATATCCTTCTGTTCAGATTCATGAAGCTGCGCAGGACTATGCTGGTACAGCAAGTTCACATCCTGTTACTGCTATTGACGAGCTAGTGCTGACAGATAACCAATACTTTCCGATTAAAACGTTCCAGAACTTCGATGTAGACCCGCTGGCTGGTATCACCGCAGCACTAACTAAGCTTGATAAAACCGACGAAGAGATTTGGGTGCAGATTTTAGTTCGTCCTGTTGCGGATAGCTGGCAGCAAGATAGCGCTAAATTTATCAGCAAATACAAAGAAGGCTACGGTACGACAACGAAGTCCGAGGCCTGGATTTGGTTTGTTCAGGCATTACAGGCGTTATGGCAGCCACCTGAAGGCGGAGCAGGCGAAACCGTCAAACGCGACATGAGTGATCGCGATAAAATGCGTGTCTCAGAGGCAGAGAAGAAGTCGCAGAAATTGGGCTATAAGGTGAAAATCCGCATTGCTTACCTAGGTAGTAACCAAACTAGCGCGCGTATCCAGATGAATGCCGTCGCCTCGGCTTTCAAGCAGTTTAACTCTACTAGCCTAAATGGCTTTAAGTTGGCGCGCACGCCGTCATTTGACCGTGATGACCTAAAGCCCTACATCGAACGTCGATTCCGTGAAGGGGATGGCTTTATTCTAAATATCGAGGAGCTTGCCTCGGTATTCCATCTACCGCATATGAATGTCGAAACACCGAATGTAGTCTGGGCCAACAGCAAAACAGCAGAACCGCCAGCTAACCTGCCAGTGCTAACGGGCGACCACGAGCACGATCGACAGATCAGTGCTTTCGGTATGACTAACTTTCGTGGTATGCAGAAGCAGTTTGGTATCTATCGGCGTGACCGTAGCCGTCATGTCTACATAATTGGCCAGACTGGTACAGGCAAGTCTGGTCTGCTAGAGCTACTGACGTTGTCGGACATCTATCAAAACCAAGGATATGCAATTATTGATCCGCACGGTGACTTTGCTATTGATAACTTGAAGTTTATACCGCCTTCCCGTATCAAGGATGTGGTTTACTTTAACCCCTCGGATACTGCATATCCAATGGCATTTAACCCGATGGAAGTCTACGACCCGGCGCAGCGTAGCAATATTAGCTCAGAGATTATTGGTGCACTAAAACGTATGTTTGGCGAATCATGGGGGCCGCGTCTAGAATATGTTCTGCGCTATACCATTTTGGCGTTGCTAGAATATCCAAATACTACGATGCTAGACATTACGCGTATGCTGACAGACAAGAAATTCCGCGAGGATGTAGTTAGTCACGTCACAGATACAGTGGTTCTGCAGTTCTGGCGCGTGGAGTTTGCTAGCTGGACTGATAAATATGTTACTGAAGCGGTCGCCCCGATTCTAAACAAGGTTGGTGCATTTGTTGCTAATCCGACTATCCGTAATATCATCGGTCAACCAAAATCTAGCTTTAATGTTCGCCAGATTATGGACGAAGGCAAGATTTTGATCGTTAATCTATCTAAGGGGCTGATTGGTGAGGATAATGCTAGCATCTTAGGCTCGTTCTTAGTGACTAAAATACAGCTAGCCGCCATGAGCCGTAGCGATATTCCAGATGTAAAGGATCGCCGTCCATTCTATCTATACGTTGACGAGTTTCAGAACTTTGCTACCGACTCGTTTGCGGTCATTCTATCTGAGGCGCGTAAATATGGCTTATGTCTGACAGTTGCGAACCAGTATATATCTCAGATGACTGATACTGTGCGTGATGCGGTCTTTGGTAATGTTGGTACAATTATATCAATGCGTGTATCACCAGAAGATGCGCCAGTGCTAGCACAACAGTTCGAGCCAAACTTTGCAGCTAATGACATTCTACAGATGAACAATCGCCACTTTATCAGCTGTATGATGATCGAGGGTGAGAAGATGCCAGCCTTTAGTGGCATTACACTGAAGTGGCCACCTGAGCCAAAGGATCACTTGAGTGAGATTATCCAGTATAGCCGTACTGCCTATGGTAAGCCCGTAGCGGAGGTTGCAGCAATGATCAATAGTCAGATTAAAACTCCTGAGAATTTAATGCCTAAGTCTGCGCAACGCGAAATCAGAAAAGAGGAGAAGAAGCTGAAGAAAACTTCGCCGTCTGGCGTACAAGGCTCGCAGAAGCTAGGTGATCTATTCGCAGCGATCAAAACGGCCGCTGAGACCGATGCTGTTAACACGACGCCAATGTCACCTGACAAAAGTATGACTAGAGCGAACAATACTGCTGTTAACGATTTAGCTAATGTTAAAGACGCGTCTAACGTTCCTGTTATGCTTAGTGATTCAAACGCACCTAATACGCCCAATACACTAAATAGCAGAGAGAAGAAGCCGCGTCGTCGTCCTCATCGCCAGCGTACTACAAAATAAACTATCTATAAACATCTGCATATCTACACAAGTATGCTTATATGTGAATATACCAAAATAG
Source organism: uncultured Candidatus Saccharibacteria bacterium (assembly GCA_934725355.1). Lineage (GTDB taxonomy): Bacteria > Patescibacteriota > Saccharimonadia > Saccharimonadales > Saccharimonadaceae > Nanoperiomorbus. Next base: position 56,165 of record CAKVAO010000004.1, on the reverse strand, counting down.
CCCGCTTGTTCCATCGGGCTTTTCTGATAACTAGGTGGGTGGTAGGGTATGCTCGAATTTTAGATACTAAATACCGTTGATTTTCTGCTGGAAGGTATCTTGCTCGCTGTTGATACTGTTGCGAACAGTGTCTAGCCATTCGTCATTGGCGTGGAGCACTCTGTTAAGGCTTTGCGATATCTCGGAAAAATTAATACTGCTTGCCACCTTGCTTTCTAGCTCTGACATAGCCTGCAGGCGTGTCGATTCATTAGGATAATATGACTTAATAACCTTCTCATAGGACTGTACGGCGTCGAGTGTTTTACTGGAAAGAGTTGTAGTTCCTTCGGTGCCCTCGTTAAATATTTTGACTAGTTTGTCGTGTGCCTCGCGCGTTTGATTGTAGCTCTTAATATCAGATAATAGCTTTTTATACGAATCATTGAGTGCTAGCGTCTTCTGGTATCTAGGATTAATTTTGTCGGCTAGCCAGACTTTACGTAGCTCGATTGGTGCACCAACGTTCTTTCCATTTGTCGCATCACTATACTGATTAAATATACCATCGCGGTAGGCGCTAATCGCCTTGGCTGAATCGGCAATGATATAGACGCCACCAGCTACTGTTAGAACAATTAGCAGCAGCACACACCAAACAGTGTACTCGATAGCCTTTTGCGGTTTCTTGCTAAGTCTATGCTGTTTTGCAGGCTTGGCTTCGGCATTAGCCTTGTCGTTTCTCTCTTCCACTTATCCCTCCTATGGCTTGTCTATAAGTAATTTATAATGTTGCTGTGTAGATAATTAGCCCTACGGCAATGACTACTATAATTATCCATACCCAGGCAGTCATGTTCGCAGGCTCTAGGTCCTTCTGATACTCGTCGCCAGGCGTGTAAGTGTCTTTGTGCTGATAAGAGCTGCCCTCGACTTTACTGCTGCGGTTTTGCTTCTCGCGCAATTCAGCGGTTATACGCTTCTGCAGCTCCGACTTCTCTTGGGTGTCATTATAAATGATTGACATAAGCAAATTATATCATACATTAGCTGTCTGATGTGATGTGCCAGCTTATTGTCAGATAAACTATGGACAAAATTACACTGGGCGGTTAAAATTAAGCTTGTAGTTTAATTATTAAGGAGGGATTAGTAAATATGGCTACAAAGAAAAGTAGCAAGCGTGCGTCTTCGAAGAAGTCTGCGTCCAAGACTAAGACGCGCGTAACGAAAAAGACCCTAGACGAAGCAGCTGCTGACGTCAATGACGAGTCAATGGCTGTTGAGTCTGAAGAAAGTAAAAACGCTGCGGCTGAGGCTGATGTCGATACCGATGATGTCGAAGAAGCTGTCGAGGTTGTAGAAGTGACTGAGCCTGAAGCTAGCGACGACACCAAGGCAAAGAAGGGTAGCATTACTGAGCGTCTTGCCTCACTAAATCCAGCTGCTATGCTAGCTGAAGCATTCGGTACTTTTGTATTGTCTGCAACTATCCTAAGTCTAGCAACTAACCAGTATTTTGGCTCACTAGGTATTGCATTAACACTGGCTGTTCTAGTGGTAGTATTTGGTGCAATTTCGGGTGCACATCTAAACCCAGCAATCACCATCGCTGCATGGATCAACAAGAAAGTTGATGGTGTTAAGGCATTTGCCTACATTGTTGCACAGTTTGTTGGTGCGGCATTAGCTATATTAGCTATGACGGGTATTGTTAATGCTAACTTTAGCTTAGGTAACGCACTCAAGACTGTTGCGATTTCGCAAGGTGCTGCAACTGAGGCTGATTTTGCTAAGGCTGGTAGCGTTGAACAGTGGTCTAAGAACTATCTAAAGAACCAGGGCACAACAGAGATTACCAAGGGTAAGACTGCTACTGAGATGATGGCGGAAATGGCTGGTATTGATACTAATACTGAGGCTGGTGTCAAAATTGCTGATAACTACAAGCCAAAAATTCACTCTCAGCTAGGTCTAGAGAAGGGTCAAGAATGGGGCGCGCTAGTTGCTGAAATTCTAGGTACCGTTGTCTTTGGTCTAGGTGCTGGTTATGCTCTATTTGGCAAGCGTAAGTGTGCTGTTGCTAAGGGTCTAGCAGTTGGCTTTGGTCTATTTGCTGGTCTAGCGATTGCTGGCTCTACGGCTATCCTGAACCCAGCTGTAGCTGTTGCTCTGAGTGCCTTCCATTGGGGTGACTTTGCAACTGTCGCATGGCCAATCGTTGTCTATGTACTAGGTGCGGTTGTTGGTATGACTATCGGTGTATCAGCTTATCGTATGATGGCTAAGAACAGCGATAATGCTGCTGAGGAATTTGAGGCCTAGTCTATAGGTTATAGTCCTAAAATAGCTCTCGTGCGCGAGAGCTATTTTGCTATCTGTGGTAAAATAATAGATATGAATTTAGACGAAGTTCGAACTAATCTCTTTGGTCGGATCAAAGCAGGCGAAGACCCGCGTGAACTATTGAAAGCCAAAGAACTGAAGGAATTGTATCGTGAGATTCCGAAATTGCCAGTCGAGGAGCGTTCTGCTTTTGGTCAAAAAATCAACGCTCTGAAAAACGAGATTCAAACAGCAGCTGATAAATACGCCGAGCAGCAAGAAGAGGCTAGTGTAGTACCCCTAGATGCGACGGCGCCATTTGACGTCGATACAAAAGCACAGTCGTTTGCTCGTCCAACCCTGCTACCAATAGACAACAGTAGCTTGCACCCACTGACATTGGAACTACAGCATGTAGTCGATGTTTTTACGCGTATGGGATTTGAATGCCACGAGGCGCGTCAAATTGACGATGATTACCATATGTTTACTAGCTTAAACTTTCCGCCCAACCACCCAGCACGCGACGGTTATGATACCTTCCGGACTGAGGAGGGCTATATTCCACCAGCTCATACAACGGCTATGGAAAATCGTACCCTAAAGGCAGGCAAAGCGAAGTTAGAGGCGGGTGGTCAAATTGCGGAAATCCACTATGGCCGTGTCTTCCGTAATGAAGATGCTGATGTAACTCACGATCATACCTTTAACCAGATCGAGGGTGTATTTGTGTCGCGCGATGCCAACTTAGGACAGATGTTGGGGCTACTGAAGAACTTCTTTGAGACCTATTATGGGCAGAAACTAAATATTAAAACACAGCCGGGCTACTTCCCGTTTACTGAGCCGAGCCTAGAATTTCAGATTGAAAAGCCAGCAGCATTAGGTGGTGGTGGCAAAGGCGGCGAATGGCTAGAGATGCTGGGCTGCGGCATGCTACATCCGAACGTACTAAAGGAGGCTGGTATTGATCCAACTAAGTATCGTGGCTTTGCTTGGGGTGGCGGTCTTGAGCGTTTAGTGATGTTGAAATACGGCATTGAGGATCTGCGGCATTTTGAGTCAGGTAAACTAGCATTCTTAAGGAAATTCAAATAGAGGATAGAAAATATGATTATCTCAGTAAATTGGTTAAAGAAATATATCGCAAACGTGCCGCCGATTGATCAGTTGGCAAAGTTGATTGGTGCGCGCTTAGTGGAAATCGAGAGCATAACAAATCTACACGCAAAATATGCTGGTGCAGTGGTTGTCGAGGTAAAAACCTGCATAGAGCATCCCAACAGTGACCACCTACATATTTGCCGTGTTTATGACGGTAGTAAGACGCCAGATGTGCCACGCGATGAAAATGGCTATGTCGAAGTTGTCTGTGGTGCACCAAATGTCCATGCTGGAATGAAGGCGGTTTGGTTGCCACCGAAGACGATTGTACCGGAAACCTATGGTACAAATGACGAGCTAGTGCTCAGTGCCCGTAAATTACGTGGCGTATTAAGCCAAGGTATGATGGCGAGTCCAATGGAGCTAGATCTCTGGGACGAGCACGAAGGCATTCTGGATGTAACGGATTTGAAGGTTCAGCCAGGCGATTCGATTATTGATGTATTTGATCTGGGCGATTATTTATTAGAGGTTGAGAATAAGAGCCTAACTCACCGCCCTGACTGCTTCGGTGTAATCGGCTTTGCACGTGAAGTTGCGGCTATCCTAGGCGAGGAAGCCAAGACGCCAGAGTGGTTTAACGACTTAGACGGTGCTGTGGTAGCCAATAAATCCGATACTGCAATATCGGTAACTATTGCCGACCCAACGCTATGTAATCGATATGAATGCGTTGCTATGGATGGCATTGACGGCAGTAGAGACCTTCCACAGCTGATGCGTAGCGAACTTAGTCGTGTTGGCGTGCGCTCTATCTCAGCGCCAGTCGATATTACAAATTATCTGATGATGGAAACTGGTCAACCGCTGCATGCATTTGACCTAGATAAGGTTATCGCAGTCTCACCGACTAAGGCGGCAGATATCGTGGTGCGTGCTGGTCAGACGGGTGAAAAACTAGAGTTACTGGATGGTCGTACGATCGAACTTGCCGACAAGGATATTGTGATTGCGGCAGGCAATAGTGAAAACAGCGTGCCTATCGCATTAGCTGGTGCAATGGGTGGCAAAGCGACTGAAATCACTACAGATACTAAGAGGGCGCTGATCGAGAGTGCAACCTTTAATCTATACAATCTACGCAACACACAGTTCCGCCACGGTATCTTTAGCGAAGCAATCACTAGATTTACCAAGGGTCAGCCAAGTCTGTTAACTCATCCAGTATTACTCCGTACGGTGGCAATGCTAGAGAAATATGCTGGTGGTCATGTAATTAGTAATGTCGTAGACAGCTATCCGATTAAGCCTTCGGTTAACAAATTCGATATGCCAACAAAGCTAGTTACTGATGTACTGGGTCATATTGACGGTGGTTACACGCCAGAGCTGATTAGCTCGACTCTACATAATCTGCAGTATGACGATATAGATGTGGATGATAATCGGTTGCGTGCCACTGCTCCATGGTGGCGGACGGATCTGCATATTAACGAGGACGTTATAGAAGACATCGGCAGAGTAAACAGTTATGATGCTATTACAGCGACTAGCCCGCAACGTGACTTTAGTGCGGCAGAGGTTGACTCGCAATATGCAGTAGAAATGGAACTGCGTAAGCGTCTGCGCGAGGCTGGCGGTAACGAGGTCTATAGCTACTCATTCATTCATGGCGATCTGCTAGACAAAGTTGGCGATGACAAGGCCAAGGCGTTTAGAATTGTCAACGCAATTTCACCAAACTTGCAGTACTATCGTCGCAGTTTACTGCCCAATCTAGTCGAACTAGCACGCGATAATTTGCGGGTGGGTTATGACGACTTTATGCTATTCGAGGTTGGAAAAGTGCATCGTCAGGGGCAAATGGATTCTGATGAGTCAACCCTGCCGGCGGAAATCCCGCAGGTAGCAGGTGTGTTGACTTCTAAGGACGGTCAAGGATCGGCGTTCTATCAGATGAAACACATCCTGAATTACGTATTTGGACACGAAAGTTTGTCGTACGTACGCCTAGACCAAGCTGAGAATTTAGATAGCTCGCTCAGCCTATTCGAATCAAAGCGTGCGGCAACGGTTTATCTAAACGACCAGCTGGTTGGCGTAATGGGTGAATTTAACGGCAAGGTGCGACGTGAATTTAAGCTGTCTGATTATACAGCAGGCTTTATACTGCTGACTAAACAAATTAATCTAAAGCAGCTAACGGACAAGGAATACACGCCGGTAATGCGTTATCAGGGAACGTCACGCGATGTAACTTTGCGCGTAATGGCTAATACGTCATTTGAGCAAGTGTTGAGCTATGTACAGAAGCAGCTAACTCACGTCGGTGACCATATTGCATACACGGTTACGCCAGCAGGGATTTTTGCGCTCGATGAGGCGACAAAGAATGTGACACTGCACATCGATTTTCACGACCGCGACAAGACTATAAAAATCGATGACGTCAATGCGGTAATACACCGTATCGAGAAACATGCAACCGAAATAAATGCTAAAGTAATCTAGAAATAGGGGGATAATAATGAGTTCATACCATAAAACACCAAAGGCGCAGCGCATCGGTATCTGGGTAATTGCTATAATGATGCTGGTGTTTACAATTGCTGGTTTCGCCTCGATGATTCTAGGTGCTGTCGATCCAAAGACCGATCCTAACACTGTGGCCAACGACAAGGTTAATCAGCAGTATAAAGAATACATGGAGCAGTATAAAAAGCAGCAAGAGGAGGCGCAGAAGAAAAAGCGCATTTTCAGTGACGATTACAAAGATCGCGTGGCTAGCTTTAACGCTGATGATGTAAAAGATCTAGCAGTTGAAACGCTGAAAGAGGGTGATGGCGCTACCGTTTCAAAGGGCGATACTGTGAAGGTTAACTATACTGGCTGGATGCCGAACGGCACAATTTTCGACAGCACTAAATCAGAAGGTGGTAATGCTACGCCGACCGAATTCAAGCTAGAAGACGGTTCGCTAATTTCTGGCTGGGTAGAGGGTCTTGAGGTTAAGCGTGCTGGTGGCGTCTACTTACTATCAATTCCATCAGGCAAGGCTTACGGCGAGAGTGGCAATGGTGCTATTCCTGCTAATACGCCACTAAAGTTTATCATCGAGGTAACTGCGGTAACGAAGAAATAGTTAGACTATAAAGCGCTATTCCAGTGGCAACGGAAACGTTATAACTTTCTTTTACGCCAAACATTGGGATTTCAATCAAATCATCACACTGCTCGAGCAGGTTGCTGGTTATGCCGTGCACTTCTTCGCCTAAGAGCAGTGCGATTTTAGTTGGGGCGTGATAATCGCTTAGAACAACTGATCGCTGATTCTGTTCTAGCCCAATTAAACGATAGTCAGACCGCTTTAGATCCTGTATCAATTTATTAATATCAGGGCGATAGCTAAGCTTGACTAATTGCTCGGCGCCAAGGGCACTGCGATGTAGCTCGCGTTCGAGCTTTGCTTTAACGTGTGGCAAGATTGGCAGATTTGAGCCATCGGTAGCAAATTCTAAATTTGGCGTGTAGCCAGTAGCGTAACACTGTTTGATGCCTAGGCATTCACAGGTACGTATGATTGCTCCGACATTCTGGACTGATCGGATATTGTGTAGCAGCACTACGATGTTGCGCTGCTGCTTCGTAAATTCGCGAGATTTAACCATATATTAATAGTATAAACCAATGGTAGTGCTTGTGCTAAAATAGAATTATGTATAACGATCCTGTCGAGCAAGCTAAGCGCTTCCGCGAAACCGATGAGCAAAATACAGAGCGCCGTGCCGCAATTCTAGGTGTTCAGTACGTTGACCTGCGCTCCACTGAGCAGACCATGCCGTTAATACTGGACATGATGTCGATTGCTGACATGTATACGTACAAGATGGTGCCGATGCGTAAGCCGACTGAGACTAGCCCTGCGCTGTATGCTATAACACTATCGACGCCAGAATCGAAGCTAAAAGAGATCAACGATGCGGCAACTGCTAATCAGATTTCAGTGCAGTATCGTCTGATTTCAGACTCGTCATTCAAGGCGTTGATGTTACGTTATGATCCGCCCAAAGAAGTGGTCTATCATAATGTGGAGATTTCATCAGAGGGTAACAGCGATACCTTCAAGAAGGTTAGTGACGAGCTAGAAAAGGTGCGCCCTGATGATATTTTGAACTACCTGATTTTACAGGCTGATATGTTGGGTGCATCGGATATTCACCTTGAGAACGAGCGTACTCAGGTACGGATTCGTTTCCGTATTGATGGCACTTTGCACCCGATTGCTACGCTGTCGCATGATAAATACCGTATTCTGTTCGCTTCAATTGCCTCGGCGGCTAATCTATCGCGAGCTGCCGTAACTGCTCAGTCGGGTCATATTGTACGTGAGATTGGCGACCTTAGGCGGTCATTTAACTTGGTTGGCGGTACGGGTAGTTTAGCGTCATCGTCTGTGCAAAGCGAGGATGCTAATCACACGCTGAATATGCGTATTGAAACAGTGCCGACTAATTATGGTCAAGACGCTGTGATTCGTTTGTTTAACTTTCGCGCAGAGATGTTGAATATGGACGTGCTAGGTCTCAGCGACAAAGAGAAAGCTGAACTAGAGCAAATTATCTCGCACCCGCATGGCATGGTGATGGTGGTTGGTCCAACTGGCTCTGGTAAGTCGACGACACTATATAGCATTCTGAATGCGTTAAACGATACGACACGCAAAATTCTAACGCTAGAAGACCCGGTTGAGTTCGATATTCCTGGCGTGACGCAGATTCCGGTTGATACGACGCATGGCCAGTCGTTTGCAGATAACGTGCGTACAATTTTGCGTCTAGACCCTGACGTGGTGATGGTCGGCGAAATCCGTGATGTCGACACGGCGCGTACGGCAATTCAGGCGGCTATTACGGGCCACTTACTGCTGGCGACTTTTCACGCTCAGGATGCAGGTGCAGCCTTTGCGCGTATCATTGATATGATTGGCGTTAATCCAGTGTTTACAACTTCAATTCGTCTGGTGATTGGTCAGCGCCTAGTGCGGCGACTAGATGATGAAACAAAGATTCCTTACGAGCCCGACGAAGCGACGAAGCAGTGGATACGTAACGCCTTGGCAGACTTACCTGCTAGTTATGAAGAGCAGCCAGATTTGAATAATATTGTGCTATATCACCCAGGTACTAGCGAAGAGAACCCTTTTGGCTATAAGGGGCGAACAGTGCTGATGGAGCAGCTAACTGTCAACGATGCGATTATTAGACTAATTAGTGGCTCGCCGTATGATGTAAATGCTGAGGCTATCACTAGGGCGGCATGTAACAATGGCATGGTTACCATGCTGCAAAAGGGTGTATTAAAGGCTCTGAAGGGCGAAACCACTCTTGAAGAAGTCAATCGCGTACTATAGAAGGCTGGTGGGCTAACGACTGCCAGCTGACAACCACATTAAATGAGCCCTGGTATATGGGCTCATTTAATGCTGGAACCTTGCAAAAGTTGTGGGGGGGGGTGTTATGATGATTGTACTTATGGAAAGTTTTGTTGAGAATCTTAGCGGTCAACCTGCGATGGCTGTCATGCTGGCGGCGGGGGGTGATTGTAACTGTAATTTCTCTCATTCAAATAGCGAAACAGTGGAAATTATACGGGATGGTGGAATATATATCAAAGGTCTGGATGATATTTACTGTAGTGGGTGTTGTTGCTATGGGCGGAGCATTTTTTAAGCTGTCTCAGCCTTATACGCCACCGCCTTCGAACTCACTTGCGATTGTTATTGGCAACACGGCCAACTCGCCAAAGGCTGAACTTGGTAAGGATGTGATTGATCGAATTTCTGATACGTTAATGATGCATCGAGGTGAAGATCCCGAAGAGTTCATTGATTCTATTAGCATTATAGAGGCAGATGGTGAGCCATTTGTAGTTGATTTAGATACTTCAAAGATGAAGTCGATTAGCGAAAACGGAACTCAGGCTAAGAAGAATGTAGCAGTCAACGTTGCCGAGATTAAGAAGCAAGTATCTGAGGTCGTTCCAAAGACTAGCGGTGCTAATTACCTTGAGGCAATTGTTACTGCGTACGACGAAGTTGCTGGAATGTCAGATGACGAAAACAGAAGTCCTAATATTATTGTTATTGGTTCTGGCTTATCGGACACCGGAGCACTAAACTTTGCTACGTCGGGTATACTAACTATATCTGACGAGGCTAAAGAGGATCAAATATTAAGTGATGCTACAGAAGAGTACGAGGATGCACTAAAAGGTGCCAACATAACTTTCTATGGGCTGGGTGATGTGACAGCTCCACAGAAGAAGCTGACTAATCCCCAGCGTAAGGCGCTAAGAGATATCTATAAGAAATTGGTTTCAGGTAATATGGGTGCGCGTAAGCCACGAATCGTGACTGTGTCTATGACGGGTGAATCGGTAGAGAATAAATATACTGTTAATCCTACAGATACGGAATGTAAGAATTTCGATTTAACGTTCGATGACAGCAAACTTAAATTCGACGGTGAAGCTACAACATTCTCAAATCTTGGCGAAGCAAATAAGTCGCTTGGACAGGTAGTGCAAATATACAACGATAATAAAGATGCTATTAAGCAGATTACCATTGAAGGCTATACTGCACATTATACATCGCGCCATGAGAACTTGGCGGGTGATCGAGCTAATGCGGTCCGTGATTACTTGATTGGCAAAGGACTGCCGTCCGACAAAATAAGCGCTATCGGAAAGGGCTATGGTCCGTTTGAATACAGTAATAACGAATCGCACGATGATACCGACAGTAGAAATCGCATGATTAAGGTTATCATTGAACGTAATGCTCAGGAGTGTCGCCGATGAATACGTACGAACCTATTCGTTTACGGTACGGAGTGCTAGCGAGAATGCGCGATCGCAGAAATGCTAAGCGCGATTATAAGCAAGGAGGAGTGGCGTTTTATCGACAGAACAATACGACGAGGTATTTAAGCCTAATTAATTCTGAGGTGGCGCAGATGCTCGATGCAGAAAGGGCGCGTTTTGAGAGTGTTGCCTCTGTACTTCAGCATGATGTATTGAGGGCTGACGGTTTAATGAAAGACTTGACTAGCCAGAATAATAGTCTAAAGTCTAGGCGGTCGAGTCTGACGAGTCGATTAACGGTAGCACGGAATACTAAGGACTTTATTCAATGTGCAGCGCTTGAACGTCAGACTGGTGACCTGGCGCTCAAATGTCAGCCGATTGAGCGGAGAATGAAACAAGCCGAGCGCGACATAGAAATTCTTAACGACAGAATATCTAGTGTGAACGATTTATATAAAAATAATGTTAGCACTATTCACTCATGGGGCGAGAATCGCGAGAAGCTATATATTTACGAGCTATTCAGACACGAGAAGCAGAAAGATAAGGCTGTCAGATCTAACAAGAGAAAGGGGGAAGATAAGTGATTGGCCATAATGTAGATATTATTAGTGAACCGATTATAACTGATCAAATTAAATCGATTCGTAAGAGTGTAATTAGAGAGGCTACAAAACAGATTAAAAAGGGCACACTGAGCGGCGAGGGTATTGTATTTGCTTTGCCGGCTATTGATGCTAAGTTGAGGCCGCTTTTAAGTCAAATTAGACAGGCCTTTAGTAGTAATAGCGCTGATGCTATCGGTCGCTATGAGAAAGTAAAAGGTGCGGTAAGGGCGCAAATGGAGTCTCTCAATAGAGATATGAAAGATCTGGATATAGCATGGAGTAGCTATGTTCAGGCAGCTAAAGAAACAGGCGTTGAAATTAGTGATACTGAGCGTGTAAATATTGACTATTCGGACCTGGCCGGGCGTTTTGATGATATTGATAAGCTAGGCGAGAAATACATGAATAAGAGTATGGAGGATAAAAATGACTAGTGTGGGTATTAGAGAGACCACTGCGAAGGTTGATCGAATGGGTGCGGTCAATGAATCTGGTGCGCAACTTAGTGAAGTAGAGCAATACGAGGATGATCCTCAGGCGTGGCGTGAGGCTAAACGTGAAGAGGTTGCTAAGAAGTACTCGCCAATACAAAGACCGGCGGCCGCTATGGGTAAACGTCAATCGGGCGGAGTACTTCTGACGTTCTTCTTGCTTGGTGTGGCTGCATCCGTGATTGATATTTCATTTCTGCAGGACGTGTTGGGTCGGCTACTAAACATGCCAGAGATACTAGCATATGGTCTTAGTGCAGCAATCGGCTTGGTAGCGATGGTACTAATTATGGGATTTCGTGGTTACCAGCGATATTTTGAGGACACGTCAGTCAAGAAATCATGGCTGAAGCGCCATGGCGACATACTACTATGGGTATTTTTGGGATTGCTTCTATTTGTCTTGCGTGTGATGGCTGGTACATTTATCGATCTTAGTGAGACTGAGACTGCCTCAGCAATACATATCGGTAGTTTAGTGATCCGAAGCTCCGACTTGATCATGGCGCCAATTATGTTTGTGCTGTATTTGGCGACCGGTAGTCTGGCGATGTACTGTATCGATCACTTCTTCGAGACGGATATGTTTTATGATATTCGGGTTAAGAGCAGGGATAAGAAGATTATCCGTGAGGTTGCACAGGCGGAAGGCCAGCTAAGGCGTGAACTGCAGAGACTAAAGCAAAAGGGAGTAATGGCAGATCGAAGCGACAAGATGCATGAAGAACTGTTAAAGAAGAAAATGACCGACGCAAAGATTGCTTACGGAAAGAAATTGTCGGTAATGCAGAAGAAGCGTGATGAGATTGACAGTAAATTGGCATCTATGCGCATGATTGCTAGTGAGCTAAAGGGTGTGCCTGATGACCGGCACGCAATGGAAAGTGTTGTAAGGGCGGCACGCACTGAGATCCAGGGGCAAGTAGCCATGATGGTCAGTGCTAAGTCTAATATTAGTGCAGAAACGCTAATGGGTTGGTTAACGATTATAATAAGAAGCATCCTTTCTAAACGGTAATTATGTAGCATGAAGATATTTGGGTTTGAACTGACGAAGTTTTTTGATAAACCACCGCGCCGTCGTAAAGTACGTTTTAAATATGGTGCTAGAGTACCATTTAAGTGGTGGCAGGTGGCGTTGCTGTGCTGTGGATTTGCAATAGTGGTATTGTTAGGAGTACTGCTGACTCGCGAATATTACTGGCGCTATAAATATCGTGACAATCCAACATTTGTCACTACTTACACTAAGCCACGCTCTACACCAGCAAATAAAGACTCTTACTATACGGCTGATTGTTCGGGCAAATCTACAGTCGAAGGCTTGATTAACTGTGTTGGATTTACGGATGATGGGCGTAAGTTGATAGGCCGGCTAAAGCCTAGTTACGCTAGCGAGGCTGATGTAGCAAAGGATTGCGGTATCTCATCGTTGGCTGATGGCATAGCAATCTTTGGTTGTTGGACCTTTATTAATGGTAGCGAACGTATATCAATGTTAAGTGCGAGTGACCAGCTGTATGCTCAGTTTAAAGAATCGCCAGAGGTAACTTTGGTGCATGAATTCTTGCACGCGGTGTATTATCGTTTATCGGTTAGCGACCAGCAACAAATCTTTACAGCGCTATCTGGTGAATACGGCGATATGGTGAATGAGATTGCTGGTCTGGGGTATGATTATGCGCAGGTTGACGATGAGCTATTTGCGCGAGTTGGATCTGAGCGGACCAAGGCTCCTGATGTAGCTAAGCGAGTATATGCTAAATATTTGTCAAAGTGGTCAGGTAAGTCGTCGGGATCGGCGAGTAGTCAGGCAGATAATAATAGTGGACAATCGAATAGTGATGATAGTGATGGTAGTGATCTTACCTCTAGTAAACCGGTCAATAACATCCGAGAAACTACACCAACGTCGGTGACACCTGCCAATCATACGAATCCAGACTACACTAAATTACAGAAATGCACCGTTGGGCGTGTGTCGGATGGCGACACACTGTACGTGGACTGCTTGCCGCAGCGTATTCGCCTAATCGGCGTCGATACACCCGAGAGCACCAGGAAGCATCAATGTTACGGCAATGAGTCGTCTAGCCATACTAAGGCGCTTAGAGGCTAGGCTGTATATATTGAAGGCGACGACGTATCGGGTGATGTCGACAGGTATGGTCGCTACTTGCGTTATGTCTATCTAGCGGACGGTACAAACTATAATATGCAGTTGATCGAGGACGGCTACGGTATGCTGTACATTTTTAGCGGACAGCAATTCAAATATGTTAACCAATTTAGAGGTGCTCAGGACGCAGCCCGTGGTGCAGGCAAAGGTCTATGGTCGGCATGTCAAACAGGTATCAATAAATACGGAAATTATCAGGTAGTAAATTAATAGCCCCACTATATAGAGTGAGGCTAGTGCCTGATAGCTAGTTATTCGATATAATCGGGCTTCAGGTATGTGATGCTGTTAGTTCGTCGTGAATTTGGATGTAAGGCAAAATTTATAATACAGTTCCATTGCGAGCGACTAATGCCAGCATGGCAGTTAGGTTGTACCATCAGGACGTCGCTATGGGTAGTTTGTGCTAATTGTCTAAGTTTGCGCATAGTATGACCGTTGTTATAATATTTACCCAAATCATCGTCAATCCAGATAATCGGACAAGTTGCATCGCAACTATCATTGCTATGAATAGCCCGAATTATTACATCTAACTTATTGTCAGGATAGCCGCCACGACCGTAATCATCGGTAACGGTAAGACTGTAATCAATACCTAGATTTTCACAAATCCAGTCCATCCATTGGCGGTTACTAGTCAGCCAGTGCCAACAAATTTGATCATTAGATGCGATCTGGTTAATTGAACGCACCAACTCGTCTGACCAATCCAAGTCTCCCTGTCTACGGTCGGCTACAAATGAATTTTCGTCAAATTGAAATGCTCGTAAGGGGTTTATTACCCCATCGTAATCCGAGAATATCAGTGTTTTCGGTGTGTGGCTAAATGCTGACATTTTTTCTCCTTAAAGTTCGTACCTCAATTTTGGTAATAACTGCATTATATGCCGAATATTTGAAAATGCAATATAATAATAGTATGTGTAAAATACCAAAACGTGTTTGTGTGCTAGTTGGTGCAGGTATGAGTGCAGGCGCCGGTATACCGACTTTTCGCGGTAAGGGTGGGGCATGGAAAACGGCGGCTGATGTGCGTGACGCCTTCGAAATTGACCGATTCAGTCGTAGCAAGAAATCGCGTGAGCTCTTGTGGCGCTGGCTGGCTGTGTCGCCGGCGTGGGATGCTAAGCCGACGCGTGCGCACTGGTTGCTAAAGCGTCTAGATGATGAGGGCGGCTTAATATCGGTAATGACTCAAAACTTCGACATGCTAGAGAAGAAAGCGGGTATACATCAGGGTAAGATCCGCCAGTTGCATGGTCGCATAGACAAATCTATTTGTCTAAATTGCCACCGCTATTATGACACCAAGGATATCTGTGACCAGTTAGACAATAATCCTGATCCGCATTGTATCGAGCCGGGCTGCAACGGTATCTTAAAGCCCGACATCGTTTTCTTTGGCGAGCCACTGGACGAGGTGATGTTGTCGCGGATTGCTGGTGTTGACCTACGCGATTGCGATGAGCTGTGGTGTGTGGGCTCTAGTCTGATGGTGTATCCAGCGGCAGGCATTCCGATTCAGGCAAAAGCTTTGGGTAAGGAAGTGATAATCGTTAGTACCGACCCGACTGGGCAAGATAATATTGCTGATGAAATTATCCGCGAACCTGCTGATCAAGCATTAGAGAAATTAGTAGATCGCGTTTTGGGTCAATCCTGATATAATATAAACATGATTAAAAACTGGCAAAATAATGATGAACACGGTAACGCGACAGTCATCGCGGTAATTACATTAATAATTGCGCTGGCCGTCGGTGCTGTGGGTGTAGTTATGTTATTGAATAGCAAGCCAGATAATATACTGACCGTGGTGCCGAGATCGTCTGTTGAGCACGCTGACGATACAGCCACTAACGATCAGGCTGTGAAAGAGCTAAACACTACTGCGCAGAAGTTCTGTGATGAATATAACGCCAAGCGCACCAACGAGAGCAAACGCCCGATATTGGAAAACATGGATGCTAATCAGGGCACAAAGACGTTGATTTCTCAGTCAGGCGGCAAATGGCAGATCGAGAAGGATAAGTTAACTGGCGCTAGTGATATCACGGGCTATGATCAGGTTGGTGGTCCAAATATGAAATACGTGTTAGCTGATCAAGACTGCTGGGATCAGATTAGTGGTAACGGCAAATACGCCTATTCGATGAGCTATGACTTTGCCTATCAGGCAGTGAGCGCCGATAAAGCCAAGGGTGTCGTGTTTAGCGAACAAGGCTCGTTAGCACTATTAGGCGCTAAGGGTAATATTCGTCTAGATACAGCGGCGTTTCGTAGCCCTGACACGTATAGTTATGTCTTGACAGGCACTACCGACGGTGACGTTATAATGACCGCCAAGGACAGCGACGGCAAGGTTAGTATGACGGTATCGGGCGACAATATTGACAATCTAACACTCTATCAGTGTCAGGACTTTGCCGTAGATAGCACTGACGGCTGCACTAAAATAGAGATTACGAAATAGTTGTTGAGTTGTCGGTAGCTATCCATAATTGCCGATAGTTATTGCCAACTCTAGCTAACTCTGAGCTAATTTATAGAATTTAATAGTCTTGTTGCTATGCCAATCCATGATTTTTACATAGACGCCATTGTGCTTGGTGGGGTTGTTTGTGCGACAGCCGGGGCATTGTTCGGTCTTTAGCTGTAGCTGCTCGGACTTACCCATGGCAACCGGCACTTTACTCATATCAAATAGCGTATTCGACGCACGACGTGGCTTCTGTGGAGTCGTGTTTTTGCAGGTCATAGGTATAACATAGCGCAATCCATCCATCTGAAAGATGTTCCAGCTAGCAATTTCTGCAAAGTGTTCTAATTGTTCAGTGGTAAGACCGCCGTCTTTGGCGGCTTGACTCTCGATATTAGGATCTGATTCGAACTTGATTTTGTAAAAATCATTCATAGTCATCAGGATATTCTCGCGCGCAATTAGTAAACTATCGCCTTGCCATTCGTAGCCATAACAGGCCTTTAATGCGATCTCGGCATTAGCCAGCCATTCGTCCTTGCTATTGCAGTATTTGTTGACTAGCTTTAGCTTTTCATCCAGGAACCCCACGCGGTTTTCAGGCTTTATAATCTTTTGCGTGTTAGCAACCGGATTGTAGCGGCTGGCGATGAACGGTGCCTCGCCACAGGCGATTTCTAGCCAACGCGCAGCGATGAAATCGTGCCATGTATGATCTTTGGGCAGGCTTAGACTGTGTATGACGTCGTTATTCATTTGCTTTACCACGGATAATGGTGTAAAGACCTCGGCCTTGTCTTTGGTACGGGCGCGCTGTTCTTCGCGACTCTTGGCAGCACGAGGCTGGATCAGGTTGCCATTCATACCAGTGATCTGGTCGTGCTGTATTTCCGCCTCGGGGCAATAGGGATTTTTACCGCGTTTTTTATGCCATAGGTATGTGTAGCTATCGGTTGCCCATATGATATTGTGAGCTTTACGCTCTGTAGTCCTAGTTCGATCTGTCAGCAGGATATCTAAAATCCGCCCACGGCGACGCAGTGAGTTTTCTAGAATGTCGATAGGTGGATTCTGATTAGGCATAGCTTGGTAGTGTTATAATGTTGGTTACTCCATCGGTTTGACATGAGTCTCAATGAAGTCAATCTCATCTTGACTCAGCCCATATTTACGATACAATTGCTGGTCGATCTCTGGAATTGATTTACTCCAGTCAATGTCAGAATTGGCGGTGAAGTCCTGTAGGGGAACAAAAGAGAAGCAGTCTTTGTAGTTAAATACCGCTGTCTTTTTAATTCCTACCATTGCACGGAAGAATTTTGTCTTCACGTACTTAAGTAGATTGCTAGCTTCGGATTTATTGTCAAACTGCCCAACTTGTAAAAACGTATCAGTGCATATCATCATCGGCGTGCCAATCATCGGCGTGCTAAATACTTCGCCGAATACGCCGCTACCATTCGCACGAGGAATAAAGACCTTATAGGCAAGCGCTCCGTCGATATTTTTCTTAAGCGCGTCATGAGGTATATACCGAATGACGCGCTTGTTCTTTATAAGTCCGTGAACCAGCCAGTCGTCGTCGTTCTGGCGATCTTCGCTTATTCTACTAACCCCTTCGTTATTTTTTGTGAATAGATCGGATACGAATCCAAATGGGTTCCATGAGGACACAAGTGTCCTCATGGAACCATCATCGCCGATGGGTTCCGTGAACACTTTTTGAACAATCTGTACTAACTCTGGTAATCTAATTATTATATTATCTGCTATTCCAAACGGTACACTATGCCGTGTGTGATTATTACCGTCCGCGACGGTGTAGTCGACCAAATCGGTATGATAGTCGTTGTCCCATATAAAGTAGCAGACACCACCTTTGATATCAACGCCATTAAACACATCTTGCGAATTGGGGTGTAGAGTAAATTTTTTTAGGTGAGATCCGCCAATCATGTCGTTGATAAATCCATCAGTCTCATGATATGGACCATTTTCGCCACTCATCCAGCGAGCTGGCATAATTAACGATACTATCTTGCCTGCAGATTGAGCTGAACGAACAAAATCCGGATATATGGATCGAGACATCTTGTTCGCGGAATTCATCTCTTGATACGGTGGGTTGCCAACAACGGCATCAAATTTGAACATAGAATCTCCTGTTTGATTAAATAATTCGTTTAATTTGGCTTTGGCGGTACCGGCTTTGGCTTCGCTAAGCAGGTCATGTTCGGCAAAGTTAGCGCGACTGACATTTGGCAGGCCGCCGAAGATAAATCCGGTAGTAATCTTGTATAGGATGTTAGTTGGCGCTAGACCGTAAACTTGGTGGGTTAGGATGTGGGTTATGCATTCGTCGTCGCTGCTATAGAAATGTCGGGTGTTATTAAACAAGCGTTTGGCGATTTCAGCGATGTATAGGCCAGACTTCATATACAGGTCGATAAAGCGACTGCTAGTACTATTGAACAGATCGGGGCGCTCCGCTTGTAGGTCGTCAATCATCATGGTGACTACCCTACGTGGCGTAAAGATTTGGTTGTTCTTCTGGTTCGGCACTAGTTCAAAAATGTCACGTTGCTCGCCTAGCCAATATTTACCTAGCTTATTCTTCTCGCTAACAAATTCGGCAATGGCGGCGTTAAAGCGGTATCTGTTAAAGACGCCTTCAAAGTGCTTGCATGCGCCATTATCATCAGTGTAATCAAAACCGTCGCGCAACATGTGGAACTCTTCCTTGGTGATGTTGGTCAGATCCTCGAAGTCGGCGTCTGAAATGACGGTGTCAAAATTGTCGATGGTTATTTCGCTACCTGTATTATTCGCCATAATGCACATCGGGATTGTACGGGTAAAGGCGCGTAAGTGGTCCTTGATCTCGTCCTCTTTGCTCTTACGTTCATTCTCGATATCATGGTCGGCTTTCATAGTGACGGTCTCTTCTACGGCGGTCTGCTCGATAGAGTTCTTTAGTGCCTCCTTTAGCTCTTCCTTTTTGGCTGCGCGCTCAATAGCATTGCTTAGGTCGCTATTTACGTATTCACTAATAGCGTTGCGCTGAACTTCTAGAACTTTTTGCCGGTTGCTATCGGCCTCAGCCTTAGTAAGATTTAGGACTTCCTTGGCTCTGGCGATTGGTTTCTCGGATAGTTCTGCTATATCCGTACTCAGACTTTCGGCTAAGGCGTCCTTATCGGTGATGTGGTCAGTGTTGTCGACGATACGATCGATATTGTTCATATATGCCGTCTCGTAAATCTTGTCACCTAGGATGGCGTGTTTGTTTTCGTTGATCGTTTTCTCGCGATTGTCGCGTAGCGTACGGGCGTCGTCGAGGTCTAGAGGCTTGTCTATATGTGTAATATGCTTACCTTGTACGATATCTGTCTTGCGCAGGATTGCCTCGGCCTCTTTAGGTATGTTAAATACATTCTTGATAGTATCGTTGAATAGCAGGTTGGTCATAAAGCGCGCATTTACAATATCCTTAGCAGCTAGGGCATTCGGGAAAGTTAGAATCTTCTCGGCGTCGAGCTCGATCATTCGACCGTTGGTGTCTTCGGAAATGACTGGGAAGAAGTTTAGCAGGCGTTTAATGTTGTCTTTGCGCTCGGCTTCGGTAATTCTGCCCTCGACAGCAGCAGGCTGTAGCCCGTTTGCAAACTCACCGTAGATTTCTAGCACGCGCGTTGGCGCGAAGTCGAATAGATAGGCTGATTTCTTGCGTACCATAACTGATTTGCCATTGACGGTCTCTATATGTTCGTATGGATTCTGCGCACGGAAAGCTGCCTGCATGTACAAGACAGGTGATTTGATATCTGTTAGCATCAAGACAGCAGACCACTGTTTGACGGTGACGCCGGTGGTTAGCTGGCCGCAAGATAGTGTAATGGTCTTGTCGTGCTCACTGATGGCGCGATTGACGCGGTCGAATGATTTTTCGTTGGCATTATAGTTATCTGCCTCTTCTTCGAACGACTTACCGTCGCCCGCAGCAATAATGACTTCATAATCCTTAAATACAGGATCTTCTTTAAGCAATTGAGCTAGTGCCTTGCAGCTATCGACACGGTTACCCACGTACCAGAAGGTGTGCTTCAGCTCATTTCTGAGCTCTGGTGTAGAGAATGGATATTTTGTATTGGTTGACAGATTGCGCAGGAAGGCACGTACGTCGTCCTTGTGTATGAATTTTCCGCTTTTAGTGGCAAAGAACTCATTTAGGTCAAACGCATAATCACAATCCTCGCCATCTAGGTCGACGCCCTCGTTAATCTCGTTGGTAGTCATCTCGCTAATGCGGTAGGTAAATAGGCGCATGTCGGGTAGGTTGGTGTGGCTGGCGCCAATGTCATCGCCGTTATGTAGGGCGACTAGTTCGGCCTGCTTGGCTTGCTGTTCGTCAAGGTATGTCCAGTTATAGATGGCATCGTTGCTGAATTTCTCGCTAGCGAGCATCTTGAATGGTGTACCTGATAGATATAGGATGTACCTGCGCTTAACAATGTCAAGCGCTGCGTCAGTACGAGTAGTGTCGACGCCCTCGTGTGCCTCGTCAATGATTAGTAAATCCCAATGTAAGTCTGCTACCCACTTAAGTTTGTCAATTTTGCCGCCGAAGTAGTGACTACCTTTCAAGTCCTGCAGTGACAAGAAGGTGATTTGGCGCAGGTTGTTATCGTGGTCGGCGTTGCGTAAAATAAATTGCTCGCGTGTGAGGGTCGGTCGATCACTCAGGCTACTAGTGACAGACACGAATTCGTAGCCGTCAACAAATTTGGCGTAATCGTCATACCAGCTATTGGCAATGGCAGGGCGGTTAGTAACGATTAGCACACTCTTTGCGTCTAGTCGCTTGGCTAAGTCATAGGCGGCGAGTGTCTTGCCGAAGCGTGGCTTGGCGTTCCATAAGAAGGCGGGCTGTTCGTCGGTGTCGTTATTGTCGCTGTGGCTGCGGAAGTATGCTAAGGCTTTGGCAACTGCAGCCTCTTGCTCTGGGCGGAGTTTGTATGGAATTTTCTCGCCCTGAGTAATCGTGCTGTAAGTGTGACGGAAATTATCGAATAAGATTTTCGACTGAGCCGGGTCGTTCGTGAAGTCAAACCACTCTTCGCCAGGTAGGTCTTTGCGTTGGTTGATATGCTCGGCGCGTAGGTAGCGATGAAAGTCTTTGTCAATGAAAGACTTGCTAGTAGGTTGGTTATTGGTATCTAGGTAGAAGGCAGGTGCATACCACTGTTTGATGTAGCGTAGATCGACAGCAGGGGTATGAACCTGCTCGCGGATACGGTCGTCGACGTTCTGGCGCTCGGTGTAGCCAATTTTCTGTGCGCCATCGTATTGTGGCAGATCCGGTAGAGTATACGAGTAAACCTGCGGATAGACAATTTTTGTGGTTTTGATGTGGTATTTGCTATCGGTCTCCTTGTGGCTACTATTGCTCAAGTCGTCTGCCCCATTTCTTGGATTGTTATCCATGTAATTACCTCTCCTCCTATGTCCTCTTCCTATATCTTTTATCTATTATACTACAGTGTGTCAGTCTTTATTCTGTTGAGCTAGCCCATGGGCCATTAATGGATTAACCGCAGAGGCAAAGGCAGTAAAGTGAAGAGCTAGTTGTGGTAATATACAGATAATGAACTTTTTACTGGATAAGGATGGCGTCGAAGCTGTTCTGATGAATTTTAAGGTTTTAAAATGTAAAACTTACTGACGCCAAGCAAGCTGGTCCTGATGAGTATATCTATATGTTTCATGATGACAGTGGTAGCAAGTATGTTTTATGGGCGCGTGATTATATGGACGACCTGGCGTCCGAGAAAGTATCTGTCAAAGATGTATGCAGTCTGAACGTCATAAAATGGATTGAGACTAAATATGCTGACGATTATGATAGCTATGACGATAAGCGAAGACATTACAGCGATGGATTTTGGTATGCGTTGGGTGTATGTAAGTAGAGTCTGAGAACTGGTTCTACTATGATAGACGCACTATTCGATTTATTGTTACAAATCACTGAATATGATTCGGCGCTAGATATGGGCGATGGCGATATTGATGAGGCAGGCGGAGCCATCAGTTCGCCTAGACGCCGCGGCTGGCTGGATGATTATGTATTGCGCCAGATTGAATTGTTGAAAGCGATTCACGCGACAAGCAGAGAAAGCGACTATAGCCAATAATAGTCCTACGTCAGGGTGTATGGTTTATTATAAAGGAATAACTAAGTTATATTCTAGGCATGATATAAAACTGCCTTTTCTCTGTATAATAGATTTTATATGAGTAAATGCGTTGAATGGGACGATGATGCCAAGAGATTTATACGTGCAACTATGGTGTTGGCGGATAGCAATGAAATTAAGCGTAGTGTTGAATTGTCTAGTAGTCTAGCGACAATGGTCGAAGAATTTTGTGTGTGGCTGGATGATAGTGATATTGCAGTCGCCTTAAACGAGTATTTGAGTGAGATAGTTAATGCGGCGGCTGGTAGATATGGCGCCAATAGTGATTCCGTAGAGGAGTGTCGCGAACGCGTAATTGAATTGTTTGATTTGGATCCGTTTTTAGATGACTTCAAGAGATAAGCAATGATAGAAATGAATAACTCGGATTGTGACATTATCCTTAAATTACAAAGTAATTTAGCGCAAATCTTTTGCCCATGTATGAACATTGACTTGGATGATGGCCGATTGGACGAATTGCACTTGGCGGGAGAGCGAGCACTCGAGCTGTTTTCAGCACCGTCGATTGTCGAGCTGATCGATAAATACTCCGCAATAAACGAGTGTGAATTAATTGTCTATAAAATTGCCAATGCTAAAACGACTGATCGAAATTTTAGTGGCATATCAGAGCTACATGAAGCACTGAATAACCTGGTAGATCTAGCCAATGGTGCACCTTACAATGAACTCAAGACGAATTCACAGTTGAAAGAATTTATTCGCCGTCATATTCTAGACAGATTCTACAACAAAAGCACGATTATGCGTGACAATAGCCGTCAAAGCATTGATGTGCGCCAAGATGCTGCTGAAAGTCTGAGCCTTATATTGAATAAGGATGAATATAAGGATCTATTTAAAAGATACGCCATATTATGGTTCATTAGAGATGAAGCTGGTTTGTCAACTGGCTTAACGGATTACGAAGGCGAGTCGCCATGGTTTATGCTGTTAGGGTTAATTGATGTGTTGCGTGATATGGTTAATAATAAAGTCTTTGTTGACGATACCGATCTACCAACTATGCGGTTATTGGCTAATGAAATAAATAAGGTCATTGGCGATCCTGCGCTGAGTAAACCGTGTATTAGTATATCGTCGGATGATATTACGCGACGCGAAGCCGAGGTTAAGTTTTGGATCGATTTTCATACAAATATATCGCCGTGTGGATTGTTGTGATGTCGCACATGACATTTTGAGGGCTGTGCTAAATAATCATATTGCCCCAATTTGATATACAATAAATGTATGGACGAAAAGTATAAGGCTGAAAATTTAGCTCAGTTGGCAAAGACGTTTATTGAAGGTGCTATTGAATATAATGATGATCAGAAGGTATTAGCGTATCTTGCAGACATGTCCTTTAACCTTGGCGTTATATTGGGCGATAAGCCAATTGACTGGATGGAAATCAATGCTGTTTGCGATAGTCGTGAATATGAGTTATCCTCTGATGCCGCAGATAAGCACGATATAACTAGAGATAGCTTTGGTAATGTATTGCACCAGATTGACACCACCAGCTTGCGGGAGTAGTATTTATTTGTACATAGCACGGATGACTATGTAAACTAGAGACACAGTCTCTCGCACATGAAAGGATGTCATCATGGCATCAAAACGCAATCCCGGCAGCAAGAGCAACCAGTCCAAGCAACAGGGTGCTGAGCGCGTAGCGAGGCAACAGTCTCGCGGCAGCGACAAGTTCAAGTGTGGATCTGGTCCACACATCAGCGAAGGCCGCGGCCAGTCGGGGCAGAAGTCCAAGTGAACACTTGGCAGGGCAACATCGTTGCCCTCTTTCTTTTTAATAAGGTATAATCATTAGTAGATGAGTAGCGTATCGCAAATATATTTCATGAACATATCAGGCATTGAGCCAGACATCGCTCATATTTTTGAACACGCCTACATCGATGCAACCTGCAAGCAATTGGAAAAGTGTTGCAGAGCTCCCGTCTCATTGCTTTGCAATATATCAGCCACAACCTTTCAAAAAGTTATTTTATTAAGCATATCTGCAATAAATGATGACATATTATCCAAACTAAACAACATCGTAGCGTCATGTCCAAAAATAGATCACGCAAGACTTAACACCTATAAGTCCCAGATCGAAGCGGAAACAGGCAAGCTTTACCAAATACACGATAGTGTCCAATTTGCCGAATCAGTCAATCGACTTGAAAGACACTGCTTTCAATCCGTCGACATAATGTCGGATACTCGCCTAGATAGAATTAATTATTACAAGGACTTGACAATGCCCAATGTACTCACCAGCCGCAAGTATCCAAACTCATTTGACAGCATTACTGTCAATATTGATATCGATCATCCTGCAATTGCCAATCGTATAATATTAGCAGCTATCAAGGATTGCCTAACCGATATAATACGCAGCTCAATTGGTACGCTTGGTGGCTACACTAAATCATCTTTCTTTAATGAATGTACCGACGATTCAATCCTGTTTAAGGCTAATTGTATCATAAGTAGGCGTGCAGATATAAAACATCTTGGCGACAACATAGAGTACAACATCAGCAAAATACTAGGTGCTCCAGTCGAACTACAGCAGAGTTATTTGCACGCAAATATTAATACCAATTTCATCAACGACCTATATAACTATTTGGGTGTATTGGGATCTATCGAGGGACTAAAGCAACAGCTGACACTTGATAATCTTCTCTCAACAGTTAACAAGCTAGGTGTCTATTTGATCTTCAGACGAAACGCGACAGCCTCAGATTTTAATTACGATAACCCAGGGAGCTTATTTCCTAGATAGTATTTGTCCATATGGTGATTTCCATACAAATATATCGCCGTGTGGGTTGTTGTGATGTCGCATCTGGTATCTTGAATTCTGTACTAAAAAGTGCTAATCTATAAATTGAGTTTCAATGTTTCTTATTCGTGCTGGGATGGAGAAACGCTGTTAATATTGGTTTAAGATTAGAGGGAGTTCAATGCCTACAATCAATCAGTTGGTTCGTAAGCCACGCAAACGCGCTGCTAAGAAGAGCAAGTCACCTGCGTTGCTGACGATCCAGAATACACTAAAGACTCGTATTTATAACCAGAATGGTCCTTTGAAGCGCGGTGTGTGCGTAAAGGTCACTACTAAGACACCAAAGAAGCCTAACTCGGCAATGCGTAAGGTTGCTCGTGTCCGTCTAACTAATGGACAGGAAGTCTGGGCTTATATCGGTGGTGAAAAGCACAACCTGCAAGAGCACGCCGTTGTTCTAGTACGCGGTGGTCGTGTGCCAGATTTACCGGGTGTGCGTTACCATATCGTGCGTGGTGCACTAGACCTACAAGGTGTTGATGGCCGCAAGCGTGGTCGCAGTAAGTACGGTGCTAAGAAAGGAGACAAATAATCATGCCGCGTAAAACAACTAAGTCTCTAGCACGTCGCATCAATCCTGATCGCAAGTACAATAGCGTGCTGGTGCAGCGTTTAATTAACAAGTCAATGCTAGACGGCAAGAAACTAGCTGCTGAGC
This sequence comes from uncultured Candidatus Saccharibacteria bacterium, assembly GCA_934725355.1. Lineage (GTDB taxonomy): Bacteria > Patescibacteriota > Saccharimonadia > Saccharimonadales > Saccharimonadaceae > Nanoperiomorbus. The sequence continues at coordinate 30,370 of CAKVAO010000004.1, read as the reverse complement.
GTATGGTTTACAGTGCTCTAGAGATTGCTGCTAAGAAGGTGAAGAGCGAGAACCCACTAGAGGTTCTGGAGACCGCAATGAAGAACATTTCACCTGAATATGAAGTTAAGAGTCGCCGTGTTGGTGGTGCTAACTATCAGATTCCATTCCCGATTAAGGGTCGCCGCCAAGAGCATTACGCCTTTATGTGGCTAGTTCAGGCTGCTCGTGCTCGCAAGGGTATGCCATATGAACAGCGTTTAGCTGCTGAAATCGTGGACGCTGTTAACCAAACTGGTGCAGCCTTCAAGAAGAAGGAAGATACTCACCGTATGGCTGAAGCTAACCGCGCATTTGCACACTTTGCGCGTGTTTAGTTACCGACATGACGAATCGTCTATAATGACGGTTCGTCTGAGCTGGTTTTTAGAAAAGATAGTTTAATAAAGAAGGATATATGGCAGAAATTAATACTCCATTGGACAAATTCCGCAACATCGGTATTATTGCCCACATCGACGCCGGCAAGACTACTACCACTGAAGGTATCTTGTACCGTACTGGTTTGGTACACAAGATCGGCGCTGTGCACGACGGCGAAACTGTGACTGACTTCATGGATCAGGAGCGTGAGCGCGGTATTACCATTGCCTCAGCCGCTGTTACCTGCTACTGGGAAGGTTGTCACATCAACATCATTGATACACCAGGGCACATAGATTTTACCGCTGAGGTTGAGCGCTCTCTGCGCGTGCTTGATGGTGCTGTTTGTGTGCTAGACGGCAAGATGGGTGTCGAGGCTCAGACTGAGACCGTTTGGCGCCAGGCTAACAAGTACAACGTACCACGCTTGATCTTTATCAATAAGATTAATCAGATTGGTGGCGATTTCTACAAGTCACTAGATTCAGTGCATCAGCGTTTGAGCAAGAATGCACTGCCGATTCATCTACCTATCGGCTTTGAGAAGACCGTTCATGGTGTGGTTGACCTAATCAACATGAAGGCTTACACCTACAAAGAGTATAACGACCACAAGCTAGTCGAGGGTGAAATCCCGGCTGATATGGTTGAGAAGGCTAAGGAATATCGCACTAAGCTAGTTGAGAAGGCTGTTGAGGCTGATGATGAATTGTTTGAGCGCTATCTAGCCGAGGGCGAAGACTCTATTACCCAGGAAGAGCTAGTTAAGTGTCTACGTAAGTTGACTGTTAAGGGTGACTTCTATCTAGTTACTGGTGGTGATGGTCGTGGCGTTATCGTCGAGAAGCTACTTGACCTAGTTGTCGACTATCTGCCTTCACCTGTCGATACCCCTGATGTTACAGGTACTGATCCAAAAAGCGGCGACGAGATTGAGCGCGCAACCAACACCGAAGCTCCGTTGTCTGCTTTGGCATTCAAGATTGCTAACGACCCGTTCGTTGGTAAATTGGTCTACGTACGTGTCTACAGCGGCGTGCTGAAGGCTGGCTCGTACGTGCTAAACAGCAACACTGGTGAGAAAGAGCGCATTGGCCGTCTAGTTCGCATGTTTGCTGATAAGCGCGAAGAAATCAAGGAAATTAAGGCTGGTGATATCGCAGGTGTGATTGGTCTAAAGAAGACTACTACTGGTAACACTCTATGTGACCCAGCACATCCAATTCACCTAGAGTCAATTGAGTTCGTTGAGCCACCGGTATCTATTGCCGTGGAGCCGAAATCTAAGGCTGACCAAGAGAAGATGGATATTGGTTTGCACCGTCTAGCCGAGGAAGACCCAACCTTCCGTGTTCACACAGACGAGGAAACTGGCCAGACCATTATCTCGGGTATGGGTGAGCTACACCTAGAGATTATCGTTGATCGCTTACACCGTGAATTCAATGTTGAGGCTAATACTGGTAAACCTCAGGTTGCTTATCGCGAAACTATTCGTGGTACTACCGAAGTTCAAGGTAAATACATTAAGCAGTCTGGTGGTAAAGGTCAGTATGGTGACGTATGGCTGAAGCTAGAGCCAAACGAGCCAGGTAAGGGCTTTGAGTTCGTTGATCAGATTAAGGGTGGTGTTGTGCCACAGGAATACCGTCCAGCTGTTAAGGCTGGTATCCAAGAGACCTTAGATGGTGGTGTGATTGCTGGTTACCCAGTAGTTGATGTGAAGGCTACTCTGTACGATGGCTCGTATCACGAGGTCGACTCTAGTGAAATGGCCTTCAAGATGGCTGGCGCCTTGGCAACTCGCGAGGGTGTGAAGCAGGCTAAGCCTGTTCTACTAGAACCAGTGATGAAGCTTAACATTGTTACTCCTGAAGAATTCATGGGTGATGTGATTGGTGACTTAAACAGCCGCCGTGGTCGCGTCGAGAAGATGGATGACTTGATGGGTGGTGCAAAGCAGATTGTTGGTTATGCGCCGTTAGGTGAGCTGTTCGGCTACACTACCGACCTGCGTTCAATGTCACAGGGTCGTGCTGCCAGCTCTATGGAGCTAGATAAGTACGAAGAAGTGCCAAACAACGTTGCACAGAAGATTATCGAAGAGCGTAACAGATAGTTAGGCAATATCCTGCTTGAGCAAAAGACCCGCTGATTTAGCGGGTCTTTTATGGTGTAGGTAGTTAGTCTATAAATTGGGCTATACAGGTTAGATCTGGCTTATGGATATTAGAGCCGTGTGTGAAAACTAGCTGATATGGCTAATCTCAGCCTCTGTCAGCTCGATAAATTTGCCAGGTTTTAGCCCGGATAGCGAAATGTTATCAAAGTCAGTACGATGTAGCTTGATTACAGTGTAGCCTAGAGCAGTAAAAGTGCGTCTAATCTGGCGATTGCGTCCTTCGTGCATAACGACACGCCATTCGCGACGATTGTCATTTAACTTCTCTAGTCCTAGCTGACTACGACCGTCGGGTAGATTCACGCCAAAGTCGTTGATCATCTGCTGATGTAGGGGTTCGAGTGCCTTATCAATGGTTACTAGGTACTGCTTTGTCTTAGCAAATTTTGGGTGAGTTAGACGGAAAGCTAAGTCGCCGTCATCAGTTAACATGATTAGCCCAGACGAATCTTTGTCTAGACGACCGATGGTCTTTAGCTTTTTGTACTTGTCAGGCAATAGTGCATAGACGGTCTGAACCCCCTTGGCCTGAGCATTGCGCGAACAAACATAGCCAACTGGCTTATTCAATACTATAACTGTACGCGACTCAGGCAACTGAACTAACTGTCCGCGTACGGCAACTTTAGCGTTCTCGTCAACTGGTTCGCCTAGCTTAGCTTGCTCACCGTTTACTGCTACGACCCCTGACACAATTAAATCATCTGCCTCGCGCCGGCTAACACCAGTGGCTAGTGCAATGTATTTGTTTAATCTCATAACTATATAATACAACAGAATTTGGCGGGCGTTTGCTGTGGCGAGATTTGCATAGCATAAATGTTAATATTACTACACAGTCATTACGCTAGAGGCTTGACGAAAATGTTGTGGGGGGGGGGGTAATATGTTAATAGCTTAAAAAGGAGGGTAATTTATGAGATCCAATAAGTACAGTAAATTTAGCCTAAAGTCATCAACTGGCTTTAAGGTAGCGGGAGTCTCTTTACTGGGTGTTAGCCTGCTAGCGGGAATTGCAGCGCCAACTGTTTTGAGTTTGTCGAATGCATATAATGTCAGTGCTATTTCAGAGGAAGATGCTAACAAAATAAAGCCTTTGCAGGATGCTATCACTAAGGCTGAGCGTTACGTTGCATCTGAGTATCCTACATACTTCAAATCAGACAGAGTTAAGGTTTTCTTGGGTGATTTGGATCAAGCCAAGCAAATTGTTAATGACATAGAGGCTGGGAAGTCCGTAGAGAATCTTGACAAAAAAGTCAAAGGCGCCACCGGTACGATTGACCAGGGATTGAATGATAATGATGCTAAAACTATTTGGAAAGAAAAGGGTGCTAAGGCTCAACTAGATAATGAAATGGCACTTGCTGCTGAACTAGGTGAAGATAAGCTAGGCGCTAGTGCCTACACTAAAGAGGGCTACAGTGCTTACAGTAAGGCTTACGATGCAGCCAAGACTGTATACAACGCAAATGTTGAATACAAAGGCAAAAATGGTGCTGCAGCTAAGGACATCGATACTGCGACTGAGAGTTTAAAGAAGGCAGTTGCTGCACTAGTGAAGGTTTCTGGTGTAGAAGGCGACAACAATAGCGATTCGAACTCTGGCAACAATGAAAATGGTAATCAGACTGGCGATGCTGATAACTCGGGTAACAGTAATCTAGAAGTTACCACACCTAGTGCAAGCAATAATAACGCATCTGAATCTAAGGTTACTGCTCCTAACACTGGCGCTGAATTATAATTAGTTATCTTATAGCTAATATAAGAGGTTACATTAGGTAACCTCTTTTTGGTTGCTCTGCTCTGCGTTGGTTATTATTAATATATAATGAATTAAATAATTAGTACTAAATCGGGGGAGCAAGTGATAAATGTTATTGATGCAGCTAGCGATTCACGCTTAATGAATGATGAGTGCTTAGCCATTCTAAATAAGGCCTATTGTCAAATTGATAAGTGCAGTGTTTTAAAAATAGCTCGTTACGATCAGACTGAAGGTGTACTGGTTGAGGGTAATGCAGGAAAGCTAAAGCAAATATACGTAATTATTAACGAGCTACTATCAAATCCGTACTCACCAGATGACTTCATAATGAAGTTAACTGATGGGCGAGATTGTATATATTCAGGCGAAGTGAGTATAGATAGCAAAACGTACTTTATTTTTAAGATAATTTAGCTACACCAACAATCAGCGCAGCCACGTGCAATAACCCTGTAGTATTGATTAGTCTATTTGCTTTGCTATATCTAGATGTGTAAGACTATGCTTATACCACGATTTGATCTGTGAAAGATAGTTGACGTCCCATTTGACAAAGTATATCGGGTGGGGGTAAACTCACTATAGCGAGTTGAGGCTAAGAGCCTTACTCGCTAGGGTTGACGCCTACCAGTCGAAACTAGATTGCGAAAGCAATTGTACATTAAGGAGGTTGTTATGAGTTTTTCTGACTCTAACAACAATCAAAATACGGATTCCAATAATGAGAAAGCTTGGGTTCCGTGGAGTGAGCCTGAAAAAGGTTCGATAGATGGTCATCCGGTAACTTTCTCTTATGGTACTGGTGAATCGAATAAGGGCGAGACACTAATTTCAGATGGTCATGACTGGGATGAGAAGGAATATAGAACTAATTCCAGCGATGACTTCTTTTACCATGAAAACCACGATCACTACGGTAGCGGAAAAGGTCGCTATAATAATGGCACTCGCCGTGGAAAATATACCGGGCCTGGCTGCTGATTAAACAACAAACCTGAGCAAGTTTAAAAACTACTCGTTATAATGGTTTTATAATAATATACGGTATATATGGGTAACGAGATGAAAGAGCATAAGTGTTTGGAGCCGATTGCACATGCAAAAGATTTGGACAATGATGAAAAGATAGCGCTTTCTGTATTGTGTCTTATTGATAGCCAAGAAAATATAACACCAGATTTTATAAATGCACTAATCAATTTGGTGTTCACTGTAACACAGATGATTAATCTTGGAGATGCATCTGTGGACTTAGGTGAATATTTGGGTACAATGCAAGAGGTAGTATCATTGGGTAAAAAGGATGACATTGATTGGCTACCGCACTTTCGTAAGGCGCTAGAGGATTATGTACCTGATAAATACAGGGCTTTCCTTAAGAACCGCGATAACTATGGTAGTGAAAAAGGAGGCCATGACAACGGCACACACCGCGGTAAATATACTGGGCCGGGTTCGGAATAAGTTGTCAACACACTCCATTAGCTCCGAGCATGACTTAAAACTGCTTTTTTATAGATTAATATGGATATAGAGAATATGAGCAATAGAAACAATGAGCTAGCGGCAGTTCGTCGCGAGCTATGCAAAATAATTAAAACAGCACCGACAATATCAAAAATGGCAGGCAATCTATCTGAAAAAATCGAGCTCAGCGATAGTTTAATCGATGATCAATATGACATGTTAGAAGATGAAAGCGATTTGCTGACGGCGTGTTTAGCATATCGAGAAGCCAGCGACCAAGACTGTAACGAGGCTGCGAATGAGCTAGTTCAGCTTTCGAGGAAGTATCTAGATAAATATGGAGATCAAGCTTAGGCTATAACTAATGCAAATCTGACCGCCACCTCATTATGAAAGGAACTTATGAACTATAAAATCAAAGAAGTCAAGCTCGATAATGGTGCAGAAGGTGTAATTATTGACGTTCCTAACGCGCGCACTGCATGTAGCAGGATTGTATTCAATGGTGGTTATTGGTCGGTTAATGACTATGAGAAAAAGCAACAGGCGCCGCATTTATACGAGCATCTAGCGAGCCATGTAAAGAAATGTGCAGATTGGAATAACTATGAAAGCGAGCTTCGGCGAAACGGTGGTTATAACAATGCTTTTACTAATAATATGTACACAAAATATACAGTCAAATGTCCCGCTTTTGATATAGACCGCATTGTCCGGCTACAGAAGTACATGCTTGAAAATCCAAATTATAACGATGCCGATTTAGAGATAGAAAAGAAAAATATAACTAGCGAGCTGTTGACTGATTCTAGCAAGGTTAATTATTTGCTAGATGTAGCAATGCTGAATAGCGTAGGCTTGCCACGAATGACTCCGCGTGATGCAATAGAAACGCTTAAGAATGTAGATGCTAAAGATGTTAATAATTATCGCGCCCAAACTCACACAACTAACAATATGCGGTTCTTACTGGCTGGAGATTTTGCAGGCGATTACGGTGTAGTAAATAGCTTTAGTGATACCAATCTGCCTAAGGGCGAGAGAATTACACCCCGTAGGACTTGTCCTGTTGAAAGGCGGCCTCGTGTAGTTGATCTGCGAGGTACTATTATTACGGCTAGAGTTGGGTTCATGTTATCTCGTCCACTAACGGTGCGCGAATCAATGATTATGTGGTTAGTTGGGGTGTTGCTGACTGGTGATAAGACAACACGCGTGTACGGCAAAGCGCGCTCTGCGGGGTTAGTATACGCAATGGGAATGCAAAATATCGTGCGTAGAGATACAACCATAGACTATTTTAGATTTAAATGTAAGCCAGAGAACTTAGTTGCACTAGTAAAACTAGCTACAGAAGCCATAAAAGGTGTGGCGAATGGTGAAATTGACGAATATGAATTAGAGCGCACTAAGAGTAAACTTGTCGGTTATGAGAATATGCTTTACGAGACGCCTGAGTCTATTCTTAATGCTATAGAGGCTAGGTATCTTAGAACCGGTGAGATTATCGACCTAAATGTTAGGCCAGATATTATTCATTCGATCAAGTTGGATGAAGTCGTAACCTTAGTTAGGGAATTTATTGCTAGTGATATACGACCATTTGTGCTATGTGGTAACGTGTCGGATGAGCAGGTAAATGACGCATACGAGATGCTGAATAAATGCGTTGCTTGACAAAGCACATCAGGTAGGGATAGACTACACTATAGTAAGTTAGGGTAAGCAGCCTGCCTTGCTAGGGTCGACGCCTACCAGTCGAAACCATATTGCGTTAGCAATTGTACATTAAGGAGTAATCATGAGCAGCGGCAAACACAATGGTGGCTGGAACGAGCCCGAAAAGGGTACCATTGATGGCCATGAAGTTACGTTTGCGTCTGGTTGGGGAAGTAAAGAAGGCCAGGTGTTGATTGCGGATGGTGTCGATTGGGATGAAGACCAATACCACACTGGTTCTAACGACGACTTCTTTAACTCCGATAACCACGATCACTATGGCAGTGGAAAAGGCAGCCATAACAATGGCACCTATCGAGGCCGCTATACTGGCCCTGGCTGCTGATTAAACAACAAACCTGAGCAAGTTTAAAAACTGCTCATTATATAATTTTATAGTATCATAATAGTATATGGGTAGTGAGATAAAAGAGCATAAGTGTTTAGAGCCGATTGCACATGCAAAAGATTTGGATAACGATGAGAAGATAGCCCTTTCTGTATTATGTCTTATTGATAGCCAAGAGAATATAACGCCAGATTTTATAAATTCACTAATTAATTTGGTGTACACTGTAACGCAGATGGTTAATCTCGGAGATGTGATGGTGGATCTAAGCGAGTACCTGGGTACAATGCAAGAGGTAGTATCGTTAGGTAAAAAGGATGACATTGACTGGTTGCCACACTTTCGTAAGAACCTAGAGGATGACGTGCCTGATAAATACATTGCTTACCTTAAAAATCGCAATAACTATGGTAGCAAAAAAGGAGGTCATGATAACGGTACTCACCGTGGAAAATACACTGGGCCGGGTTCAGAGTAAGTAACCAACGCATTCCATTAGCTCTAATCATAGCATTAAAATACACTATAATAAAACTATGATTAAAGATTTATCCGGCAACGGTAGCCAATTGCCAAATAGCCTCGCTGCTAAGCGAGAAGAATTGTGTAGGGAAATATCATCGTTAAAATCAGCTGGCGATATAGCCAATCTATTGATGGATAGGATACCCACGGATAATGCCTTTATTGATGATGAGTACTATATGTACGAAGAAGAAAGTGAATTATTAACACTAGCAATGCATTACATCGAGGCTACTACTACTGATCGCTCAGCTTTCGAGAAGGAGCTATTGGCGCACGTAAAAGACTACATCGCTAACTACTCGACTGATTAGTAGGAAGTGCATAGGAGTATATAATGAACTACCTAATAAAAGAAATAAAGCTAAATAATGGGGCTAGAGGCTTGATAATAGACTTCCCGGGTGCCCGCACTGTTTATAATGAAGTTGCATTTAACGCTGGATATTGGCAAGTGAGGGATTTTGAACGCAAGCAACAAATCCCTCATATCTATGAGCACATGGCTTCGAATGTTCGTGATTACGGCAGTAAAGCTGCGTATGAATTAGCGTTGGCTAAAAATGGGGCTATTAGAAATGCTTTTACTGGTAATGAATTCGTTCGCTTCTTCACGCTTTCTGCTAAATTCGACTACGAGCGTGTGTTAGCTCTACATTGTAAAATGCTGGCTGATTCAGACTTAAACGAGAAAGTATTTACATCTGAAAAAAGTAACATTACAAATGAACTATCTGCACGTCTAAATGACGCATCCTATTTGCTAGCGCTTGGACTAGACAACGCTCTCGGTGTCGCAGACATGACTTCGGATAAAGCTATATCTACGTTGCAAAACATAAATCTTGCCGACATCGTCGAATATAGAGATAAGTATATAACATCATCTAATATGAAGTTTATTGTTGCCGGAGATTTTGCTGGCGACTATTCTAAAGTTATTGATAGCTATAGCAATATTGACATTCCAGCTGGCGAGGCGACTGCGTTGCCATCACGCAAATTGCACGATGGCGGCGTTCTGACGATATACCGTGGAGACACCAAGCAATGTTCGGCGCGTTTATCGTTTGCTATGCCGTGTGTATTTACTCTAAAAAACATTGCTACTATGGCAATAATAAATCGTTTGTTGGTTTGTGGCGCAGGATCGCGAATATTTGGCAAAGCTAGAGAAAAAGGACTGGTCTATAGGCTCAATCAGGTGGTAGAGTCGACTGCAGGGTATACAATATGGTCATTTAACTTTTCATATAAAGACAATAATTTGGACGCGCTATTAAAATTAATAGCCGACGAACTGTGCAATTTGCGTGATGGCAGATTGTCAGATGACGACTTAGCGGCGGCAAAATGTAGTGTAGCGGGTGGTGAGCTAATGTCGTATGAAACTCCACGCAGTGTGTCGAATGCGTTATTCCGACGGTATTTGCGATTTGGCGAAATTGTAGACTTGGATGAACTTCTAGACATGATCAGATCGGTAACAGTGAATGATATTTCTGATTTAGTTAACGATTTAATTAGCAACGGAAATAGTGCGCTTGGCTTATACGGTGATGTTACTGATGATAGAGCTGAGGCTGCTCGCGAATCTGTCTTAAAACGCTTAGCAGGCGAATGAGGTCTAGGCTAAGCTGAACAAAAAGCTGAAATAATCACGTGAACCCTTTATTTATACTTATGTCATCGGTATAATAAGATAAATTAAACAAAGGAGGGGGATGTTTCGAAAGTCTAAGGTTAACATAGCCGATGATTTTGCTTATTTGCCAGAGGACGCAATTTATTTCGACTCCGCATGTCAAAGCTTGCGTCCCCGACAGGTGATTGACGCAATGCAGGAATATTATACTAAGTTCAATTCTTGCGGTGAGCGCGTGAAGTATGAGTGGGGACTAGAGGTCGATCGCCGAGTCGAAGGAGTGCGTGACAAGATTCTGAAACTATTAAAACTGTCCAAGAAAGACTATTTCGTTAGTTTTACATTGAACACAACCTATGGGTTAAACTTGGTTCAATCACAACTAAAGCCAGATGGTATCGACAAGGTAATGACTAGTGATATAGAGCACAATTCGTCGTTCCTGTCTACAATGGCAACAGCTAAGCGCCTAGGTATTCCGCGCGAGGTGATTGTGCGTAATGATGATGGTTCGATTGATGTCGACAAATACGATTTTACCAACGCGCTAGTTGTAATGAACGCCGTGTCAAATATCGATGGGCGTCAGCTAAAGAATATCAAGGAAGTTATTAATAAAGTTCACCAGCAGGGTGGCATCTATATTATTGATGCAGCCCAAACTATGTCGTATTATCACGATCTAATTGCAGGACTGCCAGCTGATGCGATATGCTTTAGCTCGCATAAGATGTATGGTCCAAGTATGGGTGTAATTGTATTGCGCCGTGACCTATTGGATCGCATGGATATTGAGTTTATTGGCGGCGGTATGGTTGATGACGTAACCAAAGACGAGTTTACCTTGTCTGCGCATAATCCAGAGCATATTCATACAGCATTAGAGGCTGGTTTGCAGCCCTATGCTGAAGCAATAGGTTTAGGTGCGGCAATTGATTGGATGCAGGCGGCTGCCAAGACCGAGCACGAGCACGTGCGCCAGTATAGCCAACAAATTATTGGTACGTTACGCGATGCGGAGGGCATGCATGTTTTGAATGCTGAGCCAACTCCGACGATTGCGTTCTATAGTGATAAAATCAATGGGCATTTGCTAGCAGAGGCGTTATCTGATGCTGGTGTGATGGTGCGTAGCGGATATTTCTGCGTACACTATTATCTGAACCATATTAAGCATTACCCACCGATGATTCGTTTGTCGCTAGGCATGAATAATCGTCAGCCAGACATCGATCGCTTTGTGGATATTATAGGAGGGATTGCAAAATAGATGGTTTGTGTTGCAGCATTTATAATCCTTGGCATCGTAGTTCTAACGCTACCTATCATTCGTCTGTTTAGCAAGAAAACAGCGGATAATATCTGGAATCTGTTTAAGAAGGCGACGCACTGCTTTACCCGTAGGGTTACACTGCGAACTTGCGATACATCTTTTACGGAGGACATTAAGAATAGCATTTTACGTAAGGTTGTCCTAAAGCACCCCAAGTGGGTTAAGCCGATTTCTGCAACCATTGAGGTGGGCTCGCTGCTGATTATAATATTGACAATCTGGTCGCTACTAGTTGGCGTGAAGTCACTGGTGTCACTGTATGTTTACGGTACTTGTAATACCAATAATCCTAGCGCTTGCTCGCTAGACAGTACGGAGGCCTGTTCTATCGACGAGGTTGCGCCAAAATTTACCGAGCATCCGATTCGGTGGGTTGGCGATTGGCTCAGTGACTACGGCGAGGCAATAGCAGCCATTCCGACACGCATGAAGCATTGGGATGCTAAGGAATATTTGCCAGATAACGTAGTCTTTTACAATAAAGAAGATAAATCCAAGCCATATGCTGTTGATATATTCGATCCAGGCTGTGTTGTATGTAAACGCTCGTTCGCCGTACAGAAGAACAAGGGCTTCTTTGGCAAATATAATGTAGCGCTAATGCCGTACCCTATTAAGGGCGAGAACGGTTACAAGTTTGCGAATTCGGATGTCGTGGCACGTTATATGATGGGCACTATCAAATATCCGCTGAAGAATAGTAAACATCCAGCTGCTTGGCTAATTGCCGATCGAATGTACACGGGCAAAGATAAAGATGGCGTCGATAACCAGACAGCATTTAATGTTGGATACAGTCACGATAAGGCAAAGGATGTGCTAAAGAGTTGGCTGAAGGACTTTGGCTACAGCGACGACGAGGTGAAAAAGATTTCCGAATACGCCGAGTCTAATGCTGCTCAGAAGGAGTTGGATAAAATTGCTGATATTGTCAAAAATGACATCAAGACCAAGAAGATTCCAACTACTATCTTTGACGACAAGCGTCACGATGGTGAGCTGAAGGAAACTGATATTAAATAGCTTTTCGCATCTTTACACTAACGACTAATTAATATATAATATGAAGTAAGCGCGGCCGAGGCGATGTGAACCATCGCATCGCCAGAGCGCGATACTAATTTAATAAATGTTATAAGGAGAAACATGGCAGAATTTCAACGAACCAAACCACATGTCAATGTTGGTACCATGGGTCACGTTGACCACGGTAAGACCACTTTGACTGCTGCTATCACCAAGACATTGGCGACTCGCGAACCATCAGACATCAACAAGTTTGTTGCCTATGATCAGATCGACAATGCCCCAGAAGAGAAGTCTCGTGGTATTACTATCTCGACTTCACACCAGGAGTACGAGACTAAGAATCGTCACTATGCACACGTCGATATGCCAGGTCACGCCGACTATGTCAAGAACATGATTACCGGTGCTGCTCAGGTTGATGGTGCTATTCTAGTTGTTTCGGCAGCTGATGGTGTTATGCCTCAGACTAAGGAACACGTACTACTAGCTCACCAGGTTGGTGTGCCAAAGATTCTAGTCTTCCTAAACAAGATGGACCAGGCCGATCCAGACCTAGTTGAGATTGTTGAAGAGGATGTTCGTGACCTACTAAAGAAGAACGGCTTTGACGAGAACTGCCCAATTATCAAGGGTTCAGCTCTAAAAGCTCTAGAAGGTGACGAAACTGAAATGGATCACATTATGGAACTTCTAGATGCGATGGATTCATACTTCCCAGAGCCACAACGTGATCTAGACAAGCCTTTCCTAATGCCTATCGAGGATGTCTTCTCAATTAAGGGTCGTGGTACTGTTGCAACCGGTCGTATTGAGCGCGGTGTTGTTCACATGAACGACGAAGTTGAGATTATCGGTCTACGCCCAACTCAGAAGTCTGTTGTAACTGGTATTGAAGCCTTCAAGAAGACTTTGACTGAGGGTGAAGCTGGTGATAACGCTGGTATTCTACTACGTGGTATCAACCGCGATGACATTGAGCGTGGTCAGGTTGTTGCTGCTCCTGGTACCGTGACTCCACACACCGATTTCAAGGCTCAGGTTTACATTCTGACCAAGGAAGAGGGTGGTCGTCACACTCCATTTACCCAGGGCTACAAGCCTCAGTTCTACTTCCGCACCACTGATGTTACTGGTGAGGTTGAACTACCAAAGGACAAGGAAATGGTTATGCCAGGCGATAACGTCGAGTTCGAAGTTAAGCTACAGGCTCCAGTTGCTATGGAGAAGGGTCTAACCTTTGCTATCCGTGAAGGTGGTCGCACCGTTGGTGCTGGTCAGGTAACTGAAATCTTAAAGTAGTAAACTGACCTACTATTAAAATAGCTCCCATGTGGAGCTATTTTAGTTTCTGCTTATTTTGGTTGGACTGGTTGTTGAAATAGATTGCTATATATTGTAAAATACTAAATGTCAACTTAATCGTGGTGGTAACTCTATGTATATAAATATACGGCGAGATTGCACCACCCCTGATCCCTGGGAACGGGATAAAAGGAGAAATAATGGCAGATCAAGCTCTACCGAAAATTCGTATTAAATTAAAGGCTTACGACAACCGTGTTATTGATGCGGCTGCAAAGCAGATCGTTGAAACTGCACTACGTAGCGGTGCAACAATTATTGGTCCAGTGCCTCTACCTGTTAAGCGCAGCACCTTTACTGTTGTAAAATCTCCACACGTCTACAAGAAGGGCGGTGAGGCTTACGAAATGCGTGTACACAAGCGCTTGATCGATATTGTCGATGCTAAGCCAAAGACTATTGATAGCCTACAGAATCTATCACTACCTGCCGGTGTCGATGCTGAAATTCGCATGTAATTAATCCGCGCAAATCCACCGTCAGCCTAACGACTGCTACCTCCCTTCATGAAAGGGAGGCTTTGAGTTTTATGCTATCATAGTGCATATGGAAAGTTTGAGGAGTGACCGTCTACGTAGGGAGATTCGGTCAGTTATAGATAAATGGGCTGATTCGTTAGGTAATATAGCGGAGTCTAAATCTGTATTAATACTACTATCTAAATATGTAGAGGACGACTATGATTGGCGATTGGTAGCTGAGTGTCTAAATGTTCGCAAGGAGCAAATTGCTGAAGCTGTCGCAAATCTAAGCGCTAAACAGATGACTGAAATCAAAAATATCGCCATAACCTATAAGCGCTTAACCGATGGCGGCGCTGAGCAGGCGGTATGTCAGCTGGCAAATTTATTATCACATAATAACTATAACGTTACGTTGCTCTATTCGACGTGTCTCAATCAACACTATCCGCTGTACAACAATGTGAAGACTAACCTGGTTCCCTCACTGCGCGATTCAGATGGTGTCAATTGGACTAAGCGAATTGAGGCGTTAATTGAGGCGTACTCAACGTCAAATATTGAACTCAGCATATTTGAGTCAATCAACCCACGGGAGTATCTGCTAGATTTGCTAGTTTGCATATCGCTGGGTATACCGACGGTTTGGGTGAATAATGGTTTCTGCGCGTATGATTTGACCTGGACCAACCTGCGTCAATATCGTATGGCGACCTCTATGTGGATTGCGCCACTGTTTAATCGGATAGTGGTATGTTCTGTGGATGATGCAGAGTATTGGTTGCTGTTCAACAATGATGTCCGTGTGGCGTTGCCGTTGCCAACTAGTGTGGCGCGTGCTTTGCGCGCGGTAAATCCGAACAGCCTAAGTTCGCATGACTTAACCGGTAAGCGAGTAAGCTTCATTGGGCGCATTGACTGCAATAAGCGCGTGGACCATGTGTTGAGGGCGTTTGCGATAGCTAGTAAACAGATTCCGGATATTGAGCTAAACGTTTACGGCGAAAGTCGCGATGAGGGTCTACTTGACGAGTTGAAAGATTTAGCTGAGTCATTAGACATTACCGATAGAGTACATTGGTGGGGTTACCTGGATGATTCGTCAAAGGCGTTTCTGGAGTCCGATGTAACGCTTGTCGCTTCACGCTGCGAAGGCTTTTGCTACTCTCTGTTGGAATCGGAGGCGGCTGGCGTACCGGCGATTTGCTATGATATGCCGAATATTCCGTTTTGTAACATGCGATATGGTAAGTCGGGTGTTACCACGGTAGAATCGAGCAATTACGATGCAATGGCGTGCACACTGGTGTCGGCACTAGGCGCACAACGCAGAGGCAATAATGCGGGCAATGAGGCTCTGCGGCGACACTGTGATGCGATACTTAATGATTGCAATTCGGCGTGGTTAGAGTCGGTAAAGCAAGTTCCAAATATGCCGTCTACTAGTGTGTCTAGTGGCTCCAGGTTGGCTGATGCAGCAATGCGGCAGTTTGTTGTAGGACTAGACCGCAGGTTTGCCAGCGTAGACGCAAGGTATCGCTAATGTCTGCGAAATGTGATATCTCGGTAGCTATACCATTCCACGGAGAGGGCGAGTTAGCTGGGGCTACCTTGGCGTCGGTCAGGCAATGTATTGACTATGCGATTCGATGGTATCCGGGTTTGAAAATTGAGCTATGTCTAGGGCTAGACAATGCGTCGAAGCTAACTGTTAAAGTGGTGGAATCTTACGTAAGGCAATTTGGCAGTTCAGCTAGTGTCAATGTATACACGGTGAGTTTTGGCGACCCTGCGCTATCACGCAACTTTCTGATTGACCATTGCCACGGTCGCTATATCCAGATATTTGATGGTGATGATTTATATTCAGAAAACTATCTGGCGGAGATGTATGCTGTAGTTGTTAGTCAAGCCAAACCGGTTGTTGTCGTGCCTAAATACATGGTTGACTTTACCACTAGTGGAGATAACCTTGATGAGGTGCATGAGTATTGGTCATCTACGGATGACAGAATAGCTTTGACTAATTTGTATTCGGTTGACCTGTGGCAGTCGTCAATTTTCGTAAGTAGCGAGATATTTCAAAATACCAGATACCAGACCAACGGTAGCGATTATCGCTACGAAGACTATCATTTAATGATGGAGATTGTGGCGAGCAGCTACGATGTGCTAGTAGCTGATAAGGCGTGCCGCAGGTATCGCAAAAAGGCTGAGGGTTCATTACTAGCTAGTCAGACTAGTGATAATAGTCGTTGCGTGGCGCCTAGTAGGTATTTCAGCCCGGCTATATTTCGTAAATTGTCGCACATCCAGCATGATGAGTTCAACCGTGATAAGTGGTGTCGCAGAATTGATGACGCAGTTTGCGCAAGAATTGTACCAATCGCAAATCCAAAATTACGCGATGACGTTTACTTTGACCTGTGCAACATTAAAGGTGCTGAGCTGGTAACTGATTTAGTGATTGTGGATGCGGTAGATGAGCTGCTATTAAGTGAGTGTGAGAATGTGCCGGATAGTCGGTATTTAATTATTGCGACTGAGCAAAGTGTAGGCGAAAGCATTTTGCTACCCGACAATGTCGTAATCATGGACTTCTCGAAGTTAATCAGTGGTGGTCTATTGGATACGAAGTATGTATATGAGATGTGGCTAAGGGTTGTGCAGAATTGGCCAAATCAAAAGCGCCTAGATGTCAGCGGCTCAGTAATCGGTAGGTGCTTCGTGTCACAGTGGAAACATGAGATAGCGAAGTTTGTATCGTTGGTGTCGTAACTGTAGGTGGCCCTTGCTCCCTCCCTTTTGACGGGGCAGGCGCTTGCGCCGGGTGAGGTGATATTTTACAATAGGGCTAATGGTAAAACAAAAAGTCTGGTTAAAGAAGCGCACGACACGTGGTAGCGGTCGGGTGGTGAAACGCTCGCCGCGCCTGACGCCCAAAAACGTTGATCGCGAAGTGCGTAAAAACCAGCTAGTCTACGCCCGACAACTACTAAAGCTAGTTCTGCTGTTTATTCTAGGTATTGTTTGGCTTGGTTTGGGCATTAATATAGGAGCGCTACAAGCACTCCCAATTGGTTTGGTTGCTGGATTAATCGTGATCTATCTAGAGAAACTGCCGCGTTCTCGTTATCTAGAGCTGTGTGTGCTGTGCTTGGCGGTGCTGCTGAGTTGGAAATTTCCTATCGGTATAGTTCTCTAGAGCTAACGAATAATACCCGCTATAGCTAGCGGGCATTATATTTTGGTATGTTTGAAAGGCTGCAGATGCAGCTAATCTAGTTCGTTAAACTTTGCCTGCATGGTAGGATTGCCACGAGTTAGACGTTTAATTGTCAAATCCTGAGCCTTGTTGTTGGCTAGTCTCAGGTTATTTTCTGATGACAGCAACGCATCCTTAGTCTTCTGTAGATGACTGATAGTTTTGTCGATCTCTTCGATGGCAGATTTAAATTTGCGACTGGCAATATCGTAATTTCTAGCAAAGCCAGTTTTGAACGCCTCCATATTTTCTTCGAAATGCGTGACATCAATATTCTGATTACGAACAATGGCTAGCTCACGACGCGCCTCTAGGCTATTTAGCGCAGCATTGCGCAGAACGGTGATCATAGGGATAAAGAACTGTGGCCGAATAACATACATCTTGGGATAGCGGTATGATACATCAACGATTCCAGTGTTGTAATAGTCATTGTCTTCTTCTAGCAGAGTTACTAGAACCGCGTATTCACAGTGTTTTTCGCGGCGATCCTTGTCGAGCTCTTTGAAGAAATCCTCGTTCTTGTGCTTGCTAGCGGTAGTATCACTCTGGTTTTTCATCTCAAACATAATGCTGATAATTTCATTACCAGACTCATCGTTCTCGCGATAGATGAAATCGCCCTTGCTGCCAGTTCTAGCATCATTGTCCTTTTCGAAATAGGCTTTAGGAAACGCTGTGGCGCGTATCTTGTTGAATTCGATTTGGCAGTGCTGCTCTAATGTTTCGCCGACCATCTTTGTGCTCATGCGCGCCTTGAGGTCTTTATAGTGTTCCAGCTCTTCCTGCTTGAGTTTCAATGCGGCTTCGTACTCGCTCTTGGTCGATTGTAACTGCTGGGCGGCTTGGCTTTGCTGTATCTGTAGCTTGTTCTGTAGCTCAGTTTGTTGTAGTTTTAGTTGGTTTGCTAGATTGTCGCGCTCCTTTTCTAACGATGATGTGGCGTTAGCAACGGTTAGTTTGCTTTCTACCTTGGCCTGATCGAGCTGGGATTGTAGTTTTGCTACTGCCATAGCTTGGCGATCATCAGCTTGTGCTAATTTGTTCTTCAAATCAGTAATTTGCTGGTGGTACGATGCCTTGGTTTCGGTTTCGCGCTGCGCAGCCGAGGCTTTCAATTGGTTAATCTCATCTTGCTTGGTAGCTAGTTGCTGTTCTAGGCTGGCTTGTGATTTCTGTCTTTCTAGCTCTAATTTAGTCTGTTGCTCTTTCTCAACTAGCTCCAGTTGGCCGTGTAGTTCGTTTTGAAACTCGTTATCACGCACTTGGCGGACGATATTATCGTATTGGCTCTCATCGATGGTAAATACCGTGCCACACTTTGGACATTTGATTTGGTTCATTCTTACATTGTACATCAAAAATACCTCCCTTTTACAGGGCGGCGGCAGCTTCTATTGGTGACAGTTTTGATTTTGCTAAATCAAAAACCTCCCCTGTTACAGGGGGGGTGGTGGGCGACTAATAAATAGTAGTCCGATACATTAATGAAGTCCGCGCAAAAATTCGCTAGCCGACATCTGTTTGCCCGATTTGAGACTGATGATTGTTTGGACTTGCAGGGCAGTGTTGCGATAGCACGGAACAACATCTGGCCATGCATCACCCATAAAATCATCTAGCACTTTAGCCTTGGTGACTATGACGTGCTGTCCGGCGAAATCCATGCGGCAACGCGGCCAGATATTAAAGGCGCGGATTCGTTGGTCGCATTCGTGGGCGGTCATAACGGTTGGATTTAGCTCGCCGTCTTCCTTCCTGATCATGTGGCAATAGACAGCCAAGTCGTCGTCTTGTTTCAGACCTTTTATCTCATCACTAACGATTTTATCTAATTTATCGGCAAATAATTCGCCACCACGTTTACCAAAGCGCGCATATAAATCACTGGCGGTCTCAGTGCCATTTAGCTCGATGCGCTCTTGGTAATAGATTGGCCCGGCGTCCATGTCCTTTTGCACCGACATTAGCGTTAGACCCGTGAACGAATCGCCATTCATAATACTAGTTTCAATTGGCGAAGGGCCACGGTAAACTGGTAGCATCGATGGGTGAAAATTAACGATGCCGTGTGGGAATAGGTTGATGATACTGTCGGGAATCATCTTACCGTAGCTAACTAGCGCACCGACATCGGCGTGCAAGGCGGCTAAATCATCGACAATATCTTTTAGTTTGTTGGGCTGAAACAGCTGAATATCGTGCTCTCTCGCGACCTTAGCAACAGCGGGTGAATCGACCTTGTGTCCACGTCCACGCGCTGAATCAGGCTTAGTTACAACGCCAACAACTTCATATTTATCACTGCTAATCAGTGACTCTAGTGATGGCACGGAGATGTCTTCTGTGCCAAAGAATACTACTTTAATCATAGTTCTATTATATATCACTAGGGCATGGCGTTATAGAAAAAGAGGCGCCAATGCTGACGCCTCTTGGGGTTATGGAGCCTCCTTGGATATCTTGGTTAGGCTAAACTCGCCCATACCACTACTACGATAAATGTCAGACACGGCTGACAACGCTAGCTGTTGTAGACGTTGATTGTTCTCGATATTGTCGCGAAAATAGCCCTCGATAGACTTGGGGTAATCGTCGTCATTGCTATGTGTGTCGTCGTAGTCGTACAAGAATACCTTGCTTAATGCATTTTGCTTGTCGCTACTTAGTTCCCTAAAGTATTCGGGGTGAAAATCATAAAACGTCTCAAGCGAAAACATTAAGTGAAGATACTGATTGTAAGTCATCATGATAGCGCAATTATAACACTTATTTATCGTCGGAGTGATACTTGTCGATTGCAATACTGCCATCATCGTTGCGTGTGGCGTGGTATGCATCGACATGCTTATCGCCTTCAGTCTGATCGTGATGATAGTGTTCTTCGGCATCTGGATCCTGGAACCAGATCTCCTTGAATTCGTCACCCATTAGTTGGTCGGCTACGCTGTGGAGTTCGCTTTTCTTGATACCCATGGTATCTCCTTTGATCTTGTGCGCACAGTGTTTCTGTGATGAATGTATTTTAGTTATGCTAGGCCTGATCGTCAAGCTTTTTGTCTGTCGGCACTCAGTCGTGCTAATATATTAAATCCGCAAATTACTGGTACGACGGTTGACATGACGGCGCGAGTTGACTTGCGGCGTCAAAACGATCCGAGTCAAGCGCGACCTAAGATTTTCTATTGTCAACTCACTAGACGACATCGAATGTAATACCCTGTTAGTCGGTGCAATCTGTTGCAGGTTATCCTGTACTACCTCATTGGTTTGCATTGTCACGATGCCGGCGTGTTTGAGAATATGAACTATCTGGGTATCTATAACGCTCGTTATGATATGGGTGTGAAGATCGATATTGACCAGCTACCGCAGGCTATGATGCATGACCTCGAGGTCAACACTCTCGGCGTCAAGCCTGACGTTGCCAAATTCTGAATTGAAGAGCTCCCCTAATCGTGGGAGCTCTTTTGCTTATAAAGTGTAGCTTCGCCTCAGATGCTGTATAATATAGTCATGAATATAGGGGACTTAAAGAAGCAGTTGTGGGCGGCGGCAGATAAATTGCGCGGCAACATTAGTCCGTCGGACTATAAGTATGTTGTACTAGGGCTAATCTTTCTAAAATATGTTTCGGACTCCTTTGATCGCCAGCATCAAAAAGCAGTTGATGATGGCTTTGATCCAGAGGATAGAGACTATTATCTTATGGACAATGTTTTCTGGGTACCAGTAGAAGCGCGATGGCAAAATCTGGTAGACAACGCTAAGCAGCCGACTATTGGGAAAATGGTTGACGATGCTATGGTGGCAATTGAACGTGAGAATCCTACGCTAAAGGGTGTATTGCCTAAAGATTACGCGCGTGAAGCTTTAGACAAGCGACGTCTAGGCGAGCTAATAGATTTATTTACCAATATCCGATTCGATACGGGCGATTCTAAGGATCTGCTGGGCCAAGTGTATGAATACTTTATGGGCATGTTTGCTGATAGCGAGGGCAAGCATGGTGGAGAGTTCTATACTCCTCGCTCCATTGTGCGACTACTGGTTAATATGATTCAGCCGTTTAATGGTCGAGTCTATGACCCATGTTGTGGTAGTGGCGGTATGTTCGTGTGGAGCGAGCAATTTGTGCGTGAACATCAGGGTCGCACTGAGGATATTGCTATTTACGGTCAAGAACTGAACGAGACAACTTGGCGCCTAGCAAAGATGAACCTGGCTATTCGCGGTATTGATGCAGATATTCGCCGTGGCGATACGCTAATGAATGATCAACTGCCCGACCTAAAGGCCGACTATATATTAGCCAATCCGCCGTTTAACATTAGCGATTGGGGCCAAGAGCATTTGCAGCAAGACGTTCGTTTCAAATATGGCATTCCGCCGCGTGGCAATGCTAACTTTGCCTGGGTTCAGCATATGATTTATCATTTAGCACCTAATGGTATAGCAGGTTTTGTTCTGGCTAACGGTAGTATGAGTAGTCAGAATGGCGGAGAGGGCGAGATTCGCAAGAATATTGTTGAGGCTGATCTGGTCGACTGTATTGTAACTCTGCCGGATAAACTGTTCTTTAATGTGGCAATTCCGTGCTGTCTGTGGTTCATTGCGCGCAATCGCAGCAATCGTCACGGTAAGGTGCTATTTATTGACGGACGTGAGCTAGGGCATATGATTAACCGACATAGTCGCGAACTGTCTGCCGAGGATATCCAGAAGGTGGCCGATGTATACCATAAATTCCAGCAAACCGGTAAAGTAGAGTCCGAGCTAGGCTTTGTCAAAGCCGCTACGCTTGACGAAATTAAGTTGCAGGACTATGTACTAACTCCTGGCCGCTACGTCGGCGTTAAGCCAACCGCAGAAGATAGCGAGCCGTTTGAGGTCAAAATGCCCAGGCTAATTCAGCAACTAAATGATCAGTTTGCCAAGAGCCACGAGCTAGAGACTGAAATCCGTGAGATTTTAAAGGAGTTTGAATGAGCCTACAAGACTGGGCTAGTGTTGCGGAAATTGCAAGTGCAATAATTGCCGGGATAGCTACGTGTATATCACTTAATGCAGCAAAACAATCTCGTAAAGCCGCAGAGGAAAGCGGTAAACTGAATGAGCAGATGACAAGACCAAGGGTTCTAGTGTATGCTGAGCCTAGCAAGGTTAGTCCATATCTATACAACTTAGTGGTTGAAAACGCTGGTATGAGATTGGCTAGGAACATAGTCCTCAGTGTTAAGGGTGATGATATCGTGGGTGTTGTCTCTGAAGGTGACATGGAGTCTAGGCTTTCAAATATGAAGCCCTTCATCCACGGCATAAAGATGCTGCCTGCAGGTGGAGCTCGTAAGTATTTTATGATTGATGCATATGGTGACAACTACTCTCGGCTTGCTAGCTCTCGTGCTAGTGTTGGCGTGACGTATAATAACGAGGACGGCAGGGCCTACAAAGCTGAGTATCCGCTAGATTTCGCTTCGATGCCCGATCATAGCTTGACAGGTCGTGAGGATAAGGTGCTACTAGGCATCGCGAGTTCATTGAAGGGTATAGGCAAGTCAGTTGACAAGATTGCGAGGAATAGATGAGTGTTGCTACAATAGAACTTGGTGATGTTGTTGATGTAGCTAAAGGTATATCATACCGCAGCTCGGATTATACTGATGCTGATGGCGGCCTGCCTTTTATTAACCTAAAATGCGTAGGCCGCGGAGGCGGATTCCGGTACGACGGGATTAAATATTATGCTGGTACGCCAAAAGCCGATCAATATGTCGACCCCGGGGATATTCTAATTGCAAATACCGACCTTACTCAAAACCGTGAGGTTATAGGGAGTCCGATTGTAATTCCTAATATTGGTGGGGTATCTTGTTTCTCACTGGATTTATCAAAGCTTAAGATTAAGCGTCCAGATATGGTTGATGGCAGGTGGCTCTTCTACTACCTCAAATCAGCTAAGGCTAGAAGCTATATGATATCGCATAGTAACGGAAGTACTGTATCTCATTTGAATACAAAGAGCGTGCCGAAAATGGGAATTGACCTGCCCGATATGGTGACACAGCGTAGAATTGCGGATATCTTGGGGTCATTGGACGATAAAATCGAGCTGAATCGCCAAATGAACGAAACGCTAGAACAAATTGGGCAAGCGCTATTTCGTCACTACTTCATCGACAACCCAGACGCTAAGAATTGGCCGGATGTTAAATTTGGAGACTTAGTGTGTCCTCGTCGTGGAAAGAGTTTAACCTCAAAACTAATGAGACCAGGTGTGGTGCCGGTTGTTAGTGGTGGACTAAGCCCTGCAGGGCATCACGATGAGGCTAATACGGTTGCACCGGTCATAACCATAAGTGCATCGGGTGTTAATGCTGGCTATGTTGCGCTGTGGGGCGATAATGTATGGTCTGCTGATTCGTCATTCATTGATTCAACAATGACAGACTGTATATATTATCTGTACTATGTCTTAGAGAGTAGACAGAAGGAAATATATGATTCTCAAACTGGTTCTGGCCAACCGCACATATATCCTAGCCACATTGAAAGGCTAGACATCAAGAAAGCTCCGGATAGATTACTTGAGCTGTTTTGCGAAAGGGCTTCGACTATGTTTGGTACGATTTGGGATAATGAGTGTGAAAACGAATATCTGATTGAACTGAGAGATGCGCTGCTTCGCGAACTGATACAATAAGCATAAGCGCAATAAACTGGACGGTATTGCAAGATTGTGCTGTGGCATGTATAATGAGCTTATGGAAAGTTGTGAGGGACACGTTAATGATGATTTGGCCGCGATTATTGCTCTGAGGGGTGTAACAAATAGTTATGCTGAGTCAAACAGCATAATACTAGAAGACACAAAAAGAACGAGGCTTGTAGCAATGCCCTATGCTTATGACAACAACAAAGGGACTGGCGTCGGATGTAAGCTCTTTAGATATCGTAAGGATTCTAGTGGAAATACTAAGCCGTTATCAAGAATACACTTTAATAATTTGCATGAAAATGACAGTATAGAAATTAGGCTTAGATCGGATGCTGCAAAGAAGCTGTTTGAGCATATGGATCGTCTTGGACATGTTGTCGACACGCGTGGTGTAGGCTATGGCAATAGAAAATATAAAATTGCAGATGAAGGGAGCCTAGTAATTAACGACGAGAATAAGTCTGTCATTATAGCTAAGTTGCTAGAGCGAAATTATGGTAATGATTTCTGGAGTTGTTTGCAGACGTCAGACGCCAACCTTGCGACACACCTCGCCTATGCAAAAATTCAGTCTGATAGAGCTGTGGCGCTGGATACTTTTCGCAACATGCTGTCTGGCGACTTTAAGGAGTGCGAATGGCAAAAGTTCTTTGAATCGAATCAATGGATATTTGGATACGGCCTGTGCTATAAGTTTATGACACAGGCCTACACCCAACCTGTATACTCGGGTGCAAATGTATCAAAGAGTGGTGCTCAACGGGGCGATTTCTTGCTGGGGAGTGTTGCCGACGTTAGGTTTACGTGTTTAGTCGAGATTAAAAAGCCGTCCACCAGGCTTTTGGGGTCTCAGTATCGTAACGACGCATGGCCTCCTAGCGACGAGCTTTGTGGAGCCGTAAGCCAGATCCAAGTTAATGGCAGGAAGTGGGTTGTAGAGGGCAGTAGAAGCGAGGATAACTCTGCTTTGATGGGTGATTTGTTGACGGTTCAGCCGAAGATGTTTGTTGTTATCGGTAAGCTATCTGAATTGGATGACCTCTCGAAGAAGAGATCGTTCGAACTCTATCGTAATAATTTGTCAAGTCCCGAGATTATAACCTATGATGAGCTTTATGAACGGGCTAAGTTTATCGTCGGAAATGACTCAACAAAGGCTGAGCCTTAGGGGTTATGTCGCTTTGTGGATTTAGGTGATGCGATCAAGCTTGTTGTATAATATAACCATGAATGAAGATGAGGTTGAGCAGGGGCTGCTCCATACCTTAGAAAGCTTAGGCTGGATTATCGAGCATGGTTCGAACCTAGAGCAAGGTGAGGCGAGCGAGCGTGACTATGGTGATACATTCTTGCGCCGGCGGTTGGAAAATCGGCTGCGAGTACTGAACTCTAATTTGCCTCAATCTGCTCTGGACGAGGCTCTGCGTAAACTGACGCTCAACACCCACGATTCTCTGATTGATAATAACCATGATTTTCATCACATGCTAATTAACGGTGTGTCAGTTGAATATCGTCTGCCCGATGGTCGTATTAAGTTTGATCTAGTGAATACTGTGGATTTTGACCACCCGGAGCGCAACGAGTTCTTGGCGGTCAACCAGGTTACGATTGTGCAGGATGAGTTCAAGCGTCGCCCGGATGTCATGCTATTTATTAATGGCTTGCCACTGGTAATGATTGAACTAAAGAATCCGGCCGACAAGGATGCTGATATGGATCTAGCGTACAATCAGCTGCAAACCTACATGCGCGAAATTAGCGACGTCTTTAGATTCAATGAACTATTGGTGATTAGTGATGGCATACAGGCTCAGATGGGGACGATTAGTAGTCCATTGGATCGCATGATGCCCTGGAAAACGATTGATGGCACGCGCGAGATTGATGTAGCTTGTAGTGCCATGCTGGACATATTGACTAAGGGTGTGTTTGATAAGGCGCGACTACTTGATATCATTAAGAACTTCATTGTGTACGAACGTGGTGACCGTGGTGGCGCTATCAAGAAGGTGGCGGCCTATCATCAATACTGGGTGGTTAATAAAGCGCTATCTAGTACCATGTGTGCCAGCAGTACTGGTGGCGATGGCCGTGCTGGTGTGGTTTGGCATACGCAGGGCTCGGGTAAGTCGCTAAGTATGGTTTTCTATACTGGTAAGTTGATGCATGCGCCCGAATTTCACAACCCTACCATCGTAGTGGTAACCGACCGCAACGACCTAGACGGTCAATTATTTGCAACCTTTGGCCATTGCCAAGAACTATTGGGCGAGCGTCCGCGCCAGGCTGAAAGTAGACGAGAACTTCGGCAGATGCTAGAGCGCCAAGCGGGAGGGATCGTTTTTACGACGATTCAGAAGTTTGCACCCGACGATGGTGGCGATAGGCTGCCCGTATTAACTGATCGACGTAACGTCATCGTAATGGCGGATGAGGCACACCGCAGTCAGTATGGTTTTAGAGCCCATATTCGCGATAATGATAAACAGGTGGTCTATGGCTATGCTAAATACATGCGTGACGCCCTGCCGAACGCAAGCTATATTGGTTTTACTGGCACACCTATTGAACTGGCCGACAAATCAACGCCGGCAGTGTTTGGTGATTATATCGATATTTATGATGTAAAACAGGCCGTGGTAGATGGCGCGACGGTACCGATCTATTATGAGAGTCGCCTAATTGACCTAGGTATTGATGACAAAACCAAGGAGTGGATAGATACTCAGGTGGGTGAACTGTTTGAAGATGAAGACGAGGGGCGTCAATCTGAACTGAAACGAGAATATGCTACCAAAGAGGCTATCGTAGGTAATGATCGACGCTTATCGGTAGTGGCCGCTGATATAGTCAAACATTTTGAGGCTCGGTCGGAGTCATTAAATGGTAAGGGTATGATTGTAACAATGAGTCGTCAGATTGCCTGTAATTTGTACGATAAAATTGTTGCCTTGCGCCCTAGTTGGGGCTCTAGCGATGATAATGCCGGTGTAATAAAGGTGGTTATAACAGGCAAGGCGGGCGACCCTGCTAATATGCAACCGCACATTCGTAACCGTCAATCAATTCACGAAATTGAGCGTCGCATGAAGAATCCTAATGATTCGTTAAAGTTGGTAATTGTTTGTGATATGTGGCTGACTGGATTTGATGTGCCATGTCTAAACGTCATGTATTTAGATAAGCCGTTAAAGGGATATAATCTGATGCAGGCGATTGCGCGTGTTAACCGAGTCTACCCAGGTAAGAACGGCGGCTTGATTGTAGATTATTTAGGTGTAGCAGCGGCCTTGCGTGATGCTATGGCGGACTATACGCGTAGTGGCGGTCAGGGCGAGCCGCAACTAGATATTGATCGGGCTACTCAAAAGATGCAGACATGCTATGAGGTCGTGCGTGATATGTATTTATCGGGACATTTTGACTACATGCGGTATTTTGGTGCCAGTACGAGTGAGCGCCTGCAAATTCTACTAGACGCTGCCAACTATATATTGGGGCTAAAGGATGGCGAGAATCGATACGGCCAGGCGGTTCTAGAACTAAGCAAGGCTTATGCGCTGGTGATGCCGAATCCAGCAGCTCTATGTATTCGTGAAGAAGTGGCGTTCTTCCAGGCGGTTAAGTCCTGCATCGAGAAAACAGAGCCTAGTGGCCGTATTAGTAACAAGGAGTATGCTGCGGCGCTTCGACAGATCGTTGATAAAGCTATTGTTCCGACCGGTGAGGTGATTGATGTATTTGAGGCGGCAGGACTGAATAAGCCGGATATTTCCGTGCTCAGCGATGAGTTCTTTGCAGAAATGCGACGTACTAAACGCAAGAATTTGGCTATAGTTGCACTGAACCGACTGCTTAATGATCAGATTAGGATGCACTTTGGCAAGAATGTCGTAAAGGACCAGAAATTTTCGCAGATGTTGGAAGAAGCTTTGAACCGCTATCGTAATGGTAGCGTTGAGGCGGCTCAGGTGATTGAAGAATTAATAAGTATTGGTAAAGATATTAGGAATGCAGTCGATGCGGGTAAATCGTTGGGATTATCGGAGGACGAGGCTCTGTTTTATGATGCGCTAATAGAAAATGGTTCTGCCATGGCAGTAATGGGTGATGATAAATTGCGCGAACTAGCTAGAACGCTAGTCGCCCAAGTGCGACGAGACGCCACTGTAGATTGGCGCTCGAGGCGCAACGTTCAAGCTAAGCTACGTGTAATGGTTAAGCGTACATTAGGGCGTTACGGTTATCCTCCTGACCAACAGAGGCTGGCCATTGATCGGGTAATGGAACAGGCTGAGCGCTGTGGTGATGATTGGAGCCAAGAGCGTCTTGCTAAGGCTCATACCGAGAGCATTTATGGTGGTGCTGATGGTGCTAGCCTAATGTAGTCGGATGCCTACTGCTACGTCCGTGATTTACACTGTATTAGTTCATTAACATTCTGGACTTTTTAATCTTGTCTAGCTAGAATATAATCTGGGTTACAAAGATGCTCAAGGGAGTGTCGCCCAGTACAAAGGATGGTGTTATTATGCCTGAGGTAACACAAGAAGAGATCGAATGTGGTCGCTTCCCTGACAGCCCGATCCCATTGGACCGTACGCCTGTTTCAGACGATCAGCACAAGTAATACTGCTTGTGGAGTACGTCTGACGTTGACATGCATGACCATGCGATGCGCCACAATAGTGGCGCATCTTTTAACCACATTTGGAGGGATATTATGAAGTCGGACATCTTTGAACATACAACGCCCCGTGGAATAAAGGGTATTGTTATTTTGCAGCCAAAATCAAATGTGTTTTACGGCTCTATCTCGTTCCACGCTGGATCGAGATTGGTGCCTGATTATGTAAGCAAGCAGCAGACTGCTCATATTATGGAACATGTAGCTGCTAATGTGCTGGGGTTTAGTAGTAAGGGTGAATTTGACGAGTCGTTTCGAAAAAACGGTGCATGTAGAAACGCATCTACAGGTAGCGAGTACATGCGCTATACTGCCAAATGTGCTAGTTTTGAATGGCAGAGAATTCTCGGCATGCAGATCCACATGTTATCTGCGCCAAATTTTAACAATGAAATTATTACAGTAGAGAAGAGTAACGTTCGCAGCGAGTTGAAGGGGCATCTGAATGATCCACGATGGGTTGTTGACGGTCAATGCGAGGTGGCAATGGGCAATAAAGACATGGGTCTAGAAGAGCAGATAAAAACGATCGAAAATGTATCTTTAGATGACGTGGCTAATTTTCATGACTTAACCCATGTAACGTCGAATATGCGTTTTGTAATAGCTGGTGACGTAGATTTAAATGAAGTAGACAGAATTCTAGATGGTATTCATTTGGCGAGCGGTGATAGTTTACCGACTGCCGAAATAGAGTTACGGTCAGCTGATCCAGTTGTAATACGTCGCGATGGGATCCCAAATGTCACATACTATTTGCCTATAGTGTTGCATAAATGTCTGTCTATCGAAGAAGAATATACGTTAGCTATATTGTGTGACCTGCTAACGGGAAGTCTAAACTCATTGCTGTATGGTCAAGTGAGAAGTCGAGGTCTGGCTTATGATATTCGTGCTACATATGCCATAGAACGATTTAACTCGTATTGTATGCTGCGCACTGCTGCTACTAACGATAATTTAGTGGAAATAGCACGTATTATTGCGGATACTATGAATAAACTTCGGTCGGATGGGGTTGGCCAGGATGTATTAGAGAAATTGAAAGCGCGTTTGTCTGGTCGTTTGATAATGGGCTTTGAAACAGCGCAGGCTTTATCTAACTACGTAGAAACTAGATACTTTGCGGACGACACCGTCGTCGATATAATTGATCTACCATCTGTGGTTAGATCAATTACTGCCGATGATATTAGCAACCTAGTTGAAGCTTTTATAGGTCGTGGCGTGTGGACTCTCGGGCTATTTGGCGATACCAACCAGGGCTATGTCGATAGGATCCGAGATATAACCAATGGAGCATTCCGTTAATAGAGCTATATTGCAGTTATTTCTGAGTGTGATTTACACTGTATTAGTTCACACACATTCTGGGAAATAGATAGCTAATTTGTAACCAAACAAAATAGCAGATTTCCGTTACAACATTTAGTGTTAACAATAATAGAGAAA
>CAKVAO010000003.1 GCA_934725355.1 uncultured Candidatus Saccharibacteria bacterium | reverse complement strand
GCCGCGGCCGAGCAAGCTCGCCAGCAACAACTAGCAGAGCAAGCTCGCCAGCAACAGCTAGCTGAACAACAACGTCAGGCTCAAATTGCCGCTGAACAACAGCGCCAAGCTGAAGCCGCGGCCGAGCAAGCTCGCCAGCAACAACTAGCAGAGCAAGCTCGCCAGCAACAGCTAGCTGAACAACAACGTCAAGCTCAAATCGCCGAACAACAACGCCAAGCTGAAGCTGCGGCCGAACAAGCTCGCCAGCAACAGCTAGCTGAACAACAACGTCAAGCTCAAATTGCCGCTGAACAACAGCGCCAAGCACAAATTGCTGCCGAGCAAGCTCAGCAACAAGCTCAGCAACAAGCCGCTGAGCAGTCGGCTCAAGCAGCATCACAGCAGACGGCGACCGAGACGGCGCAGGGTTAGTAATATAAAGAAGGAGGATGTCATGTTAAGTGTAATAAAAAATCAGAAAGCACTGAGGTGTACACTCAGCGGAGTTTTGCTTGCCGCGGTGGTAACTGTAGCGATATCAGGATCGGCTAATGCTTGGGGTCCAGAGCGCGATACTTTTACTATTAAAAGGCCTGCTACTTACGTTACATTCAACTCAATTACTGATAATCCGAATTATGGTGATGAGCGCAACTTCCTAAGGATTCGTGATGCTGACAGTAAATACTGGGTGGCTGGCAGTAATCCTGAAAATTATGGCACTGATGGGAAAAACGGCTGGACTGATACCATGAATATGCGCGAAGGCCATACTTACGATGTTAAACTATATGTTCATAACAATGGTGTAGAGAACAAATATATAGCGGAAAATGTGCGTGCACATATTAATCTGCCCACCGCTAGTACGGTGTTTGGTAAAAAATTTGAAGTCAATGGCTATCTATCATCGTCAAATGCAAATCCAAAGGAAATTTGGGATAATATTGCGCTAACGAGCGATAAAGATTTTCATGTTAAAGTAGTGTCTCAGAAATACTACAACAACTACAAGACAGAGGACAATGGCGGCTTTGATTTACAGGATGACATTTTTACTGCCAAGGGCGAGGGTACAGGCGCTTTGCTAGGCTACGACAAAATGAATGGCTATCTAAATAGCTGCTATCCATATTCAGGTTACGTGTTGCTAAAGATCCAACCGGTTTTCCAGACTGAACCGACAACTCCACCGACTAATACAACCGATAATACTGAGAGCCCGAAGACTCCAGGTGCACCAGCTACTGGTTCTAATATAGCTGTGGCGACGGCTAGCTTGGTGGGCTTCTTGGTGCTAGCTGCTTTGGCGGTGGTATTTCTGATACGCCGACAGAAGACTGCTCGAAAATAGTATATAATAGTATAGTAACTACAGGAGGTGTAAGTGGCTAATGTGATCGCAATTATCAACCAAAAGGGCGGCGTTGGTAAAACAACGTCGGCGATTAACATTGGCTACTATGCCACCAAAAACCACGGTATGCGCACGCTGCTGATTGATTTTGATCCGCAGGGTAATGCATCTTCGGGTCTAGATATCAATCGAGAGACACTAAAATCGGACGATAATCCTAATGGCACTGTGACTGTACTAGATGTTATATCGGGTGAGGTGACGCTAGCTGATGCAATACAACCTACAAAATTTAAAGGTCTAGATATTGTACCTTCAACACCACAGCTCGCAGATGCTGAGGCTGGTTTGGCAACGACTGAGCGACGATTTAATCGCTTATCTGATGCTGTTCGTACGGTTGCTGATCGTTATGATTTAATTATTATTGACTCTCCGCCATCGCTATCATTATTGACGGTTAATGTGCTAGCTGCGGCTGATCAAGTATTATTACCAGTACAGGCGGAATTTTACGCATTGGAAGGCCTGACTCAGTTACTAGAAACAATGAAGGCGGTGCGTCAGTCATTAAATCCAACTATTGAGCTACTGGGTGTATTGGTGACGATGTATGACGCTAGGACGGCGCTGTCGCAACAGGTATACGAGGAGGTATCGAAGCACTTTCCAGGCAAGACTTTAGAGACCAAGATTCCACGTAACGTACGTTTGGCGGAGGCGCCGTCGCACGGCTTGCCTGTGGGTGCTTATGATCGATTTAGTAAGGGCGCCAGGGCCTACAAGGCAGCTACGGCAGAGATTGTAAAGCGCTTAGGATGGGAGAAATAATCAGTGATGAAACGAGGACTAGGTAAAAGTTTTGCGTCATTAATTCCAACTGACGTGGTTGATACTGACTTTGATATAACGGCTGCTGAGGATGAAAAAGTTTCCGCATTGCGCTTATTAGCTCTGACAGATATTGAGCCTAACTCTGACCAGCCACGACGTGAATTTAATGATGAGGAATTAGCCGAGTTAGCTGATTCTATTAAAGAGCATGGTTTGCTGCAGCCGCTAGTGGTAGCGCCAAAGCCGGGCGGTAAATTCGAGATTGTAGCTGGTGAACGGCGTTGGCGAGCGGCGAAAATAGCTAAGCTGACGCGAATACCGGTTATTGTACGGAAGCTATCGGATCAGCACAAACTAGAGCTGTCTATTATTGAAAATGTTCAACGTAAGAATTTGAATCCTCTAGAAATTGCGACGGCATATGTTAAACTAAAAAACCAATTTAATTTAACTGACGAAGATATCGCTGTGCGAGTTGGCAAATCAATTAGTACTGTTAAAAATCTGATACGTTTGATTGGACTACCAGATGCAGCAAAGGATGCCTTGCGCCAAGGTACAATTAGTGAAGGACATGCAAGACAGATCTTGGCGATTGATAATAGTCCGAAAATGCAACAAAAACTTTTGGATGAAATTATTGCAAACAAGTGGAGTGTTCGCAAGGCTGAACAGTTTGTAATCGGTTATAAAGAGAGTGGCAAGAAGGGCGTTAAGTCTACAACGCTAGCTAAACGTGCAGTACGGACGCAGACTGATTTGACTCGTAGCCTAGCCAAACGTCTCGGCTTTAAGTCTAAGAACGTGGTGCAACGGACTAATGCGCACGGTGGTTCAATCATTATTCGCTATAAAGACGATGACGAAATAGCGCAGATCACAAAAGTTCTAGGTCTGTGATAAACTAGAAGTATGAATGCTGAGGATATTAGGCAGAAATTTCTAGATTACGCCGCACAAAATGGACATGTCATTATTAAGCGTGCATCAGTTGTACCTAAAGATGACGACACTACTTTATTTACTGGATCGGGCATGCAGTCCTTACTGAAATATTTACTAGGACAACCTTGTCCTGATGGTACACGCCTAGCCGATACGCAGACCTGTGTGCGAGCACAGGATATTGACGAGGTGGGCGATAATCGCCATACAACATTCTTTGAAATGCTAGGCAACTGGTCACTGGGTGATTACTTTAAGAAAGAGCAGATTACTTGGTTTTGGACGTTTTTAACTGAAATAGTTGGTTTAGATCCGAATCGTCTATATGTTACGTGCTTTGAGGGCGATAAGGATAATAATGTACCGCGTGATACTGAAGCAGCTATGATTTGGCAGAAGCTGTTTGAGTCAAAGGGTATCGAAGCAAAAACAGTCGATATGGGCAGCGAACAACATGGCTACGAGGTTGGTATGAACCCCGGTGAGCGTATTTTCTATTACGACGGTAGTAAGAACTGGTGGAGTAGGAATGGCGGTCCATCAACTACTCCATTGGGCGATCCTTGTGGTCCAGATAGTGAGGTTTTCTATGAGTTTACGGAGATCGAGCATGATCCAAAGTTTGGTCCAAAGTGTCACCCAAACTGTGACTGTGGTCGCTACATGGAAATTGGTAACCAAGTGTTTACGCAATACGTGCGGCGTGAGCATGGTTTTGAGTTGTTGCCAAAGAAGAACGTGGACTTTGGTGGTGGACTAGAGCGAATTGCGGCTGCAGCTATTGACTCTCCAGATGTTTTTCGTACATCACTATTTACTCCGATTGTCGCCAAGCTAGAACAGCTGAGTGGTAAAAAGTACGAATCTAATCAAGAAGCTATGCGAGTGATTGCTGATCATCTAAGGGCAGCGACCTTCCTAGCAGTAGATGGTGTACGTCCGAGCAATAAACAGCAGGGATATGTGATGCGCCGTCTGATCCGTCGTGCAGTGCGTTTTGCGTTTGATCTAGGTGTAGAGCAGAACTTTATGGCTGAGATTGTGCCGGTAATCGCAGGAATTTATAGTAGCTTCTTCCCTGAGGTCGAGGAACATCACGATGAAATTGTAGCTGTGATGATAAAGGAAGAGAAAGCTTTCCGCCAAACTTTGCGTAAGGGTTTGAAGGAGTTCGACAAGTTGGCTGGTAACGGTCTGACGGGCGAAGAGGTATTCAAGCTATATGACACCTATGGATTTCCGGTTGAGCTAGCTGTAGAGGAAGCATATAAGCGCGAAATAACAGTGCCTGATGATTGGCGTGAGCAGTTTAATGTTCAGATGCAACATCAGCGCGAGCTGAGTAAAGCTGGCGCTAAGCAGAAGTTTTAGCTAGTGCTAAAAATAACCATTAATGCTACAATATAGTCATGAAACTGTTTCGAAAGCAGTCTAATTCAGACGACTATATTGCAGCATTGGATATCGGCACAGAATATACTAAGGTGCTGATTGCGCAATTAGGCGACGATGATACGTTGCAGATTATTGGTGCCGGTAAATCTAGGCAGGAATTTGGTAATATGTCTGGTGGCGCAATATCGGATATTGTTGGCGTAGTAAAGAACTGCGAGGACGCGCTGACTCAGGCGGAAGAGCAGGCGGGTGTACAGGCGCGCAGAGTGGTTATCGGCATAGCTGGTGAATTTGTGAAGGGTATTACTTCGACAATTCATTACAAGCGGCTTACAGCTGATCGTCCTCTGGATGACGCAGAAATGCAACTTATTATTGAAAAGGTGCAGGACAATACAGCAATCAAGGCGCAGAAACAGATTGCTTTCGAGACCGGTACACCAGACATTGAAGTTAAACTTGTTAATAGCGCTATAGTAGATATCCATATTGATGGCTATAAAGTATCGAATCCGATTGGATTTACTGGTCGTGACGTAGCTATTCAGATATATACGGCATATGCTCCGATGATGCACATTGGTGCACTAGAACGCACTGCGCTAAAGCTTAATCTAGAATTGGTAGCGGTAGCTGCTGAGCCGTTCGCGGTAGCACGTGCAGTGTTGGGTAATAATGGCGACCCGAACTATACGGCTATTCTGTGTGATATCGGTGGCGGAAGTACGGACATCGCAGTAGTTAATGATGGCGGCGTTGAAGGCACGCAGATGTTTGGTGTGGCTGGTTGTTCGTTTACTAAAACTATTGCGGATGACTTAGGTATTGGTCGGGAAGCGGCTGAAAAGCTAAAAGTTAATCTAGACGACCCGAAGGTTAAACCGAGTGTAAAGGAATCAATTGGTGAGTCGATTGACAAGACTTTAGATGTCTGGATATCGGGTGTTCAGCTGGCGTTATCAGAGTTCGACGCTGTGGATCACCTGCCCAACAGATTCTTGTTGTGTGGCGGAGGCTCTTCGCTTAAGCCATTGACCGAGTGTTTAGAAGAATCGAAGTGGTATCGAGGCTTGCCATTCACTAGGCGTCCAATAATCAAGCATATTGAGCCAGCGGACGTTGTGGGTATTGAGGATCAGACTGGTGATGTAGTTGACCACACATTTATTACTGCTATGGGATTGCTACGTGTTGGTTATGATACAATGGAGGTAGCTAATGAAGACACGACAGGGTTGCGCAACAAACTAAATAGAATTCTAAGGATATAACGGAGATCTATGGCAAAGCTTGATAATATAGATAATCACAAAAGTAGTGTAAAATCGACAGCTACTAATAACAAGGCAACTAGTACTGGAAATAATCACCACTTATCACGTAGTGCACATTTGAGTACGGGCGCGCAATCAAAGTTAAAAGGTCGCGATACCGTATACATTGATGTAGACGATGATGTAACGTCGATTATTAGTCGAATAAAGCAGTCTAGCGAGCCAGTAGTAGCATTGGTTCCGCCTGCTGCGCGTGGCGCACTGAATAGCGTGGTGAATCTAAAATTGATTGGTCGAGCTACTGAAGCCTCAAAGAAGCATCTTGCCTTGGTTACTACGGATGCCTCGCTATTGAATCTAGCAGCGGGTTTGCATATACCTGTGGCTAAAAATATCAATGCTCAAGCGGTTGTGCCTGATATTGATGGTTCGATGGATGACTTAAAGAATGATGATGTAATCGATGGGAAGAACTTGTCAATTGGCGATTTAGACGATACGTCCGACGGCTCTAAGCGTGATAATGACGGCATGTCTGCGGCTGTAGCCTCGATTGAGAATGATGATCGCATGAAGAATGACCTTGACGCTGATGGTGTTAACGATGACTACCAAAAGAAGACGAATACGCATAAACAGAAAAAGGCGAACAAAGCCATTCCAAATTTTAATGATTTTCGTAAGAAGTTATTGATTGGCGGTGCTGTTGCAATTTTATTGGTTGGCTTTATTGTATGGGCGGTAGTATTCGCACCTAGCGCCAGTATAGTCATCAAAGCCAAGACAACTAGCAAAGATGTTTCGGCTGTATTGCGTTTAGTCCCAGATGCTGAATTAAACGTCAATGATGGTGAGGTTGCACCAATAGTAAAAATTAGTAAATCAACTGAAACGGTGAATTTTGATGCGACTGGCGAGCGCGAACAAGGTGAAAAGGCTAAAGGTAGTGTTTATATATGTAATAAACAGACGAGAAATGTTTCGCTAACTAGTACAGCTACTAACACGGTTGACATTCCAGCAGGAACTCTATTGTATGCTGGTGGGGTTCAGTTTACCACTGATGCGTCAATTAATGGTTTAGAGGGCTGGAGTGATACAAACGGCGCCGAAGATAAACAGGTATGTGCTTCGGTCAAGGCAACGGCTGTTAAATATGGATCTGAGTATAATGTTTCAGATGGAACTAAGATGTCGGTGCAAGGGTTTAGCAATAGCAAGGTGTCAGCCAGCGCCAAAGGTGACTTTGCGGGTGGTACACGCGAAACAGTGAAGTATGTGCAGCAATCTGATATTGATTCGGCGATGCAGAAGCTGAAGAGTCAGCTAGACGTCGATGAAGCGAAGAAAAAATTAGAGAAACAGTTGGACAATGCTGTTGTAGTTGGTGATAGCTTTGGTCAGAACCTAGGTACACCTAAGTCAACACCGGCAGTAGGTGAAATTGCGAGTGGTCAGGCGAGCGTTAGCGTTGAGGTGGGCTACTCACTTCTGGGTATTAATCGTGGCGATTTGAATAAAATTCTAGACAGCAAACTAAATGCAGACAGTGGAAATCAGAAGATCTACGACAATGGCCTAAAGAGCGTGAAATTTAGTAACTTTAGCGCGGTAAAGCATGGATACAAGGTGACGGTTAAGGCTACTGGTCATATTGGACCGCAGATTGATGAAGGCAAAGTAAAGTCGAATGCAGTTGGCAAGAAGTCAGAAGAAATCAAGGCTGAATTATCAAAGGACTCAGGCGTGAGCAATGTGACTGTCAAAATGAGCCCGTTCTGGGTGTCAACAGCGCCAAAGGCAGATAAAATTAAAGTAGATTTTACGATTGAGCGTTAGTGGGGTGGCTAGACATGCATAAAGTAGTGGGCGTAGATTTTGGTGCTAAACATATCGGCTTGAGTCGTGGTGATACTATGGTGCGATTAGCAACACCGCTGAATCCTATAGTGGCTGACGGCGATTTTTGGCCGCAACTACTAAAGTCAATAAAGGACGAATCGGCGGATTTGGTTGTGGTAGGTTTGCCTCGAGATAACACGGGAGCAGAGACGTCGCAGAGTGCAAAGTGCCGTGCTTTTGCACACGAGTTATATCTGCGACTGTCTGATATGGGTGTTAAGGCTGATGTGATAATGCAGGATGAAAGTCTAACGTCTGTAGTGGCTGAGTCGGCAATGCAGAAAGAGCGTCATTTTGACCCAGTTTCATTGCGTGATGGTACAGCAGACAGTCGAGCGGCGACGATTATTTTACAGGATTATTTGGAGGCGTGTCATGGATAGGCTTCGGTATACACATGATGACATTAATTTGCGCAAGAGGGCATTAGGTACGAGTGGTAATACTAGCACCGTTCACGGGAAACGACGCAGTTCTGATCATGCTAAGCGCCGTCCATCTATTGAAATAGCTAACGATTTTATTGAAATGGATTTTAAAGCGTTGATTGACGCAGATCGCATGGCTAGTATGAGTAAGCGTGAGCTACGCAAGTTCGAGAAGAAACGTCGCAAGGCGGCGAAGAATCGACACCCGCTAGTACGTGCAGTACTAACGCTAACGGCTCTGGTTCTAGTGGCAAGTGGATGCGTTTATATGTGGTGGAGCTCTTCCATTAGTCCTGTTGACCCAAAGGATACGAAAACTAGACAGTTCGATGTCGACAAGGGCGCATCTACTGCAGCGGTAGCTAACGCATTGAAGCGTAGTGGTTTTATACGTAATACATTGGCGTTCAATGTCTATATGAAATTCCATGGCGGCATAATTCAGGCTGGTACACATATGCTGAGTCCGAGTTTTGATTTAGGTAAAGTCGTCAAGAACTTAGCAACCGCAGAGACTGATGAAGTTGATATAACGATACCGCCTGGACTGACGTTAAAAGAGCTACGTGAGAATTTTAAGAAATACGATTACACTGATGATGAAATTGATGAGGCGTTTAACAAGCAGTACGATAGCCCAGTTTTAGCCGATAAGCCATCTGGTGCTACGCTAGAAGGATATCTATATCCAGATACTTACCGAGTTTACGCAGGCGATGACTTGAGTGTACTTATTCAGAAGGCACTAGACAAAATGAACGCTGAAGTACTAAGCAATGATTTTCAGACCAAATTTAAGGAAAATGGTCTGAGCTTGCACAAAGGCATTACCTTGGCGTCGATAGTAACCAAGGAAGTTACGAGCTACGATGACCAGCGTAAGGTTGCGGGCGTATTCTATCGCCGACTGAATGCAGGTATGCCACTAGGCTCTGATACGACATTTATGTATGCTTATGCGCAGGGGCTTTGCGATACTAATACATCGAAGTGTAATTCTATCTATAACACGCGAATATATAAGGGGTTACCGCCGGGACCGATTAACAATCCGTCGCTGAATGCGCTGAAGGCGGTGGCTGATCCTGAGATCGGTACAGCAATGTATTTCGTGTCGGGTGATGACGGTAAAACCTATTTCTCTGATACACTAGATCAGCATAATCAAGCTGTTGCGGCGCACTGTACTAAACTGTGTAAGTAGCAGCTACCTTGACTTAAGCAATATTGGGCGCTATACTAGACTAAGATTTGATAAATCACGTTATGAGAGATAACTGTAATTTACTTAATCGTTTTAGCGAGAATATTAAGCAACTGTATAGCGGAAAGCATGGACGTATGTTTCGTACTGCAACGTATGTTGGTGTATTTGTCGTAGCTATGACACTTGTTGGTGCTAGCTATAAATCTAGCAGCCAAATATTGAGTGGTCCGCTTAGTGCTACTGCCACTATCGGTATTAATAGTATGCAGGGGCAGAACTCGAATGTTGTAAGTGTGGTTGGTGCACAACCATCAACGAAGGCTTCTACAGCTAGCACAACTACGGTTGCTGATGTGAGGTCGGCTAATCTGGCTACATCTGTTGCATCGGTAGCAGGCTTATCTTCGGCTAATAGTGTGTCGTCAAACGCGGAGTCTGCCAATATTACAGCAGAGCTAGCCCAGTCTGATACAACTAGCGCCACAAAGAGCCAGATTACTGAGCCTACGGCTACCACTAAAGCGATAGACACTTACAAAGCTCAGCCGGGCGATACCGTCCAAACAGTAGCAGACAAATACGGTATTTCAACTGATACATTGCGGTTTGCTAATAATCTGACATCAGATGCAATTAATCCAGATTCTGACATTACTATTCCCGCTACTAACGGTGTTGTGTACACAGTCAAAGATGGCGATAGTCTAGATACAATAGCCAATAAGTATCATGCAAGTGTCGACGATATAATATCAATAAACAACTTGCCATCAGCGAGTGTATCAACTGGTATGCGCTTGCTGCTACCAGATGGCGTTTTGCCGGAAAATGAGCATCCTGGTTACATAGATCCGAAGGCTAATTCAAATAGCAATAGTATGTCGACTAAGCCGATATCAATTCGTCGGGGTAATATAGGTGTACCGACAGCGGGTGACAACCGCTATGCTTACGGCTACTGTACTTGGTATGCATTTAATCGGCGTGTTCAACTAGGACTACCAATTGCCAATCGTTGGGGTAATGCTAATACTTGGGATACATCTGCGGCTGCGGCTGGTCTAATCGTTAATCGTACTCCATCTGTCGGCGCTGTTTTCCAGACTGATGCTGGGTACTATGGTCACGTGGGTATTGTGGAGCGTGTAAATCCCGATGGTTCAATCTTTGTGTCAGAAATGAACTATAAGGGTTGGGGTGTGCGTTCTACTCGTACCATCAGCAATCTATCGGGTTATAAATTTATTCACTAATTTGACCTGTAAGTAGTATAAAATTACAAATCATAAGCCTCTAGGTAGATGAGGTGATAAAATAGAATTATGCGAACATTCTTCTTTTATGACCTTGAAACTACTGGCTTTAGCGCTAAGCACGACCGTATTATGCAATTTGCAGGTATTCGAACAGACAAGGACTTAAATGAGCTGGGTCAAGAGGAAAATATCTTAATTAAGCTAACTGACGATACTCTACCGTCGCCTGGTGCAATTTTAACTACCCATATAACGCCACAGAAGACCTTGGCTGATGGTATAAGCGAAACAGAGTTTTGTGCTTATTTTTTGGACAAGGTGGCTACTCCTGACACGGTAATTTTGGGCTACAACAGTGTGCGGTTTGATGACGAATTCCTACGTTATGCTCTGTGGCATAATTTTCGCGATCCTTATGAATGGGCGTGGGCAGAAGGACGCTCGCGTTGGGACTTGTTAGATGTGACCAGAATGGTGCGGGCGTTGCGTCCTGACGGTGTTAATTGGCCGACAAAGCGTACAAAGGATAGTAAAACCGGCGAATGGGTCGAACGACCGACGGTTAATCTGGTGGATATGGCTAAATCTAATGGCTTTGAGAACAAACAGGCGCATGATGCTCTAGCCGACGTGCGAGCGTTAATTAATTTGGCACGGCTATTGCGCGACAAGCAACCACGTATGTGGAATTATTTATATGAGCATCGCAGTAAGGAAAAGGTTGCCGAAGTAGTGCGTTTAGGGTATCCGTTTGTCTATACTAGTGGTCGCTATGCTTCAGAAAATGCTAAGACTACGATTGCAGTGCCAATCGCACGACTTAAGAATTCCAACAATCTGTTGGTCTGGGATTTGCGCTATGCGCCAACTGACTTTGTGAGTTGGAACGAACAAACGATAATGGCCAACCTGACAGCAAACTACGAACAACGCCATGCTGATGGCTTTAGAGCTTTGCCAATTAAAGAGATTAGCCTAAATAAATGTCCAGCTGTAGCACCCGTGGGGACTTTGGATAACGGTAGTGAAGAGCGCATTCATCTAACTAAGACTGAAGCACAAGCTAATCTAAAGTTATTGCGGCAAAACAAGGACTTTCTAGTGCGTTTGATTAACGCATATAATAGTCGTCCAGAATGGCTAGGTGATAAAGATGTTGAAGGTCAGCTATACGACAGTTTTACGCCCGAGGCTGATCGTCCAAAATGTCGTGCGATTGCAGCTATGACTGATGCGCGTCAGTTGGCTGATTTTCATCCAGAGTTTAACGACGATAGGTTGCCAGAGCTATTACTACGATACAAAGCGCGCATGTATCCAAAGAGTTTGAGTGAGGATGAGCAAAAGCGCTGGGAGAAATATCGGTCAGACAAGTTACAACGTGAGCTTCCGAAATACATGGAGGAATTACAAAAGGCTGCTGCGGCTGGTGCTGATGACTATATCTTGCAAGAGCTTCAGCTCTGGGCTGAATCAATTATGCCATATAATGACTAGCCGGTCGTATTATTGACACAAACGCTAAAATGATGTAGAATGCGCAAAGTGAATGAGAACTCGATTAGGGTGGTTGGCGCCCGTGTGCATAATTTAAAAAACGTTAATGTAACGATTCCGCGTGATAAGCTAGTAGTGATTACGGGGTTATCTGGTTCGGGTAAATCGTCGTTGGCTTTCGATACTATTTATGCTGAAGGTCAGCGTCGCTATGTCGAGTCGCTGTCGTCATATGCGCGTCAGTTCTTGGGTCAGATGGAGAAACCGGATGTCGATCGAATTGATGGTCTTAGTCCAGCTATCTCGATTGACCAGAAGTCGACTAGTCGCAATCCACGTTCTACAGTAGCAACGGTTACTGAGATTTATGATTACCTACGTTTGCTATTTGCGCGTCTAGGTGTACCACACTGCCCAATTTGCGGTAAGCCGGTGCGAAAGCGCACGGCGCAATCTATTATTGATGAAGTCATGAAGCTAACTGGGCGACGAGTGTATATTGATGCCCCGCTGGCACGCCAGAAAAAGGGTGAGTTTGCTTATGTTTCAGAAAAATATATGCAGCGTGGCTACGCGCGTGCACGGGTTGATGGTGTTGTATACGCCTTGGATGAATGGCCAGAGCTGGACAAGAAATTAAAGCACGATGTGGACTTAGTGATTGATCGTTTGGTGATAACTGATGATGAGGTGTCGCGTGTTTCGCAGTCAGTGGAGCAGGGTTTGCTAATTGGTGACGGCTTGATTGAGATTGTTGATGCGGATACTAAGCAGGTGCTATCTTACTCTGAACACTATGCTTGTACTGACCACCCCGATGAAGTTATTCCACCGCTAGAGCCGCGCCTGTTTTCGTTTAATGCACCATTCGGTGCTTGTCCTACTTGTATGGGCTTGGGCAGTCGTATGGAGGTTGATCCAGACCTAGTGATGAATCCAAGCTTAACCATAATGGAGGGCGCAATACGGCCGTTTAATCGCATTAACGTAGAGGCTTGGTGGATGCGTAAGCTGGCGGCTGTAGCTGAGCGTCATAACTTTAGTCTGCGCACCGAAGTCAAAAATTTGTCATCTGAAGTAAAACAGCTAATTATGTACGGTACAGGCGACGAGGTTTACGAGGTGTCGCTGAATAACGGCAAGCCTTTTCGTACTAAATATGAAGGTGTAATTCCTAATCTAGAGCGTCGTTGGGCGGAAACTGATAGTGATTTTATTCGTCGAGATATTGAGCGCTTTATGCGAGAGCGTGAGTGTATGACTTGCCATGGCGCACGTCTAAAGCCAGTGGTGATGGCGATCACCGTTCATGATTTGTCGATTGTTGATATCTGTAGCCTAAGCATTGACGATTGTATTGATGTATTCAATAAGATTGCATGGATCGAGCAAGAGAAAATGATTGGCCGACAAATTTTCAAGGAAATTAATGCGCGCCTGAGCTTTATGAAGGACGTTGGTCTGGGCTATCTTGAGTTAGGCCGGGCAGCTAATACTCTATCGGGTGGTGAAGCGCAGCGAATCCGTTTAGCAACTCAAATCGGTTCGGGTCTAAAGGGTGTGTTGTATGTACTAGATGAGCCGTCGATTGGACTGCATCAGCGTGATAATGATCGGCTAATTGCCACGCTAAAGCATCTACGTGATCTTGGTAATACGGTAATTGTAGTGGAACA
Source organism: uncultured Candidatus Saccharibacteria bacterium (assembly GCA_934725355.1). Taxonomy (GTDB): domain Bacteria; phylum Patescibacteriota; class Saccharimonadia; order Saccharimonadales; family Saccharimonadaceae; genus Nanoperiomorbus. Next base: position 91,700 of record CAKVAO010000003.1, on the reverse strand, counting down.
TGATGAAGATACCATACGAGCCGCAGATTACTTAGTTGATGTAGGTCCAGGCGCTGGTGTAAATGGCGGTGAAATTGTTGCGGCTGGTACGCCAGCTGAAGTGGCGGCTAACCCTGCATCGTTAACGGGCAAGTTCTTAAATGGTAGTGAGAAAATTGTCGTGCCAAAGCATCGCCGTCCGGTAGATCCAAAGCGCCTATTGGTCGTGCGCGGTGCTCGTGAACATAATCTGAAGCATATTGACGTAACGTTTCCACTAGGTGTTCTGACAGTGGTTTCAGGTGTATCTGGATCGGGTAAATCGACGCTGGTTAATGACGTTTTAAGTAAAGAGTTGTCTGCTAGACTGAATCATTCACAAGCCGTGGCAGGTGCACATGATCGGATTGATGGTATTGAACATCTAGATAAAATAATTGTGATTGATCAGAGTCCGATTGGTCGGACACCGCGTTCTAACCCAGCAACGTATACTGGCCTGTTTGGTCCAATCCGTGAGCTATTTGCTGCGACACCAGAGGCAAATATACGTGGATATAAAGCAGGGCGCTTTAGCTTTAATGTGCGTGGCGGTCGTTGTGAAAACTGCCAGGGTGATGGCTCAATTAAAATTGAAATGCACTTCCTACCTGATGTGTATGTAGTATGTGAAGAGTGCCATGGTGCGCGTTATAATAAGGAAGCGCTCGAGATTAAGTGGCATGACAAGAATATCTCGCAGGTATTGGAGATGACGATTGATGAAGCTGTAGAATTCTTTGGATCTATTCCGGCGATTTATCGTAAGCTAAAAACTTTGCAGGATGTGGGTCTGGGCTATATTAAGCTAGGTCAGCCGGCGACGACTTTTAGTGGCGGCGAAGCGCAGCGGATTAAGTTGGCAACTGAACTATCGCGACGAGCGACTGGTAAGACTCTATATGTCATGGATGAACCAACAACTGGTCTGCATTCGGCGGATGTGCGAAGATTACTGGATGTCATGCAAAAGCTGGTTGACGCCGGAAACTCAATGATTGTAATAGAACATAATTTGGACGTAATCAAATCAGCTGATTATATTATCGACATGGGACCCGAAGGTGGCTTGGATGGCGGACGTGTTGTCGCATCAGGTACACCGGAACAAGTTGCTGCTGGCAAGGGCTTTACTGCTAAGTATCTAGCAAAAATGCTAGCAAAGTAAGTCGATTAGAGCTGCCATCTAACGAATACTCTATGGTATAATCATTACCATGATTCCAGGTGTTGAGATTACAGATATTATTGTTGGTGGTGGTATCTTGGCGGTTGCGGCAATTATTTTTGCTGAAAGCGGACTACTAATCGGCTTCTTCTTGCCGGGTGATAGCCTAATATTTACAGCAGGTTTTTTAGTTAGTCAACATATATTCCATTTTAATGTGTGGTGGCTATGTTTAATTTTATTCGTTGCGGCAGTATTGGGTGATACTGTAGGATATGAGTTTGGTAAACACTATGGGCGCAAGTTATATAAACGTCCTGATGGTAAAATCTTTAAAAAGGAGTATTTGCATCGTGCAGAGAAGTTTTACAAGGAGCACGGACGAATGGCGATTGTTTTGGCGCGCTTCGTACCAATTGTGCGTACTTTCGCACCGATTGTAGCGGGTATTTCGAAGATGACCTATCATCATTTTATTTCTTTTAATATTATTGGTGCGGCTGGCTGGACATTTGGAGTTACGCTGGCTGGCTACTATCTGGGTAGTTGGTTTGAAAGTATGGGACTAGGTATCGACACTGTATTATTGCCGGCAATCGCTTTGATATTATTTGTCTCATTCTTGCCTATTATCGTTACAACACTTCGAAATCCTACAACTCGCACTGCCATCAAGAATTGGTTTAAAAAAATATTCAGAAAAAAGTAACGAAACCCCGCCTGTGAAGGCGGGGTAAATAGTTGTATTTTGCTTATTTCCTAGGCAATGGTTTGGCAAAACGAATAGATGGCTCCATCTCGGCGATACGCATTAGTTCGTTGTACTTTGCGACGCGGTCGGTGCGAGATAATGAACCAGTCTTAATCTGTTCACAGTTCAAGCCTACGGCTAAGTGAGCGATTGTTGTGTCTTCAGTCTCGCCTGAGCGGTGGCTCATAACAGTAGTAAAGCCATTGGCCTTAGCTAACTTGACGGCGTTGATTGTTTCGGCCAGAGAGCCGATTTGATTTGGCTTGATTAAGATTGAATTAGCAGCTTTTTCGTCGATAGCCTTCTGCAGACGCTTTACGTTGGTAACTAATAGATCGTCGCCAACAAGCTGGGTGTGTTCACCGACTTCGGCTTCTAATTTAGTCCAATTTGCCCAATCTTCCTCGGCTAGAGCATCTTCGACGGTAGCTAGTGGATTATTAGCAATCAAGTTCTTTGTAAACTCGATCATACCGGCGGCATCTAACTGCTTGCCTTCAACTTTTAGATCATAGATACCGTCATGATAAAATTCACTTGATGCTATATCTAGACCCAACATAAAGTCTTCGCCCAGTTTGTAGCCAGCGCGAGTAACAGCTGTTTCGATCAGATGTAGTGGTTCAGCATTGCCTTCACGAACGTTCGGTGCATAACCACCTTCGTCGCCAACGGTAGTTGGATAGCCTTTCTCTTTTAGTACCTTAGCTAATACATGGAATACCTCGGTTGCTTCACGAATGCCTTCTTGGAAGGTTGGCGCACCAACCGGGATAATCATAAATTCCTGAATGTCGGTTGACCAGTTTGCGTGGGCACCACCGTTCATGACATTCATCATCGGCAGTGGCAACGAGATGTCTTTAGTACCAGTTAGATTTGCAATATAGCGATATAATGGCAGTCCGGCTGCAGCGGCAGATGCCTTGGCTGTGGCTAACGATACAGCCAAGATGGCGTTTGCGCCAAGGTTGGACTTATTGACAGTGCCGTCGAGGTCTAGCATGATCTGGTCAATGGCAGCTTGGTCGCTGGCTTCATGGCCGATAACGGCTGGAGCGATCTTGTCGTTGACATTGGCAACAGCCTTGCTAACACCCTTGCCCATAAACTGGTCGCCGCCATCGCGTAACTCTAGTGCTTCTGCTGCACCGGTGGAAGCGCCACTTGGTACAGCGGCACGGCCAAATGACCCGTCTTCTAGAGTGACGTCGGCTTCAACCGTCGGATTGCCGCGTGAATCCAGAATCCAACGAGCTTTGACAAATTGAATTTTTGACATTTTATCCTTTCTGTATTAATTTTTGACACTTTTACTGTACCACATTTTAATGGTTGTGGTAAAATATAAGCTAATAGATAAAACAGAAAGGAAAAAATGAAAACAGCAACTAAAATTTCGATTGTAGGAGCCGGTTTTGTAGGCAGCACTATTGCTTATAGTATGACTATGCGTGGTACAGCTAGCGAAATTGTGCTTGTTGACGTTAATAATAAACGTGCTGAAGGCGAGGCGATGGATATTGAACACGGTATGCCATTTTTAGCTACTACCGAAATCCATGCTGGTAGTTACGTAGACACTAAAAATTCGGATATTGTAGTGATTACTGCTGGTACTAACCAGAAGCCAGGGGAAACACGCATGGATCTAATCTCTAGAAACGCCGCTATCATGCGTGATGTGGTGTCGCAGGTAGCTCCGCAATCACCGAACGCTTTATTGGTGATCGTATCTAACCCCGTTGATGTAATGACACGAGTGGCGCAAGAAGTATCTGGCTTTGATCCAAAGCACGTGATTGGCAGCGGCACAAATCTAGATTCAGCGCGCTTCCGCCATATCTTAGGGCAAAAATTTGGCGTAGATAGTAAAAACATTCATGGCTACATTCTAGGCGAGCATGGCGATAGTGAGTTTGCGGCTTGGAGTATGGTTAATATTGCTGGCATGAACATTAACGAGGCGAGTGATAAATTCGGCGGTGTTATGCAAGATAAAGATTATTTAACAATCGCAGACGATGTGCGTAATGCAGCCTACGAAGTAATTAACCGTAAAGGTGCAACTTATTATGGTATTGCCGCTAGTACAACACGTATTTGCGAGGCGCTGCTGCGTGACGAAAAGTCGATTCTGCCACTATCAGTGCGCCTGAATGGCGAGTATGGCGTTAGTGGGGTCTATCTATCGTTGCCTGCGGTGGTTGGACGTGATGGCGTTGAGAAGGTGATTGCGCCGAACATCAGCGAAGAAGAGACTGGTAAACTGCGCAATAGTGCTAACATACTAGCTGACGCTTGGAATAAAGTTAAATAGCACTGTGGTATAATAGGGCTAATGGAAAGCTCAATATCATTTATTATTAGATGGTTCATCTGCTCGCTGGGGCTATGGATATCTGTCATGATGTTCGGCGACAGCACGTTGATGACTGTGCCGATGACCATTGCGACATTCCTACTAGCAGGGTTAATCTTCTCGACTGTTAATGCAATCATCAAGCCAATTGTTACAATACTGTCGCTTCCGTTTGTGTTAGTTACAATGGGGCTATTTACGATTGTAATTAATGGCTTTATGGTCTGGTTGACGGTAGCTATAGCGCCATCAATCCATATGAGCTTTGGCTGGGCGATGGTTAGCAGTTTAGTGTTAAGTTTGATAAACTATCTAATGAATAGTTTGACTCCGGTGTCGACTAATAAGGAGGATATGTGAATATTGGTGAGATTTTGAATATTTTGACAATTGGTAGTGCTGCGCTTATGGTGTTATCAATTCTATTGCAATCACGTGGTGCTTCCCTTGGTGCTGGTTTTGGTGCCAGCGGTGAGTTGTTTACGACTCGTCGTGGAATTGAGAAGAACCTATATGATACGACAATCGTCCTAGCGGTAGTTTTCGTGATTAGCTTGCTAGGCAGTATGATGGTTTAACTAAGATATTAATGAAGCCAAAGAAATCCACCACCAATAAATCGAGTATAGAAAAGCGCTTTAAAACAGTGCGTCGTAAGGTCGATAAAGTTAATCGACATGCCTTTAAACATGTGCAACAGTGGTTGGTAGTACGACGCGATAACTTGTTGGCGGTGCGTAAGAATGTAGTAATTTGGTTGGCAGTTATGATGCTACTGATTGCAACTAGCATTGTACAAACTGTTATTTATACTAATGATAATATAGCAAAAGTACCCGTGTCGGGCGGAACGTATGCCGAAGGTGTAGTAGATAAAATTACTACCGTCAACCCTGTACTGGCTTCAACGGATAGCGAAAAAGCCTTAGCATCGATGGTGTATCGCGGATTATTGACTTATGATGAGTCTAATAACCTTAAGGGCGATTTGGCAAAGAATTGGTCGGTCGACTCAGATGGACGAACATGGACTGTAGAGCTTAACCCTGATTTACATTGGTCTGATGGGCAGAAACTGACGGCAGACGATGTGCTATTTACGCTAGATTTGATTAAAAATAAGAATTCTAACTCGCCACTCTATAGTAGCTATGAGACGGTTGACGCGAGGAAAGTCAACGATCATACGGTTAAATTTGTGATGCCTAATATCTACATGCCATTTCCGGTGGCTCTGACGTTTGGTGTTTTACCTAAGCATATCTTGAAAGATAAATCTGTTACAGAAATTAACAGTATATCATCGCAGATGCCTGAGCGAATTGTAGGCAGTGGATCGTTTGTTGTTGGCTCTATCGAGAACAAATCAAGCAGTCAATCGACATGGTCATTTGTACCAAACAAGAATTATGACGGTTCCGCGCCTAGGCTTGATCGTGTAACGGTTCGCGCATACGGCAATCAATCCGCTATGGCAGCCGGCTTGCAACATGGTGAGGTTAATGTGCTAACAGACGTTAGTTTGGGCAGTCTAAATGGCTTATCAAAAGGTCGCACGGTTAATTACGCTACTACTGCGGATGGTATATATGCGCTGTTTAATACTGATGGTGAATTGACAGGTAATCAGGAAATGCGCAATGCTTTGCGTCTGGCTATTGATCTATCTGGCCTGCGTAAAGAGGTTGTCAAAGGTGTTAGGACAATATCAGAGCCACGTGCACTAGAAACACCATTAGCGGCGGGCGTATACAAAGAAACTGATCGAATGAAACAGCCAAATAATGACACCAAAACAGCAAACGAAATTTTGGATAAACTTGGCTGGGTTAAGCATACAGGTGCCAAGTATCGGGCAAAGGACGGCAAGATTTTGACTATTAATATAGCAACATTGAAGGGTACTAATTACGAAAGAGTGGCAAATATTGTCGCTGAGCGGTGGCGCAATATTGGTGTAGATGCAAAAGTTCAAATAGCTGATCCTGCTACTGCGCAGCAAGAGGTTCTGTCGCCGCGTAATTATGATGTCTTGATATACCAGTTGCATTTGGGTGCTGACCCAGACGAATATGCATACTGGTCTTCTACTCAAACTGGCGCAACCGGGCTTAACTTTTCTAATTACAGCTCAAAACGAGCAGAAGTACTGTTATCTAATGGACGCACAGCTACTGATTCACATGCACGGAAGATGCGCTATTTGGCTTTTGCTAAACAGTGGCAGCAGGATAATCCAGCGATAGCCTTGTATCAGCCGAGTATCTATTTTGTAGCTGATGATAATGTGCGGGCTCTACCTAGAGGAGCGTCGTTAGTTGATGCTTCTCATCGTTATCGTGGCGTAGAGAATTGGACTGTACGTATGGGCAGCGTAAAAGCGACGCCTTAGTGTGATTGCGGGTTACGGTCTTTCTTTGGTTACTTATGCTGGCTAGGGTTGTTTAGATAAGATTTAACTAAGCTAGCAAGCCGATTACCGACTACTGCCTGTAAATCTGACAAGCTGGCTTCGCGAATTTGTTTAATGCTGCCAAAACGACGCATCAGCTTGCGACGTGTAGCTGGGCCAACGCCGGGAATTTCTTCTAGTTCGTTGCTAATATGGCTATGGCGTTTAACGCTCTCGTGATATGTAATTGCAAAGCGGTGCGATTCATCGCGTAGTCGTTGGAGTAATTTAAGTAGGTCGGTGTATGGATTCGGTATAGCGGAGCCACGAAAAGTAAAGCTGTGCCCAGCAGTGTGCCGCGCGCCAACGTGCAGATTAATCATATAGACTTCGCCATTAGTTGTAATACTAACGCCTGGAATAGGATCGGCTATTAGATCGTCTAGCTTCTTTGTGCTGATATGGGAATAGGACTTACAGACAGCAATTTCATCGTTCTCTTTTGCTATACCAACCAGTGGAATATCTTTAACCAAATCGCCAATAGCTTTGATCTGTGGTGCACCACCATCTACGATAATTAGATCTGGTTTACCCCAGTTCTTGTGTCGCTCGCTGAATCGCCGACGAATTACTTCATCCATAGCAGCATAATCATCGTTGCGTTGTTTTGAAATCTTGAATTTGCGATACTCGCGTTTATCTGCCACGCCATTGGTTGCTACAACCATAGATCCGACAACGTCACGTCCACCTTGATGAGAAATATCGTATCCCTCAATGCGGCGGGGAATTTTTGACAGGCGAAACAAGTCACGTGCGCCAACTAGTGCCTTGTCTTTGCTAATATCCATGAATTCAGCCTGACCAAAGATAATTTGCTTTTTTAGTTCATTTAGGTAGGTCAACTGATTTCGTATAGCGGCGGCGTACTCGAACCGTAAATCATGAGCAGCCTGCTTCATCTCGCGCTCGAGGTCTTTTTGAATCTTGCGCCAATCGCCGTTTAAATAACGAACTAGCATATGCAGATCAGCCTTATACTCGGCACTGGTACCTGATGGCGTTAAGTGAAGCTGCTGCATTAATTTTGATTCACGATCGCTTGGTTTTGCTAGATAGGGGAAAGGCTTGCGCAGGTAACGCAAAGCTTTTTTGATTGGCACGGTATTATAGAACGGTCCAATATAATCAGCACGATCGTCTAGTGGTGTGCGCGTTATTGCAACAGTTGGCCATTCGTCATTAAAATTAATGCGGACATAGCAAACATTTTTATCATCGCGTAGCAGGATGTTGTAGCGCGGCATGTAGCGCTTAATCATCTCGTTCTCTAGAAAGAGGGCGTCAATTTCGCTGTCAGTTTCAATCCAATCAGTCATGGCAATGTCAGCGACTAGGGCGTGTGTTTTTGCGTCGTGGTGCTCGCGGTTGAAATACTGTCGAACGCGGTTTTTTAGAACGCTAGCTTTGCCGACGTAGATAACCTCGCCCTTAGCATCCTTGTGAAAGTATACCCCGGGTCGCGCCGGTAGCGTCTTTAATTTATCCTTTAGTGCCTGATTCACTTTATGTATATTATACCTTGATTTTCTATGGGTGGCACATGTGTCTTAGCCGGTATCGTCAAACGGTCAGCGGTAAAATCCGTTATATTATGGTAAAATGATAGTATGTTTGCAGATACGGCAGAGGTGAATGTAATTGCTGGTGATGGCGGTAACGGCGCTGTCAGCTTTCGTCATGAAAAATATGTAGAAAAAGGCGGTCCAGACGGTGGCGATGGCGGCGACGGTGGTAATGTTGTTTTTATAGCAGATGCTAACGTCAACACACTATCGGACTTTCGTTTTAAGCCAGAGTTGCGTGCGCAGAGCGGTGAACCGGGTGGTAAGCGTAAGATGCATGGTGCGAATGGCAAGGACAAGCTAGTCAAAGTACCAGTTGGTACGATAGTTTATCGTGACGGTCAAATAATAGCCGATCTGACCGAGAAGGGTCAGCGGGTGATTGTGGCGCATGGTGGCGAAGGCGGCTTTGGCAATGCTCACTTCAAATCCTCGACTCGTCAGACTCCACGTGTGGCTGAAGTAGGCACGAAGGGCGACAGCTTTGCTGCACAACTAGAATTAAAGATAGTGGCTGATGTGGGTCTAGTGGGCTTTCCAAATGCTGGTAAATCAACTTTTCTGTCAGTGGTATCAAATGCGCGGCCAGAGATCGCTAATTACGCCTTTACGACATTGACGCCAAACTTGGGCGTAGCTGATGTAGACGACCAGTCGATTTTGATTGCAGATATCCCAGGGCTGATTGAGGGTGCGTCGGAAGGTAAGGGGCTGGGTGATGCATTCTTGCGTCATGTAGAGCGTACGTCGGTAATCTTGCATATGATTGATGTGATGAGTAACGATGTTGCAAGTGACTACCAGAAGATTCGCCGAGAACTAGAGCAGTATTCGGCTAACTTGGCGTCTAAGCCAGAGATTGTTGTACTAACCAAGACCGATGTAGTTGATGATGAGATTGTACAGATGCAGAAGGACGAGCTAGCAAAGGTGACTGATCGTCCAGTCTATGCAATTTCATCAAGTGCTCATCGTGGTACATTGGAGCTACTACGGGCGTTAGTGAAAATTGTAACCGAGCACAAGAAGCAGCTAGCAGCCGATGAAGAGGCGCGACGCGAAGCAGCTATGGCTGAATCGGGCGCGAGCGATGAAATTCCAGTGATTAGCCTAACGCACGAACAGCTAGACAATACTTGGTGGGTAAGTAAAGAAGCGCGTAGTGATGGTGATGTTTATGTAGTTACTGGCGCTAAGATAGAGCGATTTGCTGTCAAGACGGATTTTGATAATGAGTTTGCGATTAACCGCCTTCGTGATATTCTGCAGCGTAGTGGTATTGCGCGTGAGCTAGAGCATCAAGGAGCTAGCGGTACTTCTATTGTTGAAATTGCGGGCCATCAGTTTACTTTGTTGGAGCAATGGGACGACTAAGGACTCATTACTGTTATTTCTGCTATACTAGTATTATGTATCGAGTCGCAACATTATCTATTATGGCGGTGGTTACGGCTAGTTTAATGCTAGCGGTACCAGTGAATGCTATACCTTCGGATACTGCTATACGGACAGGGTGTGTGTCGGCTAAGTCGGCGCTGTCACAAACCGAGAAGAATGATGCGGCGCTACGAATTAACAGAGGTCGCATTTACAATGAAGTTAGCGACTTGCTGTATGCTATGAATGCACGCATTAGCAATAACCGTCGTTCGGCGCCAGAACTGTCGCAAATAACCGAAGAGTTCAATGATAATTTGAGCGACTTCAAGGAGACGTACAGCAAATATGACGATAGTCTAGTTGCACTAATTAAACTAGAATGTACTAAGTCGCCGAGTAGCTTTTATAGTAACTTAGTCGAAGTGCGCCATGAGCGTGAGGACTTAAAATCAATTGTCGAAAAATTAGACCAGCAAATTGACGACTATAAAAGCCATTTTGGGACATTGAAGGAGAAGCTGTATGATTGATCGCATAACAAAATATGTGACAGAACATCGTTTTGGCTGCTTTATTGCAATATGTCTAGTAGTATCAGCTGTAATGACTGGTATTAGTCTAAAACTATATCAAATGAGCGGCGCAATTCAGCTTGACATGAGTCGTCCAGGCTACGAAAAAGTTCGTACTCAGGTTGAGAAAGATGTCGATGATAAGCCATTCGACTCGAATGGCAAATTGGACAAAAAGGCGACTACAGATTTTGAGCAACGTATAAACAAGTATCAGAATGAGCTGAAAAACTTAAATAACTTTGACTCTTCTGTCATCGATGATAGCAACTTGGGTATATCCGATGGCGACCAATCTAATGGTGAAACGCAAAACAACACTCCTGCTACGAATAATACCTCCACTGCAAACCCTCAATAGTCGGTAATTTTATATTGGTACTAACAAAGCTAAAAGATAGTAATGTTATTTAGCGGCCATATGCGTAGTGCAACGGGGCCGATGATGTCTTCTAATGGAATAGTACCCAGAGAAGCGCGCCCTTCGCCATTACGGCTATCCATTGAATAGTTGCCGATTCGGTGATCGCCTGTAACAAAAACCTCACCATTAGGCACAGTAACATCAGTGCCTTCACCGTCAACACAGGTGTTGACCTCCTTGTCATTAGGCGCAAGGCTAGTAAAGCTAGGATAAGGATTAAAGCCATTAGGATGTTCTTTGTTGTATACCTTTAGCGTGCAGTCGCTAACTGTGACACGTTCACCTGGCAGACCAGTGACGCGTTTAACAATATATTCATCTCCTGTACCCTCTAGTGGATCATGGTTGGGATTCTTAAATACAATAATATCACCGCGACTTGGGGTGTACTGTTTGCCTTGAAGGTTAGCTAGAGTTACCGCAACGCGATTGACGATTAGGCGGTCAGATGAGCCTTCACCTTCAAGTGTTGGCTCCATACTAGGTCCAACTACGTCAAAACTGCGGAAGATGAAATTGTTGATCAGTACCGCACCAACGACGACCACTACAATAAAGCCGATAATGCTAGCGAAATCATGTAGCCATGCGGAACTGCGCTGTCCAGTGGCAATAGGCTGTGGTCGTTCTACACCAGATTTGGCTAGCGGCGTGTTAAGATGCTTGGTCGCGTTTTTTCTGCTGTTAGAAGTCTTGTCTAGGTCGCGCTCGGTAACACGCGGTTGGTCACTTGGCGGCATGGGCAAATTTCTGAGTGCAGATAACTGTTCTTTGTATTGATAATCGGTTGACGAGCCGAGTTTTGATTGTCTATTCACTCCAACTAGTTTACGCTAATTTTGGAGGATTGTCCACGAGTGCGCGTAGCATGCTATAATAGAGCTGAAATGGTCGAATATATTCAAACGACAAGAAAGCGCAGTACTGTAGCGGATTTAATCCATATATTATTCAACATTTTATTGGCATCTGCTGTTGTTGCATTAACTATATTCTTTAATACACCTTGGCTGGCGATTGCACTAGTTTTATTGTCGAAATGGCGAGTTATTGCGGTTCGGCCACGCTATTGGTGGGCGAATTTACTGAGCTCGCTGCCAGATCTCGTTATGGGTCTTAGTGTGGTGTTGATATCGTGGTCTGCGTCACGTTCTTATAATGAATTAGTAGAGGGCGGAAATGCATCAATGGTGCCATTTAACGTCGTATGGCTACAATGTGCTTTGGCGGTGCTGTATGCAATTTGGTTAATTGCAATTAAGCCGCTACGCCGAGAGAAGTGGGTGCTATTCCAAGCCTCAGCTGCGCAGTTTATGGGTCTGACGGCGCTATCAATGACATCGAATACGTTGCCGCTATTACTAGTTGTGCTAGGCTCTTTCGTGGTGGGATTTGCCTCGGCGCGTCAAATGTTAGGTCAGTACGACGAGGAGTCGCGTGGATTACTAGCATCAGTCTGGGGATTACTGGTCGCGATATTAGCCTACGCATGTTGGCATTGGAATGTGCAGTATCCGGTAGTACCACAGATTTTATCAATACCTCAAATTGCTATTATTGTTACGACAATTTCCTTTGTGGCAACTAGGGTGTACAAGGCATGGGCTAATGACAAGAAGGTTACTTGGGCAGAGTTGGGCGCGCCAACTTTGTTTACAGCGGCGCTTACTCTAGTTATACTATTCTGCTTTGGTGGATTGTTTTAATATTTAGTGGTGAATATGATTAATGATAAGACAAAATTAATTTACTTAGATAATGCAGCGGCGACGATGCTAGACCACCGTGTACTACGCGAAATGATGTCGTATCTACAAGACAGATTCTATAATCCTTCGGCGGCCTACAGTGCGGCGCGCGCCGTGAAAGCAGACTTAGAAGAGGCACGACATCGTTTGGCGGTAGTAATAGGTGCTCGCTCTGCGGAAATTGTGCTGACGGCTGGTGCTACTGAATCGGATAATATTGCCTTGCATGGTGTGTCTGGCGACATTATTGTGTCTGCTACTGAGCATCCAGCGGTCTTGAATGTGGCGAAAATGCGTGGCGGTAAGTCAATATCGGTTGACGATAAAGGCAGTATTAATCTGGCGGAGCTAAAGTCGGCAATTTCTGATCAGACAGAATTGATATCAGTCGGCTACGTTAATAGCGAGACGGGCGCGATCGCCGATCTGGCGGCGGTTGTGGATTTAGTACGGCGCGTGCGTAGCGATCGGCGCGAGCGTGGCATAGCGCGACAACTATTACTGCATACTGACGCCTCGCAGGCGGTGGGGATTTGCGACTTAAATGTAGCACGCTTAGGTGTGGATCTGATGACTTTAAATGCTGGCAAGTGTTATGGTCCAAAGCAGGCAGGTTTGCTGTATGTGCGAGCCGGTGTTAAGTTGCAGCCATTAATCATTGGCGGTGGGCAGGAGATGGGCTTGCGCAGTGGTACGGAAAATGTGGCGAATGCAGTCGGTTTCGCTAAGTCGTTAGAACTAGCTGAAGCTCATCGTAAGAGCGAAGTGAAACGTTTGGGTGTATTGCGTAATCAATTGCGCTACTTCGTTTTACAAGAATTCAAGGAGGCTAAGATTAACGAAGGACGTCGGCAGTCTCCGGCAATCTTGAACTTCTCAATTCCAGGATTAGACGGCGAGCGAGCGGTGTTTGCCTTGGATGAACATGGTGTAATGGTCTCAACTGGCTCGGCATGCGCAGCCAACAAGGGGTTGCGTAGTCACGTGCTAGTGGCTATGGGGCTTACCGCGTTGGAAGCGGATGGCTCAATTAGGCTGTCAATGGGTCGTTTTACCACAGCGGATGATATTGATCAATTAAAGCCAATTTTGGCCGATACAATCCGCGAGCAGTTGAAGTTTGGAGCGATGTCTTAGCGTGAAGTATTTTCTTAGTGCATTAGTTTCTGTGGTTGTACTGGTTTTCGGCTTTATTATGGTAACTGAAATTTACCTTGGTTCAGATAACCTAGCCGAATGTAGCAAGCCGTCGCCAGATAAATCTTCGAATTGCCGCAAGGCGGATGCTATTGTTGTGGTCAGTGGTGGCGATACAGTGTCGCGCACGGATAAGGCGATTGCAGTATGGAAGGCAGGCTATGCGGATAAGATCATTTTTAGTGGTGCTAGCGCTAATAAATCGGTTGAGCCAAACGCAGTTGTGATGGAGCGGCGGGCGCGTAAGGCAGGCATACCGGCTGCAGCCACCTATGTCGAACAAGATAGTCGCGATACGCGCGAAAATGCTAAAAATAGTGTGAAAATTTTAAAGAAGATTGGTGCACGAGATGTCATCCTTGTCAGCAGCTCTTATCATTTGAGGCGAGTACGCATGAACTTTGAGCGTCAAGATCGCTCAATAGCTTATCGTACGATAGCAGCAAATGATGATAGCTGGTCCAACTGGTATCTAAAGCCTAGTGGTTGGCGATTGGTGCTGACAGAATGGGGTGGTATTTTAGCGCTACTTATGGGGGTAACAGTAAAATGACACATGTCTATGTAGGTATGTCGGGTGGTGTAGACTCGTCGCTATCGGCGGCACTGTTAAAAGAGCAGGGCTATCAGGTAACGGGTGTCTATATGAAGAACTGGACTAGAGATTTGCCTGGCATGCAATGTCCATGGGCGGATGATCTGGCGGACGCCAAGCGTGTGGCGGTTCATCTGGGCATACCGTTTAAAGTTTTTGATTTTCAGACAGAGTATAAGCAACTAGTTGTAGATTATATGCTGGATGAATATCGGGCAGGCCGAACACCCAATCCAGATATTATGTGCAATCAGGATGTTAAGTTTGGCTTGTTTCTAAAAGCAGCCTTAAAGGATGGTGCCGATATGATTGCTACTGGTCACTATGCTGGGTCACGTGGCTCGCATCTATTAAAGGCAGCAGATGAAGACAAGGACCAAACTTATTTTCTCTATCGTATAACTGGTGATGCGGTCGAGCATACGATATTTCCACTTGCCAAATATAAGACCAAAGCAGAAGTGCGTGCAGATGCAGCTGCGCGTGGCTTGGCTACCGCTAGAAAACGTGATAGTCAAGGTATTTGTTTTGTTGGTACCGTCGGAATAAGAGAGTTTCTGAGCCAATATATCGAAACAGAGCCTGGCGATATTGTCGAGCGTGAGACTGGTAAGGTGCTGGGTCGTCATGATGGTGCAATATTCTACACTCTAGGGCAGCGTCATGGTCTGAATGTCGGTGGTGGATTGCCGTATTATGTTGTAGGCAAGGATATGGCAAAAAATGAAGTATATGTTAGTCGTAATCTTAATTCGGCGGAGTTTTTTGTGGGTCAGATTCGCTTAACCGACGTGCATTGGATTAATAATCCGTTGTGTTCAGGCGACACCTGCCAGATTCGTGTGCGGCACCGAGCTAAATTGGTTGATGCCGTCGTAGATATAGACGGTGACTATATAGTTATTAAACCATCCGAATCAGAGCGGGCTATTGCGCCAGGTCAATCCATTGTTTTATATAAAGGCGAAGAGTGTTTGGGTGGTGGTATCGTAATATAGAGGCTGCTATTTGTAAAATCTGCTAAGTGTGATATGATATAACAGAGTTTGAAATCTAATATTTATTAGGAGTGTTATGAGTGAATTAATTAAGGAAATCGACAAGGCACAGCAGAAAGCCAAGGTCGTTGATGTACGTAGCGGTGATACCGTGCGTGTTTATCAGCAAATTAAAGAGGGCAACAAGACTCGTATTCAGATGTTTGAAGGCGTTGTAATTCGCACTGATCGTAAGGGTTCGTTTACTAATCGCATCACTGTGCGCAAGATTGCTTCGGGAGTGGGTGTTGAGAGAAGCTATTTGCTACACTCACCTCTAGTAGAAAAGGTCGAGGTCGTAAAGCGCAGTAAGGTTCGCCGCAACTTCCTATCGTTCCTACGCAACCGCACTGGTAAATCAGCACGTTTGGTCAGCAAGAAGTTTGACAAGAGCATCAATGACTTGGGTGCAGATGCTGAGGCAGCAGAAGCCAAGATCGAGGCAGCGGCTAAGGCTAGCGAAGCTGCTGAGCACGATGCGGCTACCAAGAAAGATGCTAAGTAACATCACAATTGGAATTGACGAAGTAGGGCGCGGTCCATGGGCCGGCCCTCTTGTTGTATGTGCAGTTGCGCTGAATATATCGCGTCATTATGAAGGCCTAAATGATAGCAAGAAACTGAGTAAGAAAAAGCGCGAGACGCTCAGTCCTTACATTAAGCGGAATGCTGCCGGTATTGGCATAGGTTGGGTTGACGCACTGGAACTAGACAACTTAGGCATGACTGCGAGTCTAAAACTAGCAGCGCGTCGAGCATATGACCAGCTGCCTGTAGATATCCAGCAATCAGCTGAGCGTATTATTATTGATGGCACGATGGCTATGCTAGATGATCCGCGCGTATCATTTATGCCAAAGGCAGATGCTACGGTTGCGTCAGTAGAGGCTGCGTCAATTGTCGCAAAGGTTGCACGCGATACCTATATGATGCGGCTAGGTAAATTATTCCCGGGCTACGGGTTTGCTTCGCACGTGGGTTACGGAACGGCAGCGCACAGTGAAGCCTTGAGAAAATTTGGTCCAATAAAGGGGGTGCATCGTTATAGCTTTGCGCCGATTAAGAAGCTGGTGGATGTGGCAGTGGCGGCCGAGGCGACGGAGCGCCGCAAAGTAGAAGAAACCATGGGTCGTAAGGCAGAATGCGTAGCAGCTGATTATTTAACCGAGCAAGGTTGGGAAATAGTCGATAGAAATTGGAAAACACCGGAATGCGAAATTGACATTGTAGCACGCAAGGGTAAAGTGTTAAATTTCTGTGAGGTCAAATACCGCGAGAATGACACGCATGGCGATGGTGTTGCTGCTATTACAAAAACTAAGTTACAGCAGATGACCTTTGCTGGTCAGGTGTACCAGAAAATGAACCCAGCTAGTAAATACTTTGATAGTATGATTTCTTGCTGCTCTCTGCATGGTGAACCTATCGTTGTCGATAATTATATTGATAATTTGTCTTTAGATTTAATTTAATTCTAACTTTAGCTGTTTGTAGTGTAAATAACCTATCTGTAGTGTAAATAACCTATCTACAAGGTGGGATGGTAAGTCTAGATTGTTGTGTGGCAGAAATATTAGCCACAAATACCCTGCTAATAAGGCAGGGTAGCGAACCGTGGCGGTGTGGTGAAGCTGTTACTAATTATTCTCTTGAATTAGTGTAGATAAACTCCCCTGGTTTGCAGCAATCCATTTAATTCGATTTTCAATCTCATTTTCGGCTAGCTTGATTGTACGAGTAATGGCAGGCTCGGACAGTAGTGGTGTAAAGAACTCGTGGTGTTCTGCTAATTCTTCTGGCGTTCGCAGGCTCGATCCAGTAGCGCGAACAAAATCGTCGTAAGCCATATCGCCACCGAAAATTCGACGGATCCAGCTCCAGTGGTCACGCAGCCAGCGCCATGTTGTCTTGCGTGCGTAAACACTGCTAAGTAGCCAGGATACAAAGAATATAGTATCTTGCGGTTTAATAACGTTGGTATCCGTTAGACGCTCTAGCAACTGTTGAATTTCATCTTCTTTGCGACAGCTAGTTAGTGCGGCGGCAAGATCGGTGCGCAAATTAGCATTTTGATTCGACTGATATAGTTTAAATAACTCTCCGAATGCGTCATTGTAACGCACGGCCGTTGATAGTACGCAGGCACGGATATTGCTGGTGATTTCAGCGACATCGTTCTGATGCTTGTGGTAGATGTCTAATGCATATTGCTTGGCCTCTGGTATCTCGCCGTAAATAGAGCGTGATAGAATGATCGGCCAGAGTTTTTGCTCGTCGATGCTGAGGGTGGATTTGTCTGCAACCGATAACGTTTGCCACTGTGGTTGGACTAGTCGCCCGACAAACTGTTTTAGCTGTTTATACACAGCGCTATTTGGCTCAACTAGTAATCCTAGCCTACCTAGTGCTGATGATACCATTGTCCAGATAGCGGAACTATGGATATTCTGGCATTGCTTAATTATGGTGACTACTTGCGACAATTGACTGTTGCCTGATTCGTTTAACATTAATGCTTCGCGTAGTAGCTTGACCTGATTGACGGTGTTCTGCTTGTTATATGAATGCATTAAGTCTTGCCATAGTTTATCGTCGTATTTAGTGATGAAGTGCGCATTGTCATCAAGGTTTAGCTGAAGTGGTGCATCACTAAGATCATGCTGCGCGACTAACTCTGTTGTGTCTAGTAAAGCAGGGAAGTTGCTGGCATTACTAAATAGTGGTATTGACCAAACTGTAGTATCGTCAGACTTGCCCGATGTTAGATAACGCTGTTGTGTTAGTCTGTATTCTGTGCCTTCAACATGGCTTACAGTAACAACGGGATATCCTGGTCGCATCAGCCAGTTGCTCATCAGCTGTTTAATATCTTGTCCTGAGGTATCCGATAGGTGCTGCCATAAATCATCGGCCGTGGCGTTATGATATGCCATGTCTTTAAAATAACTAGTTAGTCCATTGCGGAATTTATCCTCGCCGATAAATTCCATCAGCATTTTTAGCAGACGTTCGCCCTTACCGTAGACAATTGCACTATCAAATAACGAATCAATTTCGGCAGGGTCGTTTACGTCTTGGCGCACCGCTTGTACATTTTGCAGGGCATCGCGTTTGAGTGCTAGGGGTACATAGCTAGTTTCGTAATCGTCCCAAATGCGATATTCTGGATAAAGTTTATTTATGGTGTAATGTTCCATCATGCTGGCGAAACTTTCATTTAACCACAAATCATTCCACCACTGCATGGTAACTAAATCACCAAACCATTGATGAGCTAGTTCGTGGGCGATTACAGTGGCGACATACTCATGTGTATCCTGTGAATCAGCCGAGCTGGCGAGCAGAGCAGTTTCGCGATAAGTAATTAACCCCCAGTTCTCCATAGCACCAGCGCTGAAATCAGGCAAGGCGACATGATCAGATTTTGTTAATGGATAGTCAACGCCGAAGTAATCCTCGTAAAAATCTATACAACGTGTTGCGACTTCTAGTGCATGCTCTAATGAGCTTTTGTCTTGCGCGTGAGTTGCGTAAACGCTAACTTCGACGCCACGTTTGGTGTGTCCAGTGACCTTTTGAAAACTGCCGGCGCAGATTGCTAGAAGGTAAGTAGACATGCGTGGAGTTGTTTCGAACTCCCAGGCGTTTTTGATGTGTCGCCCGGGCATGTTAGACAGCACTGTTTCTTCGGTAGCCTGAACTTTTAGTGTGAAAGTTGCTTTAGCGGCAGGTTCATCGACGCAAGGAAAGAGTTCGCGTGCATAGTGCGACTCAAACTGAGTAGCTAGGAGCTCTTGCTGTTCGTTGCCAATTTTGTACTTACCTAAGTACAGGCCGTGCATATCAGTTTCATTGATCACACCGCTGAAATCAACACGGATTTCACTGGCGTGGCCAGCAATTACCAGTTCGTCGTGTTCAGCTGTATGATAATTATTGGCTGGCTTGCCATCTAAACGTATTGCTTTAATCTTTAGACCACGAGCATGTAGTCGGATTTCGTCGCCGGTAGTTTTGCCGTTAATAGTCACGGTGCCGCCAAATCGTCGTCCTTGCTTATCTAGATTAAGGAACAGGTTATAGTGTTCAGGCACAAAATAGTCGATTAAATGGTTCATGCTTATATTATAACAAGATTCAAGCTTGAATGCTGCTAGATTAATCACCGAGAGTTACCTTGGCTTGGCAAAAGGCTTGGTCGTATGAATGCTACAATAGAATCATGATAAGATATGCCAATGTCTTGATGATTGCGTTTGCATGTTTTCCGTTGATAGCCTCGGTAATAACACTGCCGTATATTCTTTATAATTATCACAAACATGGTTCAGTACTATCGTTGCGTATTTTGATTGTTTATTCTTTTATCTTGTATCTGATGTGTATCTACTTCTTAGTCATTTTGCCGCTGCCAACAATTACACATGTAGCACACATGACAGGTCCAACTATGCAGCTTGAGCCATTTAGGTTTGCGCGAGATATTGCAGAAGGTTTGCATAGCATGTCGGGTAATTGGCTGTCTAACCTAATCCACAATAAAGCGGCTTATCAAACGGTATTTAACGTTCTAATGACCGTGCCGTTCGGAATATATTTGCGCTACTATTTTCGTTGTAGCACTGCTAAGACAATCTTTCTGTCGTTCGGGCTGTCTTTATTTTTCGAGTTAACGCAATTAAGCGGCCTATATTTTCTATACCCACGCGGCTATCGTTTATTTGACGTGGATGACTTGATGACTAATACTCTGGGTGGAGCAATTGGCTATCTGCTAGCGGGGCCACTAATGAAGATTCTGCCTAGTCGGCGAGAACTTGATCGTGCTAGTAAGCTGCGTAGTCGGGAGGTATCATGGCTGCGGCGTCTGGTTGGTGTAGGCTGTGATTGCGCGTTCTTATACATTCTGGTATTAACGATTAGCGTGATGTTGCGCGCGGCGGGTATTCGCCTGTCTTTTAATATGGAGCTTGGCGGCTTGGCCTTAGTGGTATACTATGCCGCAACCGCAACGTTGACCGGTGGCTACACTTTTGGCGGATGGGTAACGCGAACGGCAGTGCGATCAATACATGGCGGGCGAGTAAAGCGATGGCGGATTATCTGGCGTTATTTAATTGCGGGCGTCTTGTTTGTCGGTTTGCCGTACTTGTATAAACTGACGATGGACTATTTAACAAATGTCCAGTATATATCAAATAGTGAGTTGATGGCATTTTCGGTAGTATTCTGTGGTGTTTATTACTTCGGCTTGCTAATAAGTCTAATTCGATTGATTATGCATCGACCGCTGTTGTTTGAGCGGCTATCGGGTACACGGTTATCTAGCACAATTGCGCTTAATCCGCGTGATCGTGTGGACGAGAAGACCGAACAGGCAATTGACGATTCTAGAATTAGCTAGTTATTCAATTTCTTTATGTAGGAATTGTTTGAGCTGCTTGATGATGCTGGCGTCGCTAGTCTCTAGAGCTATTTCGCGCGTACCAAGTGCGCTGCCGGTGGTGGTAAAGTTATGTGACCCAGTAACAGCAATTTCTTGACCATTAGGCATGGTAAAGATAACGAACTTAGCGTGGATATACCTGTTCCGATGATACTGGTTGTCAACTCGATTTATTAGGCTTTTTGAACCGATCAAGAGCTTATTTAGCTTGTCGTTAGTCAGATTCTTCTGGTTAAAGTAAATCTTCGAGTCTATATTTCGAATCACTCGACCTAATTTACCGCTAGGGCAATACTGCGATACTAGTACGGCAGACTTGGCTCGTT
This sequence comes from uncultured Candidatus Saccharibacteria bacterium, assembly GCA_934725355.1. Classification (GTDB taxonomy): domain Bacteria; phylum Patescibacteriota; class Saccharimonadia; order Saccharimonadales; family Saccharimonadaceae; genus Nanoperiomorbus. Next base: position 70,656 of record CAKVAO010000003.1, on the reverse strand, counting down.
GCGCGAGGGCTAATGTGCGCTTATAAATAATGGAATCAACTAATCGCCCATCGTCAACTAGTACGGTACCGTAGTCAGTTTTAATTGTGCGGTTATAACGGCGTTCAAGGTGTCGATCTACTTGCTCAATGTGAATTTGCTCACGCCAAAGCTGGTTGGCTAGTTTGGGGTCGGTGATTTCGAGCATATAGTCTGCCTGTTTAGTAATGGCGATGTCTTCGGTGTTTACTCCACCGAATGCAAATACTGTGTCGTCGATAATGCACCATTTAGAATGGGTACGACCAACAAATATAGGAACATTGTAGCCTCCTAGCCAAGTAAAACGTGCACCAGCTTGGCGAAAGTCACGCCGAATTTGATCGGCTGCGCGGTTATCGCCACCAAGTAAGAAACCCGGCGATAGAATGCGGTGCTTCTGTGCATAAACAAAGGTTACGAAGTCTGCTGCCACGTGTACGTCAACGCCGCGTTTTGCTGCGTCCATGACGGCGCCAATTAATTCAGAGGTTGATAAGTCGCGGAACAGGCTGAGCGATACTAGTCCGATACGTTGCTTAGCATTGCGGACAAGCTTTGTAGCTGTGCTGATGTAATCTTGTGGTAGCAGCAACTTTACCCGAATAGACATGTTGCTATGTATTATATCAAATATTCGATAGACTTGAATATTTTGAAGTGTTTATGTTAATATACTAAATAAGTTAATTTAGGGAGGGCACGTGGATATACCAACTGTATTTTCCAATAATAGTGACGCGAGTGACGATACGAGGATTAAGCCGACTGATGGCGATAATGTAACGATGGTTCCGTCGGGTCAGACTTTGCATGATTCAAACACTTTGGATCCGCTGGCGTCATTCGGTATTGGCATGAATGCTAATGCTGATGCTAATAAATCAGGCAGTATTAGAGAGGAATTAGTTAAAAACGACACGATTAGTACCAGCGATAAATCTGGCGTAGGTGATTTTAAGAAAGTCATGGAGCAGTTCCCTGAACCAACACCAGAACCAACACCTGAACCAACGCCAGTGCCAGAGTCAGTGCCTGAACCAGTGGCAGTACCGACCGATAAGCCTGCGTCCGATCAGGGATCTTGTGATCCGACTCTAGATGTTACAGATCCAGCTAAAATGGACTTTGTAAAGACGTATACCAGTGAATATGACGCTGTAACGGAACGCGCGATGAAAGCAGCTCGTTCTGTATTGGGTGCTATTGACGACACGATACATAATCATACTGACGACATTGCGATTGACCAATCTGTTAACGAGTTTATCGAAAACCCGCCAAAGGATGGCAAAGTTGCCAGATTTGAAGATGCGCAAGCTATTGTTAAACAGATTATGCAAAAAGCTGAGGATTCTAAGACTCAGTCTGAGCAGGCGGCGCGAGAGGCTGCGAAGATCTATGATGACATCCAGAAGTTTAAAAATGACACAGAAGAAGAAATTGATTCTATTAAGTCTCGTGACGAGTTTGGACGCACAATCGATAAGTATGGCACCAAGTCGAGTGATTTGGATGCTATAAAGCAGTTTATGCACTAGTTGTGTTTTGTCTGATTGTGCGCAGAGTTGTATAATTATAGCTAGTAAAACTTAAACGATAGGAGATATTATGGATTGGAACGAGGTTCTGGATGCCGGTGATGTTGATGGCGGCGTTATCAATGTGGTAAATGAAATTCCGAAGGGTAGCAATAATAAAATTGAGTGGCGTCGTGATTTAAAGGTGATGGCATTGGACCGTGTTGAGCCAAAAGTGTTTGCCAAGCCAACGAACTATGGCTTTATTCCACAAACGCTAGACGAGGATGGTGATGAGCTAGATGTATTGATTTTAACTGATGAGCCACTGCCAACAGGGGTTACCTTGAAGGCGCGCGTACTAGGCGTACTAAAGTTTGTCGATGGCGGAGATGTTGATGATAAAGTAATTGTTGTGCCAGCTGATGACCGTGAGACGGGTGATAAATATCAGACAATTGACGATGTACCGGCGCAGCTAAAGAAGCAAATTGAATTTCACTTCTCGCACTACAAGGATCTAAAGAAGCCTGGATCAACTGAAGTGAAGGGTATTGAAGGTTTAGATGAGGCAAAAGCTGTAATCAAGGAAGCTCAAAAGCGCTGGCAGAATAAATAGATATTAGCGATCGATAATTAGCAATAAATATCCCGTTCTGTTAGGACGGGATATTAAATTAATAAGCCATGTTATTTAAAGTGAAGACTGGGCTTGTGTCAAGCTGTTATTGAAGTGTCATTGGACAGTGCTCTCTGTCTACAGAGAGGTTTAATCTTTATTCTTCCCTAGTTGATTGCGTAGCTTGCGACGGGCATGAGTAGTTGCTATCTTATTTAGCCAATCGACATGTGGAATAACGTTTTTGCGAGTAATTACTTCAACGGTATCGCCTGACTTCAAAGGTGTGTCAAAGCGTACCATCTTGCCGTTAACTTTGAAACCAGCGGCTTGCGCTGCAACATCTGAATGCACCTGATAGGCGAAATCTAGTGGTAATGACCCTGCTGGCAAATCGAAAATATCACCCTTTGGCGAATAGACAAATATGCGATCCGAGAACAGATTGACTTTAAACGCATCGAAGTCAACTTCTTTGCCGGCGCGTAATTTAGCGGCGGCTAACTGAAGTTCGTGAATCCAGCTAAGGTCGGCAGGCATTGGTGCTAAGCCACCCTTGCTGTAAGCATCTTTTAACTTATGTTCGTTGTAATGGAACGAGGCAGCGAGACCGCGTTCGGCGTACTCGTGCATCTGCTTGGTGCGGATTTGAAACTCTACAACCTGACCCTCGGGTGTTGTTACGGTAGTGTGTAGCGATTGATAGCCGTTGCGTTTGGGCTGTGCAATATAGTCCTTGATGCGGCCGGGCATTGGTGTGTACATCTGATGTAGGATGCCGAGGATTAAATAACACGATGAAATATCGTCAGTAATGATACGCAGTGCCATGATGTCGTAAATATCATCCATATTGGCATGCTTAGTTAACTTTTTATGCAACGAATAAACCGACTTGATGCGGCCATCTATACTAGCAGGAATATGTTCATCGGCTAGGCGCTTCTTTACTTCGTCGCGTACTTGATCAATAGTCTGCTTGCTCTGTGCTAAGCGTTCGTCGATGGTTTTTCTTAATTTTTCATAACGCTTAGGTGCTAGATATTTGAAGCTTAAGTCTTCGATTTCGACGCGAACGCGTCCCATGTTTAATCGATCAGCCAATGGCCCAAAAACCTCTAGGCTCTCGCGTGCTTTCTTTAGCTGCTTTTCGTGCGACTGGAACTGTAGCGTCCGTAGATTATGCAGGCGGTCGGCTAGTTTAATAATAATAACGCGAACATCTGCGCCGATGGCGACGAGTAGCTTTGTTAAGTTGTCTTTAGTTCGCGGTAGGTAGTGCGTGATGTCATCACGTCCACTGCGAGCCTTGCTGATCTTTGTAACACCGTCGACTAATAGTGCAACGTCTTCTCCGAACTTATCGGCGATTTCCTTTAAGTCTGTACCGGTATCCTCGGCTACGTCGTGCAATAATCCAGCAACCACTGAATCACGATCCATATTCCATTCACACAGGATAGTGGCGACCGCAATTGGGTGAATGATATAGGGCTCACCGCTCAGTCGTTTTTGTCCTTCATGTTTTTTGGTTGCAAAGTCTAGCGCAACTGAAATTTTCTGAAAGTCGTCACTATCAGGGAATTTTTTGTGTGCGAGTTTTAGAAATTCTGTTGCTTCTTTCATATGTTTATATTATATCATCAATCTAGCTATTGATTGACTGAAAATAAACCGTATGATAATATGAACGTAAACATATGAAAAAATACAAAAATGAAGTTGAAAGGAGTAGAGATTTGTTAAGGGGCTATTCACACTGGCGAGGAGTAGGTATTATAGTTGCAGTTATAATGATGGCGTTCCAGCCATTAACGGCAAATGCAGTGCCATGGATTGATGAATCCGCTCAAACGACCTTTTCGAAGAATTCAGGTAAACTAGCGGGTGGTGAAACTATTGAAATATCTAATGTAAACTTTTATGGTCCTATTTATAAATCGTTAGGGAAAATTGTTAGCCTGGGTGTTGGCGACGAACACTATGTAGCACTATTGGACGATGGAACATTGCTAACTTGGGGCAATAATAAACACGGTCAGTTGGGTAATAATACAACTGATTCGACAACCGACAAGCAGGCTTACGATATAACAAATCTCATTCACGATAATGGTAGTAATGAAATCGAGCGAGTAATTGCAGTGGCAGCTGGCGCTACTTCATCATTTGCTTTAACCAATCGCGGCAGAGTCTATTGGTGGGGTGATGATCAGATTTCTCCGACTAAATTGCGGGGCATGCACGGTCAAACCGCAGAATCGGTAAAGGTTGATCGTTCTAAAGGCAACACGGAAGCAATTATCAAGACAGCCAATATTAATCCTAATGGCGGGCGCAGTAGCGAACAGCTATTTGCATGGAAGAGTAAGGGTCTGGCTGTACAGGACGAGAATAGCGGTTGCAAGAAGGGTTTACCCTGCGCCAAGGCAATAAGTGGCTTGCCAAATCAGCATCTCAAGGATTATGATATCTCGCCATATGGCAGTCACGTGGCGATTCTAACTGATGGTAGTAAGCTATTTACATGGAATAGTCAAGGCAATGCTAGAGATACAGGCTTTTTATTTAATGATATGAATGGGCTGGATTTTGTAGCAGCGGGCGACACTGGTGGCGATGGACATAATCAAATGGCGATTTTAGCCTCACGCAGTAACCTTGGGTTTTCGTGGCAGGATAATCCTAGTAAGTCAAATCCGTTGCCGGGCTTTCCGATTGGCTCGCCGATTAAACAAGTAATGATGGATGGCTATGATGCATGTTACTTTTTAACTGACTCAGGTCAGATATATATGCTGTATTCTAACAGGGGTAATGACTATATTGCGCTTGACTCGCTACCTAAGGGTGAAGTGGTGCAACGCATGTTTATCAAGCCAGTCAAAGATAGCAGTTCATTGGGTACCGTAATCGGTTTGACGGCATCAGGGCGTATTTTTGAGACAAGTACACACGATAGTATTGATGATGTGTCGCGAACGCGTGACATTACGCCCGAACTAATCTACGATACGGGTGAAGAGGGTGGTCAGATCGACTATATCAGTTTTGGCGGTAGCGACGTGGATTCTGATGATATTAAATATAAAGATGGCGATAATACGACTATATCCGTAGTTGTGCCAGGTCAAGTCCGCGAAGGTACGGTTAATGTTATAGAACATGATATAGATGGCAATCAGATATTGCTGGGTACTTATACTTACGATGACCCAACGCCAGATCCTAAGCCAGATCCAGATTCTCCGGGTAATGGCAACGAAGGCGGTGGCGATAATAAAAACGATACTACTGACGATAAACCAGCACCTAATCCTAATAAAAAGCCTGGCTCCACAGACAACGACAAGAAATTGCCGGACAATAATGCGCTGAAAGATATGGTGGACGTATTGAGCAAGCGGTTGCAATCCAATAACAAATTAAATAATAACCTTAAGGCGCAAGGCGAGAGCACTTTGTTATCAACCAATCCTAATAAAATTAAGTCAACTAATAGTAAAATATCTGCGCCAAATACCGGAGTATAGCTGAATAAAGTTGCTTGCGTTGGAGTGATAGGGCTGATATTATATAAACATAAGGGAAATTAGGAGGGCATTTAGCATGGTAAAAAAGATTGCAATTAATGGATTTGGCCGTATCGGTCGTAATGCGTTTAAAATTGCACTGAACCGCGACGATATTGAAGTAGTGGCTATCAATGACTTGGTGACGCCAGGCGCATTGGCGCATCTACTAAAGTATGACTCAACGTATGGTATCTACGACCACGAAGTCAGTAGCGACGATCAAAACATTATTGTCGACGGTAAAAAGTATCGTGTTTACGGCGAAACCGATCCACATAATCTACCGTGGCGTGAGCTCGGCATTGATGCGGTAATCGAGTCGACTGGACATTTTGTCAATCCAGACAAGGCACGTTCACACATTGAGGCTGGTGCTAAGAAGGTTGTTATCAGCGCTCCAGCTAAAGGCGAGGGTGCAACGACAATTGTACTAGGTGTTAACGATGGCGCATTGGCTGACGCTGGTGACATTGTCAGTAACGCCTCTTGCACAACCAACTGTATCGCCCCGGTTATGTCTGTCCTAGAGAATAACTTCGGTGTTGAAAAGGCTATGATGACTACCGTCCACTCATACACATCTGACCAGCGTCTGCTGGATGCACCTCATCGGGATGAGCGTCGTATGCGCAGTGCTGCAACCAATATAATCCCAACCACAACTGGCGCATCGATTGCTGCAACTGAAACTATTCCGAGTTTAAAGGGTAAGTTTGGTGGTTTAAGCTTACGTGTACCAACTCCAGTTGCTTCGATTGCTGATATTACTGCTCTGATGAAGCGCGATGTAACAGCTGAAGAAGTCAATGAAGTGTTCCGTAAGGCCGCTAAAGAAGACTATTACCAAGGCATTCTAGATGCCACTGATGAGAATTTGGTTAGTAGCGACTTCATTGGTAACCCTTGCTCATCAATTGTTGACTTGCCATTAACAGCTGTTACCGATGGTAATCTGCTGCGTGTTGTGGCTTGGTATGACAACGAGTGGGGCTACTCGAATCGCCTAGTAGAATTAACAGCTGACGTCGCTAAGAGCGTGGCGGAATAATGTCGCTAACTAACAACGAAATATTAAATGTAGCTGCGGCTCTAGACTCACTAGAGCCGGGCTTCTTGCCAGAGCAGATATTCTATTCTCTGTCAAGGCTGTCGGTTTTGACTGCTGCCGAGGTAGTTCCACTAAGGCGCACCCTGGATGGTGGGTATGAGGTTCTGTTAACTCGGCGACCTGATTCAGACCCCTTCTTCGGTGGACTAATGCATTGCCCAGGTCAGATTTATCGTCCTGGTGATAGTTTGTCAGATAGGCCAAAAAAGGTTGTACAAGAAGAGCTCAGTCATACGACAGTTGAAAGTGAGCCTCGGTTAGTCCCAGATACCTTCATTCATGATTACGGACGTGGGCCGGTGATAGAGCGGATTCATTATATTTTTGTATCCAGTAGTGAAGACGGCGATTTTTATCCAGTAGACGACTTGCCAAATGATCTGCTAACTAGCCACGACAAGCTAATAAGGATCGTCATAAATTATCTAAACGACATGGGAGCAAATAAATGATTTATTTGGGTGCTGACCATCAAGGTTATTATCTAAAAAACAAGATAAAAGATTATTTGGCTAAAAGGGGCTATCAGGTTGGTGGTGATTTTAGTAGTGCCGAGCTAGATTTAGACGACGACTTCCCCCAGTTTGCTAATCAGGCAGCTAAGAAGCTTGTTGACGAAGAAAACGATATTGATGTGGCAATCTTAATATGTGGTGGTGGTCAAGGTATGGCTATGGCTGCTAATCGTATCAAAGGCGTGAGAGCCATTGTGGCAACGTCGGTTGATGATGCTAAATATGGTCGTAACGACAATGACGCAAACTGTCTTTGTCTGCCAGCGCGTGTTTTGGACAAGTCATGGAATGAAGCGCTATGGAAGGACATCGTAGATGCGTTTTTGACTACACCGTTTGCGGCTGCCGAGCGTTACATCCGTCGCAATAAAGAATTAGACGAAATTTAGTTTTGTGCAGTATGACAATTATTGAGCCGACTATTACAACTAACGACACCTCGATTTATGAAATTCGCATGGACGACTTTTTAAAGTATGCGCCACGAATTCATATTGATATTACTGATGGTAAGTTTACTCCTAGCCAGACTATTAACCTTAACCAACTATATTGGCCGAAGCCTGAAGAGCGAAACACTAAAATAGATTTACATTTAATGATCGCGAATCCGCTAGACTGGCTGGATCAGATTGTCTCGCTCGGCCCAGACAAGGTAATTTTACATGCAGAAAGTAATGATGCGGCTAGTAAATTGCCTAAGATATTTACGCATCTACGGAAATTTGGCATTCAGGGTGGTGTAGCCCTGCTGCCTAGTACTCAACCAAGTGATATTGCGGAGATTATTAAAACGGCGGACAGTGTATTGATCTTTGGTGGTCATTTAGGATACCAAGGCGGCGAAGCTGATTTAACTCAGCTAAAAGAAGTTGCATTAATTAAAGCTATCAAAAGGCAAGTTGCCATTGAGTGGGATGGTGGTGCCAATGCTGATAATGTTAAGCAGATTGCAACGGCGGGCGTCGATATAATCAACGTTGGCAGCGCTATTAGTAAGGCGCCAGTAGCCGAGGATGCTTACCGTGATATTGTTGCGGCACTTAATTAGTCGGCAGGCTGGCGTAGCTTAATGATGGTATAATATAGCCATGAACGCATTAGAAGATAAAATTGCTGACATTCAGAAGCATGCTAAGAATATCCGGCGAAACATTATTAAAATGTTAGCACATGCCGGTAGTGGCCATACGGCTGGGTCGCTAGATCTAGCGGATATTTTTGCTACATTATACTGTGGCGGTGTTATGAACTATGACCCGAAAGATCCTACTGATCCAAATAGGGATGTGTTGTTCTTGTCGGCTGGCCATACGTGCCCAGTCTTATATGCAACGCTAGCGGAAATCGGTGCTATTAGTGATGACGAGCTGATGACATTGCGCCAATTTGGCTCGCGTTTGCAGGGGCACCCTGAACGCACTATGTTGCCATATCTAGAATCTACCTCTGGTCCATTAGGTTGTGGTTTGTCGCAGGCGGCAGGCTATGCTTACGCTAAGAAATATCTAGACCGTAATGAAAAACCGCATGTTTATGTAGTAACAGGCGATGGTGAGCTAGACGAAGGTAATATTTGGGAGGCGGCGCTGTTTGCTGGCAAGAACAAGCTAGACAATCTGACGCTATTTGTCGATCGTAATTCAATACAGCTGTCGGGCGGAACAGAGAAAATTATGCCACTTGAGCCATTGACTGATAAGTGGGCAAGCTTCGGCTTCGAAACTAAGGTTGTTGATGGCAATAGCCCAGCTGAGCTTTTAGCTGCGCTAGGTGAAACTGGCAAGTCAAATAAGCCAGTAGCCATCATCGCAAAAACTATTCCCGCTAAGGGTGTTAGTTTTATGGAGGGTGATTATCATTGGCATGGTAAAACACCGAACGCCGAGCAAGCAGAGTTAGCACTGAAGGAGTTGGCGTAATGTATAAGTTGGATAAAGATTTTGTTAAGGGCAACGTGCAAAAAGCTTCGCTGCGTAAGGCCTTTGGTCACGGACTAGCAGGAGCAGCCAAGAATAACGACAAAGTGGTGGCTCTAACAGCCGACCTTGGAAGCTCGGTGGGTCTTGGTGAATTCCACGAGCAGTTACCAGAACGGTTTATCGAGACTGGCATCGAGGAGCAAAATCTGGTGACGTTAGCATCGGGCATGGCGCATGCTGGTAAAATTCCTTTCGTAGCGGCGTATGCGGCGTTCAGTCCGGGGCGTAACTGGGAGCAAATACGTACGACGATTTGCTTAAACAATCAGCCGGTTAAAATTGTAGGTAGTCATACGGGTGTTAACGTTGGGCCTGATGGTGCAACGCATCAAATGCTAGAAGATATTGCCTTGATGCGGGTGCTGCCAAATATGACAGTGATTGCGCCAGGCGACGCGGTAGAGGCAGAGAAAGTTGCGCAAGCTTTGGTGGGATATGACCATCCAGCTTATGTACGCTTGCCACGAGCAGATTTTCCAACTTTTAGTGCGGATGATGCTCCATTTGAAGTCGGCAAGGCTTATGTGGTGCGCCCAGACGACGAGGCGTCAATTACAATAGTCTCAACAGGATCAATGACGGGTAATGCAATGCTGTCTGCTAATCGGCTAGCAGAGCAAGGTATTAATGCTTCAGTAGTGCACGCGCCAACTATCAAACCGCTAGATCGCGAAACAATTCTACGCGAAGTAGGAAAGAACTCGATTTGCGTAACAGTAGAGGAGCATCAAGCAACAGGCGGACTTGGTTCAGCGGTAGCAGAGCTACTGTTAGAAGCCGGTGTTACGCCACGTATTTTCAAGCGCTTGGCTATTAACGATAAATATGGCCAATCGGGCACGTGTGATGAGCTATTAAGCTACTACAAGTTGGATGTTGAAGGCATCACTAATCAGATTATGACGTTGTTAAATCAGTAGTATCTCGATTAATTGGTTAATGGTTAAAATAAAAAGGAGAAATATGTTAGACGATCAAGTGAGTTTTTTAGCGATTGGCTCAACAACACAAGACGTGTATCTAAGTAACGTCGACGGTATTGTGCCGGTTTGCCGTAATCCCGAAGAATGTTTCTACGACATTAAACTGGGGCAAAAGATTTATGTTAACAGTATTGATTACGAAGTTGGCGGCGGCGCATCAAATGCTGCGGTAACTTTTGCTCGTGGCGGACAGCCGGTGACATTCATGGGGAAGGTTGGTATGGACATGCCGGCGCAAGCAGCTTTAAGATGTTATGCTGATGAAGGTGTTGATTATTCCGCGCTGGCCATTAGCGACAAATACCACACTGACTATTCGACAATCCTACTGGCGCCTAATGGCGAACGAACGATTTTTACTTATCGTGGCTGTGGTATGTATTTTGCACCTGAAGATTTTGATTTTGGCAAACTGAATCGTAAAATTGATTGGATCTATATGACATCAATGGTTAACCACTTTGAAATTTACGATAAAGTTATTGATTTTGCAGTCAAGAATCACTGCAAGATCGCTCTTAACCCCGGTGCAATCGAATTAGATCATCCTGAGAAACTAAAGAAAGTGCTGCGGCATGTTCAAATATTATCGGTTAACAAAGAAGAAGCACAGCGCATCGTAGAAGGTGATACATTAGAGGAACTATTGACTAACTTACGTCAATATTGTCCAGTCGTTATTATTACTGATGGTGCAAATGGCTCCATAGTAACAGATGGTCAACAGACATTGCGTGCGGGACTGTACAAAGATACACGCGAATCCGTAGATCGTACGGGTGCTGGTGATGCGTTTTGCTCAGGCTTTACTCTGCGTTATGCCTTGGGTGATAGTCTACGTGATGCCATCCACTTTGCTGCCGCTAACTCGTCTTCGGTGGTACAGTACGTTGGTGCAAAGTCGGGTATTTTGCGTGGCCAACCTAAGCTTGAGCCGATGGATATCCATGAAATTGCGCTATAATATAATAAATGTCAAATGAATTCAAGCTGCACTCTAAGTTTCAACCAACCGGTGATCAACCGGAGGCTATTACTAAATTAACTAATGGCCTGCGTGCTGGCGAAAAATTTCAAACCTTATTAGGTGTAACTGGATCAGGTAAGACATTTACAATGGCTAACTTAATTCAGAATATCGGTAAGCCTACGTTGGTATTAGCTCACAACAAGACGCTGGCGGCGCAATTGTTTTCAGAGTTTAAGCAATTCTTCCCGGAAAATGAGGTGCATTACTTTGTGTCCTACTTTGATTACTACCAGCCGGAAGCCTACATTGCTAGTAGTGATACTTATATCGAGAAAGACAGCCGCATAAATGAAGAAATTGACCGTTTGCGTCATGCGGCGACTTCGGCGCTGTTGACCAGGCGAGATGTTATTATTGTTGCATCGGTTAGTTGTATTTACGGCATTGGTTCACCGGCAGATTATGCCGAAATGTCAATTAATCTGCAGCGGGGCGGGCGCTATAAGCAGGCGAAGTTTATTCGACACCTTAATGATATTCAATATCACCGCAACGATATGGATTTTGCACGTGGTACTTTTCGCGTGCGTGGCGACACAGTCGACATCTTTCCTTCTGGTCGCGAAACGGCGTACCGCATTGAGTTTTTTGGGGATGAGGTCGAGCGAATTCTAGAAATCGACCCACTAACAGGCGAAGTGTTGAACTATCCTGATGAAGTGCGTATCTTTCCGACTAGTCACTACGTGACGCCAGAAGATAAGTTGAAGCATGCTATTCAGAATATTAAGAATGAGTATGAAGAGCGGGTGAAATTCTTCAATGATCATCAAAAGTATCTCGAAGCTCAGCGTCTAACTCAGCGAATTAAATATGATGTCGAGATGATGGAGCAGACTGGTTTTGTAAAGGGAATTGAGAATTACTCGCGCTACCTAACAGGGCGTGAACCAGGCGAACAACCAGCGACTTTGTTAGATTATTTCCCTGACGATTTCTTAATGTTAATCGACGAATCACACATGACTATTCCGCAGGTGCGTGGTATGTATAACGGTGACCGTGCACGCAAGGAAACGCTGGTTGAGTATGGCTTTCGTCTGCCGAGCGCATTAGACAATCGCCCGCTGACGTTTAGTGAGTTCGAGGGTCATATTAATCAAGTGGTGTTTGTAAGTGCTACCCCAGGCGAATATGAACTAAATCGTTCGCCAAAACCAGTCGAGCAGGTGATTAGACCAACGGGCTTACTGGATCCAAAGATTGAGGTACGACCAACTGAGCATCAGGTAGATGACATTATGAATGAGGTTCAGAGCTGCATTAGTAAGGGGCAGCGTGTTCTAGTGACAACTTTGACAAAGCGCATGGCAGAAGATCTGTCGGACTATTTGACTGAGAATGGTATAAAAACGGCATATATTCATAGCGATATAGATACCCTAGAGCGTAGCGATATTTTGAAAGACTTGCGTGCGGGTGTATACGACGTGCTGGTTGGCATTAACTTGCTGCGTGAGGGTTTGGATTTACCGGAAGTATCGTTGGTATGTATTGTTGACGCCGACAAAGAAGGTTTCTTACGTAGCGTACCGGCGCTAATCCAGACGATCGGCCGTACTGCTCGTAACGTTGAGGGTAGGGTGATCATGTACGGCGATCAGATTACTGACTCGATGCGTGAGGCTATTGACGAGACTGAGCGCCGCCGTACAATTCAGAATCGATACAACGAGGAACACGGCATTACACCGCATTCGGTAGCGAAAGCAATTGACGAGGGTCTGCGCGCTATTATTCCCGCCAAAGATAATGACAAGAAACCGAAGCTTAATCTTAATAAAATTCCGACCGATGAGTATAAGAATTTAATTGATGACTTGACCTCACAGATGGAGCTGGCTGCCGCTAACCTTGAATTCGAAAAAGCAGCCGATTTGCGTGATACCATCCAAGACATTCAGAGGCGTCTAGATAGAATTAGTGAACATCGTAAAAAATGATGATATAATATTGCCATAAGCTTTAACTAGGAGGAGTGAATATGGAGAGTAAGCGTCCAGGGGCTAGTCTTTATGCGACATATGCCGGCACTGTAATTGGGTTTGCTACGTCAATGACACTAGGCGCCGCAGCTTTGATTGGCGGAATTATGCGGTTCTTTAATGTATCGATGGCTGTACCTGTAATTGGTGGCTTGGTAGATACGGCCGTAATAGCAACAGTAGCCGGTGCTGTGTCGATGTATGCCATGAATAAAGTGGCTCATTCGGCTGATGTTGCACAATTGGCATCGAGTGATTTTTACAAGAAAGTTAACAGTGTGGCTAAATTTATGGCTAAGCTACTAGCTATATTTGGTATTGCGGTCGCGGCAGCCGCTCTATTAGAAATGCTTCTAAAGGCTAGCATGATTCAATACAGCTGGGATGACTATCTACTAGGCACATTTCTACCAGCACTCGCTTTGGCGGCGGGCGCCTATGCTTATGGCGTGATGATTGATAAGTTCGAGAAAGCTCAGTTGAAGCCTAACCTACTACCTACGGTCGGTGTTGCTATAGCGGGCGTGGCGCTACTACTATCAATCGTTTCAGTTGCTGTTACTAGTAATATTAATACTCCAACTTATAGAAACCCTGTTCAATATCAGCAGTTCAATAGTGGCACGGGTAGCTATGATTATTAACGTGTTGTAGGTGTTAAATATGGATGCATTTCAAATACTTGTAATTATTTTGGCAGTATTCCTGGGCATTTTTCTGATACTGGGGATTGTGTTGTTGGCTATGTGTATTAAGGTATCTTGTCGAATTAATCGCATTACGCAAAATATCGAAGAAGCTAGCGATAGCCTTCGCGAAGGTGCGGCTGGGCTAAGTAACTTAGTGGGAACGCTAGGGCAGCTAGCTAGACCTACTATAATCGCACGCATTGTGGTAAAATATATACGTAGTTATATAACAAAAAGGAGGACACAAAATGACTGAGAAGAGAAGTTCTGGTGCAGGTAAGTTCGCCATCGGCGCTCTAATTGGTATGGCAGCTGGTGCAATTGCTGGTATTCTAGCTGCGCCAAAGTCAGGTAAGGAAACTCGTGCTGATATCAGCCGCAAGGCAGGTGAACTAAAAGATACAGCTAGTGATAAGCTAGCTGATGTCAAGGACTTTGCCTCGGATAAGCTGGACGACGCAAAGGAGTTTACTTCGGCTCGCGTTGAAGATACTAAGAAATTCTTTGACAAAGAGAAGAAGGCGGCTATAAAAGAAGCCAAAAAGACTAAGCACGACATCAAGCGTGAACTAGATGAAGAATAGACGACAGCATTCGTTAGTCTATTAGCCACTCCCCCTTTCTGACGAGAGGGGAGTTTTTGCTATAATGCCATTATGAAGAAACCGTCTACTAGCGCAGCTATTAAACAGCCTAAGTCAAAAGGCTTTACAGAGTCGCAGCGCAATGAATTACAAGAACTAATTGAGGATGTTTATGTTGCCAACCGTAGCAAAGTAGTTTTGACAAATTTTTTACGCGGTATTGCCTTCGGCCTGGGTACCTTTATTGGTGGTACCATTGTGGTGGCGGTTATGCTATGGGTGGTTAGCAAGACTACTGATTTCTTCCCATGGATGAAGGCAGTAACTGATCCGCTTATTCACTCAGTAGAGTATCGAAAGTAGTTGGTGATCTACTATAGATAGCCGGTTAAGTCTTCATGTGGAAGAGCAGTCTGCTTGTGTTATAATTTATGGTAATGAGTGAGGGTGTTGATTACAAAAATTATGACTGGAAGCCGAACGATTTTGTGCATCTACACAACCACACGACGTATAGTGTGCTGGATGGTCTGACGCAATTACAAGACTTGATTGATAAATGTAAGGAATTCGGCATGGATGCCGCAGCTATTACAGACCACGGCACTCTTTCCGGTGTACTTGACTACTACAAGAAAGCTAAGGCTTCGGGTATTAAGCCGATTCTAGGTATCGAGACTTACGTAGCAGCACGACACATGCGCGATCGTGATCCTGCGAAAGACAAGCAACGCTTTCACTTGACTGTGCTGGCTATGAATAATGCTGGCTTTAAGAATCTGATGCGTCTTAGCTCGACGGCTAATCTTGAGGGTATGTATTACAAGCCACGTGTTGATCATGAGCTGCTAGAAAAATACAATGATGGGCTAATTGTATTATCGGGCTGTGCATCGGGTGAAGTCGGCGTGGCTCTAAAAACCGGTGACTATGATAAAGCAGTTGAGGTTGCTAAGTGGTACAAATCCGTATTTGGCGATCGCTATTATCTAGAGATGCAGGATCATGGTCACCCTAAGAGCCATACACACTGGAAGGTGCAAGAAACCATCAATAACGGTCTGATGAAGATGAGTAAAGAGCTGGATATTCCACTAGTAGTAACTTGCGATGGCCACTATCTAACTCACGAGTATCAGAAGGCGCATGAAATTCTACTATGTGTTGGCACGGGATCATTCCTGTCAGACACTAATCGTATGTCGCTGTCTGACTTTGAGCTGCACTTAACTGATCCGCGCGATATTATTGACCATTGGAAGGACGACTGTCCTGAAGCCATTATTAATACGCGTAAGGTAGCTGACCGCTGTAATGTTGAGATTGAGCTGGGGCGCATTCTGATTCCGAAGTTTCCGGGTATCCCAGAGGGTGAAACTGAACACAGCTATTTTCATAAGTTGGTGTATCAAGGTCTGCTAGTGCGCTATAACGGCATGACGCTAGAAGAAGCCGAGAAATACGAGGTCGAAGATATTAAGCCAATGTTGCCTGACGTGGTGCGCGAGCGCGTAGAGATGGAGCTGGGCGTGATTGGCTCGATGGGATACGAGGGCTACTTCTTAATCGTGCAGGACTTTATTAACTGGGGTAAGAATCAAGGCTATGTTTTCGGTCCAGGGCGTGGTTCGGCTGCTGGATCTATTGTGTCGTATGGCATTCGTATTACCGACCTTGATCCACTAAAATACAATTTGCTGTTTGAGCGTTTTCTGAACCCAGATCGCATATCAATGCCTGATATCGATGTGGATATGCAGGATACCTGTCGTGATGCAATTATTGAATATTGTGCTGATAAATATGGCCATGACCATGTATGTAACATTGTGGCATTTGGCACTATGGCGTCGCGTTCAGCAGTGCGGGATGTGGCGCGTGTATTACAGGTACCGTATGCCGAGGCTGATCGCCTGAGTAAATTGGTGCCAACTGGTCCACAGTCGGCGCATATAGGTACACTGAAAGACATGCTAAAGTCCGACGCCGACATGCGAAAAGAGTACGAGACTAATCCGACGGCTAAGCAGGTTTATGACTATTCAATGCAGCTGGAAGGTACGATTCGTAGTCACGGTGTGCATGCCTGTGGTATTGTGATTGCGCCAGAGCCGTTAATTGATATTATTCCGCTAGAGTGGGCACAGAAAGGCGTTGTGTCGACGCAATTTCCAGCACCGCAGGTTGAGGAAATGGGTTTACTAAAAATGGACTTCTTGGGTCTATCAAACCTTACGATTATTGATAACTGCCGTCGTATTATTCGCAAGGTCTACCATGAAAATGTTGATCTAACGCATTTACCACTCGATGACGAGAAAACATATAAGTTGCTGCAACGTGGTGATACGACTGGTGTATTCCAGCTTGAATCGGCGGGCATGAAACGCTATCTGAAGGAGCTTAAACCGACTCATTTTGAGGATATTATCGCAATGGTGGCACTCTATCGCCCGGGTCCAATGCAGTTTATAGATACTTTCATTAAACGTAAACACGGTGAAGAGCCAATCTCTTATCCGCACCCTTCAATGAAACCACAGCTCGAAGAAACCTACGGTGTCTTGGTTTATCAAGAGCAGTTCATGATGATTTCTAAGGCGTGCTGTGGCTTTACAGGCGGTCAGGCCGACACCCTACGTAAAGCAGTGGCAAAGAAGAAGATTAAGCTGCTCGAGAAAATGAAGCCGGCTTTTATCGAAGGTGCTATCGAGAAGGTGGGTGCAAGCCGTGAAGTGATGGAAAAGTTTTGGCTTGAGCTAGAGGACTTTGCGTCGTACTGTTTTAATAAATCACATGCTGCGTGCTATGGACTGATTGCTTATTGGACGGCATACTTAAAGGCGCACTATCCTGATGCTTATATGGCAGCTTTGATGACCAGTGATTCAGACAATACCGATCGTCTAACAATCGAAATTACCGAGTGTAAGAAACTCGGGCTGCAGGTGGTGTGTCCTGATATTAACGAGTCATTTAATGAGTTTGCTGTTGTGCCGGGTACTAACAAAATTCGTTTTGGTCTAGGTGCTATTAAAGGTGTTGGTGGTACCGCTATCGAGGATATTCTGGCGAAGAAGAAGGACGGGCCATTTGCGTCATTAGAGGATTTTGCGAAGCGAGTTAATAGCCGTGTTTGCAACCGTAAGGTCTACGAGTCTCTGATTAAAGCTGGCGCCTTTGACTGCTTCCGGCTGGAAAAACCGCTACCAAACGGCTTTATCGGCAGTCGTTCAGATCTGTTATTTAACCTAGACTCAATTATTTCCTTTGCGCAGAAATATCAAAAAGAGGCGGCGTCGGGGCAGGCTAACTTGTTCTCGATGCTAGGTGATTCTAGCGAAATGGAACGGGCGCAGTCGCATCTCGATATGGTGCCGTCGCCGAGTCAAACTAGTGATAAGGAACAGTTAGGTTGGGAGCGCGAGCTGTTGGGTCTATATTTATCGGCGCATCCACTAGACCGTTACGAAACCTTCTTCGAAGAACAGATGAATCCAATTGGTAGCATTACTTCTGACCAGAATGGTGCACTAGCGACCATTGGTGGCCTAATCGCCAGACAGCGTATACTGACGACGAAATCTGGCAGTAAAATGGCTTTTCTAGGGGTAGAAGACAAGACTAAGGATATCGAGGTGGTGGTGTTCCCGCGTGTATACGAAAGCATGCCGAAAGATCTGGATCCGTCGGCAGTGCTAAAAATAGTTGGGCGAGTGAGTGGCAAGGATCGTGAGGGCAACAAGCAGCCTGATCCGTCGATTGTTGCTGACCGAATTGAGGTGATTACCGATGATATACTAAATGGCTATCTACCAACTGGCACTAAAAAGGGCCCAGTTGATATGTCGACCGTTGGTCAGCGTAACAAGTGGAGTAAGCGCGGTAAACAGGGTGGACATAGTGGTGACTCGAGGGGCTCTGGCAGCGGTAGCTATCACGGTGGTGGTAGCTATGGCGGTGGTTCATCGTATGCCGCAGAGGCGCCGGCATATAAAGCGCCACCGATTGACATGTCGCAATATAATGTAGTTGATACGGCTGAGCCGAAGCGAATGTATGTACTAGTCAAAGATCCTTCAGATGGTAATTCATTGATGGCCTTGAAACAGAAATTATCGGAATATACGGGCAAGGATCAAGCCATATTAGTGCTGGGTAAGGATAAGAAATCAGCAATTAAAATGCCGTTTGGTATCAACGCCTGCCAGCAATTAATCGATGCGACTGTGAATATCTTTGGCAAGGAATGTGTGCGGGTAAAATAGGTACAATTCTGAATAAATCCTTGAGAAAATATGGCTATAACTTGGTATAAGTGCTAAAATATAGCTTATGAAGTTAAGGTGGGCGGTACTTCTGATAAGTATATTATCTGTGTTGAGCTGTCCTGTGTTTGCTGCGCCTAGTAAGAACATGTATGCTACCTATAACACTGATGTTACATTGAGAGACTTGCTTGGTGAGTCTTTGCGTATAACTTTACCTGAAACGATTTTGCCTAGGGGCGATCGAATCAAAAAAGTAAATATTGCAAACGGAGACTGTATAGCTGCTAAATTGGCTGATGGCGTATCGATTCATGATGATCATACTATAGAATATAACGTAAGGCCGTTTACGGATGGCAAAGACTCCCTTTGTTATGAAGCTACAACTAAAGGCGGAATAGTTAAAATAGGTAGAGTTAACTTAGATATTGAGCTACCGAAAACCGGCCGTCATATTCTACGCGGTGATGTATGGATCGATTATAACCTTGATTATAAACAAAACGATAATCCACGCAACCACGATCGCTCGGGCTGGGATATATATGTTTGGAGTGTTGGTTTAATGACAGGTAAAATATCGCTCTTTGGTAAAACGCGTACTGAAGGCGACTATGGTATATGGGAAATGCGAAACGTGCCGTTAGGTAGGTACGTTGTGACCGCCGAAGTACAGCCTGGCTACACGGGGAATACTTATAGACCGATTCGTCCATATAGCTATGTAGCCTTCAGTGTACTCACTGATCCCCTGGTCGGTTGCAATGACAGTTCTACTGACAAACTAAATTTGTGTCTATATGATGGTTATAACTTCAAAATGGTCAAAGCACTACATGCTCGAGATGACGATCTACAGATTGATATTGATAAAATTGGCGATGTAACAACTAACGACATCAAAGTGCTAGATAATGATCTGGGTCCAAATGGTGTCGATGGTAAGATGCTAGCAGTTGATAGGATCAACACTTACTGCAGTCCAACATTAGGGAGTGCCGCACAAAATGATAAAAGCCAGGATGCAGGCGCGAATAAGGAAACGTACCATAGCGTTAGTTATGATACATATCCTGGGTCGTACGGTCATGATGCAATTTGTTACAAGATCGACACTAGCTATCAACGAACATTGGTTATTGAGAAAGCAAAAGAACGGGCGCGTCGAGTAAGCCGTAGCTCGTTAGGCGATTTGACTGACCCCGATAAATATTTTAGTAGGGAAGCTACGTCAGATAACGAAGCTAAAATTAACGTGACGATTAAACCCAAGGAAACCGCAGAAATCCAGGGTGTGGCGTATGTCGATAGAAATCTGAACAAACAAAAGGATGATAGTGAATCATTGACAGCTGGAGTAGTTAATCTAGAAACAGATTATTTTCAACGCATGTATAACGAGCCTAGAACCAAGAGTGTGTCAATAACTGACGGCAAATTTGCATTTAAAAAGTTGCCAGCTGGTGACTTGGATTATTCTATAACAGCTAATGATACTGGACTAGTATCTGACAAGCAAACTTTTCGAATTGCTGAGCCTAATGATGTGGTTAATAAAGAGGTCCGGTTGTGGCATCCGGCGGTAATTAAGAATGTAAATATCGATCTGGATGTTGATAATATCAGCAAATCTCAGGAATATAGCTTGAATCTACTGTCCAATCAGAAAGGCTCGAATGGTGTCAATGATGACCAGCTGACTATTAATAGTGTGCTTGATACTGATGAATGCCGACGGCCTACTGGAAGCTTAAAAATTAGCAGTGATGGCAAACGAGTCAGCTACACATTACCTGCTAATTACAATAAAAATACTGTAACATTCTGCTATGGTATTAAGAATAACTACACGGGCGAGAGTTATGTCGCTAGGGCGACCTTAAACTTGCATGCTACACATGATAGTACCATTAAGGGGGTTCTGTATTTAAATCGCAGTTTAATTAGTGGTGGCGCTGTTATGCCTAATTACGTTCTAGCTAATACCAAAGTTGTTCTATTAGATGTTAATAATCACGAAGTAGTTACATCTACCACTGATAATAATGGTAAGTATAACTTTAGTGAGCTGGCAGCTGGCGTGTATCACGTAGCCTTGGATGGCAAAACTATTGCGTTAAATGGCAACATTAGGTATACTAAGAATATCCAATCCGGCCGTAAGGTCGGAGTTTTTAGTAAGTATAATAATTTCTATGCAAAAGGAGAAGTATGGAAGGACTGAATATCAAGCAGATGTCGGCGGCAATTCATGCGTTAGCCGAGGAAAAGAATCTGACTGAAGATGAAGTAGTTGCGGCAATCGAAACTGCTATTGCAGCTGCCTGGCGTCGTGATAATGGCGATCGCGATATGAATGTGCGTGCTATCCTTAATCGAAACGATGGTACGGCAAAGATTATCGTACACTGGGACGTAGTAGAAGAGCCAGAGGGTGCTGGTCAAATTACCTTAGAAAAAGCTAAGGAAATTGATAAGGACGCTCTACTGAATGGTCAAATCGAGCAGGAATACGAAGCTAAGACGTTTGGCCGTGTGGCTGCAATGACCGCTAAACAGGTATTAGTGCAGAAGCTACGTGAATTTGAACGCGAGTCTGTCGCACGCGAATACGACGACAAGGTCGGAACTCTGATTACTGGTACGATTGTTCGAATTGAACCGCGAGTAGTGCGCATCGAGCTGGGTCGAGGTGAAGGTATTATGCCAGCCAGCGAACAAATTCCAGGTGAGCGCCTATTAGTAGGCAGCCGTATCCGCGTTCTACTAAAGAATATTGATCGCGAGGAAAATCGTGGACCAACGATAATTCTATCGCGTGGTGATGCTGATTTTGTCAAACTATTGTTTGAACAAGAAGTGCCAGAGATCGAAACTGGTGCGGTGGAGATTCGTGGTATTGCACGCGAGGCTGGTCGCCGTACAAAGATTGCTGTCTATAGCTCTAACAATGAAATTGACCCCGTTGGTACTTTTGTAGGCTCAAAGGGCATTCGTGTTCAGGCGGTTATGAATGAGGTTGGCGACACAGAGAAGATTGATATCATAACCTATGATACGGATATTCGTAATTACATTGCTAATGCGCTTAGCCCGGCTGAGATTAACAGCATCGAACTAGACAATGACACTAAGACAGCCAAGGTGATTGTACCAGCCAGTCAGCAATCAGTTGCTATTGGCCGGCAGGGTCAGAATGTGCGTCTAGCCTCAGTTCTAACTGGCTACAAGCTAGATATTGCCACGGAATAA
Organism: uncultured Candidatus Saccharibacteria bacterium; assembly: GCA_934725355.1. Classification (GTDB taxonomy): domain Bacteria; phylum Patescibacteriota; class Saccharimonadia; order Saccharimonadales; family Saccharimonadaceae; genus Nanoperiomorbus. Next base: position 48,525 of record CAKVAO010000003.1, on the reverse strand, counting down.
TAAAGATCTGCAATATCTAAAAATGGCAAAATCTAAATTAGCACTCTAGACAATGGAGTGCTAATTTGCTATTATGTAAACATGGAATTCAACAAGAAACTAACCGATGACGCACGTGCCTCGTTAATCCATGCTGAAATGTTCTCAGATATGGCAAATGCTAAGCAAGTAGGTACTGAACATATTTTACTAGGTATGATGAATCAGGTGACATCGGTGGCTTGTCGTATATTGGGTGATGCTGGTGTGACTTTCGGTGATTTGGCATCACTAATGAATTTGGCGCCAGCAACTATTGTAAGGGCGGGTAGTCAGAGTAAAGGTTTCTCGGATGCGCTAAAAATGACACTTAGAGTGGCAGCCGAGGTGGCGACTCAGTATCATCAAGAGTGCTGTGGTACGGAGCATATTCTGTTTAGTCTGATGACACAGACTAATTCAAAGGCATACCAGCTGTTGACTAAGCTTGGTGTCGACACTATGGAGATTATGGCTGAGCTAAATGACTACCTAGAAGGCACTAATCGTTCAGAGGCAGGCGCTAATGATGACGAACGTCCAGGTAATACGCATGGTCAAAGAAAGGTTAATTTCTTGGCTAAATATTCCCGTGATTTAACTAAAATTGCAAAGGACGGAAAGCTGGATCCTGTAATTGGTCGCAATCGTGAGATTGACCGTATGATTACAATTCTGAGCCGTCGTACTAAGAATAACCCTGTTCTAATTGGTGAGGCAGGAGTTGGTAAAACTGCAGTGGTTGAAGGCTTAGCGGAGCGAATTGCTAGCGGTGAGGTGCCGAGCTTTATTGCCAATAAAAAGATTATTCAGCTAGATCTAGCAGCGTTGCTAGCTGGAACTAAATTTCGCGGCGAATTTGAAGATCGCTTGAAGCGCGTTGTTGGTGAAGTGCAGAAAGATAAAAATTTGATTGTCTTTATTGACGAATTGCATCTACTGATAGGTGCAGGGGCAGGCAATGATGGTGCAATGGATGCAGCAAATATTTTGAAGCCAGCATTGAGCCGAGGCGACTTTCGTCTGATTGGTGCAACGACTAGCGATGAGTATCGTAAGTTTATCGAAAAAGACTCAGCCTTAACTCGTCGTTTCCAGGAAATTATGGTTGATGAGCCTAACGAAGCTGACACGATTAAAATTCTCAAAGGTTTGGCGCCAAAATACGAAGAATACCATCACGTTAAGATTAATGAAAATATTATCAAGGAGGCGGTGCGATTAAGTCAACGCTATCTGCCTGAACGCAAACAGCCTGATAAAGCACTGGACGTGATTGACGAGACATCGGCGCGCGTACATATTGCTAATGCAACTAGCAAGGTATCGCAAGACTTGGCAAAATTTAGGACTGAGTCCAAAAAGCTTAATAGCGAGATGGAGGCGGCTGTTAATGACGAAGATTACGAGAAAGCTGCATTGCTAAAGATGCGCATTAGCCGACTAAACGAGCAGATTAAGAAGCTTGAGAAAGACGAGCGTGCTGGTGCAGCGTCGACTATTAAACTTAATGATGTTGCACGTACGGTTAGCGTAATGACGGGTGTGCCTCTAGAACAGCTGCAACGCGACGAGGCGGTTAAGCTAGTTAACCTAGAAAAACGTATCGGTCGTCGGATTATCGGTCAAAAACAGGCAGTGTCGGCGGTTGCAGATGCAATTCGTCGTTCGCGAGCGGGTATATCAGATTCGCATCGGCCAATTGGTTCATTTATCTTCTTGGGGCCAACGGGTGTAGGTAAGACTGAACTAGCAAAGGTATTAGCCGATGAAGTATTTGGCAGTCGCAAGAGTCTAATCAAAGTGGACATGAGCGAATTTAGCGAGCGTCATACAGTAGCGCGTCTAGTTGGTGCGCCAGCTGGCTATGTCGGTTATGATGACGGTGGTACTCTGACTGATAAAGTGCGCCGTCAGCCATACTCAGTCATCTTGTTCGACGAAATCGAGAAAGCACATCCGGATGTATTCAATATTCTTCTACAGATTCTAGAGGATGGTACATTGACTGATGGGCATAACAAAACCGTGGATTTTCGCAATTGCGTGATTATCTTAACTAGTAATATTGGCGCCAACGAAATGGTCGCTAAACATGTTGGCTTTGTGGTTGGTGACGCTCAGGATGGTGGTGCTCGCGTACAAGATCGTGAAGAAGTAATGAATCTATTGCAACAGAAGATGCGACCAGAACTATTAAACCGCTTTGACGAAATAATCATGTTTAACGCTTTGACTCGTGCTGAAGTAAATCAGATCTTTGATATTATGATTGACGATCTGAATCGGCGACTTGCGGTTAAGGGTGTTGGTTTGGTAGTTAGCGGTCAGGTTAAGCGCTACTTGATTGATAAAGGCTTTAGTCCAAAATATGGCGCCCGCCCGTTGCGTCGTGTCGTACAGCAAAGCCTTGAGCATTTGCTAGCTGAACAAATTATCCGTGGTGATATTAAGCGGGGTGATATGGTTCGCGCTACCATTAAAAATGGTGAAATTGTTCTACAGGTCGAAACAGAAAAAACTGCTACTGTCACCAAGACAAAGAAAATGGTTTCTAGTAACTAGTGCTTTGTAGTGCTTGTGATTAGCAACAACACTTAAGGCATAGCTGTAGTGCTATAATTGTACTCAATGGTAAAAGTGAGGAGTAAATTTGTCTGCCAACAGTGTGGCACCAGCTACCCTAAGTGGGCGGGTAAATGCGAAAACTGTGGTGCATGGAATAGCTTAACAGAACAAGCACCGATGACGGAGGGTAAGTCCGTAGTAGCGCGTTCAGCTGGTAAACGGATTTCGGCAGAATGTATTCGCGATGTTAAGGTTGATAAAGTTTCAACCCGCATCGGCACTGGTATTGCTGATTTGGACTTAGTACTTGGCGGCGGTCTGATGCCTGGTGGCGTTGTGCTGGTCGCGGGTCAGCCAGGCATTGGTAAATCTACGATTCTAATGCAGATAGCAAGCTACATCTCTAAGAATAAAAAGGTTTTATACGTCAGTGGCGAGGAGTCGGCATCACAGGTAAAGCTGCGCGCCGAGCGTTTAGGCGCCACGGTAACTGACAGTCTGTATCTAGCGGCGACTACCAGTGCTGATGATGTGGCGACAACCATTCAGAGTGGTGATTACGAGTTGGCTATTGTTGACTCTATGCAGACTATGTCAATGGCAGAAATTGCTAGCGCACCCGGCACGGTTAGCCAGATTACTAACTGTGCAAACGTGATAATACGTGCAGCAAAACTTGCAAATACGGCAGTAATTTTGGTTGGCCATATTACCAAGGATGGCTCAATTGCGGGGCCAAAGATATTAGAACATTTGGTGGATGTAGTACTGAATTTTGAGGGTGATCGCTATGGTGGCTTCAAAATTATTCGAGCAGTAAAGAACCGTTTTGGCTCAACCTCAGAAGTGGCGATTTTCGATATGACACAGGAAGGATTAAAGATTGTCGAGAATCCTTCGGCGGCATTGCTGGCAGAGCGATCAGATACAGATGGCAGTATTGTGTTGGCCGGCATGGAGGGTAATAGGCCACTGCTAGTAGAGATACAGGCGTTAGTAAACAAGACTAGTTTCGGCTACGCTAAGCGTGCAGCATCAGGATTTGATACTAATCGTCTAATCTTGCTGATCGCTGTTTTAGAACGACGAACTAAGTTGGACTTATCCGACAAGGATATCTTTATAAACGTGGTCGGCGGAATTAAATTGAATGATCGTGCGGCGGATTTAGCGGTTTGTATGGCGATTGCTAGCGCGGCGGCTGAGCGTAAACTGCGTGATGGGGCGGTGGTGTTTGGTGAAGTTGGCTTAGGCGGCGAGATCCGTAGTGCCACTATGGCAGAGAAACGTATTGCCGAAGCAAAGAAGCTAGGCTTTAAATATGCCATTGCACCACAATCGGCGGCGCGGAATAAATTCGTTGTTCCCGCTACTGATCTCCGCGATGCTCTCAATCAGCATTTGAAATAATAGTTAAATCTATCACCCGGCTATAATCCATAGGATGTTATAATAGCTATAGTTATGAGTTTGAGTTTATCGAGTTACAAGGGGTCGCGAGACCTCTATCCTGCAGACATGCGTTTACGCAACTATATTTTTGCAGGTTGGCGTAAAGTGGTTGAAAGCTATGGCTACCAAGAGTATATGGCGCCTATGCTCGAGCCGCTAGAAACATATGCTGCTAAAAGTGGTGAAGAAATTGCCAACGAGCAGACCTACGCTTTTGACGACCGTGGTGGCCGTAAGGTAGCGATTCGTCCAGAGATGACGCCATCGGTTACGCGCATGATCGCAGCACGGCGTCAGGAGACACCGTTACCAGCGCGCTATTATTCCATTGCTAACTTTATGCGTTACGAGCGGCCACAGCATGGTCGCGAACGTGAATTCTGGCAGTTAAATTTTGACCTATTTGGTGTACCAGGACTAGCTGGCGATACAGAAATAATTCACATGAGCCATGACATTGTAAAACAGTTTGGCGCTACAGACGATATGTTCACGATTAAGGTCAACGATCGTCGTTTAACCAACTATATCATGGTGGACTACTTGGGTCTAAATGATGAGCAAGCAGGTCGAATGATTAAGCTGCTTGATCGCTTTGATAAATTGCCACGCGACGCTTTTGATGTACAAGCTCGTGAAATCATTGGTGATAACGCGGATGCAGCTGATAAGCTCAATCAAATTATTGCAGTGACTAGCCTGGATACGCTACCTGATGCGGTAAAAAATTCTGACGCAGTTAAACCAGTAATCGAGGTATTGGGTAACCTGCGCCAATTAGGCGTAAACAATGCTGTTTATGATCCGCGGTTGATGCGTGGTTTTGATTACTATACAGGTATTGTTTTTGAGGCATTCGACGAAGCTCCGGAAAACCGTCGGGCGATGTTTGGCGGTGGCCGCTACGATGGGTTAGTTGCAATGTTTGGTGTTGAAACCTTGCCAGTAGTAGGTGCTGCACCAGGCGAGACTATGTTTATGGAGTTCTTGCGTGCGCATAACTTGATTCCCGAACTACCACCAACAGTCACAACTTATGTCATTCCATTGACTGACGGAATATCAGTCGGAAAGCATGTTGCAGATTTACGGCAGGCGGGCGTTAACGTGGCGATTGACATTACAGATCGCAAGATGGACAAGAAGATGAAGGCGGCTGTTAAGCAGGGTGCGAAGTGGTTGATCTTTATCGGTGAAGAAGAGGCGCGCTCAGGTCAATTGCAGTTAAAGAATGTAGCTACCGGAGAACAAGATCATCTATCTGTTGAACAAATAGTAGCAAAAGTTAACGGTTAACCGGTTATCTGATAAAATAGGAGTGTTATGGATTACAAGAAGAAGGAAGTTGAAAAGAATAAATTTGAATACACGATTGTCGTGCCTGCTGATATGATTAAGCAGTGCCATGATAAAGCCGTGGAGAGTCTAGGCAGAAATGCTAAGGTGTCAGGTTTTCGCAAGGGTCATGTACCGATGGAGGTGCTAGAGCGCGCGATCGATCCAGCCCGTGTGGCGGATGTCGAGATTAACGAAGCTGTTAATGCTACCTTGGTCGAGCTAATCGACAAGGAAGATATCCAACCGCTAGATCAGCCGGTTATTAACTTGACTAAGTACGTACCAAATCAGACGATCGAATATACGGCAACCATCGAAGTTGTGCCGCCAGTTAAATTGGCTGACGTTAAAAAATTAGAGACCAAGCGTCCAGAAGTCAAAGTAGCAGACAAAGAAGTTAACGAAGTAATTGAGCGCCTGCGTACTAACGCTGCCGAGAAGACTGCGGTCGATCGTGCTGCTAAGAAGGGTGATGAAGTAATCATTGACTTTACGGGGCTATTAAACGGCAAAGAATTTGCAGGTGGTAAAGCTAAAGATTATGAGCTAAAGCTTGGTAGTGGAGCCTTTATCCCAGGTTTTGAAGAGGGTATTGAAGGTCATAAGGCAGGTGAAGAATTTGACGTTAATGTAACATTCCCAGAAGAATACGGCGCCAAAGAGCTGGCAGGACAGAAGTCAGTGTTCAAAGTTAAACTGAACAAGGTCAATGAATTAAAATTGCCAGAGCTAAATGATGAATTTGCAAAGGGTATTGCCCCAGATTTTAAGAACATGGATGATCTGAAGAAGGATGTACGTAAGAATCTAGAGCAGAGTCAAGAGGCAGAAAGTCGCCAGAAGTTTGAGGATGATTTATTGAGTGAATTAGCTGAAAAATCTAATGTCGACGTTCCAGGGGTATTAATCAAGGATCAGTTGCCACAGATGGAGCAACAATTTACTCAAGGTCTGATGTATCGTGGTCTAGACTTAGACGGCTACCTATCGCAAAAAGGTATGACTAAGGAAGAGTGGGAGAAGAAAGAGCTACGTCCAGCTGCTGAAAAGCGCGTTCGCAATAGTCTAGTCATTAGTCAATTTGCCAAAGACAATCACATCGAGGTGACTGCCGAAGAGATCAAGGACTATCGTGACAAAATTCTCGATCGATACACCAACGAGAATATTCGTAAACAGTTCGAGACACCAGAATACACCCGTCAGATTGCCCAGCAGTTAGCTACTGAAAAAGCTATGGCAAAGTTGGTAGAATTAGCCGGTAAGTAACATACGGATTTTGTGTCGGTGACGACTATAGATTAGTTCGCATAGACGAGTAAAAGAAAATATATTAATTAGCACTCTAGACAATAGAGTGCTAATTTGTTATGCTAGAGTTATGAATAAACCGACAAATTACTTAGTGCCAACTATCATAGAAAAATCCTACGATGGTGAGCGCGCCTATGACATCTATTCACGCCTATTAAAAGACCGCATTGTCTTTCTGGGTGATGAAGTTAATCCAGCGACTGCTAATCTAGTGGTAGCACAACTATTGTTCCTAGACCAGCAAAATCATGATGATATTAACTTCTATATCAATAGCCCCGGTGGTTCAGTCTATGATGGGTTAGCTATTTTGGATACAATGAATCTAATAAAATCTGATGTGGCGACATTCGGCGTGGGTCTACAAGCTTCGATGGGTGCAGTGCTGCTGGCTAGTGGTACTAAAGGCAAGCGCTACATGTTACCTCATGCACGCACGATGATTCACCAAGTGGCTAGTGGTACTAAGGGTAAAATTACTGACATGGAAATTGACCTTAAGGAAGGCTTGGAGTTAAAGAACGAGCTAATTGATATCTTAACCTCTGCTACTGGTCAAGATCGCGACAAAGTTCGCAACGATATGGAGCGCGACTACTGGATGACTGCTAAAGAGGCTAAGACTTACGGTTTGATCGACCACATTGTCGAAACAAAATAGCCATTTTGTCAGACTAAATCTCATCTTGATGGTAATAGTAAGGTGCTTCGGTTGATTCGGATGGTATAATAAAACGGTTATGGAATTAAGTTTAAAGCTAAAGAATCTTAATACGCCAAAGCTACCAGCTAAGGCTCATGCCGATGACGCAGGCTTCGATATTGTAAGTCCGCAGAGTGTAACGCTAGAGCCGGGCGCAACGATGTCGTTACCGCTGGGTTTTGCAATGGCAATTCCGGCGGGCTATGTAGGCCTAATGGTGCCACGTTCGTCAACTGGATCAAAAGGTCTGGCGCTAGCCAATACCATGGGCGTCATTGACGCCGGTTATCGTGGCGAGGTGGTCGCAAAACTAGTCAATCGTGGTATAAATACCTTGAACTTCCAAGCAGGCGACCGTATTTTACAGCTACTACTGATGCCAGTGCCAGCAGCTACTGCTGTAGAGGTAGTAGAGCTAGATGAAACCGTACGTGGCAAGGGCGGCTTCGGCTCGACTGGACACTAATTATAATTAAATCTAAATAATCCCCTTACGAGGGGATTATTTTTTAAGTGTAGATACTTAGTCGGGTAAATCGTTTAATAAATCGTTTAGCTTATCGATACTCATTAATAGTGTGCGACGGCTAGGGAAGATTTGATCAACCTGAATGCCAGCGCGTTTCAGGTTAAGGATGGCTGCCTGTGTTTGCCCGTCGTTTGGGCGACGAGGTGGTTCCATAAAGACCACGCGACCTATACCATATGAGACAATGGCCTTGCTGCAGTCCATGCAGGGAAATAATGTACTATATAAGGTTGCATTCTGTAGGTTTTGACTAACGCCGACGAAATTGTATAGTGCATTACATTCAGCGTGAATAACGCAGCTATCCTTGGTGTACTGAACCGGATAACTGTGGTCGTTGTTGTAAACCATGTTAGCATCATCGACTCCACGTGGTGTGCCATTGTAGCCGGTAGTTAAAATGTGGTGCTTTGAGTCGGTAATGATGCAACCGACACGAGTCTTGGGTTCTTTAGACCGCAGCTGAGCTAGCAACCATGCCATTGTGATATAAAACTCATCCCAGTTGACGACCTGATCGTTTGGTCGTGGACCCTGTATAGCGAAATCGGGGTTCTCTAGCGGGTCATCAATTTTAATAGTTTCATAGTTTAGCCTCTTGTTTGGTTGTTTGGTTAGTCCATCAATAAAAACTCTCTTGTATGTCATAGTCTCCTCTACTGCATATTATAATGTACGCTATAGATAGCGGCAACACCTTGACGGATAACCATAGGCGCAGTTATAATCGTTAGCGTAATGAGGAGGGTTTTAATATACGGAGACTCCAATGTTTGGGGTGATTATTTTTATGGCAACCAGCGTGCGGCTGTGCGTTGGGCGGATATTGTTAGCAATAAACTAGGCGACCAATACCAGGTAATCCAATCGGGGCTCAACGGTCGTGTGGCGGGCGATTTTGACAGTGATAAGCCACACAAGAACGGACGATCACTGTTTTACGGTGTGTGGCGATCGGCGGCGCCAGTTGATGTAATCATTATTGCGCTCGGTACCAATGATCTACAGGCGCGGTATCATCGAGGAATTGATCAGATTGCTAGTGATCTGCTGTGGTATACAAATCGGATTCAGGCGGATTATGTGGACCCAGATAACACCAAATATTTTGTGGATGATAAAATGCCTAAAATCATCTATCTGTTGCCACCGAATATTAAACGCCAGGACGTTAATGACCTAGTATTTAATCCTAGCAGCGAAGATAAGCGCCAGCTTTTAAATGCTCGATTATCCAAACTACCTATAGATACGATGGAATACCCTGGTGACTTAGACCTAACCGACGACGGCGTGCATCTTTCAGCAGTGGGGCATCGCAAAATGGCTGATTTTGTTTTAAGTGAGCTACGAAATCGAGGCCTATAGTGGAGCGCTGGAGTAAAAATCGTAGTCAGCTAGAGCAGCTGCGTGAGCAATTTGATATGTCGGTTAATGGAATCGATAATTATCCAGACAATGGTCGCCCTTCGTTAATAGTAGCGAATCATCAAGGTATTATTGATGCTTTTTCTATCCCGGCTGCGGTTGTTGATAAGGACGATGTACATCCGATAATTAGTTCGCGTTCGGTGTGGGGTATATCAACGCCAGACAAGCGTTCTAAACGTGCGGCGATTGGGCGGTATTTAGAGGCTTTGCCAATTGAGTGTACCATTGAAGGGGGAAACTATCGTCGTGACATTGGCATTCGTGCGGCACGGCTGGTGTTACAGAATCTTGAATCGGTTTTAATTATGCCAGAAGGTGGCTACGAGCGTGATGGCATGGTGCATAAGGGCTTTACCGGCGCCGCTAGGATTATTTTAGGTGCTGCGACTGATGATGTGAAGCCTAATTTGGTGCCTGTGGCTGTTAATAATGTCGATATTGCGAATATCGATCGCGACAATTTTGATCCACGACAGGCGGGTCGTGTTGATATTACCGTTGGGCAACCCATTGATTATACCAAGCAGCTATCAGACTATCGTCAATTCGAAGGCGATCATAGCCGGCGCCTTGAAATTATGCGTGGGCTAACCAAAGTGGCAATGCTTGGTATTGCCGGGCTATTGGGTGCTAAATACGATGATAGCTATATTAAATTAAAATATAAGAATACGCATATATTAGAGGACGGTAGCGAGATTTCGAATGCTGAATTCGACCATTTATATGGCGTGCCACCGGTAATGAGTTGAGTTTAGATATGTTTTTGGTTATTTTGTTGGCGATTGCAGTTTTTATTGGGTATGGCATACTGTTTGGTGCACCGTATCTACCAACTCGTAAAATCTGGGTACGTGATGGCTTGGAATTAGCTGGAGTTAGTAAGTGTGATGTTGTAGCAGATTTAGGCTCGGGCGATGGAGTGGTGCTGAAGCTAGCGGCACAGCGTGGTGCTAAAGGCGTAACTGGCTATGAAATTAATCCAGTATTAACATTAATATCGCGTCTGCGTCTAATTCGTTACCGCAAAATCACTAAGATTTACTGCTGTAACTTTCTGCAGGCTGATTTGCCAGCGGACACTACTGTGGTTTATATATTCGGTGTTGAACGCATTATGGATGACGTGTTGAAATATCTAAAAGCGCAAAAGTCGCATTTGCAGTGCGCGCAGCTGAAAATCGTTAGCTTCGCTTTTGATATTCCCGATCTAAATTGTGTAGTCACTAAAAATGGCATGAATTTGTATCTGATATAGTCAATATCGTATAATACAATAGTTCCTGCATTTAATGCAGAAACGCACATCGTTAGGAGGATATCTACGACAAACATCATTAGCGAAACTGCTAATCATAGCATGAATCTGGTAAAGCTGTAATGTATCGCGAACTACCATACATATTCGGCTGAAAGGAGGTGAGTTTGATGGCTAGACTTGGATGTCTGAACGGTCGCGAAATTCTTGAGGGATACGACGAGAATATGACCTTTGGCGAAGCGGCAGAGAAGCATATTGAGTATTTTAACGAGATTGCGCCGTTGCTTGCACAAGGATTCTCTGCGTTTAGATCTGCTACGGCAGGCAAAGGAACGCATATCAAAGTGGATTAATCACAGGCGCCAATAATGCCCTATTGCGCTTACGATTAGTTAGCACCTACTTAAGCCCCGGCATTACGCTGGGGCTTACTGCTATTCGATACTTTGATGGGTTATGGTAAAAGCCACGTAGCCGAACAACTGGCGGCGCTGGCTAAACTTCGAACTATAAAATCATTGACAATTAGGGGTTTAATGTACTATATTATCTATCAATGAAGTAGTGTAATTCTGTTTTATAGAGCCCGCTTGTGGCAAGGGCGGGGTCTTGTGGCGTGCGACTTATCCTACACTACTGATAACGTCATACTACGCCAGAAAGCAGAATTAGAATCCTTCAGCCAACAGAGTAAACTTAAGGAAGAGGAGTATAACTCGTGGCAGATGCGAGAAACAATGTGGTTGTGAATGGTGTGACAAAACGCACCTACTTCACACCAGAGCACAAGGTCCTAGACCTGCCTGATCTGGTTGGCCACCTTAAAAAATCCTGGAGCGATTTGGTAAAAACCGGTCTAGGTGATGTATTCCAGGAAGTTAATCCAATTGAGGATTACACTGGGCAGAAGTTAAGTTTAACCTTCGGGAAATATCGTTTCGGCGATCCAAAATTAACCGACCGTGAAGCAATCCGAGATAACGCTAGTTATGAAGCACCTCTGTACGTCAACGTCGAGTTGATGAATCGTGCTACTGGTGAAGTTAAAGAAAGCGAGCTTTATCTAGGCGACTATCCGTGGATGACTGATCGCGGTACATTCATTATTAATGGATCTGAGCGTGTTGTAGTGTCGCAGCTAATTCGCTCATCTGGGGCATTCTTTACTGCTGATGGCGAACTTAACGGCAAGAAACTATATGGTGCCAAAATTATTCCAGGTCGTGGCGCATGGTTTGAATTTGAGACCGACAAGAATGGTGTAATCTACGTCAAGATCGATCGTCGTCGCAAAGTTCCAGTAACTACTTTGTTGCGCGCATTAGGATATGGTACGAATGCTAAGCTGAAGGAGCTATTTGCAAAGGTCGATACAGGCGATTCTAGCTTTATTGACGCGACGATCGAAAAAGATCCAGCGCGTAGCACTAACGAAGCTTTAATTGAAGTCTTTCGCAAGATTCGCCCAGGCGATTTGGCAACTGTCGACAATGCTAAGGGTATGATCGAACGCATGTTCTTTGACTTCAAGCGTTTTGATATTAGCAGAGTTGGTCGCTACAAGATGAACCAGCGTCTAGCTGATATTAAGAAAGAGCTGGGAATGACCCCAGAAGTACCAAATACTCCTGAAAACCGTGTTCTACTAATGGACGACTTGGTTGCTATTGTCGCTGAGATTATCCGTCTAAATAATACACAGGGTGATCCAGATGACATCGATGCTTTCTATAATCGTCGTGTACGCTTGGTGGGTGAACTGGTAGCACGTCAATTCCGTGTTGGTCTATTGCGTCTAGAGCGCAATGTACGTGACCGCATGAGCATTGCTGACCTAGATAACGTTACACCAGCCTCGCTGATTAATGCTCGTCCGATTGTGGCGGCTGTTCGCGAATTTTTCGCCTCTTCTCAGCTGTCGCAGTTCATGGATCAGGCTAATCCGGTTTCTGAGCTGTCGCACAAGCGTCGCCTAAGTTCGATGGGTCCTGGTGGTCTAGTGCGCGAGCGTGCTGGTATTGAGGTGCGCGATATTCACCCAACTCACTATTCTCGTGTCTGTATTATTGAGACACCAGAAGGTGCAAACGTGGGCTTGGTGTTAAACCTAGCGTCGTATGCACGTATTAATGACTACGGCTTCATTGAGGCGCCATATCGTAAGGTTGTAAATGGTAAGGTTACCGATGATGTCGTCTATATGGACGCCGCTCAAGAGGAAAAAGAGACGATTGCCGAGTCGTCTGTTGAACTAAACGAAGATGGCACCTTCAAAGATGATCGTGTCGATGCTCGTCGTCACCTACGTCCTGAGACTGTGGATGTTGAAGATGTTACCTACATGGATGCCGACTCAATGCAGGTTATTGGTACAACTGCTGCACTAATTCCATTTGTTGAGAAGTCGCGTATTGACCGCAACTTGATGGGTGCAAACATGCAACGTCAGGCAGTGCCTCTAGTGCGTCCAACAGCACCGATTGTTGGTACTGGCATTGAACATGACCTAGCTATGAACACCCCAGCTTTGACGGTAGCAGAGCAGGATGGTGAAGTAATAAAAGCGGATGCCGATGAAGTTAAGGTGAAATATGCCGACGATAAGATCGGTGTTTATCACCCGACGCACTTCGTGAAATCGAATGAAGATCGCTCGTTCAACGAGCGCACCGTGGTGACTCGTGGTCAGAAGGTTGTCAAGGGTCAGCCTCTAGTTGAAGGTGCTTCGGTTGCTGATGGTGAAATCGCCTTGGGTCGCGATTTGGTTGTAGCTTATATGCCTTGGAAGGGTTACAACATGGATGACTCGATCATTATCAGCCGTCGTTTGGTTGAAGATGACAGCTTAACTAGTATCAATATCACCAGCTCAATGGTGGAAGTGCGTGATACTAAGCTAGGTCCAGAAATTGTCACACGTGATATTCCAAACGCTAGCGAAGATGCTCTACGTAACCTAGACGAGAACGGTATTATCACTGTTGGTTCAGAAGTTAAGCCAGGTGATGTATTGGTTGGTAAGATTACGCCAAAGGGCGAACAAGAGCTAAGCTCAGAAGAGCGTTTACTACGTGCAATCTTTGGTGAGAAAGCCAAGGATGTGCGTGATACTAGCCACCGTGTTGGTCGCAGCGAGGGCGGTAAAGTTGTGGCAGTTAAAATCTTTGATCGTGAGTCAGGCTACGAGCTGAAGGCTGGTGTCCTAAAGCAGATTGAAATCTTTATTGCTCAGACTCGCAAGATTCAGGTCGGCGATAAGTTAGCTGGTCGTTATGGTAACAAGGGTGTGGTAGCACGCATTCTAAACGAAGAAGATATGCCATATATGGCTGACGGTACCCCAGTGGATATGATTTTGAATCCTATGGGTGTGCCTTCACGTATGAACTTAGGTCAGCTATTCGAGGTTCACATTGGTATGGCTGCACGTGCTTTGGGCTACAAGGTAGCAACACCAGCTTTCCGTGGCATCCCGAACGAGACGATTGCAAATGAGCTAGAAAAAGCTGGTTACGATCGTAGCGGTAAGGTACAGCTATTCGATGGCCGTACTGGCGATCCGTTCCAGGAAAAGACTACAGTTGGCGTGATGTATATGATTAAGCTACACCACATGGTGACCGACAAAATCCATGCTCGTTCAACTGGTCCATACACGATGGTTACTCAGCAGCCTCTAGGTGGTAAGGCTCACAATGGTGGTCAGCGCTTCGGTGAAATGGAGGTCTGGGCACTAGAAGCTTACGGCGCCGCTACTACCTTGCAAGAGATGATCACGATTAAATCTGATGATGTTAAGGGTCGTGCGCGTGCTTATGAAGAGATCATTAAGGGCGAGCCTATCGAAGGTCCAGACATCCCAGAAGGCTTCAAAGTATTGGTGAAGGAGCTGCAAGGTCTAGGTCTAAGGGTTGACTTGATCAAAAATGACGAACTAGAAGATGCCGAGAATGTAGTTACTCAGAAGGGTACCGGCGGTCGCTTGAATGAACTAGATGAAAACGCAGCTGGCGAAACGGTCGATCCGAGCGATGTTACCGAAGAAGACGACAATGTAACGGTAATGCCAGATGACGACGAAGAGAACCCAGAAGATTTAAGTGATTCTGATGATAATAATGTTAACAAAGAGGAGGAAGCGTAATGATGCGACCGAAATCGAATGACGATATGTCTGTAGCGGATTTTGACGCAGTTCGCCTAGCAGTAGCTAGCGAGGAAGATATCCTATCTTGGTCTTATGGTGAGGTGTTGAAGCCTGAAACTATCAACTATCGCACCCAAAAACCAGAACGCGACGGTTTATTCTGTGAACGAATTTTCGGGCCAGTCAAAGATATTAACCCACATGACGCCAAGTTAAAGGGTGTGCGTAGTCGTGAGGCTGCTGTAGATAAGAATGGCGAGTTAGTAACAAACGCCTCAGCGCGCCGTGAGCGTATGGGTCACATTAAGCTAGCAACTCCGGTCGCACACATCTGGTTTATGCGTGGTGTGCCAAGTGCTATGTCGTTACTGCTAGGTCTGACCGTGAAAGAGCTAGAACGTATCGCCTACTTCCAGAGCTATGCTATTTTGGCTACTGACGATGAGCAGATTGAACAGCTAAAAGCTGACAATGAAGAGCAGTTCAATGCTGGCCGTGCTGCCATTAAAATGCGCTACGATAAAGCGCAATCCAGTGCAGCTGATGGCGATAATCCAGTGGATGCAACTGCCTTAGCTAAGGAGATGACTGCTGAAATTACGAAACTAACCGAGGACTACAACGAGAAGAAGAGCGCTCTAGATAGCTTTGTCAAAGGCGCAACTATGTCAGAGAACGCTTATCGCAACCTACCTGAAGGCTACGAGGATCTAATCGAAGTCGGTATGGGCGGCGCCGCTCTATATCGTCTGCTTAGCGAAATTGATCTAGATCAGTTAATTAGCGATTTAACTGAGATAGCTGAGAAGAAGAAGGGTCAAGTCAAGGGTAAGATCCAGAAGCGTCTAAAGTTGCTAGAGAGTATGCGCGCGGCTGATATCAAGCCAGAATCAATGTGCTTGACTGTACTGCCGGTAATTCCGCCAGATCTGCGTCCAATGGTGCAGTTGACAGGTGGTCGTTTCGCTACATCTGATCTAAATGATCTATATCGTCGTGTCATCAACCGTAACAACCGCTTGAAGAAGCTGGCTGATCTAAACGCCCCAGAAGTTATTACTCGTAACGAAATGCGTATGTTGCAGGAAGCTGTCGATGCTCTAATCGATAACAGCTCAGCACGTGGTACTCGAGCTGCTCAGGCTACCGGCGGACGCCGTCGTTTGAAGTCGCTATCTGACCTACTGAAGGGCAAGCAGGGTCGTTTCCGCCAGAACCTACTAGGTAAGCGCGTTGACTATTCGGGTCGTTCGGTAATTGTTTCTGGTCCGGAACTAAATATTAATGAGTGTGGTCTACCTAAGACTATGGCACTAGAGCTATTTAGGCCATTTGTTATCTCTAAGTTGCTAGAGTGGGAACAGGCACATAATATTCATACAGCACAGCGCTTAATCGATTCTGGCGACCCGATTGTATGGGATGCGCTTGATGAGGCGATTAAGGGTAAATACGTTTTGCTAAACCGTGCTCCTACTTTGCACCGTCTGTCGATTCAGGCATTCCAGCCGCGACTGATTGAAGGTCAGGCAATTCAGGTCTGCCCACTAGTGACTTCTGGCTTTAACGCTGACTTCGATGGTGACCAGATGGCAGTTCACCTACCTCTATCAGATGAGGCGCAGGCTGAAGCACGCGACCTAATGTCGGCGGCTAACAACCTACTGAAGCCATCGGATGGTTCACCGGTGCTATCGATTTACCAGGATATTGTCTTGGGTTGTTACTATCTAACCTACAACAAGCCAAGTGCACAGTTGAAGGAAGGTGAACAGCCACATGCTTATGCGTCAGAGGCTGAAGCGATTTTGGCGCACGATGCAGGTGAGATTAAATACCAGACACCGATCGTCATTCGTTTCCGTGGTCAAACTCTACATACGACACTTGGTCGTGTACTGTTTAACGAGCAGTTACCAGAAGACTTCCCGTTTGTTAATGACGTGCTAACGAAGAAGGCGGTTGTTAAGGTGTTGGCGCGCGTCTTCAATAACTATGGTTCAGAAGTCGCTGCAAAGACCGCTAACAATATCAAGACGTTAGGCCTAGAACACGCTACACGTTCAGCCGTTTCATCTGGCATGGATGACTACTTTACTTTGGACGACGTTAAAGTTGCTACCGAAGAAGGCGATAAGCGCGTTGCTAAGATTGCTGAACAGTATGATGAAGGTTTAATTAACGGTAAAGAGCGTCACGAGCTAACTGTTAAGACCTGGCGTGATGTGGATGCTAAGGTTACTGAAGATGTCGAAGAACACTTACAGGAAATCGATTCAGCTGTTTCAGTCATGGCTAACTCTGGTGCTCGTGGTTCCGTGGATAACGTGAAGGCTGCTGGTGCTATGATCGGTGTTCAGGTGGATGCTTCGGGTCGTGAAATTGAGCTACCAGTTAAGGACTCTTACAAGCACGGTATGACTCCGCTAGAGGCCTTCGTTGTAACACGTGGTTCGCGTTATGGTGCTGTTTCAACCGCACTAAAGACTGCTGACTCTGGTTACCTAACTCGTCGTCTAGTCGATGTGTCGCAGGACGTCTTCACTGTATCTGATGAGGGTACCGCTGAGGATCCTGGCTTTGCAATCTTCCGCAGTGAGACTGAAGATACGATGATTGACTTTGGTGATCGCATCGCCGGCCGCTATGCTGCTGAGGATGTTAAGGATTATGTCAAGCGTGGTGAATTAATCACCAACGACATTGCCGAAGCAATTCACAACGATGAATCAATTAAATCAGTCAAGATTATGTCGGTACTATCGACCCCTGAGCTATCAGGTATTCCGCGTAAGAGCTACGGTGTTGATCTGTCGACTGGCTTCTTGGTATCGGAGGCTGAGCCAATCGGTGTGATTGCTGCACAGTCAGTTGGTGAGCCAGGTACTCAGCTAACTTTGGATACTAAACACCAGGGTGGCGTTGGTGGTGACAACATTTCCCAGGGTCTACCGCGTGTCGAAGAGCTTCTAGAAGTTCACCCACCAAAAGGTCAGGCTATTTTGGCTGAAAACGATGGTACAGTCACAGTTGAGTATAACAAGGAAGCTGATACTAACAAGGTAACGATTACTCCGTTAGCTGGTCGTACTGAACGCATTACATTCAGTGATGGGCAAGAGCCACGCGTCAAGAATGGTGTTACTGTTCGTACGGGTGACATCATCGCTAGTAACGATCGCAATGGCTTGCCGATTGGTGCACCATTCGACGGTGTTGTAAGGTATGTTGATAATGGCCTAGAGGTGATTGCTGAGAAGCAGGCGCCAAAAGAATACACTATTGCTGGTTCTCGTCAGTTGGTAGTAAGTGGTGGTGATTCTGTAAAGGCTGGCGACAAGATTACCAGCGGTTCTGCTGATTTGCGCGAGTTAATGAAGTATAAGGGTATTACCGAAACTCAGCGCTATATCATTGACGATGTGCTACGCATCTATGCTGCACAGGGTCAGGATATTTCGCCGAAGCACCTAGAGGTTATCGTACGTCAGATGTTTAGCCGTGTTCGTATAGAGGATCCGGGCGATAGTCAGTTCATCGCCGGTGACATTGCATCGCGCGCACTAGTTGCCGATACTAACAAGAAGTTGATTGCTGAAGGCAAGACGCCAATCGAATTCACACAGTTGCTACTGGGCATTTCGAAGGTCTCAGTCAATAGCGACTCCTTCTTGTCGGGTGCATCCTTCCAGGATACAACGCGCGTTCTAATTGCTGCTGCAACTAGTGGACGTGTTGACCACTTGAAGGGTCTGAAGGAAAACGTGATCATTGGTCGTAAAATACCTGTTGGTACTGGTGCTCTATCTGAAGAGCAGTATGCCGAGGAGCTGGAAGGCGAAGATACGGAAAGTACCGATCTAGACAAATAATCACTCGGTAAAGACATGTAATTAGCACTCTTGACAGTAGAGTGCTAATTATGTATTATGTTGGTATATGATGACTGATCGTCAAGCGCGAATATTAAAGGCAATTGTTGAGCAATATGCCGAGCTAGCTACTCCAGTTGGGAGTGTCCTGTTGGCTAAGTTATTTGATGTGTCACCAGCTACCATGCGTAGTGAGATGGCGAAGCTCGAGGAAATGGGCTATTTAACCCAGCCTCATACTTCAGCGGGTCGTATTCCTACTGACAAGGGCTACCGTTTGTATGTTAATAGCATTACTGAAACTGGCGTCGTTCGACGTGAACACACGGCTGAGGCACGCTACGCCAAGGCAATTGCAACGCGCGTGCACTCGGCGCCTGATCGCTCGGATTTAGCGATTCGTTCAGCGGTTGATTCACTGGTTGAAATTACGCATAATTTGGGCTTTGCGACTATCGGTGAGCAGTTGTATCTGTCTGGTATGACTAACCTGTTCTCGCAACCGGAATTTGAGGATGGACAGCATGTGCGTGCGGTGGCGTCACTATTGGACAATCTAGAGCCATGGCTGCGTGAAGCGGCGCCAAATGAGACGCTAAATGTTTTTATTGGGTCAGAGAACCCGATCGGCCGAGATAGTGGCGTATCGCTGATTATTAGCCATTTTCATTCGCCGTATTCCGATAACAGCTATATTGGTGTACTAGGCCCAACTAGGCAGAGTTACGCGCGAGTGATGGCGCTTGTGTCGGAGACGGGACGCATGCTTGAGCGCTTTTTGAATAACTAGAAACGGTATCAGAGGAGTAATTTATGAATAAAAGAGTAGACAATAATGACCAGCAGGCCAGTGATCTAATAGACAAGATCACTGAGCTAACCAATGATTTGCAACGGACGCGTGCCGACTTCGAGAATTATCGTAAGCATATTGAGAATGATTTAACAGTTGCACGCCAGACGGGGCAGAGTGAAACTATAAAGAAACTACTACCAACTCTCGATATTATCGATGCAGCATTGGCTAATGTGCCAGCAGACCTTGCGGATAACGAGTGGGCTAAGGGCATCGTAGCTATGCAGAAAAAATTAGCCAAGTCATTGTCTGATATTGGTCTAACTAAGATTGATGCAAAACCAGGCGACGTGTTTGACCACGACCAGCATGACGCAATCCAAATGGATGACGCTGAAGGTGAAACCGAAGTACTGTCTGCTGTTCTGCGCTCGGGCTATTTGTACCATGGCGAAGTTCTACGTCCAGCTATGGTAAGTGTGACTAGAAAATAGTCGGACTAGTTGCGCTAATACCAAAAATCCACCTTTAGCTAAGGTGGATTTATTAATTACGTAGACTAATTATTTGTTAAAGAAATTAGTGTCATCAACATTCTGATTGGCGCCATTATTTACTGGTGTAAATGGGTTAGCTGGCGTGGTCGGTGTAGCTGGAGTAACTGGTGTCGCCGTTTCGAATGGATTGATTGAACTAGCTGGTGCTGCTGTCTCGAATGGGTTAGTCGAACTAGTTGATGCGACTGAAGTTGTCGGTACTGTTGAGGTAGTCGGAGCTACAGTGTCTGCTGGAGCTACAGTAGTAAATGGAGCCGTTGGGGTGGTTGGTGCTGCCGGCATTACTGGTGTTGCCGTTGTTGCCGGTGCTGCCGGTGTTGTGGCGATGTTGCCGCTCTTATTGTAACCGTCCTGCAAAATTGCATAGCCAATTGGACCAAGAAGGAATAGTAGCATAAATGCAACCGGTGTTGAATATTGACCATTAGTTACGATATCGGTTGCTTCACTAAATTTCCATTCGTACCATATGGTACCGACAAACGGAATAACCCAAACCCAAGCAGTTGGGATATTCACAGAGTTCTGTGATCTGTTTAGTTCGCCTTTTACTTTAACCAACCAGTACCAACCATAGATGCCGCATGTTATGAAAGGCAGTAAAAATACGACAATTGGGTTGCGCTGTGTTACCTGTGACTGCATTATAATCCCTCCTATTTTATGCTGTATTTAGTATACCATGCTGCAAACGTAAACACTAAGGAATGTCTATAAAGTAGACAAAATAACAACAACTAGCACTCTTGACATGTGAGTGCTAACGGTCTAGACTAGAGATAGTTGGCAAACGGGTAGACCGAGCGCCAGAATGAAGTTTGTTTTAAATGATTAATAGAAAGGGGCATTTAATGGGTACGATTATTGGCATTGACCTTGGTACGACTAACAGTGCTGTAGCATATCTGCTAGCGGGTAAGCCAGAAATTATCGCCAACAAGGAGGGCGACCGTACGACTCCGTCGGTAGTAGCAATTAATAAAAAGGGTGAGCGTTTAGTCGGCAAAGTTGCACAGCGTCAGCGTGTAACCAACGCAGAGAACACTATTTATGCCATTAAGCGTTTGATGGGTCGTCGTTTTGATGACAAAGAAGTACAGCGTGATATTGATATTATGCCGTACAAGATTGTTAACAACAAAGGCAATGCGGCTGTAGAGATTAATGGTAAAGTCTATAGTCCAGAGGAAGTCAGCGCAATGGTCCTGTCGAAGATCAAAGCAGATGCTGAGCATTATCTTGGCAAGCCGGTGACCGAGGCTGTGATTACTGTGCCGGCATACTTTGACGATAGTCAACGTCAAGCTACTAAGGACGCAGGTAAAATTGCTGGTCTAGAAGTCAAGCGTATCGTAAACGAGCCGACAGCTGCAGCTCTGGCCTATGGTCTAGATAAGAATAACGACGAGAAGATTGTAGTATTCGATCTAGGTGGCGGTACATTTGATGTATCTATTCTAGAGTTAGGCGACGGTGTGTTTGAAGTGAAGTCAACCAACGGTGATACTCACCTAGGAGGCGAGGACTTCGATAATCGTATCGTTGATTACTTCCTAGACGAGTTCAAGAGTGAGTCTGGTATTGACCTGCGTTCAGATAAGGCTGCCATGCAGCGCTTAAAGGATGAAGCTGAGAAGGCTAAGAAAGAGCTATCGACCACTACTGAATACGAAGTAAACCTACCGTTTATTACAGCCGATGCTAGCGGTCCTAAGCACTTCGAGACTACACTAACTCGTGCTAAGGTCGAGGAGCTATGTTCTGACTTAATTGATCGCTTGGCAATTCCATGTGAGAAGGCAATGAAGGATGCTGGTGTAACGTCATCTGACCTTGGTCATGTTGTACTGGTTGGTGGTATGACTCGTATGCCCGCTGTGATCGAAAAGGCTAAGGAAATCTTTGGTAAAGAGCCGATGGCTGGCGTAAACCCAGATGAGGTTGTCGCAGATGGTGCTGCAATTCAGGGTGGCGTGCTAGCAGGTGACGTCAAGGATGTGCTGTTACTAGATGTAACACCATTGAGCCTAGGTATTGAGACCATGGGCGGTGTATCAACTAAACTGATTGAGCGTAACACTACTATTCCAACCAGCAAGTCGCAGGTATTCTCGACTGCATCGGATAATCAGCCGCAGGTTGAGATTAACGTCTTGCAGGGTGAGCGTGAATTTGCTCGCGACAATAAGTCACTTGGTCGCTTTATCTTGGATGGTATTGCTCCGGCTCCGCGCGGTATTCCACAAATCGAAGTAACCTTTAACATTGACGCCAACGGTATTCTAAATGTTTCTGCTAAGGATAAGGGTACTGGTAAAGAACAGTCAATTACCATTCAGAACAGCGGTAATCTATCGAAGGAAGATATCGCAAAGGCTCAGGCGGAAGCAGAGGCACATGCAGAAGAAGACAAGGAAGCACGCGAAACTACTGATGCGCGCAATATGTTAGAAAATACAATCTATCAAGCAAAGAAAATGCCAGACGAATTCAAAGATAAAATCTCTGATGACGATAAGAAGAAAATAGACGAGGCAGTTAAGGAGGCTGAGAAACATCTAAAGGACGAGAAGAAGGATGATATAGAGTCTGCTCAGAAGGAATTGTCTGAAGCAATCCAGAAAATTGGTGCCAAGATGTATGAGGCTGCTGCAAAGGAGGCTCAGTCGAAGTCTGACGATAAAAAGAGTGATGACGGTGCTGTTGAAGGCGAAGTTGTCGATAAGAAATAGCAATATAGCTGAATGTAGTTAAATCATATAAAACACCTCCACTGTGGAGGTGTTTTACTGTAGGTAATTATCGGAGTACGCTAATTGTAATACTATAATGTGGTAAGATGGTATGTGAAAGATTAAATAAAAAGGAGTGAAAATGTCGGGAAAATTGGTTTTAATTCGGCACGGTGAAAGTGAATGGAATCTGCTAGGTAAATGGACTGGCTGGACGGATGTATCTTTGACTGAAAAAGGTGCAAATGACGCTAAGAAGATGGGCGAGCTGATTAGAGATATTAAATTTGATGAGATTTATACTAGCAAGCTAAAGCGCTCAATTGAGACAATGCGTAATGTACTGGAAACTCAGGGTCAGGCTGGCCATGAATCTACGCCTGTTGAGCAGCTGAATGAGCGTGATTATGGTGACTATACCGGCATGAATAAATGGGATGTTAAGGAGAAGGTAGGTGATGCGAAGTTTAATGCTATTCGCCGCAATTTTGATGAACCAATCCCAAATGGCGAGACCTTGCATGATGTTTATAACCGGGTTGTGCCGTGGTATCAGAATAACATCGTGCCGAAACTACTGAATGGTGAAAATATTCTATTTGTAGCACATGGTAACTCGATTCGCGCATTAGTAAAATACATCCAGAGCATCTCGGATGAGGATATTGCGCACTTCGAGATGGTCTTTGGTACTGTCTTGATTTACACGGTTGATGATGAAGGTAAATGTGCAACCCGCGAAGAGTTACATGCCGACATCACCAAGACGCATGCTTAAAGTTGTAATTTACTAGACTCCAAAGCTATTGCTAGTATATTGACATTGATGGACGGCTACTGTAAAATAATTAATCGGCTCTAAGGTAATTCAGCGTTAGAGTAGCACATCAATTGAAAGGACAAAATCCTATGAAAATTGCTCGCGGAATCAAGAACATGCTAACCACCACGAGTGGAGATAGCAGGAAAGAGTATGAAGCAGCGCTTCGTAAGAGGCAGTGCAAGAAAGTATGGGAGGGGTATCAGCTCCGTTCGTGTGAAGGTACAGCCTATATCAATTGCATACGCGTTTAGGGATTAAGTTCTATTTGGGCGCCTATGTGGCGCCCATTTTTATACCAATAGATTATTAATATTATTAATATTAAAACACCCCTTACGTGGGGTGTTTAATTAATATGTGACAATTACGGTTTGATTTACACGCCTGTATTTGGTGCAGTAATGGTTGTACTATCTACTGGCTCATTGCCTGGGCGAAGCATGGGCTTTGGACTAGGGCTGTTCTCAGTGGTACTATCAATGTACTCGTAGCTACCTTTTAATGTTACCTGCTTATTATCGTTGTCAGTCATAGTAACGTCAACCCTGCCGATCGTATGCGGTGGAACTGTGGCTTTGATGGTATTGTCATCAATGACGGTAAATTTATCGCTTATTGCGTCGCCGAATCTGATGCTTTGTATGCTCGGAACGTTTACTGTATACGTTTCGAGTGGAACTGATATGCAGTTGTTGCTATCTATTGACGCTGCTCGCAATTCAGGGTTATAGCTGTCTATGGTACAAATACTGCTAGAACTATGGCTTGTAGTGTATGCTATTACATAGCCATCGTACGCATCTTGCGTATGATTCGTAATGCTATCTACGTTGAGACTTGTAATGTTGTCATAGCTAGTATCATATGAATACAAACTATTGTCGTCTTTTGTAAAAACAAGATTTTCGTAAGATAGCTTCGCTATGCTTGTAACATTGCTGGATATATTGAGTGGTTGTTCGTCCGTTTCCGTGTCTTCTATGCCACTTTCGCTTAGATATAGATTGCCGTCGCGCGATAGGCTTGCTAATCCATTGCCATCTAAGACTGCTATTTGTTTCGATGGACCGCCAATCTCGTCTGTGATATCGCGTACGTCTACTATATCTTGCGAATCGTCAGTGACCCGTATGATACTGCCATTGCTAGATAGGACATAAGGAGCTTGAACATCTTCAATCGAAGATCCATCTAAAAATCGGGTAAGGTTATATTCGTGATATTTATCGCCCTTGGTTAATGAGTATATTGAACTCTTCGAGAACGCTGAGTCTGTTTCTGCGTCAAACCCAATTATATGTTTACCTGACAATGACTCAACTTTGCGGGGGGGGTAATCGTTTTGGTCGACCCAGAGATATATATTATCCTCGGTTATTACTGCTCCGTTATACAGCTTTAGTATTTTTTCGCCATTAAAGCAAGCTGTAAAATCTCGAACCAGTCCATCATTATAGGTTTTGCTACATGTGGCATTGGTGCTGGCTTGATTGTGCCTATTGTAACCTCGGTATGTTCCGTATACTCTACCGCTTTCCGTGAGTGCAAATACTGTACTATAACCAGACTTATAGTCTCCAGCTATCTGTGTGATTTTATCTTGTTTGTCGACGGTCTTCAGAAATCCTTTACCCTTAATGGTAATCTCATTTCCGTCATCAACCGAGCCGCTCGTGCTGGATAGTGATGAGATTGATAAGGCAGAGGATATATCACTGAAGCTTTGGCTTAGTCCTATAATACCAGTGATCACTGCTGCTGCTGTAAGGCCGAGACCGTACTTAATCTTACATTTTACATTTCGTATGGATATCTTACGTTGCTTATTGGCAATCGCACTATAGTTGGTGTTAGTATCCTTTTTGTGTCTCATTTTACCACTCCTCTGTATTTATATACTAAATAGTTTTATCAAATATGGCGTAATAAGTCAAACAATATTAGCCAATAAAAACGGTAGATTCAATTATGGATCTACCGTTTTGCGTCGTACTGCTAACTGCACTAATGTTATATGGGTTCTATTGCGAAAACTGACTGTTGTAGAGATTAGCATAGAAGCCATTTTGTGCCATTAGCTGTGCATGATTGCCTTTCTCGATAATGTCGCCATGATTCAGTACTAAAATTAGGTCAGCATTACGAATTGTTGATAGGCGGTGGGCGATTACAAATGAAGTGCGACCCTCCATTAGCTTGTCCATGGCTTTCTGAATCAATTCCTCGGTACGCGTATCGACATTGCTAGTAGCCTCATCTAGTATGAGAATTGGTGCATTGGCTAGCATTGCGCGAGCAATGGTTAGTAGCTGTTTTTCACCGGCAGAGACATTGTCTGCATTCTCGTCTAGCATGGTATCGTAGCCTTCGGGCAAGGCGCGGATGACATGATCGGCACGAGCGGCTTTTACGGCCGTGCGTATTTCATCATCAGTGGCATCGAGTTTGCCGTAGCGCAGATTTTCACGCACTGTGCCCCTAAATAGCCAAGTGTCTTGTAGTACCATGCCGAAATTGCGACGTACATCATGACGGTTAATTAGCTTGGTGTCAACGCCGTCAATTTTAATTGAGCCGCTATCTGGATCATAGAAGCGCATTAGCAGATTAATCATGGTGGTCTTACCTGCGCCAGTTGGACCAACAATGGCGATCTTCTGTCCTGGCTTTACACTAGCGCTAAAATCGTGAATGATAGGCTGGTCTTTGTTGTAGCCAAATTTGATATGGTCGAACTCGACTTTGCCACTAACATGGTCGAGCTGCACACCTTTACCTTCCCAAGTCTTAACCTCGTCAGGCTGGTCAATAAACTCAAATACACGTTCTGCAGCAGCAACTGTCGACTGAATGACGTTAAATATATTGGCGATCTGCATGATTGGCTGGTTGAATTGCTGAATATATTGAATAAACGCCTGTACGTCACCTACGCGAATACGACCATTGATAACTAGATAGCCACCTAGCATGGTTACGGCGACATAGCCAAGATTGCCGATAAAGTTCATAATCGGAAAGATTAGTCCACTTATGAACTGTGATTTCCAGGCGGATCTATATAGGCGTTCGTTATAGCCGTCGAATTTAGTAATCGCCTTGTGCTCGCCCCCAAAGATTTTGACGATATTGTGGCCAGCGTAAGTTTCTTCTATGTGGCCGTTTAAACGCCCTAAGACGTCTTGTTGCTGCTTGAAGTACTTCTGACTGCGACCGACTACTTGGCTAATTAGAATAGCGCTAAGCGGTATGGTAATTAGAATGATGCTAGTCATGGTGACATTGATAGACAACATCATTACGACAATACCAATCACAGTAGCTGTACTGTAGACTAGTTGCGTGATAACCTGCGACAGACTTTGCGAAACCATGTCGACGTCGTTGGTGATGCGTGATAGTACATCGCCGAACGGATGGGTGTCAAAATAACGCAGCGGCATGTGGTTAATCTTCGAGCTAAGTTCGCGACGGAAGCGATAGGCAACTTTTTGAGTGACGCCTGTAACGATCCATGATTGGATATAACCAAATAGTGAGCTGAGGACGTATAGGCCAAGCAGCAGTAGGGTGATCTGGCTGATACCGTTGAAATCCATCGAAGGCTTCTTGGTTAGATCAAGCTGCATAATCCGCTCGCGCTGATTCTCGGGAATTGACTTCATTTTGTCGTTCAGTTGAGCGGACTGTTCTTGTTGCTTCTTAGTTGCTTTTTCTAGCTTTTCTGTGGCTAAGGCCTGCTGCTCGGCAGGCAACTTTGCGATAGCTGCTTTTTGCGCTTCGACTTGTTCTTTGCTAGCTTGGTTCATTTCATCGACCAGCTGCTTGACTGTCGTGCCGTCCTGAAGTTTGTAGTCCTTTGGTAGTTGCTTGTGGATCTCGTTATAAACCTTGATCTCCATGTAGTCGTCGGTGATCTGGTTTGTAATATTGCCAAGTAGTTTTGGGCTGACGATGGCAAAAATAGTGCTGCCAATGGCAAATAGTACAACTACTAGAATTTGCCATTTGTAGGTGTTCATGTACTTGATGAGCTTGACTAACGTGCCTTTGAAATTTTTGGCTTTTTCGACGGATCGGCCAACTGCTGGTCCGCGGCTGCGTGTCTGAGCTGATCTTGCTGGTTCGTTATTTGCCATAGCCTGCCTCCTCTAATTCCTTTTTCATCTCTTCTTCGCTAAATTGACTCTCGGCTATCTCGCGGTAAACTTCGCAGTCGCGCAATAGCTCTTCGTGTGTACCCTTGCCAACGACATGGCCGTTATCTAGCACTATGATTTGGTCGGCGTGACGGATGGTGCTAATACGCTGCGCCACTATGATGACTGTTTTGTCGGACTCTTTCTCGCGCAGTGCCTTGCGTAGAGCGGAGTCGGTTTTATAGTCTAGCGCGCTAAAGCTGTCGTCAAATATTAGTATCTCGGGGTCTTTAGCGAGTGCGCGGGCAATTGATAGACGCTGCTTCTGGCCACCGCTAACATTGCTACCACCTTGGGCAATGTGAGCGTGATATTCGCCCTCTAGGTCTTTGATAAAGTCGGCTTGAGCTGTCGCGGCGGCTTGGCGTATTTTGGCGTCAGTGGCATCAGGCTTGCCGTATTTAATATTACTTTCGATAGTTCCGCTAAATAGAATATTGCGTTGTGGTACAAAACCGAGTACACGTGTTAAGTCTTGGCTCTTGATGCGGCGAATGTCATGACCGTCAATCAAGATTTGACCAGATGAAACGTCGTATAGACGCGGAATTAGGTTGACTAGTGTGGACTTGCCAGATCCAGTCGAGCCGATAAAAGCAGTGGTTTGTCCGGGCTTTGCGACAAAGTTTACATCGTTGATAACGGCAGACTCGGCGCCAGGATACGTGAAAGTTACATGGCGAAATTCCAGAACGCCTTTCTTATCCTCGTCCAATGTCTCTGGATGTTTTGGCTGCTTTATAGAATTTTTAGTGTCGAGAATCTCGTTGATACGGCTAGCTGATACCTGAGCTCGTGGTAACATAACCATAACCATGACCAGCAATAGAAAGCTGGTAATCACTTGCATAGCGTACTGCATAAATGCCATCATATTGCCGATTTCTAGTGTTCCATCTACTACATAATGTGCGCCTATCCAGACAATGGCAAGCATTGTAAAGTTAATTATTAGCAACATTCCAGGCTGCATAAGGCTAATGACGCGGTTGATCCATAAGCCAAGATGGGTGATTCTGCGGTTAACGTCATTAAACTTTTTCTCTTCGACCTTCTCGTTGTTAAATGCACGAATGACACGTAGGCCAGTTAGGTTCTCGCGAGCAACTAGATTTATCTGGTCGACTAGTTTTTGCTGGATCTTGAATTTTGGTACTACTAAGCTAGATAAGACACCAACCAGTATCAGTAAAGCAATTACACTGAACGCCATAACCCAAGTCATATTTGGTGCTGTGTGAAGTGCGCTAAAGATCGCGCCAATTGCCATCAATGGCGCTTGTAGTGCTACGCGCAGAACCATGACTGTAACCATTTGCACCTGTTGTATATCGTTAGTGCTGCGAGTGATCAGACTGGCGGTCGAAAACTTGTTGATTTCAGTTAAGCTAAACCCTTCAATTTTCTTGAAGGTCTCGAGGCGAACTCTACGTGCAAAGCCAGTGGCGATGCGACTAGCCAAGAAGCCCGTTACGATGGCGGCGACTGAACCAAATGCGGTAACTAGTAGCATGCGAACGCCCTCGCTGATGATGTAACTCTGATCATTGCCTAAAATTCCCTTGTTGACAATATTTGACATGAGCGTAGGCAATTGTAGTGACACCCAAACATTACCATAAGTAGTGACAATGACTAGCAAAATTTGCCACCAGTATGGTAGTAGATATTTAAAAATTTTATTCATGTAATTCCTAGTTTAACACTTAAACCCTATATATTTAACTTATCTACTATATAGATTAAAGCTGATGCAAAACTGAATCTAGACTTTTAGTCTACCAACTCTTAGCGCATTCAATATAACCACGACATCGATTAATTCTTGTAGGCCAGCACCGATAATCGCTGGAATTACACCTGTAGTAGCAATTAACTCGAGCACTATACATAGAACCATGCCTGTTAGGACTGATTGCCTGGCGATATGTACGGTATGTTGGGCAATTTGGCGCAAGGTAGTGACGCGAGACAAATCGCCAACTGTAACTACTGCATCAGCAGACTCGCTGGCTGCGGATGATCCATTTGTACCCATGGCTATACCAACGTTGGCGATTGCGAGAACAGGGGCGTCATTTACGCCGTCGCCTACCATAACTACAGTGCCTTGTTTAGCGGCTTGCTTTACATAACGATATTTACCGTCAGGTGTTAGACGGGCGTGGACTTCGTTAATCCCAATGCACCTAGCGACGCTACGAGCTACTTCGACGCGATCGCCGGTTAGCATGGCTAAATGCTTCACGCCTAATTGCTTTAGTTTATTAATTACGCCAGCAGCTTCGGGGCGTAGTTGATCAGACAAATGCACCGCGCCAGCATATTTGCCACTGACTGCCAACATTATTTCAGTGCTAGACAGATCGCACGGTGGCAAGTTAGGGATTTTATTTTCGGTCAAAAATTTGCGGCTGCCGACAACTATACGTTTACCAGCTACGGTTGCAAAGATACCGCCACCAGCGACTTCGCGGACGTTTTGGACTTCTAGCTTGGGCGCTCGTAGTACGTTGGCCTTGTTAGTAATGGCGGTTGCCATTATGTGGTTGCTTAAGCTTTCTGCGGCCGCCATAATGGCAATGATATCCTTCTCGGTATAGTTGCCACTAGTTTCAATCAAGTCGACTGCTAATTGTCCAGTGGTAAGTGTGCCGGTTTTGTCAAAGCAGAAAGTTTTGGCGCGTGCTATTTGCTCTAGTGTAGTGCCATTCTTGACGATAACGCCATGGCGACTGCTGAGGCTCATGCCAGACACAAAGGCGATTGGTGCTGCGAGAATTAGTGGGCAAGGTGATGCAACTACCAATACCTCGGCAAAGCGCGCTGCGTCACCTGACAAATACCAAGCCAGCCCGGCAATTAGATAGGAAATTAGTGTAAACGGTACGGCGTAGCGGTTGGCCATATTGACGAAATGAGCGGGCTGTGACTCTGCCTCTTGTACTAATTTGATAATCTGAGAGTAGTACGAATTAGCTGCGGTACAGGTGGTGCGAATTTGAATAGCGGTATCAAAATTAGTAGTGCCAGAAATTACTTTATCGCACCGCTTTTTATTAACAGGCACAGACTCGCCAGTAATTGAACTCTCGTCGATAGTTGCGGACTCGGACTGCAATATGCCGTCAATGGGAACTACTTCACCGGGCTTAATTAGTAAAGTATCGCCTTTATTTACCTGGTTTAAGCTAACATCTGTTATGTCTCTGCGGCTAACTAAGTGGGCTTTCGTCGAACGACGTTTAATTAAAGTGGATAGTTCACGTCGAGCTCGACGAATGGCGTAGTTTTCGAGCGCTTCGCCGCCACATAGCATTAGCATGATGACATAGGCAGCCCAATATTCGCCGAGTAGCAAGCAGGAAATAATGGCAGTGATTGCTAGAATGTCGATACCGTATGAACCGTGTGCAATTGTTTTTATCATCTCGAAACTCATGCTAATAACAATGACTGCGCTCAGAGCTACAATAATATAGTGTGCTAAGTCGGCACCGTCGAAGCTAAATTGAGCTGACAAGAAGAACGAGCTATTATCGAACAATAGGTCAAATATACCAGCAGTTATACCACCGATAATTACCAGTACCAGCATCCAGTAGTTCTTTAGAATTTTTGCTATTTTCGTCATATATATAGTTTAGCAAAAATTGTTCAGCTCCACTATAACTTGCTATGATGGGGATATGAATATTGATAAACTAATCAACCACCATTCGCTAGTGTCTGACCAAGTCAGTAAAAGCGAGATTAAGATTATTTTGACAGAGCTAAATGACGTACTAGACCGAAAGGTTAGTGGTGATGTGGTGGAGTTCGGCTGTTATAAAGGAACAACCAGTCTTTTCATTATGCGACTGCTAATGGGCTTGAGGTCGGCAAAGAAGCTGTTTATTTATGATTCTTTTGACGGTCTGCCGGACAAGACAGACGAAGATAAGGCGGGTCTCGGTCAAGAGTTTAAACGAGGTGAATTGCGCGCTACTAAACGTGAGGTAGTTGAGAACTTCAAGCGTGCAGGTTTGACACTACCAATAATCAAGAAAGCTTGGTTTAGTGATCTGACTAGTCGAGACGTACCTAGCGAAATCGCTTTTGCTTATTTTGACGGTGATTTTTATGGTAGCATTCATGATAGTTTTGCGGCATGCAATGAAAGATTTACGCCGGGTGCTACAATTGTCGTAGATGACTATGGCAACGACCATCTGCCTGGCGCGGCACGAGCAGTGGACGAGTGGGTGGCGATGCATCGCAAGCAGATTGCCGGGGAGGTTCGTTTACAGGACTCTTTGGCGATAATTCATCTAAAATAGAAAGTTGCGCGCAAAATATACAATTATACTGACAAAAAACTTAAGCGTTAGTGCTATAATAAGTAAATGCTGGGTAGCGATGATGAATTATTAGGCAATATCAATAGCCTTAGACACAAATTAGCGTCACTAAACGATGACGACAATCCAGAGTTAAATAGATTAATAGCCGACCTCGACAACTTACAGCATGATGTAGCCAGAGAGAAGCGGCGCAATACATTTGTAAGATTGGCTAAGTTTGTGCTGGCTATCTTATGCGTAGTACTGCTTGCTGTTGCTGTGTACGCAGCTGTTTGATATGGGTTAGCTAATTAAATAAGCCGCGCGTAATGCGTGGCTTATTTGGTTTATGTATGTAGGTCTAGACTAGTCGGTATTGATAGTATTTTTAATCTGAACATGTAGCTCTTTTAGCTGACTGTCGAAGACTTCAGATGGACTATTCATCATCAAATCCATACCTGAACCGTTCTTAGGGAAGGCAACAATATCGCGGATATTGTCGGTATTCTCCATTATCATAAAGATACGGTCAATGCCAAAAGCACAACCAGCGTGCGGCGGTGCACCAAAGCGGAAGGCGTTTAGCATGGCGCCGAACTTACGATCAACATAGTCATTGCCGTAACCTAATAAGCCAAAGACTTTGTACATAATCTCTGGATTATGATTGCGGACGGCGCCAGAACAGATCTCATAGCCGTTCATTACCATATCGTACTGATCAGCAACGATGGCTAGCTTGTCGGCATCGGTCTTAGCATTTTCTAACGCCTTTAAGCCACCGCGTGGCATCGAAAATGGGTTGTGTCCAAAGTCAACACGCTTATTCGCATCATCGTACTCATAAAATGGAAAATCGGTAATCCAACATAGAGCAATTTCGTCATCATGCTTAAGTCCTTGATAGTCAGCGAAAGCTATACGCAACTTACCCAATACTTTATTGACCAGAGGGCGCTTGTCGGCGCCAAAGAAAACAATGTCGCCATCGGTTGCGCCAGTGCGCTCAGTTATTGTATCTAGCTCTTCTTTGCTTAAGAACTTGGCGATTGGGCTCTTAATTTCGTTATTTTTATACGTTAGATAGGCTAGACCACCAGCACCCTCCTTGCGGGCTAGTTCTGTGAAGGTGTCGATTTGGCTACGTGGCATAGTGGCGCCATTCTTGACGCAAACTGCCTTGACGCAATCTGCTTTAGCAAACACACCAAATTCAGTGTTCTGCAGTGCGTCGGTCAATTCAACTAGTGGCATATCATAGCGTAGATCAGGTTTGTCGGTGCCGTACTTCTCCATCGAAATAGTGTATGGAATGCGCGGAATCTGATCGAGGTACTGGCTATAATCAGTTGTGTCGTCGCGATAAGTATTGACTAACTTTTTGTCTCTAAAGTTCTTTGCTAGATCGATAATCAATGGCTCGATTTCCTGACGTACGGTTTCACCGCTGTCAACAAAACTCATTTCCATATCTAGCTGATAAAATTCACCGTATAGGCGGTCGGCGCGCGGGTCTTCGTCACGGAAACAGGCAGCGATTTGATAGTACTTTGGCACGCCACCAACCATTAGTAGTTGCTTAAACTGCTGTGGTGCCTGTGGCAGGGCGTAGAATTTGCCTGGACGTAGACGCGATGGAATTAGAAAGTCGCGTGCGCCTTCTGGGCTGGAGTTAGCGAGGATTGGCGTTGCGACTTCTGTGAACTCGTGATCTTCCATATAGTGACGAATAACGCGATAAAAACGGTCGCGCTCGCTAATCATGTGCTGCATGGACGGACGACGCAGATCGAGGAAGCGATAACGTAGGCGCTGTTCCTCGCTAGATTGCTGACCCTCGTCTTTAGTATTAACGGGCAATGGTTCAGATTTATTAAGGATCTCTAGACTTTCTGCTAAAATTTCAACTTTGCCAGTTGGGATGTGTGGGTTCTCTAGACCTTCACCGCGATTGCGAACTAAGCCGGTAGCACTGATACAGAACTCATCGCGTAGAGATTCTGCGTCTTTGAACATTGCGGCGTTATCAGGGTTGAAAACCAACTGCACCAAACCGGTATGGTCACGTAGGTCAACAAAAATTACGCCACCGTGGTCGCGACGAGTATTAACCCACCCCATTACATTTACTTGTTTGCCGATCATGTCGACACTCTGAATTGCAAGCGTTCTTTCCATCCTTAAAATATCCTTTCTCTAAAACTTACCCCTATTTTACCACAGAATAGCTACTCGGACATTATCGACCAAATATTGCGATAACCATAGATAATGCGACGGACCTCCATGGTGCTGTCGACCACGCGATAAAAGATTAACCATTTCTTGCGGAATACGATATAGCGATATGGAAATCTGCGTTCCTTCTGCGGAGTGTATATAGGAAATGATGCGGCAGTATAAGACCTATGCTCAATTGCTACACTAGCGTCGTCAACAAACTTCTCAGCAGCTATTGGGTCGCCAAAATCGCTGGCAATGACTTGTGCAATTTGATTAAGCTCATCAACGAACCGTGGCGAGAGCTTTACGCTGTATTTTTGAGCCACCATGTAGATTTTTCTTTATCTTTGCAATGCCAGTAGCTAGGTCGATTAGCTGCTCATTTGGGTGTGACTCGATATAAGCGTCCTCCTCATCGAGTATACGACTGATAGTAGCGTGTATACTTGCCGGAATATTGAGCGAACTGTTTTGATCGTCTGACTTTCTCATAATTCTATTATATCACGTTAGTGTTTTTACTGTCTGCGGGGTGAAGCTCTAATTGGCACACAAAAGACTTCCCCTGCGGTCTAGGCAGGGGAAGCGGTGACGGGTTTGTTTTTGGATTGTTGCGCGCACTAGCCTTGAGGCTACCTGTGCAACTTGGCGGAGTGTAGGCAACGTTGTAATGCGTGCATACTAGCTTTTGGCGTTTATCTATGCACCGGTGTTTGGCGCGGTAATGGCGGTATTGTCCCTATCGGGTACAACCGAGTTCTGGTTGTTGTCGGTACCACCATTATCCTCCTCGGTCAGTGTGAAGGCATTGGTGAATGATACGCCGTCGTTATAGCGGACCTCAATTGAGTGGTTACCCTTGATGAGCGACTTGACATATGCCGGCGCCAATGTAATCTCAGTCTTGGTGCTGTCGCCGGTTACGGTATAGTTATCGGTGGTAACGACCTGATTGTCAATTAGCACATTAGCGTAGTGGTTGGTGGCTGGCGCAAACCAGCCGTTGTCCTTGCCGATGGTATAGACGACACTGTCATCGGTCGACGCTACCGACTGCGTTGTTGTCTGTGGGTTGAGCATGATGCGGCGATAGGCGTTTGCCCATAGTTTACCAAGGTAGTCGTAGGTGGCATCATTTAGATGTGTACCGCCATCGCTAAATACGCTGTCCTGATGCTCCTTGGTGTAAGTATAGATTGAGGTATCGCCCATGAAGACCGATTTGCCGTCAACCAAGGTTAATAGACCGCTATTGTACTGTTGTACCTTTAATGGATTATGTGAAGTTGCAAATGGCATTTCGTTTAAAATGAACTTCTCGACGCCGTTTTGCTTAAGTAGGTCAATGACGCGGTTCATGTTGGCGAGCATAGTGTCGACATTGTCGCTACTCCAGGCATCGTTGGTGCCGAGCATAATACTGGCGACTTTAACATTATTGTCCTTAGTTTTTTGAATGCGATTGGCGGTCTCTGTATCGTCAACATCCATCCACTTTCTTAACGTTTCACCACCTGCAGTATAGTTGTATGCGGCGTAGCCACCTCCTAGCTCACTGATTGTTGCATTGGACGGTTTGTGGGTACGCCCGCTGCCGTCTTGTATAACTCCCGCTGTTAGCGAGTCGCCGATAAAGGCGATTTTGCCATTGTATGGCACGGATGACGTTGTCGTGTCGTCGTTCTGCGTGGCATACACTTGGTTAATGACAGGTGCGGCGATGCCGAATGTAACGGCGGATACGGCACCAATAATGCCAAATTTCTGTAATGCCCGTTGCAGGCGATTTCTATAGCTACTACGAGAACTAGCTATTTTCATTTTGTCTCCTTTTATTTAAATGATATTTTTGACTGCAGTAGCCATAAAACAAAAATGGACACCATGGCAGGGTGTTCAAAGTCCTAAAACCAACAATCTTATGGAATTCCACAAGCAAAGTATTGGAGCTGTGATGCCCAATTCTATTGCTTGTACAACTAACTATCATAAAACAGTTGGTTTGAAACTTTGAACATTCTCAATATATCAAACATAAGCACAATGCGTCAAGTGCTTTGCGCTAAATTTTTGTTAACCTCTGGGCGCTATGCGGTGCGCCCTGTTACACTACCGTTTTTATGATGTCGCCTAGACTGACGGTGCCATAGAGTTTTTTATTGCGACGAACAATTAGCAACGTTAAATCGTTCTTAGCCATTATAGACAGAGCCTGATCTATTTTAGCTGTATAGTCAATCTCGGCTACGTCATTGCGGATGTAGTCGGCGATCTTTTTCTCGTTCTGGTCGATTACTGATATATCGTCAATAAACACCATACCAGCAACGTCATCATTGTCGCGTACCACCGGGAAAACCTTCTGGTCG
The DNA here is from genome assembly GCA_934725355.1 of uncultured Candidatus Saccharibacteria bacterium. Taxonomy (GTDB): domain Bacteria; phylum Patescibacteriota; class Saccharimonadia; order Saccharimonadales; family Saccharimonadaceae; genus Nanoperiomorbus. The sequence continues at coordinate 11,868 of CAKVAO010000003.1, read as the reverse complement.
CTCTTAAATAGTTCATCAATTAACTTGGGGGTTAATTTATCTTTGGCAGATAGTTTAACAATATTTTGCCATTTTGTGGCGACCTGACCTATATTTAACTTGTTGTGCTCAATGGCGTGTAGTAATTCGTCTTTTTGCTCTTGTTTGATTTTACTGTCTTTGATTAACTCAATTAGCTCAGTTTCCGAGCCGACAACTCGTTTTGGTTCAGTGGATAATAATGGTGTCAGTACTTGCGTCCAGCTGAAATATTTATTTAAGAAATTGGCGTGATTAGCGATTAAGCTGGTTGTTAGCGCGGCTAGCTTGTTGCCTAGTAACATACCCAGTGTTTGCAGTGCTAGTGCAATAAACAAGCCACTCCACAAACCAAATTGGCGTGCAGATAGTCCTGCTAACAAAATTAATGATAGGGTTGATACGAAACTAGTAAATAGCTTAAATGTCGGGTAGATTTGGATGAATTTTGCAACGTTTTTATATTTGCGACTTGACTCGCCCAGACGTGTTATTTCAAATTCTGATAATTCGGATTTAAAATCAATACTGGCAATAATGGTTATTAGAAAAGTTAAAAAGATTATTCCGATGATGTTCATGTTTAAATTATAGCATGATATAATAAACAGCAGTTTAGAGGAGGATGTTTTGAAGAACGAGAAGAATTATTCGTTATGGATTGTTATAGGCGTGCTGATTGTTGCGGCAATTGGTGGGTTGATGTTGTACAAGAATTCCAATACTTTGGCGGATGGCGAGTTTAAGGTAAAAAACAAAGATGGTACAGAGTCAATCTTGAAAGTATCGGACTACGTGAATAAGCTGGATGTCAGCAAGGCTATTACTAGCGACGATGTTGCGAGCGCTATTAAATCGGTCACCAGTAAGGATATCTCGAATGATGAGAAATCGAAGATTATCCCTGACCATACTCTGGGTGAATCAAATAGTAAGGTTACTGTAATTGAATACGAAGACTTTGCCTGTGTGCACTGTCAGCAGATCCATAGCTACGCTGAGAAAATTCAAGATGAGTACAAGGATCGGGTGCATTTTATTTATCGTGACTTTAGTTTAAGCTACCCCAACTCGCAGACAACTATTACAGCAGGCGAGGCAGCGTACAAGGTTGGCGGTAACGATGCCTTCTGGAAGATGTATAAATTACTGTTCCAAAACGATATGTGGGTCAGTCAGGCGGTCGCAATCGATACTCGCAAATCGACACTCAACGACTATGCTAAGAAATCCAATATCAACGTTGACAAGTTTAATGAGACTATTTTAAATGCTGATGACAATGGTATTCAGGCAAAAATTGATCGTGACAAGGCAATTGGCGAAAAGTCGGGCGTTAATGGTACACCAACATGGATTGTTAACGGCAAGAAGATAGATTCGGTAACTTACGACAATATGAAGAAGGCGATTGATGAGGCGCTAGAAAAAGCAGAGAAATAGTCAAATCAGTCGGAGAGTTATTGTAATGGCGGCGGATGATATGGAGTGAGATGTCTATTGTTTGGTGGCTTATGGGCTGTTGCGGTCAGCATATGTCGCTTAGGAGTGGTTTGAAGAAGGTACGCAAGCAGGTTTATAAAAACGGGAGGATGAAGTGTCTAAATTAAATGTTGACCAGCAAACAGTTCGCGAGCTACTAGGAAATCGTAAGAATAGCTTTCTAATACCTGATTATCAGCGCCCATACGCTTGGACGGAAGAGCAGTGTCAAACACTTTGGGACGATATCTATAATTTCGCATTGCCTAACGAAGATAAAGATGCATTTAATGACAATGAGGAATACTTTTTAGGATCCATAGTTACTTTTAAAAATGATCAAGGGCAGCTAGAAATTATTGATGGCCAACAGAGGTTGACTACATTGCTGTTGATGTTCAGGGCGTTTTACAACGCATTTCAAGTTGCCCAAGATGCAAACTCGCGTAAGACTAAAGCGTACATAGAACAATGTATCTGGAAGACGGATGAATTTGATAATATTAAGGCTGAAGAGCTGAAAATAAACTCAGAAGTTGCCACCGATAAGGATAAAGAAGAATTCTTACGTATATTAAAAACTGGCATGGTGGATCGCTCTAGTCGTAGCCAGTACGCACAGAATTATCGATTCTTTATCTCTAAAGTAGATAGATTTAAGGATGTTAATCCGATGAGTTTTGTTTACTTGCCGCAGCGTATCTTGAACAATTGTATACTACTACCGATAGAGGCGGAATCTCAGGATACGGCATTGCGCATATTCTCAACGCTAAATGATCGCGGACTACCATTGTCAGATGCCGATATATTTAAGGCGCAATTTTACAAATTTTATGGTGATCGAGGTGAGAAAGATAGTTTTATAGAACAGTGGAAGCAGTTAGAATCTATGGCGAATGATATATTTAAGCCGTCTACAGGCACGCCAATGGATGACCTTTTTGCAAGGTATATGTATTATTTACGCGCTAAGGAGGGTAACAAATCGACCACCACTGAATCATTGAGGCGCTTCTATGCTAAGAATAAATTTGCTTATCTTCACAATGAAACCACGGTTCTGAATCTAAAATTGCTTGTAGAATTCTGGAGTGATGTAGCTAACCAGAACTCCACGCGATTTACACCGGAAGTAATAAAACAGCTATATATTCTGAACGATGCCCCTAATGGCATGTGGGAGTACTTGTTGTCAGTTTATTTTCTGGCTAACAAGGACAATGATAACAAACTAGACAACTCATCTCTGTATGACTTTTTAAGACAGACGACAGCTTTTGTCTGGGGATACGCATTGCAACGACCTGGTGTCAATGCACTAAGGACGCCGGTCTACGCCGAAATGGTCAACATAGTAAATGGCAAGTTCAATAATTTTAATGAGTATAAGTTTAATGCCGAGCAGATCAAATCAATTATCGATAACTTTGAGTTTACAAATCAGCGGGCGATTACACGATCAATGCTAACTTGGTATGCGTTTACTCTCGATGATCAAGTTGTACCATCTTTAACAGAAAAATTTGATATCGAGCATATCTATCCGCGAAAGCGGCAGCAAATTGAGCACGGTCTATCAGATAATAAGATTATTGATAAATTGGGCAACAAGATATTGCTAGAAAAGTCCATCAATATAAAGGCCTCTGACTATCGATTTAAAGATAAGAAGAAATTCTATATGGGTGAAATGCGACGTGGTAAAGATATACGCCCAAGTCGTATCGCTGAAATCGCTGATTTAGTTAAGCTGGATGACTTTGGCGAGTCGGAGATAATTGAGAGAAACAACAGAATAGTTAACAAGTTTATTGAATTATTAAACACTCAAAATTTGTTGGCGTAATATAGTGCAATCTGTTTTATACTACGAATTTGCGGTATTTCATTGCGATTATGCTAGAATAAAAATATTATGATTACGGCGGTGTATAAGCATCAGGGGCAGGTGCATGCGATGCGCCTAGAATCAGCGGGCGTGCTAGCGGACAGCTTTAGCGGATTGTTGATTGTTGAGGCGCCAACGGACTACGAGCTGGCGGATATTGCCGATGAGCTACAGATTGACCCGGGGAACTTGATTGACGCAATGGATCCAAATGAGGCGCCGCGCCTTGAAATTCACGACAAGTACGATTATTTGTACGTTCGCGTGCCGAGTGTTAATCGACAGACTAAAGTGGTGTCAACCGTGCCGATGCTGGCCGCATATGATAACCAGCGTTTGATATTGATATCATCCGAGAAGCTAAAGCCGATTTTGACGGGCGGTAGCAAGATAGAGGATATGATAGCCGGCGGGTCTGTTGCGTCGGTATTAGCAACTACGCTGAACAAAGTGATTGATTCGTATGATTATCATATTAAAGAACAGACTAACGCTATTCACGCAATGGTAAATAAAATACAGGAACATAAGCTTGAAAGTGAGGATTTTTCGAGCTTTGTAATTCTGGAAGACCAAATAGACAGTTTTGTTAGTGCACTAACGCCAATGGTGCCAGTAATTAATCGTCTGCCACTGAGCGTAAAAAACGACAATATCGTCAAGAGCGACCAAGACCTCTTCGATGACGCAGCGCTAGCAGTGCAACAGTCAATTAATATGTGTCAGGCGAACAGCAATCGTATTAGTAATATACGTGGTGCTTATGAAACAATGTCTAATAACTCGCTAAACCGCACGATGAAGACTCTGACAATTGCTACGTTACTGATTGCGGCTCCTAATCTGATTTTTAGCATGTACGGTATGAACATTCACTTGCCGATGCAATGGAACGAATTCGGTTTTGGTATAGTAGTGGGTTTAGCAATTACCGCTATTGTTATTGTGGTATTGTGGGCAAAGAAACGGAAGTTATTCTAAGCTAGTATGACTCTACACTGGTAACGCTTGATTGGGGCAAGTTGATAGTACCTTATCCATGGCGGACTTTTCGTTTGCGGTAACCCACAGGGAGTATTTGAGCTTGACGGCAATTTGACGGGCGACGTATTCGCAACGGAAGGCGCGATTGGACGGTAACCATTGACCAGCATCACTACTGGATTTTTCTTGATTGGCATCGGCGTCGACAGCGAGCAGCTCTAGGTCGTCATTAGCTAACTGATCGCGTTGGCTTTCGCTAAGGTCTTGCGCGCCGGTTTGCCAAGCATTAGCCAGGGCTACAACGTGGTCGATTTGTATAGCTTTTGCCATCGTGGACTTGTCTTTAAGTACAATGCGTTTGCCAGTGTAGGGATCGTCTAAATAGCCCGATTCCACCGTGCAATCATTTGTGGCAATTTTCTTATCCTTAATATCGCGATTGAGGATTTTCTGCCGGGTATTGCACGCTCTCCACGAGTTCCAGCTAGCGCCACCAAAGGCGCTACGCTCATAATTATCGGTTGATAGCGCTGGTTTCACGGGCAGCTTTGCTAGACCTGTCGACGCAAGCTTGTCTTCGTCATCGGTGGTAGTGCCGACGAACGTGACGGCGGAGTGGGTGTCTGTAGGCTGGCTACGATTTTGACAGTAGTAAATGCTGACGGCTATGATTAGGCAAAATAGAAGGTATAGCAATTGGCGGCGGAGTCGGTACTTAATAGATGATTTTTTACTCATGGTTTTTGTGTTGGGTTAACTAAATATATTATACAGCAACATTTAGCGTGAGTGTATTCTTGTGCTTTTGCAAGTTGTTCTGCAATTCTTGCCATATACATGAGCTGCTTCTTGATTCTCGCAATTATCGTGGGCTTGAAATGCAAAAGCAGGGCGATATCATATAGTACGTAAGCTTTGGCTTAGGGGACGACACCCATTGATCGAATTATCGCAATATGCGGTTGTACATGAGGAGCTCATTATGTCTGACGATCGTCTTCCGAACGGTGTCTATTCGGGTACGTATAACAAGGTGATGGGCGATTAAGAGCATTATCCCGCTGACTATAAGTCAGCGGGATTTTATATTATGTGCAATAATATTGCTATGAATGTGCCAAAAATTACTGATGTACTGAGTTATTTTAATATTGATGCTCATGATTGTGTACTGGAAGACTGTGTGGAATATATCCCTGATTTTCTAATTTATAGACTTAAAGTAGACAATAAAAATTATGTGTTAATAAAGGCTGACTGTATTCAAGATGATGGTGAGGCCATGTTAGCGATTAAAGAAACTTTTTCTGTCTCGAATAATGCAACGATAATCAGTCCGAGGATGGGTGCGGCAGACTTGGGCGATGGAAGAAAGCTATCGGTCTACATTGACCAGCCTAATGACACAAAAGACCATCTGAATAAATATATGCTTTTTAGGATAGATAAAGTTTCATAGTGCTGCCTCGCTGCAGGCTTAACGAGAGGCATTGGCGACAAAAGGCTTGGCTATTGCTTATTGCGAACTAAGAAGGCATCGACTGTAATAATTGGTACTATAATTACCACGTCTACTCTAAACATAATTTATATAAGGTTGTGTAGCAATGGGCAGCTGTTGCCATATAGGTGCAACCTCATACGTTTGGAGTAGGCGGCCAGCAATGGTTATCCACCTTTTGCTGAGAATGGGCAGCGAGTAATTAAGAAAGGATTATAGTATGGACGTCATTGGCAGGGGCATAGTATAAACCAATCTAAGGATGGCAAACCAAAGAGCGAGTTATATAAAAAGCGGTGGTTCTGGGTAGTAGTTGTAGTTGTACTAATTGTGGTCGGACTATCGTCTTCTCGGGGCAGTCACAATGGTATATCTGGCAATAACAATACCAACACAAATAAGGCACAAGTGGCTAAAACTGACAATGAGGAAATAAATGCCGTAGACAAGTTTGTTGAGCTTTACAATAAAAATAATAGCCAACCAATAACAAATATATCTAGCTTGGATATCCACAATCAATCTGATCCGCTCTATCGCATTAGATTCAGACTGAATGCTTATAAACAATTTAATGCTATAACTAGCAAGATTGGTGATGTGACGATGTGTGTTGTCCAGTCTGATTACGACAAGCCGCTAACAGCTCAGGGAAGTTTCTTGGTTTATGCATTTGGAGCTGATAATACGGACGCGTCATTTGAGAAAGTTAAAAATATCATGGCTAATGCTGCGGGTATAGCGTGGATTAGTAATCCAAACGGTTCCAAATACGTGAGAGATATATTTGATAAGGCGAAGTCTGAAGGCGCGGTAACGCAGGATGAGAACTCCAGTGCCAATGCCTTTACAGTAGAAGATTCTGCAAACTGGAGTAGCAAACCTGGCGTATGGCAGGGGAGTTGAGAAACATAGATTCAAGTTTTGCTATTAATAAATAGTGCTGGATTATAGTCAATTTAACGATGCGCACTAATTAGCACTCTAGACAATAGAGTGCTAATTTCGTATAATGGTAAACGATATGGCAGAAAAACGCGATTATTATGATGTTTTAGGGGTAAAAAAGTCGGCTTCTGCTGACGAGATTAAGAAAGCCTTTCGTAAGCTAGCGATTAAATACCACCCGGATCGTAATCCGGGCGACAAGGCAGCTGAAGCTAAATTCAAGGAGGCGAATGAAGCTTATGAAGTTCTAAAAGACGAAGCAAAGCGGCGGCGTTATGACCAGTTTGGACATGCTGGCGTTGATGGTGGTGCTGCTGGCGGCAATCCATTCCAAGGATTTAGCGGTTTTGGTGGCAACGGACAGAATGTGCATTTTGACTTTAGCGGTGGCGATTTTGGCGATTTGGGTGACATCTTTGGTTCTATGTTTGGCGGTGGTAGTCGTCAGCGCCGAACGCGTGGTCGCGATGTAGAAACGGCCCTTAATCTAACCTTTGAAGAAGCGATTTTTGGCACAGAGAAAGAGGTCAGTATGACTTTGAATGGCGAATGTGATACCTGCAATGGCACGGGTGCTACGCCGGGCACTAAGCTGGCTACTTGTCCGCGATGTAATGGTAGTGGCCAGGAAGTGCATACTGTAAACTCGCTATTCGGTGCAATGCAGCAAGCGGTTACCTGTAGTCGCTGTGGTGGTAAAGGTGAAATTCCAGAGAAGCCGTGTAGAACTTGTGGCGGCGATGGTATTGTACGAAAGCGCGAAAGCCTAAAGGTAAAAATACCTGCAGGTGTTGACGAAGGATCGACTATCCGCGTGTCTGGTCGTGGCGAGGCGATGCGGGGTGGTAGTCGCGGTGATTTATACATCGTCGTCCACGTCAAGCCGCACAAGAAGTTTACGCGAGAAGGTGATCTAATTCTAAGTGAAGAAACGGTTTCTATGGTAGATGCAGCGCTGGGCTGCGAGATTGAGGTCGATACTGTGGATGGCCCATTAGTTATGAAAGTGCCAGCGGGTACACAGTCTAACACTGACTTTAAGCTATCTGGTCATGGCGTACCGCGTGGTCCAAAGGGTGCGCGTGGACCGCAGATTGTAACCATTAAGGTTGCTACGCCGACTGGCTTATCACGCAAGCAGAAGAAAATTCTGCTAGAATTCAAAGAGGCAAAGTAGCCAGACCGTCACTTTAGATAAAATAGCCCCGTCAGTAGGGGTTATTTTGTTAGGCTCAACATTTCTTTGGCGGCTTGTTTGCCTAGAGTATCTTTGCCTAGCGGGTGAATAAGTGCCGTAGCTCCACGTTCGGTGCCAGCGGCATTAATTAGAGCGACGTTGTTACGTGATGCGCTGACTTGAGCCTGGGCTTTTCGTACATCTCCCCAATAACCGTCGCTGTATTTAAAGTTGGCTAGCTGAAATTGAACGAACGGCAGGCTGGCATCGTTTCCGAACACAGTGCGGTATTGGTCGATTAGCTTTGATAAGCGCTCGGCGTACTTAGGTGCGTCATCAGTATTGGCGTCAGCTTCGCCTTGATACCATAAAATACCTGCTATATTGAAACCAGATAATGGCGTGATGTGGTTGGCGTAAATGTCACCGCCTGCCATATGACGGGAAATATTAGTAGCGCCCCAAGCAGTCTGGATGATGCCGATTGGCATGTTTGGTTCAGCTTTGCGCATGTTTAGGGCGAATTGTTGCGGTAAGAATCCCAACCAGTCTGTATTTTTGGCGTTATCCGCAGACGCCCAGCCAGATTTATTGATATCTTGTAAGGGTAAATTACTACTGTTTGATATGTCTTTGGTGACTAGAAAATGAATGTTCGCATCGTTAATTGGTTTAGGTAGCTGATTGATGTCAATAACTTTCTCGTTTTTATCATAGGTGTTGACGCGAATAGCCTCTGCGTTACCGTAATATACGGCTCTACTTAACTCCATATTAGATTGACCAGACATTAGAAATACATTGCCTGAATAAACCTTATTAATGCGTTTTAGCTCGCGGTTAGTGTGAGTGTCAGTTATGGCCAACTGATATGGTTGTAGGCGTGCGGGTGGTGCGGATACGTAAGCCGAGAATTGACCTGCAGTGTCAGCGGTTGTTATGGTGCTATTGCTACCGATTTTTATTGATAGTTGAGTGTTTGGCGCTGTTTGACCGTGAATATAGGCGAGTTTATTGTGCTGAAATACCATATTCTCGCTGTAGTAATTTGGCAATGTGACTTGGATGGTGCGTGATCTGGTGATGTGAATGGTAAGAAGGGATAATCCAATATTTACCATCGTTAGAAGCAGGCAAATATAGATGCTGCAATTAAGCCACTTGCGACGCAGCTTGATTTGCCGTTTTTTCTTGCCGAAGACCATTAACCAATTGTGTTTCATAATTATAACTATTATACTGCGAGTTGACAAACTTAAGCGGTTATGCTATCATACTTGACAGACTGGAAGCGATGTACCCAGTGTTAAATGCCCACCTCTGAGAGACCGTGGGCATTTTGTTTTTGAGATAAATTAGATGTGACGAGCACGCTTGCGCTTGATTGGATCAAGCTCAGCCTTGCGCAGACGCAAGTTCTTCGGCGTAACTTCTAGCAGCTCGTCGTTCTCGATAAAGTCGAGACACTGTTCCAGTGACATCTGGGTATATGGAGTTAGCTGGATAGCGCCATCAGATGACTTACTACGCATGTTGGTTAATTGCTTGCCTTTACAAACATTAATCTCTAGATCTTCCTTGCGCTTGTTCAGACCAACGATTTCACCAGCGTAAACCTCAACGCCTGGGCCAATGTATAATTCACCGCGAGCTTCGGCATTAGCCAAGGCGTAGGCGGTGGACTGACCCTGTTCAGCGGCAATTAGCACGCCATTACGTAGGCCTGTCAGTGACGCGCCTAAAGGTTCGTAGCCGTCAGGGGTGCTACTCATGATTATCGTGCCCTTGGTTGCGGTTAATAGGATGTTATGCAGACCGATCATGGCTCGACTAGTAATGCGGTAAGTAGTGCGAATCATACCCTGAGACGAGGTCTCTTGGTTTATTAGTTCAGCGTGACGAGCTCCTACTTCCTGTGCGACAGCGCCGACGTATTCAGGCGCAACCTCGGTGAATAGCTCTTCCATTGGCTCCATAGTCTTGCCGTTTTCTTCTAATAGAACAACCTGCGGGCGACCAACTTCGAATTCATAACCTTCGCGGCGCATAGCTTCAATTAGCACAGACAAGTGCAACTCACCACGACCACTGACTTTGAAGCCGATACCATCTGGCTCAACGTGTAGTGATACGTTAGTTTCTAGTTCGCGATCTAGACGATCGGCAATCTGGCGAGAGGTGTTGAATTCACCTTCGCGCCCCTTAAACGGTGAGGTGTTTGGCCCCATATAGATTGAGATAGTTGGCTTCTCGACTTCGATACGTGGTAGCGGATCAGGCGCTGAAGGATCAGCAATAGTTTCGCCAATTTTAGCGTCGCCCACGCCGGTAATTGCGACAATGTCGCCTGAGCAAGCTTCATTAATCTCTTTCTTCTCTAGACCTTCGTAGGTGAATAATTTCTCAATCTTGGCAGGCTTAGTGCTATCGTCATAATCGATTAACACCATTGGCGCGCCGCTTTTAGCGATGCCACGCTCAACGCGGCCAAGGGCATATTTACCTAAGAAATTGTCATACTGTAGGCTAGTAACTAGCATGCGAAATGGTGCATCTAGGTCAACCTTCGGTGCAGGGATCTGATCAATTATAGCCATGAAAATCGGCTTTAGGTCGGCGTCTTCTGATGGGTCGGCTGGCATCTCAGTCCAAGCTTTACCGTCGCGACCAATTGCGTAATATACCGGGTAATCTAGCTGGCTATCATCGGTGGCAAGCTCTAGGAATAGATCGGCAACTTCGTCTTTGACTTCTTCGATGCGACGGGCAGGCTTGTCAATCTTGTTAATTATAACAATTGGCTTTAAGCCTAGCTCTAGGGCCTTGCTTAGGACAAACTTAGTTTGTGGCATTGGTCCTTCAGCAGCATCAACAATTAATAGAACGCCGTCAGCCATCTGTAGAGTACGCTCTACTTCGCCGCCGAAATCAGCGTGTCCTGGTGTATCGATAATGTTGATTTTATAACCATCATAGGTAATTGCGGTTGTTTTGGCGGTAATGGTAATGCCACGTTCGTGTTCCTGGTCACCACTATCCATAATTAGGGTTTCGCCCATTTCGGCGCTGTTACTACGAAACGTATGAGACTGCTTTAGTAGGCCATCTAGCATAGTAGTCTTGCCGTGGTCGACGTGAGCAATGATTGCAATATTGCGAATTTTATCTGGTGTTAACATAAAAATATGCGCCCGATTAATGACGCTCTCCTTGAGATGTATTATAAACTAATGATTACATTCTTGCAATTATCGTCACATGTTGGTAACATGGGAATGTTGATGGGTCGCTAGCTCAGTTGGCTAGAGCACCTCGTTTACACCGAGGGGGTCGGGGGTTCGAGCCCCTCGCGACCCACCATCATACGGGGCACTAGCTCATTTGGCTAGAGCGCTTCGCTGGCAGCGAAGAGGTGAGCGGTTCAAATCCGCTGTGCTCCACCAAGATATTATCTCCTGCCCGTTGAGGCAGTTTTATTTGTCTTTAAAATCAATATTGGTTAAAGAGACATGAATAAAACCTTCCTGATTGAAATTGCTAAGAAAAATTCATCTGTCCACCTTTTATAAGGCGGAGCTATGTATGAGGTGATTTAGCTATAATGTATGATACAATCCTCATCTTCTATAAGATGTACTAGTTCACACACATTCTGGAATTTAGATAGCTAATTTGTAACCAAACAAAATAGCAGATTTCCGTTAAAATATTTAAGTGCAAACATTAATATTCAGAAAGGAAATCTGCTATATGGCATTATACATGAATTGCTTTAGTTTAGCCAGTGTATTGTATTAGTTCAATACTTTCTGGAAAGTATTCCGTCCTAGACATTGTAGCATGTAAGTCATGGGTGGCTGGTGGTTA
>CAKVAO010000002.1 GCA_934725355.1 uncultured Candidatus Saccharibacteria bacterium | reverse complement strand
AACCACCAGCCACCCATGACTTACATGCTACAATGTCTAGGACGGAATACTTTCCAGAAAGTATTGAACTAATACATTACACTTGCATATTTATCCTATATGTGATAGTATGATACCGTTAATGTTAGACCAACGTTCCTGAGAGCGTTTGTAAGTCCGACTTCTGTTAGTTATCTAGCAAGGACGGAAACTGCGAATTCTCAGGCGTTTTAAGTGGAAAAGGGAAGTATGAATACTTTAATCGGTACCAAACTTGGAATGACCCAGATCCTCGGGGAGAACGGCGTTGTGATTCCTATCACCGTCATTCAAGCCGGCCCCTGCACCGTGACTCAGGTGAAGTCTGTCGAAAAAGACGGCTACAACGCGGTACAGTTGGGCTATGGTAAGGGTAAGAACCTGAGCAATGCCGTTGCTGGACACGTTAAAGCGTCTGGCGCCACACCAAAGACCATTCGCGAAGTGCGGGTTGATAGCCTGGGCGACGAGAAGGTCGGCGATGTACTAACTGCTGATCTATTTAAGGTCGGTGACTCTGTTGATGTCAGTGGCATCAGCAAGGGTAAAGGTTGGGCAGGCACAATTAAGCGTCACAATTTCCATCGTCAGCGCAAGACGCACGGTGGCAAGGGCGACACTCGTAAAGTCGGTTCAATCGGTTCAATGTATCCGCAACGCGTCTGGAAAGGTCATCCGATGGCTGGACAGATGGGTGCAGAGAAGACAACCGTCAAGAATCTGACTGTAGCCTATGTCGACAAAGAAAACAATCTAGTCGGCGTTAAGGGTGCGATCCCGGGTCCAAAGAAGGGCACTGTTGTGATCAGCTCAGCTATCAAATTTAATCACAAGGGAAAGGAGAATAAGTAATGGCTGAAACTAAACTATCAGACGCAGTCTTTGCTGTTGAAGTTCCGAACCATGAACTCCTGAAACTTGCATATGACAGCTATCTAGCTGCAAACCGTCAGGTAGGTGCAAAGACCAAAACTCGTGGCGAAGTCCGCGGTGGTGGTAAGAAGCCATGGCGTCAGAAGGGCACTGGTCGTGCACGTTTTGGCTCGACTCGTAACCCAATTTGGCGTGGTGGTGGTATTGTCTTTGGTCCACTAGGGATTGAAAACTACAACAAGCGCCTAAGCAAGACATCACGTCGCGTGGCACTACGCCAGGCACTAACCTTAGCTAGCCAGAGCAATGAGATCACCGTCATTGATGATATCAAGACTAGTGGCAAAACTAAGGACATCGTCAAGCTAATCAAGGATCTGAAGCTTGATAACAAGCGTCGCATTCTACTAGTTGACAACAAAGATGAAAATAAGCTACGTGCAACTGCTAATTTGCAGACAGTAGAACTAGTTAGCCCAACCTACCTATCAGTATTCCACCTATTGAACGCTGATGCTGTGGTGTTTACGAAGGCCGCACTAGCTGCTACGACTGAGTGGCTAAAGGAGGACAAGTAATGATTCTTACTCCACGTATTTCCGAAAAGGCATATGGTCTATCTAAGAAAAACATTTACGTCTTTGATGTACCAATGAATGCTAACAAGGCAGAAGTTCTAAAAGAGCTGGCTGCTGATTATCCAGACGTTAAGGTTGCTGACGTTCGTTTGATGATTACCAAGGGCAAGATGAAGGCTGTCAATCTAGGCAAGCACAATCGTCCTGGTACAACCAAGCGTCAGGATACCAAGAAGGCTTATGTCACCGTCTCTGAAGGTTCGATTGAGGTCTTCAAGGATCTAAACGAAAGTGAGGAGAAGTAGTATGGCAAGACAAATGAAGCCTACTACCAACGGTCGTCGTAACCAGGTTGCGGCTGAGTTTGATCAGATTACGACTAAAAAGCCTGTTAAGAGCCTATTGGTAGCTCGCAAGCAGAACTCGGGTCGTAACAATCAGGGTCGCATCACTAGCCGTCACCGTGGTGGTGGTGCCAAGCGCTTTATCCGCATTGTTAACTTCAATCTAGAACCTGGTATGGTTGCTACGATTGAGCATATCGAGTACGACCCAGGTCGTTCAGCTAGAATTGCTCGTATCCGCGATCAGAAAGGTAGCCTGCACTACATCATCGCTAACAACGATATGAAGCAGGGTCAGCGCATTGAGGTAGCTTCTGCGGACAAGACCGTTCAAATCGAGAACGGCAACCGCCTAGCACTAAAGGATATTCCGCTAGGTGCCGTTATTAACAATATCGAGCTAACACCAGGTCGTGGTGCGCAGACAGTGCGTGCGGCAGGTGCACGAGCTCAGCTAACCGCTAAGGAAGGTGACTATGCGATGGTCAAGATGCCATCGGGTGAAGTACGCAAGTTCCGCCTAGAGTGCATGGCTACCTTGGGCGTAGTTGGTAACGAAAGTCATCAGAATGAGAAGTCTGGTTATGCTGGTCGGTACCGCCACTTAGGCATTCGCCCACGTGTCCGCGGTACTCACATGAACGCTGTCGATCACCCGCATGGTGGTGGTGATGGTGGTCAGCACGGTACTGGTAAGGCTCCTCGTACGCCGTGGGGTAAGATTGCCTTGGGTGTCAAGACTCGCCGTCGCAAGTCAACTGACAAGATGATCGTTCGTAGTCGTCACGAGAATAAGAGGAGGAAGTAATGAGTAGAAGCTTAAAGAAGGGGCCATATATTGACGCCAAGCTTGCCAAGAAGGTAGCTGCTCTGTCGGCTGACGACCGTACAGTTATCCGCACTTGGGCTCGCGCTTCCGTTATTACACCTGAAATGGTGAACCGCACGATTGCTGTGCATAACGGTCGCGTTCATGTGCCGGTACTAATTACCGAGAACATGGTTGGCCACAAGCTAGGTGAATTCGCCCCAACTCGCAAGTTCCGTAAGCACGGAGGTAAGAAATAATGAGTGAATCACTAACCGCAAAAGCATATCTAAAGGAGCTACGTCTAGCTCCTCGAAAGACTGCGTTGGTAGCAGGTTTGGTTCGTAACCGCACTGTTGATGATGCGTTAGTTATCCTATCACACACACCAAAGCGCGCCGCCAAGCCACTTGCCAAGTTGATTTCGAGCGCTCGTGCTAACGCAATCAACAATTTCGACATGAAGGCTGGTAGCCTAGTAATTGATACTATTTCAGTTACTGCTGGTGCACGTATCAAGCGCTATCGCCCAGTCGCACGCGGCATGGCTCATCCATACCAGAAGAAGACTAGTAACGTACTAGTAATCGTCAGAGGTGAAGCTAAGCCTGCTAAGAAAGCTGAAGCTAGCAAAGATGCTAAAGCAGAAGAAAAGGAGAGCAAGTAATGGGTCAGAAAGTAAATCCAATTAGCTTGCGTGTACAGGCAACAAAGGACTGGAGTAGTAAATGGTTTGCTCCGGGCAAGCGCGATTTTGCCAAGTGGCTAGCCACTGACATCAAATTGCGCCGTGCTATTGAAAAGCGCTTTGAGACTCGTGCTGTGATCAACAAGATCGAGATCGAGCGTAGCGCCAACCAGACCACTATCAACATCTGGACTAGCAAAGCTGGTGTTGTCATTGGTCGTGGTGGCGCAGGCGTTCAAGAGTTAAAGGCTGAGCTAGAGAAGATCGCTGGTGAGCCAATTCGTCTAAACATCGAAGAGGTTAAGCGTCCTGAACTAGCCGCCAAGATCGTAGCTGAGAATATTGCTCGTCAGCTAGAGCGTCGCATCAACTTCCGTCGTGCCGCTAAGAGTGCTGTGCAGAATGTAATGGCTGCAGGTGCTAAGGGTGTACGCGTCGAGGTTTCTGGTCGTTTGAATGGCGCAGAAATGTGCCGCCGCGAAAAGTTTAACGAGGGTTCAGTGCCACTACAAACGATTCGCGCTAACATCGATTATCATCTAGCGACTGCTAAAACAGCTGCCGGTGTCATCGGTGTAAAGGTATGGATTAACAAAGGGGAAAGGAGATAGCTTATGCCGTTACTACTACCAAAGAAGACGAAGTATCGTAAGGCTTTCAAGGGTCGCAATGGCGGTGAAGCTACTCGCGGTAATTACATTGCCTTTGGCGATTATGGCCTACAGTCACTAGAAAACGAGCGTATCAATAGCCGTCAGATCGAGGCTGCTCGTCGTGCCATCACTGGTCAAACCAAGCGTGGTGGTAAAATCTGGATTCGTATTTTCCCACATATTCCTGTAACTAAGAAAGCATTAGGCCTAAAGATGGGTGGCGGTAAAGGTGCTCCAGAGTACTACGTTGCCAAAGTCAAAAAGGGTACTATGTTATTCGAGATGAATGGTGTTACTGAAGCTACTGCACGTGAAGCATTTCGCCTAGCGTCATATAAGCTACCAGTCAAGACTAAGTTTGTGAAGCGGGAGGATGCATAATATGGCCGATAAGAAGACTGCTACAAGGGCAACTAAAGCCGTTAAAAAGGCTGAGGTCAAGCATGACGCTAAGAAGGCTGTCAAAGTTACTGCTGAACTATTGAAGGATCTGCGCGCGATGACTGTTGCCGATCTAAACGGCGCGTTAATCGACGCAAAGGCCGATCTAAAGAAAGCTCAGAAGATGCTAAAGTCAAATGAACTACCTGCAACTCATGTCATCAAGAATATGAAGACTAAGATTGCTCGTATTCATGCCGTAATGACCGAGAAGCAGAACGAAAAGGAGGCGAAATGAGTAAGCGCATCATTGCCGGTGTTGTAACCAGTAAGGCTGGCGACAAGACCATCGTTGTAACTCGTACCATTCGCGAAACTCATCCGCTATATGGTAAGAAATTTACTACTAGCCGTAAGTTCCATGCGCATGACGAGGCCAACGAAGCTAAAGTCGGTGACAAGGTTGTCATCGAAGAGCACAAGCCATTTTCAAAGACTGTTGTTTGGAACCTTAAGGAAATTACCGAACACGGCCGCGAAAAGCTTGAGCTAAAGAAGAGTGAAGTTGAGGAAGAACTTGACGAAGCCGCAGAGGGCGTCAAGGCCGAAACTGAGGATAATAAGGAGAACGAATAATGATTCAACAGGAAACCCGTCTGAAGGTTGCCGACAACAGTGGTGCCAAAGAGGTCCAGTGTATTCGTGTCCTAGGTGCCACACGGCGCCGCTATGCTCGTGTCGGTGATGTGATCACTGCTAGCGTAAAGGTAGCTGATCCACACGGCAACACGAAGCGTAAGTCGGTAGTTCGATGTGTTGTCGTTCGCACTCGCGAGCAGATTCGCCGCAAAGATGGTTCTACCATCAAGTTCGATGACAACGCAGTTGTGTTAATTAACTCAGACAAGACACCTAAGGCTACACGTGTGTTCGGTCCTATTCCACGCGAACTACGCGATGCCGGTTACACCAAGATCGTGTCCCTAGCACCGGAGGTACTATAATGAAAAGAATTGTTAAGGGCGATACCGTCAAAATTACAGCCGGTGCTCGTAAGGGCGAAATTACCGAAGTTACTCGCGTAGACGGTGACAAGGTATACCTAAAGGGTGTTCGTGAAATCGAGCGTCACTATCGTACAACCCAGTTCAATCAAGGTGGCAAGCGCGATATTCAATTACCAGTCAACATTTCTAACGTTGCCCTAGTTGTTGATAAGGACAAAACAACCAAAGTTGCTTATCTAACTAAGGACGACAAGAAAGTTCGTGTTGCTAAGCTAAATAACAAGGAGGTTAAGTAATGGCTGATAGTAAGACTTACATGCCTCGCCTAAAGACTCAGTACACTGAGAAGTTTGTACCAGAGTTAGAGAAAGAGCTTGGCATTGATAATGTTAACAACGTACCAAAGCTAGTTAAGATTGTAGTTAGCAGTGGTACTGGTCGCACTCAGCACGACAAGCATTTCCATGAAGTGGTTGTCAACACATTGACTAAAATCACTGGTCAGAAACCAGTTGGTCGTTTGGCTAAGAAGTCAATCGCGACATTTAAAATCCGCAAGGGTATGGGTCAGCCAATTGGCTACCAGGTAACCCTACGCGGTGATCGTATGTGGGAATTCATGGATCGCCTAATCAATGTTGCCATGCCTCGTATCCGCGACTTTCACGGTGTAAGCGCAAAGGCGTTTGATAACCAGGGCAATTATAGCTTGGGTATCCGCGAGCAATCCATTTTCCCGGAACTAACATTCGAAGAAACCTCAACCCTGCATGGCCTACAGATTACATTTACGATTACTAATAGCGATCCAGCTAAATCTAAGGCCCTACTAGCAAAGTTCGGTTTTCCATTTGAAAAGGAGGTTAAATAATGGCTAAGAAATCAGCTCTAGCTCGTGATGCTAAGCGCGCCAAAATGATTGCAAAATATGCAGCTAAGCGTGAAGCATTAAAGGCAGCTGGTGATAACGAGGGCCTACAGAAGCTTCCACGCAACAGTAGCCCGACCCGCCAGAAGAACCGCTGCAGCGAAACTGGTCGACCACATGCATATATGCGCAAGTTCGGTCTAAGTCGTATCAGCTTCCGAGAGCATGCTTCTAGGGGTGAGATCCCTGGCGTAACAAAGGCAAGTTGGTAAAGGAAAGGATATAGAAATATGAGTCTACAAAGTTCAGATCCAATCGCCGATTTGCTAACCCGCATCCGTAACGCAATTAGCGTCGGCAAGAATGAAGTACGTGTTCCAGCTAGCAAGATGAAGAAAGTAGTTGCTGACGTACTAAAGCAGAACGGTTACCTAGCAGATGTCAAAATCGAAAAAGGTAGCCCTCGCGATACTCTAGTTGTTTTGATCAACAATGATGGCGAGAATGCAAATATTACCGAGATTGACCGCGTTTCAAAGCCTGGACGTCGCGTTTATGCAAAGTATAACGAGATTCCGCGTGTTGCATCTGGCCGTGGCATGATGGTTGTTTCAACATCCAAGGGTGTCATGTCAGGTAGCGAAGCCATCAAAAATAAACTTGGCGGTGAGCTAATCTGTAAGGTATACTAGTAATACTAGATAATAAATTAGGAAAGGAAGGATATGAGTCGAATCGGAAAACTACCAATTGCTATACCAACTGGTGTGACAATCACGGTTGATCCTGATTTCATTACCGTCAAGGGTCCTAAGGGTGAACTAAAGCAGTTTACCCTGCCGGAAGTTGACGTAAAGGTTGAAGATAACGAGATCATTGTTACTCGCCATAGTGACGAAAAGATTGCTAAGAGCCAACATGGCTTAATGCGCGCACTATTGAATAACATGGTTGAAGGTGTAACAAAGGGCTTTGAGAAGAAGCTACAAATCAACGGTGTTGGTTTTCGCCTATCAAGTAAGGGTCCACAGGACATTGAGATGGCACTTGGTTTTTCACACCCAGTTAATTATCATGCACCAGAAGGCATTACCTTGGGCGTCAATAAAATGGAAATCACAGTAAGTGGAATTGACAAACAGAAGGTCGGTCAGACTGCTGCTGAAATTCGCGCACTGAAGAAGCCTGAGCCTTACAAGGGTAAGGGTATTAAGTATGCCGATGAGGTAATCATCCGCAAGGCAGGAAAGGCAGGTAAGTAATGGCTAGTCTAAGCAATTTGACGTTACGTAAGAATCGCGTACGTGCCAAGGTTAGTGGTACTGCTGAGCGTCCACGCCTAAGTGTGTTTATTTCAAACAAGAACGTTTCAGCTCAATTAATTGATGATCAAGCTGGTAAGACTTTGGCGAGCGCCAGCACTGTCAAGGGCGACTACAAAGGTTCTCTAAGCGAGAAGGCCGCTAAAATTGGCGCCGAAATCGCCGAGGCAGCAAAGAAAGCCAAGGTTGAAACGGTTGTATTTGATCGTAATGGTCGTGCCTATGCTGGTCGTCTACACGCACTAGCTAACGCTGCGCGCGAGAAAGGGTTGAAGTTCTAATGAGTGAGGAGAATAAAGCAATGACAAATGATGCTCCAGCCGCTGCTAAGAACGGCGAAGCTCCACGTCGCAAGTTCGGTTCGAACAACAACTTCTCGAGCGACAACATGAATGCTCGCGGCGCACGCCGTGGTCGCAATGATCGTCGCGGTCGTGGCCGTGGTCGTCGTAACGATCGCAGTGCTGAGGAAAAGATGTTTGACGAGCAGACTGTCTCGATTGATCGTGTGTCTCGTACTGTTAAGGGTGGTCGCCGCTTGCGCTTCAAGGCTCTAGTAGTAGTCGGTGATCGCAAGAATCGTGTAGGTGTTGGTGTCTCGAAGGGTCGTGATGTTCAACAGGCTATCGAAAAGGCAACAAACATCGCCAAGAAGTCTATGATTACCGTGCCAATCGAGAACGGTACTATTCCACATGAAGTTGAGCTAAAGTTTGGCGCTAGCCGTGTTCTACTAAAGCCAGCTGCACCTGGTACAGGTATTATCGCTGGTGGTGTAGTTCGTACCATTGTTGGTGTAACTAGCGTTAAGAACCTGATTAGTAAATCAATTGGTTCAACAAACAAGGTAAATGTAGCTTACACTACCATTAAGGCGCTGGATTCACTAAAGCCACGTGCTGAATGGGTCAACGCTAAGCCAGCTAAGGCTGTCAAGAAGGAGGATAAGTAATGAAGTACAATGAACTACAAGCTACTGCTACTCCTGATCGCAAGCGAGTTGGTCGTGGTATCAGTAGCGGCTACGGCAAGACCGCTGGTCGTGGTACCAAGGGTCAAAAGGCTCGTACTGGCAAATCTAAAGTCATTCAGATTATGACTGGCGCTCGCAGCAAGATGCGTCAGCTACCAAAGCAGAAGGGCTTCAAGAGCAAGCGCGTTCCAGCTCAAGTAGTTTATGCTGATCAGCTAAACGACATTAAGGCGGCAACCATTGATAACAACGTATTGTTTGAGGCTGGTTTGATTAATACCCCGTTCAACGCCGTCAAGGTGATTGCTCGCGGTGATATTACCAGCAAGGCAACCGTTAAGGTTTCTGCAATGAGTGCTTCGGTACGCGAAACACTAAAGAAGAATGGTGGCTCATTCGAAAAGACCGCCGTGCCTTTGCCAGTTTCTACAAAGACAGAAGAGTAGAACAGCTAATATAAGCTACTTCCTGAATGGGCAGTAGCTTATATTGTATGTAGCGCTTTAGATACAACAATAAGAACATTACTGACCGCTCTGAACCACCCTGCACGGGTGGTTTTAAGTGTCTTAGGATTTACATAGACTGTTTTAGGTTGTTATTAATATTAGTTATTTTACTAAATTTGTATTTAGGGGTTTATTGATTATTAGTATATGTGCTGGTAAAAAGTTAAATAAAAACTACCTCTCACTACGAGAAGTAGTTTTAGGCTAATTATGCTATATCATATTACAATCTATTCTATCCTGCAGGGAACAGTGGAGTGTTGTTTGACGGCGTACTAGCGTCGCTGAGTAAGCTATTAATATCAATCTTAGGACTGCTGAGCTCGCTATTGCTGACTGGCGGTTGTATCACACGCTCACCAAGCGGTACATTAGGCTGATAGTTCGAAATAGCTCGATTATCAGTATTTGCATTGTTATCAGTAGGCGCTTGCATAAACGGCGAAGCCGGGTTTGGACTAGGTGAATTCTGAGCCAACGCTGGTGTATTTACCTGTTGAGTAGTAACTGCAGGCTGACTAATCGGTGGCGTCGGAATCTGTGGCAGTTGAAAAGTGCTAGATCCTGATGAGATAGATTGCGCTTCAATGTTGGTGGGCGACTGCGCTGCACGATTAGTATTAGCTCCGTCAGTAGCAATCTGGGGCTGATTATTAAGATTTACAGCATTAGGATTAGAAAAGGCGTTTAGCTTCTCGGCTGCAGCAACAGCGGCCTGCATAGCTGCGTTATAGCTCGCCATTTGAGCTGATGGCATACTAGAATAAGTTGGTATATGCATAGGTTGTGCAGGCATTTCAGGAGCGGGCTGGCCTGCTGCGCTGGCAGGTGCGGTAGCAGCAAGTGGGTTATAGGCTGATTGTCCAGCTGCTGGCATGGGGTAGCCCCCTTGGCTAACAATAACCGCAGAATTTGGTACAGCATTTGCAGTCTGCGGTGCCGCATAGCCTGCTTGATTATGCGCTTGAGTGGCACTAGTGGCGTTTTTCTGCGCTGCAGTAGCAGCACGTGCGGATTCTTCGATCTGTGACAGTGTGCGAACACCTTGTTGATCATTCAATACTTCATGCACGGTGCGTACAATATCTTCAATGCCAACCTGAGACTTTACTAGATAGCGATCTGCGCCTAGACGTTCACCGCGTTCACGCTGTTGCTCGCTGCTAAGGGCGGTTAACATGATAACTCGAACGTTCTTAGTTGACTCATTGCCTCTTAGTAAATCCAGCATTTCGAAGCCACTAATCTTTGGCATCATTACATCAGAAATGATAAGATCTGGCCTTTCACCAATTGCTACTGCCAGTGCCTTTTCGCCGTCTTCAGCTGAGACTACACTATATCCTTCAGCAATCAAGCGTACGCCGTAGATTTCGCGCAGACTTTTATCGTCTTCTACTAATAATATTTTTGTCACAATAGCCCCTTTATACTTATTCTCCTGAGTAAATTATAACGTATATGCTTAGCTGGTGCAATAATACAGGCTAATGTGTATTAGCCTGACGGCGCTTCATTTCTTGAGCGCAACGAACCATCTCTTCGTGATTAAGCGCAACAAACTCAACCCAGAAACGAGATCCTTTGCCATAGTCGCTGCTGACACCAACGGTACCACCCATGTTTTCGGTTAACTTCTTTATTAAATACAGACCTAAGCCGGTACCACCGATCTCACGCGTCTGGCTGTTATCAATGCGATAGAACTTCTGGAATAGGTGAGGGATGTCTTCGGCAGGAATGCCAATTCCTGTATCAGCTACCTCTATATGAACTCGTTTGTCGATATTAGCGACGCTAACTTTTATGCCACCTGTTTTTGTGTACTTGATCGCATTGTCAATAATGTTGCTTAAGACTTCTTCTAGCTGATCGTAGTCGACATATATTACCGAAGGCGGCGTTACTACAGCCTGGGTATTTTCTGCTGATTGTCCAGTCGGATCAGAGTAAACGAGATACAGACCTTTTTCTTTGGCTTTGGTTTGAAAATCACTTACCAACTGTTTAACAGCTGCAACTGCATCGATCAAAACTGGAACATTCTCCATGCGGTGGTCATCGGCTTTGGTTACGTCCAGTAAGTCTTGGAATAGGCTACCTAAGCGCTTGACTGAGTTATGCGCCTTTTCAGCGTAACTACGCGCACGTGTGTCAATAGTAGCAGTCTCAGGATTCAATATCATACCTAGATATCCCTCAATAATTGCGACTGGCGTACGCATCTCATGGCTTGCGGTTGAAATAAAATCCGTCTGCGCATGCTGCTCGGCTGTTTCCTTGGTGATGTCACGAAAGACTAGCACAACGCCGTCTGAACTGCCGTTGTCTGCGATGATAGGGGATACTTTAATTGAAGCGGCCATCCTCTGGTGTGAGGCGGTTTCTAAAAATAGTGAACGGCTAGCTTGCGGCTGGTTAGTCTGTAGCGTCCTTAGGATAGGATTCTCGCTATCTGCAATATCATGGCCGGCATTGTTGACGAGTTTAAATACCGAGCGAAAGTCTAGAGATACAGCATTATCCGCCTTCCACCCCAGCATAGCTTCACCAGCAGGATTGAACAATTGTATAATGCCTTTGCTATCAATAATCGCAATACCATCAGAGGTGTTATTAATGACCAATTTAGACTTTTCGGCCATCGTAGTTTCTAATGATGAAGAAGAATCCCCTTGGGGATTCTTTGTATGCAAAAAACTAAATAAACTTCCCACCGCTAATTCTTAATAATTTTTATGGTGACCTCATGGGGAATCGAACCCCAGTTGTTGGGATGAGAACCCAGTGTCCTAGCCGCTAGACGATGAGGCCACGTATTAATATATTATCATTTATCTAGAATCGATGCAATAAGTTTTAATAACTTTCGTGGCGTCGTACTAGCTTTTACTACATAAGCATCGGCTGCTTTTTCTAGGAGCTTTCGGCTAGACTCTTCTTGATCGTAATTGGTTAATACAATTATGCTAGGGCGAGTGTGGAGTGGGTTTGCTTGCCGCCATTTAGCTAAGATTTTACTTCCATTAAGGTCGGGTAGCATCAAGTCCAATAGCACTAAATCATATTTGCCGCTATTGAGCTCTAGCTGACCTTCGTGTCCACCTGTAACAATATCTACTGTATATCCAACATGGCTAAGAGCATACTTATACATGTCGCTAGTTAGAGTATCATCATCGACAATCAGTATTCGCTTATTTGTTCCACTCCGTGCTACGTTCATTCCACCATCCTTCCGTGGTTACTAATCACATTATTTTGAGAAACTAGACTAGCATTCGAGTTCTGATTGCTTTCTAACTGCGAGCGCACGTAGCTGTAAATTGGTAGGGTGAACGCAAAGGTACTACCTTTACCTTCAGTCGATTGAAAACTGATTTGACCACCATGACTTTCGACAATAGCGCGTGATATATAAAGGCCTAATCCCGATCCGCTAGTCGATCCACTAGAACGGTGACTGCGATAGAATTTGCTGAATAGATGCTCAGCAACAGATTGCGGCACACCAATACCGTGGTCAACTACGCTAATTTCGACAAAGCAGCCACTAACAGCAGCCGTTACCAATACCTTGCCGCCATCGCGACTATATTTAATGGCGTTATCAACTAGATTGCTTAGAACCTCGCTGATACTGCTCCGATCGGCAGCAACGGTAGGTAGGTTTGCTGGAATCTGCCAGTCAATCGAGCGGTTAACGGTCGTTGCGCGTAGTTCCATGTCTTCGCGGATATAGTTTACAATATCGGCTACATTGGTCTCGGCTAGCTTTAATTTAAGATGTCTACGGTCGTAGCGGCTAGTATTTAGAATGTTATTAACATACGATGCTAAGCGACGCGCAGATACATTCAACCGATCCATTAGCATTTTTTGCTCGGCCGTTGCAGTTGGCTCGGTCTGTTCCTCTAGAATATCGAGATAGCCTCGTATAGTAGTGATTGGTCCACGAAGCTCGTGTGCCGCAAGCGTAATAAAGTCCATGTTGTCTTCACTATCGACGTAATCATCTGTGCGATCGATGGTAATTATTGCGATGTCATCACCGCTATGAGCGTCGCGCCGATAGCTAGCTACAACATCGTAGATGTGTCGATTCTCGGTACTGCCAGCAGGCGCATCTTGTATTCTAGTCCAAACATGATAAGCATGTAGGGTATTCTGCTTTGCATTAATTAGCCATTTTTCGAGAGACAGAGCATCAGTGCTGAAATCTAGCTTTATAAAGCGATGGCCTTCAGCACTGTATACTGGCGCTAAATCATTTGCATAGACAATATTAAACGCATCGTTCAATGTAATTATGCCGACTGGTAGCTGCTGAAGGATATTTGTGGCAGCGCTATTCTTAGCAGTTGCATCATCCGGCTTGCTGTTGGTTTGCTGGTATATTAACTTTAAACATAGAGCTAGTTCATTCTTGTCTATACCGTGTAAGTCATTTATATTTGGCGGAGTTTTCGTTGAATACTCGCCGCTAACCTGAACAAGCGCGCCGGATAGAACAGTGGTTGGATGTAATGCTAATAGAATTAGCGCTACGCCACCCAAGCTTTCCGTAATAATCAATATAGCTAGCAGTACGATAGGATTATCGACGCCAAAAGCACTCTTAGCAAATAGACAAAATATGCACGCTAGCACCTGCGTTGCTACGATTGTTAGTACGCCAGCAATTGCTACATGCTTGGATAAATCGCCAATTTTAACGAGCTTAACTTTGTTTGACACTAGCCCTCCCATACCTCAGTTTTTCGTTAAGATACAAATATTTTAGCACAAGCTATTTCGATGCTTCAACAGCCTGATTTAGACGCACTAGAGTCTCATCACGACCCAATAGGCGCATAGTTTCAGGTAGTCCAGGACTGAACGGAGCCCAAGTAAGGGCGAAGCGAATGATACTGAATAGGATCATTGGCTTTTGCTCGGTTTCTACTAGCAATTCATTTAATCTAGCCTGTAAATCTTCCTCGGATGTAAAGTCGGCGTCGTTTAGCTTAGCAATAGCTTTCTGCAGTAACTCAACCAATTCTGCGTCATCATGCTTTTTTAGCTGTTTATTGCCATGCACCATGTCCCAATCAGGTGTTGGTCGATTGAAGAAGTACTCGGATAGCGATGGTAGGTCATTCAATATCTTCATACGGTCTTGAACAACAGCTAGAACAGCCTTCTTCCTTGCGTCATCTACCATTTTGCCATGTTCACCCCAGAACTTATCGACGCGATTCAGTAGTTCGTCGGTAGTTAACCGCTTGATCCACTGAGCATTCATCCACTGCAAACGCTTTTCGTCAAAGCGTGCGCCAGATTTCTGCACGTGGGCAAAACTAAACTTTTCGATTAGTTCTTTCTTGGTAAATAGCTCTTGCTCGGTACCATCATTCCAGCCCAGGCAGGCAAGGAAGTTTAGCATGGCCTCTGGCAAATAGCCTTCATCGCGATATTCGCTAACAGATTTTGCGCCGTCGCGTTTGCCCAATTTCTTATTGCCCTGAGGAGCTAAGATGTGTGGCAAGTGAGCGAAGGTTGGGCGCTCTAGCCCCAAGGCTTCATAAAGAGCCAAATATTTAGGCATAGAACTGATATATTCTTGGCCACGAATAACATGTGTAATATGCATTAGAGCATCATCAACAATATGTGCGAAGTTATATGTCGGCAAGCCGTCAGACTTCATGATAATAAAGTCATCAACCGCATCTTCACCGGCAGATAGGTCGCCCATAACTTCGTCGTGCCAGCTGTAGCGCTTAGGTTCCTTGACCTTGAAGCGTAGGGGCTGTGTACCATCCCATTCGACATACTCGTTCGGACGATTGTTGCGATATAGGAATGTTTGATGGTTCTGCTCGGCTGCTTTCTTCAGATCCTCAATCTCGCCGTGACTACGTGGATCCGCATAAGCATAGCCGGTGTCTACTAACTTTTGCGCCCACTCGTGGTAGCTAGCGCGACGCTTAGTTTGATGATAAGGTCCATAGTTGCCTTTCTCGGTACCATCACCAGTTGGACCTTCATCCCAATCAATGTTCAGCCATTTTAGGACATCGATAATTAAGTCTTCTGCGCCGTCAACGAAGCGATTCTGGTCAGTGTCTTCGATACGTAGAACAAATTCGCCTTTGTTTTGACGTGCAATAAAGTATGGATATAATGCGGAGCGCACATTGCCGACATGAATATAACCAGTCGGACTAGGCGCAAATCGAGTACGAATTTCTGTCATAATTAGTATTATATAACAATCAACGTGTAGGCTTAAGACTAGCTAAGGTTTTATGCTAATATAGTTCTAATTATTGACCAGATTGCTATAATTAGTTAAACTATTAGAGATAATTTGAAGAGGGGAAAGTTTTGAACTGGAAAACCATATTTAGATCATTTAAGAGTCGCGACATGTTAATGCGCGTGTTGGCTGTACTTGGGCTTATCGCGGTTTATCGCTTTTTGGCGCACGTACCAGTGCCGCTGGCCGAGCCAACACAGTTAAAA
Source organism: uncultured Candidatus Saccharibacteria bacterium (assembly GCA_934725355.1). Classification (GTDB taxonomy): domain Bacteria; phylum Patescibacteriota; class Saccharimonadia; order Saccharimonadales; family Saccharimonadaceae; genus Nanoperiomorbus. The sequence goes on along the minus strand of CAKVAO010000002.1, from coordinate 155,753 downwards.
GATGTGATCCAACAAGCTATTCAATCTAACTCATTTGGTGGATTTCTTAACCTACTTAGTGGTGGTGCGCTAGTTAGCTTTTCTATTATGCTAGTTGGACTAAGTCCATATATCACGGCGTCTGTCATTACTCAGATGTTAACTAAAGCAATTCCGCGCCTCGAAGAGATGAATAAAGACGGTGAATCGGGACGCCGTAAGATTAATCAGTGGACACGCATTATCGCTTTCCCTCTTGCGATTGTGCAGTCTGTTGCTTATATCTTTATCCTACGTCAAAGTGTACTAGCTTCCAGTAGTACTATTGCCGACATGAGCATGACACAATGGGTTATGTCTGTCACGGCAATGACCGCAGGTGCAATGATGCTAATGTGGATTGGTGAGATCATGACTGAAAAGGGATTGGGTAACGGTATTACGCTACTGATCGTTGTTGGTATTCTTTCGCAGATTCCGCAAACCTTCATGAATATGTGGGCTGCAATGACTAATGTAAAGAGTGATCCATTCCATGTGTTCAATTGGTTCCAGATTGGTTGGTTAAACAACACTGCAACGTGGATTGCAATGGGCGTTGTGGTTGCGATGGTAATAATACTTTATCTACTAGTTAAGATTAATGAGGGTCAGCGTATTCTAACAATCAACTACGCCAAGCGTGTGCATGGCAACAGCCAATATGGTGGTGTTACATCAATTCTACCAATAAAGCTGATTACTGCAGGTGTAATTCCGGTTATTTTTGCGGTGGCATTTCTAGCACTGCCAGCTTTCGTAGGTCAGCTGATGGTTGCCAGCGACTGGCACAAGGATATTGGCCAAAACTTAATACTATGGTTCCAGCGTAACTCGTCATCCGTGCTAACCGGATGGGAGGCAATGATTTACCCAGTCACATACTTCTTGCTAGTGATATTGTTTACCTATTTCTACACTTCAATTGTCTTTAACAGTCGTGAGATTGCCGAGAATTTACAAAATCAAGGTGGATTTATTGCAGGCGTACGCCCAGGTCGCCAAACCGAAGAGTACTTGTCGAAGGTTGTTAACCGACTTACTCTATTCGGATCAATAGCTCTAGGCATAATCTCTGTAATGCCGTTTATAGGTGAATATATCCTAATTGGTGCTGGCATGAGTACTGTTGCCTCTACGCTGTCGCTAGGTGGTACTGGTCTATTGATTATCGTTACCGGTGCGCTAGACTGTCTAAGGCAGATTAACTCGCGCGCGCTAATGGTTACCTACGACGAATACAAGTAAAATAATATATTTTATTAGAGAGGGTAATCGATGTCGAACAAAGCAAATCGCGTACGTAGTAATCGTGGAGCGAGAATGCGTAAGGCGTCGCAGCGACGCCAAATACTAAAAGCTGTCATAGTAGCGATAGTTGTTTTGATAGTAGCTATAGCAGGTTATGGACTATACAAGAAGGCAAATACTCACCAAAATGACAGACCTGAAAGCTCAAAACAGGCAGAGAACGAGCGCAATGCAGCACTCAAGATCGACAAAACTCCCGTCACCGATAAAGATAAAGCTGAATACAAGGTAGCAGACGATAAGCCACGTTTCATTTCTGCTGACTCGATAGGGCTATCTAATGCACGCGTCAAAGAAGTTGGCCTAAGTAGTGCAAACGCTGATGGATCACAACAAATGGGTGCTCCAAACAATATCTATGATGCAGGTTGGTTCAACTGCCTAAATAATCCCGTTGCTAAAACGCGGTGTAGTAACTATACTGCACCTGGCTCGAATAGTACTAGCTCCGCAGCAGTCATTGACGGCCATAGCTGCGAAGGCAAGGGCTGTGTTTTTGATAAGCTAGGCGAATTAAAAAAGGGCGATAAAATCAAGATTGAGATGGGTAATGGCAAAACGTTTACCTATATGGTAGTAAAAAACGAGACTGTCAAGCTAAGCGACTTAGACATGGATAAAGTAATGAAGCCCGCAACTAATCAACCTGGCCTAAACATGATTACATGCGACGGCAGTTGGAAAGCTAGAGATAGCCGTGGAGTTCGCACAATGGATAAGCGAACAGTGGTTTATACGGAGCTGGTTAAATAAATAAGTCTTGCATTTTATTGTCGTTTAATATATAATTTTAGATTGTAGTTATTATGGCTGTGGATAAGGAAGTAATCAAAATGGTCGGCACGGTAGTGGAAGCGCTACCGAGTGCCAAGTTTAGGGTCGAACTGCAAAATGGCCATACTATTATTGCCCATGTCTCAGGCAAGATGCGCAAGCATTACATTCGCTTGGTACAGGGCGATAAAGTTGAAGTTGAGATGACCCCATATGATCTCACGCAGGGTAGAATCAGCTTTCGACTACGTGAGGAAAAAAATTTAAATGTACCGCAGGGAAGCGGTCGGAAAGGGAATAGCCGCAGATGAAAGTCTCAGCTAGCGTTAAAAAGCGCAGTCCTGAGGACAAGCTAGTTCGTCGCAAAGGACGTCTACGTGTCATCAACAAGAACAAGCCTCGTAATAAGCAGAGGCAGGGCTAAGGAGAGTTATGGCGAGATTTGCAAACGTTGAGGTTCCTGCCGACAAGCAGATCGTGGTCGCTTTGACCTATGTTTATGGCATTGGTCCAAAGTTGGCTGCTGATATTGTCAAGGCAGCTGGCGTCAAGCCAGAGACCCGTACAAAGGATCTGAAACCAGCAGAAGAGCGCAAGTTGCGCGATATTATCGATGCAAACTACACCGTCGAGGGTGATTTGCGCCGAATCGTAGGTAGCAATATTAAGCGCTTGAAGGATATTAAGTCGTATCGTGGTTTGCGCCACATGGCTAACTTACCAGTACATGGCCAGCGTACGCGCACTAATGCACGTACTAAGCGTGGTAAGCGCATTGCCGTAGGTGGTAGCCAGCCAAAGGCTGCAAGTAAGACTTAGAATACGCTAAATTACGAAGGGTAATTAAGGAAAGGAATCTATTAATGGCAGATAACAAATCTGTTGCCGCCGCTAAGAAGACGACCGCCAAGGGTAAAAAGCGTACTAAGCGCAGTGTGCCGTTGGGTCAGGTCCACATTCAGGCGACATTTAACAATACAATTATTACTTTTGCCGATAACAAGGGTAATGCATTAAGCGCTAGCTCAGCTGGTGCTTGTGGTTTCCGCGGAAGCAAGAAGGGTACAGCATTTGCAGCTCAGATTGCAACCGAGAAGGCTGCTGAAATTGCAAAAAATCAATATGGTTTAACTAAGGTTGACGTATACGTAAAGGGTGTCGGTCTAGGTCGTGATGCTGCAATCCGCGCAATCAGCGCTGCTGAAATGCAGATCGAGAGCATTAACGACGTAACTGGCGTGCCACATGGTGGTGTACGTCCAAAGCGCGAAAGGAGAGCATAACATGGCTCGTGATAATTCACCAATCGTTAAGCAGAGCCGCCGCGAAGGTTACGCTCTACATCGTAAGGCTGTCAAAGTTATGGCACACAAGACCGGTATTCCGGGTCAACACGCAGGTTCGCGTCAAGGCAAGCCATCATTGTACCTGACACAGCTACGTGAAAAGCAGAAGGTACGTCGCATTTACGGTGTACTAGAGAAGCAATTCCGTACACTAATGAAGGAAGCCACTAAAGACAAGGCTCAGACGGGCGTTAAGCTACTGCAGCTACTAGAGCGCCGCATGGATAATGCAGTTTATCGTGCAGGGTTCGCTGTATCACGTCGTCAAGCTCGCCAGCTAGTAACACATGGTCATTTTCTACTAAACGGCCGTCGTGTTGACATCCCATCAATTCGCTTGAAGGCTGGCGATACAATCACGGTTCGTCCACACAGCGTCAAGAGCGCCTTCTTTAAGAATATTGATGAGATTAATCGCGATGCTCAGACTCAACCAGTAGGTTGGTTAAAGTCAGACGTCAAGAATTTGACAATTGAAGTTACCGGTCTACCGGCCCGCGAGGATGCGGAATCTGGAATTAATGAACAGCTAATTGTCGAGTTCTACTCGCGCTAAAGGGAGGATTAATGACTAGTACAATTTTAAAGCCATCGGTTACCAGTGTAAAAGAGCTAGCTCAGAATAGCGCGACGATTACAATCGAACCGCTAGTAAACGGCTATGGCCATACACTTGGCAACTCTATTCGGCGCGTACTACTCTCGTCTATTGAAGGCACTGCAATCACTGCATTCAAAATCGATGGCGTTAGTCATGAATTCACTACAATTCCTGGCGTTAAGGAAGATGTAGTTGAAATCATGCTAAACCTAAAGAGCGTAGTATTAAACAGCCACAGCGAGGAACCAGTTGAGCTAACCGTTACTAAAAAGGGCGGTAACCTAACCGCCGCCGATCTAGCAGTCAGTGCTGACGTTGATATCATTAACGGCGATCAGCTAATCGCTACAATCGACGATCCAAATAAGGAATTAGTACTACATGTCGTAGTCGAGCGTGGTCGTGGCTATCAAACCATAGAAAAATCATCTGCAAATCGACTACATAGCGACATGATTGCGCTAGATGCTCCGTTTAGTCCGGTAACTCGCGTACGCTACAATGTTGAGAAAACCCGTGTCGGCGACAATGTTGACCTAGACAAGTTGCTAGTAACTATTGATACCGATGGTTCAATCGCGCCAATGGATGCATTTGAGCAAGCTAATGCTATCCTTGTAGCTCAATACAAGGCTCTTGCAGGTAGCGCTGTCATTGATAATGCTGATGCGGCCGATAGGATTGAAAACACTGCTAGTGACCTACTAGCAATGCCCATCGAAGAGCTAGGCATGAGTGCTCGTACAACCAATGCTTTGGTAAGTAATGACATTCATACGGTTAATGACCTAATCTCACTAACCGATGAAGAAATGAACGATCTAAAGGGCTTCGGTACGAAGGCTAAAGATGAAGTTAAGGCCCGTGTGGCAGAATTGGAGTTTTAATCAATGCATAGGCATGGATACAAAGGACGCAAGTTCGGCCGCGAGACCGATCAGCGTCGTGCTTTGCGCCGTGGTCTAGTAATCTCCCTAGTTGAGCATGGTGCAATTGTCACCACTGCACAAAAGGCTAAGGATATTCGCCCAGTGGCAGAAAAGCTAATTACAAAGGCACGCAAAGGCGGTCTAGCTCGTCGTCGTGCAATTATCGCAGCAACTAACCAAGACACCGCAAATCGTTTGATGGACGTAATCGCCCCACAACTAAAGCGCGAGAGTGGTTATCTGCGCATTGTTAAGCTGAACAACAATCGCGTTGGTGACAATGCTGAAATGGCTCGTATTGAGTTCGTTGACGAGATCAAAGAAATTGCTAAGCCCGTTAAAGCCGAAAAGGTCGAGAAGGAGAGCAAGTAATGAATACTAAGACATATCAGAAGAAAGCTGGCGAAGTTGAGCACAAGTGGGTGCTAGTCGATGCCGCTGGTCTACCGTTGGGTCGCGTTGCTACCTTCGTAGCTAACCGCTTAACCGGTAAATATGATCCGTCGTACACAGCTCATATGGATGCTGGTGATTACGTAGTAGTAATCAATGCTGATCAGATTGTCTATAACGGCGATCGTCGCGCTAAAAAATACTACAGCCACAGTGAATTTGCTGGCGCACTAAAGGAAAAGGGCGCAGAGACAGTCAGCATGGCTGAGATGTTAGAGCGTGCTGTCAGTGGTATGCTACCAAAGAATAAGTTGCGCGATGCTCGCGAGGCGCGTTTACGTGTGTTCGCAGGTGAAGCACATGATCATACAGCGCAACAACCTGAAAAATTGGAGGTTAAATAATGGCAACTGGAACATATTTTTACGGTCTAGGTCGCCGCAAGAGCTCTAGCGTTTCTGCACGTCTATATGCAGGCAAGGGTAATATTACCATCAATGGCAAGTCTGCTGAAGACTTCCTAGCTGGTAACAAGACCCTACTAGCCGAGATTACAGATCCGCTAGCTCTAGTGAGCAAGCAGAATGACTTTGATGTCACACTACTAGCTCGTGGTGGTGGCGTATCGGGTCAGGTCGATGCCGCTAAACTAGCAATCGCTAAGGCATTGTCATCAATAAACGACGATCTACGTGGTTCGCTATCAAAGGCTGGCTACCTACGCCGCGATAGCCGCGAAGTTGAGCGCAAGAAGTACGGTCTACGCGGTGCTCGCCGCAAGGAACAGTTCAGCAAGCGCTAAACTTGCGATACTATACAAAAATACGACTTCTCAGCGGGTCGTATTTTTGTTTTCATGATATATTTACAGTCATTAATCTTATGGCTAACAAAAATGTGATATCATATATCTATGAGTAAAGAGAAAGAGGTGAGGCTGAGTGTTAGCACAGGGACATTCGTACGCTTCTGGCTAGTAATTATAGGCTTCATTGCTGCCTTAGGATTTATCTGGTGGGCCAGAGAACCACTGCTAATGCTAGCAATATCATTTTTCCTGGCACTAGTATTAAATCGACCAGTTTCATTCTTTGCGCGTCTACTACCAGGCAAATCGCGCACTTTTGCCACATTTATCGCCTATGTTCTAATCGTCGCAATGCTTGGTGTACTGCTATTAACAGTAGTGCCAATTTTTATACAGCAAATTGCAGGGTTCTTAGGCGCATTGCCTAATACTCTAAAGGAAATCCAGTCTGAATCAGGCTGGGTCTCAAACTTTCTAGCTGCACACCATTTGAACGACGATGTTAGTAAGCTAATTGCCGAGTTGCAGAGTCATATGGGCAATATGGCGTCCACAGCAGGCAATATGCTTGCTGTGGCTGTGTCAAACACGGTGGCATTTCTAGGCAATGCTTGTCTGGTGGCATTTGCAACATTCTTTATGCTAGTTGAAGCTCCACATTGGGAGGAAACATTCTGGCGAGTAATGTATCAGAATGACGAGCGCCGACGCCATCATAAAGCCGTCGCACGAAAAATGTACGACGTGGTATCTAACTATGTCACAGGCCAAGCTATAGTTGGCGTTATATCAGGCACGTTTACAGCAGTTTTGGTTGCAATCTTGTCATTTGTATTTCCGCAAGTACCAATCATGTTGATTTGGCCAGCCTGGATAACCATCTTCCTAATGGTATTTGTACCAATGTTTGGCGCTGTAATTGGCGGGGCAGTAGTAACATTACTTCTACTAATTTACTCATGGCCTGCAGCAATTATCTATCTAGTAGTGTTCTTTATTGAACAACAGATCGAGAATAACATTATCCAGCCACGCGTTCAGTCTAAGCAGTTGAGTATGTCGGCACTACTAATCCTTATTGCCATGACAATTGGTATGAATATAGGTGGACTATTAGGTACCCTAATCGCCATTCCACTGTCAGGCTGTCTAATCGTATTGGCGCGCGACGCGCTACAGAACCGCAACAAGCTTGAAGCATCTGAGCATGGTCGTGGCACGGATAGCGATATGGATGGTATTCTAGAAACAAATGAATGTCGCCCGGTAATATTTACCAACGAAGAACGTAAGTTTGTCGGCCAAGAAGTAATGGAGAAGACTCGCGATAAAGTTATACAGAACCGTGAGTTTAGACGTGCTAAACGTGCCGCAAGGCGCAAGTCTAAGTAAGTAGCTTAGCCTAAGCTACTTACGGCTTATCAATATACTAAAATACCGACTGATTAAATTAGTAAGATTAGTTAGCTTAGCTAACTTTTAACTAGCTTTTAACTAGCTTTTAGTTAGCTTTTGTAGTATCTGGCGCACCATTGATCACGGAACTCACGATATGCACCGTCGATAATAGCTTGTCGTATCTGCTCGGTTAGATGCAAAATAAAACGCACATTATGCATTGATAACATAGTAAAAGCTCGGGCTCGTTCTTCGGGGATCTGCGACTTAATTAGACGACGAATTTCAGAGCGACGAACGCCTGTTGCACAAGTCGGACAATCACATTCAGTCGTCAGCGGTCGATCGTCATTGCTATAGCAAGCTTTCTTAATAGAGAAATTACCATCAAGACTATAGACACGTCCGTGACGACCTTCGCGAGTCGGCGCCACACAGTCGAACGTATCAGCACCGTTTTCAACGCCTACGAAAATATCGTCAGGTTTAGACAGTCCCAACAGATGACGCGGCTTAGTCTCTGGCAAAATTTCGGTCATCCAAGACAGGATGTCGCCCAGGGTCTCCTTTTCAAGTGCACCACCTAGACCGAATCCATCAAAGCCCTCACCATCAATACTCATTGCCGCCAAATCATGTGCTGCCTTACGTCGCAGATCTTCCCAGTAACCACCTTGTAGACAACCATACAGCGCTTGATATGGTTTGCCAGAGCGAATAGCAGTCTGGCGAATATGCTCGGCTAAACCACGTTCCGCCCACTTGCGTGTGCGCTCTAGACTCTCGACATTGTACTCATACGTATCAGAAATGTTAGTCAGCTCATCAAACGACATCATTACATCAGCACCAATCTTGTGCTGGGTTTGGATAGATAATTCTGGTGTAAACTTAATAATTCGGCTAGAGTAGGGGTCGCGGAATTCAACGCCCTCATCATCAACGATGGCTAAGCGATCTTCCTTGCCTGTCATATGCGATTCGTCCAATGCATCACGTTCATTCATTGAAATGACCTTACCCAGACCTGAGCCAAGTGACATAACTTGAAAACCGCCACTATCAGTAAACGTTACACCATTCCAGCCAGAATAATTAGCCAAGCCACCGCTAGCCGAGATTAATGTTGATCGCCTTAGCAAGTGATAACCATTTGACAGCATAACTTGCGCACCAATCTGATGGAGCTCTGCAGGACTAATGAACTTTACTTCACCGTGCGTACCAACAACATTAAACGTTGGTGTTTTTACGTCACCGTGAGGTGTATGAATTATGCCGGCTCGCATCAAAGGGAACTCACCGCCACCACGAGCCACAATATCAAATTTAAAATCTCGTTTCATTTTCCTATATTATACAACACGAGATTATTTTGTATGTGCAGCAACAAATTTCAGAATACGTTCAAAACAGAGCTGCCCAGCCTCAGTATTAAGGTTGAACTGATATTCGTGTAATAATAGCGGGCGATAATCGCGGCTAAAGAATAGCGGATCGACCGAGACTTTGGCGTCTCGTAGCGCCTTAGTTAGCACCATCGAATGTGGCAAGAGGGGATCATAATTACCGTCAGTGATGAATGTCGGCGGAAAGTCAGCGGTTATATACTCGGGGATAGACGCGTATTGAATTAACGGATGATTCTCGAAGTCTAGACGCCCTGAATATGCCTTAACGAAGACCTGCATCACCTTAGCCATATCGGCGTCATCGGCGGCTAGCCTTAGGTCATATGCGCCACACAACAACACAGTACCAGCTAGTTGATATTTTTTAACGGCCGGCGCAATACCCATGGCTGTTGCATAAGGATAATTAGTATTTATTAGTGCTACCTGCGCTGCAATTTGCGCACCAGCCGAGTCGCCACCTAGTATTATACGATTGCGGTTCAAACCTAATCGGCGATGTTTACGATTAATATAGGCAAGCGCCGCGTTGACCTGCTTTACAGGCAACGGATAAGTATCCTGCGGTGCAATGGTGTAATTAACCACAACTACAGCACAGCCAGTATAGTGCGCTAAAATCTTGCCCCATGGTTCCTTGCTGTTCTTGTCACCGGTAATCCAGCCGCCTCCGTGTACCCAGACGATTGGCGCCAATTTACGCCAACTATCGTGCGACGCTGGATAATAAATATCTAAATGTGCCTGTGGATCATTGTGGTCATAATTAACGTCACGCAACACGGAAACGTCATCGGGGACATACTGCGCAAAACGATGGTTTTCAAGCTTTCCATAGGTATCAAAGATTTGTCGTATAGCCAAAACAGCCGCCCTTTGCCGTCGCTCAGCAGATGAGGCCAAGTAGGTAAAGCCCGCTAAGCCTGCAGCCAGACCTGCCATGATTAGGCCACGTTTTAGCTTCGAGTCCTGCTTTGGTTCTGCTTTACTATGTCGATTCTTCATATATTTATATCATATCACACTAGATTAATGCTTGTGCTATAATTTTAAGTATGAAAGGGAGTGGAGGATTAACTAGTCGTGAGGCCAAGCGACGTTTATCTCAATACGGGCACAATAATATTACCGAGTCAAAAAAGCTATCGGGGGCAGCAGCCTATCTAGCACGTTTCAAGAACCCGCTAGTTGTAATTTTGTTGTTAGCGGCAATTTTATCGTTCTTTATGAATGAAGTAGCGAGCGGTGCAATAATCTTAGGCATCGTATTACTGTCTACAACATTGGATTTTCTAAACACATATCGTTCAGAAAAGGCAGCAGCTGCACTACAGAAATCAGTACGTGTTACGGCAAAGGTTTTGCGCGACCATAAATTAAAATCAATTGAATTATCGAATATTGTACCGGGCGACGTAATCGAACTAATCGCAGGTAGTCTAATTCCCGCCGATGGCAAAGTGATTGCTACAACCGATCTGTCAATAGACGAGTCAGCGTTAACAGGTGAATCTTTCCCAGTGCAAAAAGCCCTTGATGACGTGGTATATATGGGCAGCAACGTTGCTAGTGGGTCAGGGCGGATGCTAGTCACCGCAACAGGTAAATCAACTGAATTTGCCCATGTCGCAGCCAGCCTGAATCGCAGCCAGCCCACGGAATTTGACCTTGAAATTGCCAAATTATCGTCAATGCTAGCGCGTATTACATGTGGATTGGTCGTCTTTATTCTAGCGGTCAACATTGCGTTTCATCGTGACGCAATGAGCTCTCTGCTATTTGCCATTGCGCTAGCCGTCGGTATGACACCTGAGCTGTTACCGCTAATTATTACAATCAACCTAACTAAAGGCTCGCTACGCATGGCGAAAAAGGGTGTGATTGTCAAAAGGTTGTCGTCAATGCAGAACTTCGGCAGTATGGATATCTTATGTACCGATAAAACTGGCACACTGACTGAAAACCGCATTAGCGTAGCGCGCACACAGGACTTTAACCACACCGAGAGTCAACGCACTCTAACTCTAGCTGCAGTAGCCTGTAAGTTCTCTACCAGTTACGAAAGTCCACTGGACTTAGCTGTACTGAATTTTCAAAAATACAACCTGAGCGATTACCGCAAGACACAAGAAATACCATTCGACTTTCAGCGTAAGCGTGAAAGCGTGGTGGCGCACACTGACGATGGCAACTTGTTAATTACAAAGGGCGCTGCCGATACGATGTTAAGTATAGTGAAGCATTATCGCGACCAAAATGGCACAGCACGGCGACTGACACCAAAGGGTCTGGAACAGCTGCATGATGACTATACTGCGCTGAGCCAAGAAGGCTACCGCGTATTAATGGTTGCCAGCCGAACCGTGTCCGACAACGTACACTACACACCAGCAGACGAACAGGATATGACTTTCGAGGGGTACATTGCCTTTATTGATCCGCCGAAGTCGTCCGCTGCAAAGTCATTGCGCAACCTACAAGCGAATAACATCGAAATTAAAATCATCTCGGGTGACGATCCGCTGGTTAGCCAAAAAGTCGCTAGCGAGCTAGGACTACCAATTAAAGGTGTCTTGACTGGTGATCAGATTGCTAAATTAAACCGCATACAGCTGGCACGTCGCGCTGAACGCACTACTATATTTGCACGAGTTAATCCGTCACAAAAGCTAGCAATCATCGAAGCTTTACGTCGACGAGGTCATGTGGTTGGCTATATGGGTGATGGTATTAATGACGCGCCAAGCTTGCGTGCTGCTGACATCGGTATCTCGGTCAATAACGCCGTTGACGTTGCAAAGGACACTGCTGATATGATTCTGCTGGGTAAGAGTTTGGGCTACTTGAACGACGGTGTGGTCGAGGGACGCCGTACATTTGCTAATACGCTAAAGTATCTACAGATGAGCCTGAGTTCTAACTTTGGCAACATGTTTTCAATGGCTGGCGCTTCGCTGTTTTTGCCATTCTTACCAATGACTGCGCCACAGATTCTATTCAACAATCTGTTATATGATACGTCGCAATTCGCTATTCCTACCGACAATGTCGATGTTGACCAACTTAGCCAGCCTCGGCGGATGGATATTCGTTCGCTGCGAAAATACATGTGGACCTTCGGTATCGTTTCGTCGATATTTGATTTCATTACCTTTGGAATCTTAATGCTAGTATTTCACACTACTGCCACGCAGTTCCAAACTGGCTGGTTTATCGAATCACTGTTAACGCAGACACTGGTAGTATTTGTAATTCGCACACGTAAACTACCATTCGTCAGCAGCAAGCCATCTAAAACCTTGGCGCTGAGTGTGCTAGTGGTGCTAAGTATCGCAATGGCTACAATCTTTAGTACATTAGGGCGCTATTTCGGTTTTGCAACACCAAGCCTTGGCATGGCTATTACCGTAGGTTTGATTGTTCTAGCTTATCTGCTAACTGTAGAAAGTGTCAAACGCCTGTTTTACCGCCACGTCAGCCTGTAGATCTCACCATGCTAAATGATGTAGAATGTCTATATTAGACAGAACCTAACAAATAAACCGTTGACATATTATAGCAATAGTTATAAACTACATTATAGATAGATTATATCCATTATAGACACTGACAAAGAGGAGAATATAGTGAGGTTAGCAAGAAGCTTTGAACAGGGTGCTTGCATTATGGCGATATTAGCAACCCAGCAGGAAAGACGACCAGTCTCGTCACGCACAATAGAACGCCGACTGAATATGTCGATGACATATAGCCAGAAACTGATGCGTAAATTGGTCGTGGCTGGGCTCGTAAAAGCTGTATCGGGTAACAATGGCGGTTTCACCCTAGCTAAACCAATAAATCAGATTTCCGTATTAGATACAGTGATCGCTTTGAATGGTGATATCGAAAGCTTTCCGGATACAGGCCTGTTTGGTAGAGTGTTTAAAAACCCGACAGCTGGTTCAACCGAGCTAGCTATTAACGCCGATTCAGCAGTTCACCGTATATTCAGTATGGCAGATAATCTATGGCGGCAAGTATTAGCACAAGTCACACTACAAGACGTAATTGCGCGAGTGATTGACTGCAGCAAGCTGGCGCCACAGCTTGACTGGAATAGTGATGTACCAGCCGAGGAGTTATTGCAGAAAATATCGAAGGAGGTCAAATGTTTCAAGGCTTAAAGTCGGAGCTTAAGAAGTTGTGGCATAACAAAATGCTAACCATTACAGTAATAGTAATGCTATTTATCCCAATTTTGTACGCTGGGATATTTCTAAAGGGCGTTTGGGATCCCTATGGCAACCTAGGCAACATCAAAGTCGCCATTGTCAACAATGATCAGCCCGTGCAATATAACGGCGCAACCTTAAATGTTGGCAAGCAGGTAATCGATACAATCAAAAAGGATAAAACTTTTGACTGGCAAATCATGTCGTCAAGCGCAGCCAAACAGTGTCTACATGATGATAAATGCTACATGGTCGTAACGCTACCACAGGATTTTTCCAAGAAGGCCGCCACCGTTACTAACATTACACCTGAACAAATGGAGTTAAAGTACGAAACTAATGGCTCGCTAAATTATCCACTGGAAACCATTGGTGGCAGCGCGGTAAAGCAGTTGCGTTCGCAAATTTCCGAGCAGGTTACATTAGCATACGCTAACGCAGTTCTAAACTCCATCAAGCAGACTGGCAACCAAATCCAAATCGCCGCCGATGGCTCTAGACAAATCACTAATGGTTTAGCCGACGCCGATAACGGTGTCAGCAAGATGCAGTCGCAAATGCCAACACTGCAATCTGGTGTCAACCAGCTAACTAACGGCGCTGGACAACTAGATAATGGTGTAGGGCAGCTAGTTGATCAGACCAAGGCCTCTGCGGCGACACTACAGAGCTCATTACCAGACGTCAAGAAGCTAAACGATGGTGCACACCAGCTGAGCGACGGCTTAAAGCAGATTAACAGCTACCAGCCACAGCTAGCCGAACTACAGAAAGACATTGATCGTTTCCAGAAAGAGATTGATCGTGCTAGCAGCATAACCTCTAGCCAGGAGTACAAAGACCTAGTCAATAAGCTATCAAATCTAGACGACAAGGATAAAGACTTACTACACAAGTTAGGCTTTAGCGACCAACAGATTGCAGTACTAGCAGATAAATTAGAGCAGCTGCCAAAAACCGAGAACTTGCCCAACGCCAGCGAGCTGAAGAACAAAGTCGGAACTCTATCAAATGGTCTGAACAGTTTGACTACTGGTAGCACACAGCTAGCCGATGGCACCAATACACTGTACAATCAGCTGACGCAGATGAGCAATCAGCTAAATAGTCCAAAAACTCTATCCCAGCTAAATCAGCTACGTAGTGGCAGTAGCCAACTGGCAGCAGGGCTGAGTAGCTTGAACAGCCAGACACCTGCACTAGCAAATGGTGTCAACCAGCTAAAATTTGGCACTTCTAAATTACTAGCTGGATCTAACACTCTAACTGGCTCGTTACAGGATGGCGCTAACCAAATTAAGTCTACGCCGTTATCCGACAAAACAGCTACGCAAATGGCAAGCCCCGTCAAGGCTACACAGCAAAAATATAGCAACGTGAAGAATTATGGTCACGGTCTAGCGCCGTACTTCATGGCGGTATCGCTATTTGTTGGCTGTATGGTGTTTAACTTCGCGTACCCAGTGCGCAAAATCGCCAACACTAGACAGGGTTGGTTCGCCTGGTTCAGCGCTAAATTCATTGTGGGTGCAGTTGCTGCGACAGCCATGGCAACTATTACAGGTGGCATCATGATGGCGCTAGGGCTAGAGGTTCAGCATCCAGCACAATACTTTAGCATTTTGATATTACATGCCAATGCTGTTATGTTCTTAATTATGTTCCTAGCTATTGCTTTCGATAACCCGGGTCGCTTTATAGCAATGCTAGTCCTAATCTTTAGTTTAGGCGCCGCTGCTGGTACATTCCCGATTGAGACATCCGGCACGTTCTACCAGTGGGTCCATCCACTATTACCGATGAGCTACACCATTACTGGTCTACGCGAGTCAATTAGCAGTGGTATCAGCCAAACCAACTTCACACAGTGCTTTGCCGTACTAATTGGTGTATTGATAGTAAATATCGCGCTACTTGCCCTTAATATGTTCATTCTTAGAAAGTGGAAGGGTACTCGTGCTGGTCATTCCGTCGTAGACGGCAAGGACAAACTATTGGCAAAAATGTAGATTTTTGACGCATTCACTGGTTATGGTATAATGTCAGGAGTTATGCAAATGGGTAGGGGTTTATTAATTAAAGCAGCCACAGTTACATTGCTATCTCTAGCAGTGACTCCAATTGCTACATCTGTAGCATCTGGAATCTCCTCTAGTAACAATAAAATAACCCCCCCCACACAAGTCTCTCAATCTCATTAAATAGCACTGCCACCATCCCTAGTAACACCAAATCTACCACAACCAATATTACAGTTGCAGGTGACAATGCAAATGCCCTCCGCTATGGCTACAACCTAACTATTAAGAGCGCTAATAGTCAGACGGGACTAATAAACGACGCCGTAAAGGAGGGTCGTGCTAATCGTGAGATTGTTGCACTAGCTAGCGCTACGCCCAGCAAGCCAATGCCACTAGCTACCAACACTTGGGGCTATCGGTTAAATACAACCGATCAGGGCAAATATATCGGACTAACCAGTCAAGACGTAGCCATTAAGGCGGCTAAGGCTGGTGAAGTTACAGGTAACAACGGTACGACCGATACCACAGCCATCACATATGGCGCCAACTTTAATTCTGACCAGCTAGCTGCAGGTACTTACAAAGTCGATGTAGTCTACACTATAACCGCCAACTTGCCACCACTGCCAACTATTACATCACTAGCTACCACCCATAATGACGATATCACCAACACCGCCAATTATACCGACTACAACAAAGCCGCCAATGTAACAATAACAGGAACTAACCTATTGACCACTAGTAAGGTCTGGGTCGATTTAAATGACGATGGCCAGCAGCAAGACAATGAGCTGGCGACCAATGTTAAGCCATTATCTGAAACACAGCTAACCTATACTACGCCAACCGACACCAAGCCAGGTATCCATGATACCTATGTCATTAGCGACGGCGGTACCGCTAGCACCAAAAACACTGCCATGATCAACCGCTACAGCTATATTGCACCCAGCGTTTGTAAATCTGGCGACACCAGCAGTACCTGCGCGGTAGATATCGATACCAATATGATACCAGTCAAACATACTAATACCGATAGCGACGGCAATGCCACGTGGCACGCTATAACTAACCCTAAAACCGCAACCGACTGGTACGACTATAACAACAAGCAGTGGGCAAATGCTGTAACTGTAAAAGACCCAACTAAGTACAGCAACGGCAATGGCACATACAAAGACCTTGATGTAGCCGATGCTGACATCCTTGGTTTCTATGTCTACATACCACGTTACGAATACGAAGTTCAACGACGTGACGCGACAGATAAAGTCGTGCAGGCGCAAAACTATAACATCCGCTTTTCTAAGGCTAGCGATATCAAGAAGTCGCCAGTCAAGAGTTGTAACTCTGGCATAACTACTGCTGCACAGATGTGGCGGAGTGGTACTGCAAATAACGCCGAGAGCAACATATTAGCCAAAGATTACCGCACAGGCTGTAGTCTCAATCGTACCAACTATCCATCACTAACCACCGATAACCAAGGTAACACAACCGCATTTGCAACAGACAACGCCAATCAGACAACCTGGACAACGCACCCAGCCTTTACGTGGATGACTAATCCAACCAGAGAGCTCAATGGCTTTTGGATGGGTAAGTTCGAAACCACTGGCTCGACCAATGCGCCAACCGTCCGTCCGAACGAGAAACACATTGCTAATGTCGCACGTGGTGTCTACTATGACATTGCTAAATCCATGGGTACCAAAGACGACGCCAATACCGGTGGTAACGGCACGGCCACCACGCAAAATAACCAACACCTATCTAAATACCAATCGCACATGCTAATTCAGACGGAGTGGGGTGCTGCAACCTATCTATCTGCTTCGCAATATGGTACAGGTGTAAATAGGGTGCAGATTAATGCGGTATCGTCAGGCGCCAAAGACGATAACAATAATACTAGCTATGGTGTTACGGGTTGTGGACCACAAGCGAATAGCGACGAGACGTCCTATGATAAACCCGGCACCATTAAGACAGCCAAAGCATGTTATGCTAATGATGCTAATCACGGTTATACGGGCACCCTTGGTCAACTAGCTTCAACTACGGGCAATATTACGGGCATCTACGACATGTCTGGCGGTGCATGTGAACAAGTAATGGGCAACCGAACAGATAGCACCACACAGACAACACCAAATAATGTTGATTACTTTAAAAACCAGACTAAGCCACCCTATGTAAACCTGTACAGAACCGCAGATGGCTTCGGATCAGCTAAGGCTTGGTCGATAAGAGCCAACGCTGAATGGGCGCACAACTGGGATGCCTGCACCTACAAAACCTGCGGTGGACAAGCCCTCCACGAGAATATACTAGTACAGGCGGTTACCGAGGGCAACCAGTCCTGGGGCAACGATGACAGCTGGTTTGTGCGTACTGGCGATCGCTTGCCAGTTCGAGGCGGCTACTACTCCAGCAGTAGCCGTGCAGGTGTATTCTTTTCGGGTGGCGATTTAAGCTACCCGGGGGCCTCCGGCTTTGCATTTCGTATAGCCTTTCTGCCTACTGAATAGACAGCGTAATTAAATTGTCATTGCTAACGTGTAGGTAATGCATAGCTATTGACAATAATACGTGTTATTGTGTAGTATAATTGTATGTTTCGGAGATTCCGAAATCGCACCAGCAGAGGAGTATCAATGTATACTAATCAAGATATTAAGCGATCAGTTGACGAGAAAGGCATAACTTACTACTATATCGGCGATATAAACTTCTATTTAACCCCCTTAAAGTTTTTCGGCGATCAGATTTGCCTATCGTTTAGTCATCCTGTCGAGCTAGAGAACAATACATCATCACGCATTGACGTTGTGCGTTCTGACGGCGATAAAGCAGTTGGCGACAACTCCACGCTGAGCTATGGTATCTCTAGTCAGCCAAAGCCAAAGAGTCAGGCACAACGCCTAATGCAACAAGTCGACAGCCTCGACGGTGTATACGGACCATACGAAGTCTTGTCGGATCGTTCTGGGCTAGACCCATGTATTAAATTCTATGTTGTCGAAGACCCGGCTAAACGGCGGTTGACTAGCATTATTAACAGTGATGAGGACACCAAAAAGTATTTAGCGACCATTCAGAAGGTCGAACTAGCCATCGCCAACTTCTTTGCAAGGGAGGATAGCAAGAAAAATAGCTAACACATTACCTAGATTAGAATACTAATATATCTGCACCTGCCACCGCTCATGCGGTGGCATTTTTAAGTTTAAATACAGCCAGCTATAGCCATAGCAGTGGTTGTACAATTTGACATATTTGACAGTACATTGCAAACATTATAAAATACTTATTAGAGCTTGTGTTTAGCAGTGTCATAAAGGTGTCGCGTTAAAGTACATAGCTAATTCACAGTTCAGTCCTTTTTAGGTTTGGAGGCGAAAATGAGTGGTTTGATTCACGCACCGCATCGTCAGATGCGCATTGAAGCACGTTTGACAGGACTCGTTATTTCAGTAGTATTACTGTGGTATTGTTATAGAAGATACGATAGTCATATTCCACTACACCTAGCATCATTGCGGCTTGGTGTTATTAGTTTAGTCCTAGCGCTTTTAACGCCATTTTTCAGTAACTGTCTGGTTGGTCTAACGTTTACCAATTGGCAGAGCAGAGACACGCGCAGTGATCACAAAACAGGTATCAGACGGTTTAAGCTCGACAAGTTCAAGTCAATTCGTATTCACATGGGTAGTTATATCTATGGTATACGTCATACAAATATGGGTTGGCGTGAGCGCGAATATTATACGAAGCAAATCGACAAATTACCCAACCACCGCGCAAACGACGGGTGTTTACTGATGTACATGCGTTTAATTTGCAGTGGTAAAATCCTGTTAACCATGCTATTTGTGTTCAGCATAGCTACGAAAAAGTTATACGATATGGGCATTACTGGCCACTATACTGATAATACCATTATAGCTACGATGTCAGGTTTAGTGCTGATTATTATTGTGTTTGCCGAGGCTATTGGATGTGAAGATTCCGATACGCCAACAATCATTCAAGCTTGGTCACAGGCAATTCAATTTCGTCAGCTGAACAATTGGGTGCTGATGATCATGGTTTGGATGCTACGCTTGATTACGTTGGTACTATTGCTATTCACATTTGGTGCGTCAACTGACATATTTTACCAGATACCAACCATCTTAATGGCGATAGCGGTTTCAACGTTAGCAGGCTACATGTCAATGCTGCCAGCGGGTATATTAATTCGCGGTGCAGTTATGATATTTTTGCTATACAACTGCCTAACGTTGCCACTTAATACGGTGATATTTGCAGTGTTAGTTTACCGTATCTGCGAAGTTGGCGTCCTTGGAGTCTGCGGTGTACTATCAGCACGCAAATTGCCGCAATGATAGCCTCATCAATAAATCCTCGCCTCGCTCTGCTAGTCAGGGCGGGGCATTCTATTTGAAATATAAGCATTAGTTTGTTAATATATATCTAGTTATGAGTGGGCAGGAACATATAGAGAATCATCCATCAATTGAGGAAGTGTCGGAATTTTACCGTGCAATCGACCGACGCTCGTTAATACATAAAATTAGTTATGATCGACCATATGTCTATACGACAATGGAGATTTATGATATTAAAAACGGCATTCGCGGTGCTGGTGGGTTAGGGGTATTAGCCGCTGACACTAGACGTTGTGCTGAGGATCTAGAAATTCCTTTCGTCGTCCTAACGCCATTTTACAGGGAAGAGCGACACCAGCACATGGATGGTCTAGTTCCGCGTTTTGACTATATTACCAAAACACCTGAGACCGAGGGCTTTACCAAAGTTGGCTCTACGCCTCTGCGAGTTAATGGTCAGCCCGACACTCAATTAGACATTTATCGCAAGCAGCTAGGCTCGACCATGCTGGTATGCATGACTGAAGAGCACTTCGGCCCATTGTACGCAGGCGATCCATCAAGCGAACACCGTTTATATCAGATGTCTAGCTTAGGCTTCGGTGGTTATTCTGCACTAAAAATGTTACATTTAAAGCCCGCTGTAATGCAGCTAAACGAAACTGCTACAGTTTTTGCAGCAATTGCTAGACTAGATGAGTTATGTACAAATGGCATGGATTTATACGAGGCCATCGTCTACGTACGCAAGCACACACTATACACTAACCACACATTGGTGCAGGCAGCAGAATCGGAATTCAGCTACGATCAGTTCCAAAAATATATATTCCCGAATGTAAAATCACCTGCCTTACGGCACTTTATCAGCAGTATGTTCAGTAACGGCCGAATCAAGCTGAGCAGCCTTACGATTGAGCTGGCCGAAGCAAAGAACGGCGTAGCGAAGTTGCACGCACGTGTAGCTGATTATCACGATATTTCAGGCGAGAAGGTTGACTTCACCGCCATTACTAATGGCATTCATTTGGATACCTGGTTGCAGCCGGAAATCCTCCAGTTCTACCGCGAAAATGGCATCATCAATAAGTTCAACATGCCAGGCGAAGATTACAAGGCTGTTATTGCTGATGTATTCAAAAATGAAGTTGCCAAGCTACGCCAGTTTAAGCGCCTAGGTCGCCAGCATCTAAACCGCGAGCTCAGTCATCGCCGCGATCAATATGGTGACATCATCCAGATACCAGAGGACGCACTGTTGTTTGATTTCAAGCGTCGCTTTGTTGCCTATAAACGACCGTGGATGCCATTCGAAGACATTGACCAGCTAAAGCAAATTCTATTAGAGAACAATGCTCACTACATTATGGCTGGCATGATGGCAGGTAATGTAGGTGTAGGTGACACAACATACGACCGACTACAGGTTATGCTGCATAAAATCACTGACGACCCCGTACTGCGTGAACGCGTGCATTATATTACCGATTACGACGAATCACTAGCCAAGGCTATGAGTGTGGGTTCTGACATATCAATTAATGTCCCAGTGGTAGGGCTAGAAGCCTGCGGCACTTCATTCATGAAAGATCTGGGTAACCTAGATTTGCTAGTTTCGACAAACGATGGTGGTGTTGCAGATATTAGCCCATCGGTAGCATTAATCGTTCACGGCAAGGATTATAAAGCCGAGATCACTTCGCTATACGAACAGATGCGCAATGCAGCAGCAATTTGGCACGACGACCAAGCTTGGGCAACCGAAGTAGCTAAAGTCTTGTCGGCTTATCTACCAATAATCAGTGGCAGCCGAATGGTGCGTGATTATCTGCGCTATCTATTCCATCAGCCTAATAACAGCTAGAGAGGGCTACAATGAACCGTTTTGTAAAATCACAACATATATTATTCTTTACCAACATGATCGTATTTGGCACATGCTTAGCGATCGCTATTCATAATCCAGCATGGTATGTAACATGGTTGCCACTAGTAGTTATGTTAATAGTCAATGCTACCGTAGGTAACGTCGTCAACATGCGAACTATTTCTGGCAATATGCGTGACCGTAACGGTTCAATTGATTCGACAGGTGTATTTATTGCATACAATATGATTGGCGCTGTTGTATTGGGTGGCGTTATATCTATCGCTATATCAATCTTGACGCCCAATTACTCTAGTATTAACAGCCCGCTATACACCATGGCTACCGGCCCATGCGTCGGCATGATAATTAGCGCACTGATAATGGGCTTCTACGCGCTGACTGCCACGTGTCTAGATAAGAAAGAACACGCCAGCCTAGCTAAATACGCCGATATAACTAAGGCCGTCAACCGCAAGGTTATGCTGATTAACGGAATAATAGTGTTAATTGTAGCTATCACGTCAGTAGCAGCCGTGTTATACAGTGGTGATTCTACGTCGGGTAACAATGCTAACCGCGCAGATTATGCATTAGCCACGGGTGGAATAGCAGGGTTAGCAATGGCTATCGGCTATTTTATAAAAGGCAAGGTTATTTCAGAGGCCAATCTAATTAAACGCGTACGGCCAGCTGCTACACGACAATTAACGCGTTCAGTTATCATAGGATTGACCATTCTGTCAGCAATATTATATGTCGTGATGAATTGCCTGTATGTCAGCGCTGTTCAGTCAACCACGCCATTATGGTATCGAACTTTACTAAGTGTAATCAGTCTAGATAACATCGGTATCTTGATTGTAGTTATCTCATCGCTATTTCTATCTCTACTGACATTAACGGCCGGATTGAAATTGTTCAAGAAGGACTAGTAGCCTCATTTCTACTATATCAATCACAGCGCTTGTGCTAAAATATAGAGTATGAGTAAAAATAAAAATTATTTAGTTGCAATCAACAGTGTTGTCAATCTAGCGTTAGCTATAGTGTTAGCAATATTTACTGGCTACAGTGCGCCACTATATGTATGCGTGACCATTGTTATTATAGGCATGATCGTAAACTACAGCATTGGACACAGTCTAAACAAGCTAGCGCCAAAGAACGACCGCGATGCCATGCGATATTACGCGGATAAGACCAGCCATTTGTGGTTTCTGTGGCCTGGCGTGTTTGCACTTGGTGCAGTTGCACTATATTTAGATCATTTTGTCCTACATACCGATGCCAAGCTTAACTTCATGTCAATCATACTGACCAGCTTGTCAGTAGCGACTACGATGTGTCTACCCATGTTAGCAATGTATGCTTTAGGCCTAGCACACTTACCGCGCGCAAAGCGTGCAGCGTTATTCAAAGACCGAATGAACGAGAATCTAGCTCTCGCCCTAAAGTTAATGTCAGTCGATATAGTTATATTGTTAGTTCTAAGTCTATCTGTTCTATCAACATTATGGCTGCCACATGATGGTATCCTTGCGACATATCCAGTATTTATCACGGTAGGCGAGTGCGTCACTATTGCCGTAATGACACTGAGCTATCTAGTCAAAGGGCGCTTAGTTGGTCGATTTACCATGCGTCTGCCGAAGAAGTTACATATCTCTGCGGCACGCATTTACACACAAATGTCGCTTGTATCAATGTTTGTGATCGGCATGGTAATTGTTGCTATTTTATACAGCATTA
The DNA here is from genome assembly GCA_934725355.1 of uncultured Candidatus Saccharibacteria bacterium. Taxonomy (GTDB): domain Bacteria; phylum Patescibacteriota; class Saccharimonadia; order Saccharimonadales; family Saccharimonadaceae; genus Nanoperiomorbus. Next base: position 132,509 of record CAKVAO010000002.1, on the reverse strand, counting down.
TTTTCTTTGGCGAATCGTTACAGTGGAGTCGCCTAGCTGATATTCTGACTCCACTTGGCTTCACTTTTGTGCTACCTTTAGCTGCATACGCAATCGGCTTTAATAAATCAAGCCACAACAAGACTACTAACTAATCCAACATGTCCTAGCACATGTCCTAGCACATGTCCTAGCACATGTCCTAGCTGTAATCAGATTTGTTAGCCTCTAATCACGCAGACCAAATGATCATGTGATTAATTACTCGTATCTCAGGGCTTCAATTGGATCTTTACTAGCAGCACGCCGGGCAGGTAGCGTACCGGCAAGGAAGGCAATCAGCATTACCATTACTACTGTCAAAACAAGATACACTGGACTAAAAACAACGAGCGTAAAACCATGCAGGCCAGCTAAGAATGTATTAGAGGCCAGTGGATTAACAATGGCTTTAGCTATATATGCCGCTAAAACTGCAAATATGCCACCCCAAAAACCAAGTGCAATTGCCTCCAAGCTGAACATACCAAAAACCTTGCCACTACTAAGTCCCATTGATTTCTGTAGTCCAATCTCGCGTGTACGTTCTTGTACTGCCATGTATAGCGTGTTAATGACGCCAATCGAAGCCGCCACCAGAGCAATTGCGCCAAAAATTGTTAGCACTGTAGTAATAGCATTAAAGAATGACTTCATCATCGAAATACTATCGTCCAAAGTCATGGCGGTGTAGCCCATTTCCTTTAGCTCGTCCTTTACCTCATCAGCACGATCGTAATAACCAGCCTCTAACTGTGCTACCACCTCATAGGATTGGTTGCGATACTCATCTGGCATTCCCGCCATCACAATATTATTAATCGCCTGACCAGCGGCGTCATTAATCCAACCCGAGCCAAAGCCGACCACGCTCTCGTTCTGCACGCCTACAATTTTCATAGTTACTTCATCATGCTGCTTGGTTACCGAGGCAGTCGCGCCAATCTTTACCTCTTTACCTAACGCAGACTTTGCCGAGTTAAAGCCAAGTGCAGATAGGTATTTATCCGGCAAGACCAGCTCTGCCTGATCACTATTCATGTCGACATTGCGCCCAGCAGCCAAATCCAAATGAATACTCTCAGTCGGCAGGATCATCACGTTAAACTTATACTTTTTATTGTCTCCACCGAGTGACACATAGTCACTACTGGCCGTCTTATAATTTTTGCGCTCTTAATACCCTTAACTTTGCGAATTTTATCGATATCCACCTGTGTCATAGTAGTCGAATGACTAGTTGTACTATCCGTATATTCCTGCACGTCATTACTGCCACCCATAAGCGACGTCGTCTTATCGGCAGTTGCCTTTTGCATAACCTGTAGATACCCTTTAGCGCCAACCGAAGCAACTTGTCGATCGATGTAATCATTGACACCCATATTAATGCCAGTGGTCATAATTATAGTAAAAGCGCTAACAAAGATAGCCAGCACGGTCAGCAAGGTGCGTGATTTGTTCCGCCACAGGCTAGCATTAGCCAAACGCACCATATCGTAAAATTTCATTTTCGACCTCCATTTGTAATCTCGCTATTCTTCGCCCGTTGTAACACCGCTGCGCCGTGAGAATAGTCCTCGCTAGCATCCACTAGTCGACCATCTTTAATGTGTAGCTGACGATCACATTTTGCCGCCAGTTCAGGGTCGTGTGTCACTATCACCAGCGTAATGCCTTTATCACGATTTAGCCCAAACAATAAGTTCTCAACCACATCACCCGTGGCGGTATCTAGATTGCCAGTTGGCTCATCGGCAAAAATCAGGGTAGGGTTGTTAACGATGGCGCGAGCTATACAAACGCGCTGCTTCTGACCACCAGAAAGGTCGTTCGCGCGAACATTAGCTTTATCCTCTAGCTCAACAGTTTTTAAGGCTTCAAGCGCTCGGTGTTTGCGTACACTCGGTCGCACTCCAGCAATCACCATGGGCAACATCACGTTATTTAACACCGTGTCGCGACTGTTCATAAAGAACTGTTGGAAGACAAAACCAAACGACCGATTACGCAACTTGTTTAGCTGACGGTTCGATAACTTTGATAAATCTTTGCCATTAATAATAATTTTGCCTTTAGTAGGCTGGTCTAGTGTTGCCAAGATGTGGGTTAAAGTAGACTTACCACTGCCACTCTTACCTACAATGGCCACAGACTCGCCACGACGAATCTGCAAATTGATATCAGTCAAGGCTCGAAACGAGTTTTCTCTCCGCCCATAAACCTTATCGATGTGTTCTGCCGATATTACCACCTCATTCTTCATAACATCCCCCAAATAATTGCTATCATTCTAACATAAAACAGCTGGCTTTTAGACAAGTTCCGGCGTCTGGTAGCCTAATACCTCGGAATAATAAAGAGCTCGTCTGCCGTCTAGATGCATTAGAGTAATGTTTCGCCGAAGCTGCTGAGCCGATACGTTTCCGTGCTCAGCTATTGCGACTAGAGTCCTATCAAATTGATGGATCTGGACATGCGCTGAACTATGTCGCACGCCCGCCTCCTGATATACCGAATATCCCCATAAAGCACGCACAATAGCCGGTACACCATCATTAGTATCACCCGACCAGAACAGACCGTCAACTTGGCCACCTTCAGCTAGCCTAGAAAGTTCAATATTATAGCAAGCAAGGGATGGGGCGTGATGCGTACGAATCATTTCGACATTAATACAGCTATCACGTAGAGCAATGTCATGTATACACGAACTATGCGACATTCCCCATGTAGTAACTATTTGATAGCATTCACGAGCCACACCAAAACCTTTTAACAGGCGTCTAATCTCACGGCGCTGTTTAATGCCGCCGGCTACAATTACGACACGGCGATGGAGTACATTGTAGCTATACATCACCATATTACCTAATGAGCCAGCATGGTCACTGTGCGTGTGGCTAAGAAGGACGGTTAAGTATTTAGCCTTTAGAAAATCCGGCAAATTAATTAACCTAGCAAAGGTCTGCTCACCACATTCTAAAAGGATCATGCCATCATCGCGCGTCATCAGGTAGGCGCTATTACTGCCATAGCTTGGGTTAAAGCCAGCTCCACAACCTAAAAATTTTACTTTCAAATTACTCATCCTTATATTGTAACATCAAGGTGAACGGCTGGCTGCTAACAACCACAAAACCATACTCTGATGCATACGTTGCCACACGCTCAATTTGCGGTGTGTCCATTTCTAGAATTATATAGCCGCCTCTAACCAAATGAGCCGGCGCTTGGTTAATCAGTTTATAGATCAACGCCAAGCCATCATCACTAGCATATAGCGCCAAATCCGGCTCGTATTTCAGTTCGGGCGACAAGTAATCCCAATTGTGGTTAACATAGGGTAGGTTAGCTAGGATGATATCAAATTTACCTGAAACATTATCCATCAGGTTCGATCGAACAAGTCCAACGTCGGCGCTTAATTGCTCAGCATTTTTGCGCGCTATCTCTAGTGCTTTGTCTGAAATGTCTGATAGAGTTACATTTAGTTCGGGGCGCTCTAGTTTTGCTGTAATACCTAAACAGCCGCTACCCGTGCCAACGTCTATTAGTCTATAGGCGCGAGAACTGTAATTACACTTAGCAGTGTCGCCGATAGTTTGCGTATTGCCACGAGCAACCACATCAGATAGTATATCAATCATCACCTCGCTCTCAGGGCGGGGGATTAGGACGTCAGACGTGACCATAAATCGCCGCCCATAGAACTCTTTATATCCCATAATATAGGCCAGTGGCTCACGCTTGGCTCGGCGGAACGCTAATTCTTCAACACGCCGGCTGTCCTCACTAGATACCAATGCATCATCATGTGCCAGTAGCCACTCTCGCGACCGGTTCAGAACGTGGCCAATAATCATCACAGCATCCAATCGCGCCGACTCAATGCCCGCAGCCCGCAATCTTTGCGCTATCTTTACTTCTAATTCGCTGATTTTCATTTCAGCCTCATACATATCTATATTGTACCAGACAAAACGGCCTACAGAATTGATCGACGAGGTCAGATAGGTGTACGTCGATTAGCAAACATGGGCTAACGTTCACTATTTTAGGCATAATGCCATACCGCTGTAGTTTTGCTATATAATATAACCATTATGGCGAATGCGGATCTATATTCAGTCAAACAGGATCATAGTCACAACGAGATTAAATTAACCTATTGGCACTCTATTACTGAGCGTTTAAATAACGAGAAAGCTGTAACTAACTATTGTAGAGAGCTGTTGTTAGTTGCGCCCCACGAATCGCCAGCCACCATTATGACAGCTCTAAATGCAATCAAACCCATTGATAACGTGTCTCGCAGGATACGTAGAATCGCAGACCAGGTAAGTTTGCGAGACAGCGCGTCAATCGCGAGGGCTTATACTTCAATCGCCAGGATTATTGGCGAGGACTTCGATAGCAACCACTTCGATCATATTCTGTCGAAGCCCCAATTTGACACTGTTACTGATAATGCCGATATAATAAAACGCCTTAAAGTTCAAGGCTATGAAATCACACATAAAATCATACCGTATCAAATCGTAATAGGTCATATGATATCACTACTTGGTATGTATGATTCGAGCACCAATCAGAAAAATAATGCTATTATAGATGAACTATGGGATAGCGTGTCAGCTGTTGACTATAACATCACACACAATACACCCACATTAAGCATAGATAATATACTAGTAGAAATATCGAACTTGACCAGTAAATTATCCTAGTATAGCAAGTCCCAGCTACGGCTTAAAACTAACTATGGTCTAACGCCTTAAGAGCGCCGCAAGTATAGCAACGAATTAGTTAACCGTATTACAGCAATCGCTATTTCATCCAATAAGGAAGAAGAATCGGCTAAGAGATAGCCGCATTGACGCCACATCAAAAGATATCTGGCTTTTTCTATGTTATAATTAGACACATCAGAGGAACACAGACATGAAGACAGCAAAGGAATGGGTAGAGCTATATAACAGTGCAGACTTCCAGCGAAAAATTTACACTGGCAACGACTTAGGTGCAGTATGCGATGGTGGCGGCACATCGATTAAGCTGTGGTCACCAGTAGCTGATCGGGTAGAAATTAACTTCTACAAGGATGGCGAACCCGGCACACGGCGTTATTGGTCTCAGCCAATGGAACTAGATTATCAAACCGGCGTCTGGTCAGTGTATATTCGCGAGAGTTTGCACGGCATGTATTACGATTTTGCCGTAACTATCGATAACGTAACGACATTATCTAATGATCCTTACGCCAAGGCAGCTGGCATTAATGGCACGCGTAGCATGGTAATTGATATGCGACAGGTTAACCCGGATAATTGGTGGCAAGACAAGGCACCCACACCCACACCTGAAACCGTGATTGATGAACTACACGTCAAAGAGTTTTCTTGGGATCCACATGGCGGTTGGCCAGAGGACTTGCGCGGTAAATATCTAGCTTTCACCCAGAGTAGCACAACATTAGATGACCAAAGCGATCGGCCGACAGGTATAACTTATTTAAAGAATCTTGGCATTACCCACATACAGCTGATGCCGATTTATGACTACGGCTCGGTAGACGAAAACGATAGTACACAGTTCAACTGGGGTTACGACCCAGTAAACTACAATGTGCCCGAAGGCTCGTATTCATCTGATCCGCATCATGGCGAAGTACGAGTGCGCGAGCTCAAAGCAGCCATTCAGGCACTACACCAGAACGGCTTTCGTGTCATCATGGATGTAGTTTACAATCACACCTGGAATTTAGACCACGCCTTTCAAAAAACTATGCCATATTACTACTATCGCACATGGGAGGATGGCAACCTGTCTAACGGTTCGGGCTGCGGCAACGATGTGGCTAGCGAACGCCCGATGGTACATAAATACATCGTGGATAGTGTTATGTACTGGGCACGCGAATATCACATCGACGGTTTTCGTTTTGACTTAATGGGCTTATTAGATGTCGATTTGATGAATGATATTCGTGCCAAATTAAATGACAAGTACGGCAAAGGCGAAAAACTAATTTACGGCGAGCCTTGGTCTGCCGACAAGACTGCTACCAATGTAGACCTAGCGCACAAGGGCAACATAGGCAAACTAGATGTTAACATTGGCATCTTCTGTGACGACACCCGTGATTTAATCAAGGGCAGTGCAGGGAACAAGAAGGATACCGGCTTTGTTAATGGAGCGCCACATACTGAACGCCGTTTACTAGATGCCGTCAAGGCTTGGCGCGTCAATGGCTCACTCATCAAGACACCAGGACAGATCATCAATTATGTTAGTGCACACGACAATCAGACGTTGTGGGACAAGCTGACTGAAACAACACCAGACGAGACACAGCGAATGCGCCAGTATCGCTTGGCCGTGGCGATTTACATGACCTGCCAAGGACGGCCATTTATGCTGAGCGGCTCGACTTTCCGCCGCACAAAAGACGGCAACGACAATTCACATGACGCACCAATTGCGTTAAACCGCTTAGATTGGCATGAAATTACCGAAAATACCGACTTATACAATTATTACAAAGGTCTTATTGAGCTACGAAAGATGTTGCCTGGTCTGATAGACAAATCTGGTACAGCGCACGAGGACATCTATAACGAATGGGCGGCACCGGGAATGGTAGGCTTCATGGTAGACAACACAGATAGCAACGGAGACTGCGCTTCGCCTTGGGCTGATTTAATCATCGTCTACAACCGCGAGCCTTATGAACAAGAATTTGATTTAGGCGAAGATGAATGGGAGCGCTTAGCCGACGATTACGACACCTATCGATGGAAGTCACCTGAGAAATTTAGTGGCAAATACAAAGTTGCAGGTACAGGCTGGGTGATGTTTGGCGTCCGCAAATAGCCTGTTATAGATGGTATAATAATAATTATGAAAGATATTTTTTTAACAGGTGATCGCCCGACTGGACGATTACACTTAGGTCATTACATTGGTTCGTTGCGACGGCGAGTTGAACTGCAGAACTCTAATAAATATGATCCATTTATTATGATTGCAGATACTCAGGCGCTAACTGACAATGCCAAAAATCCCGCCAAGGTGCGCGACAATGTACTGCAGGTGGCATTAGACTATTTATCGGTTGGTATTGATCCCACTAAAACTACTATTTTCATTCAGTCTCAAGTGCCTGCGCTAACTGAATTGACTATGTATTATATGAATCTAGTTTCGATCAATCGACTAGAACGCAACCCGACCGTAAAGAGCGAAATCAAACAGAAGAATTTTGGCGATGGCGTGCCAACTGGCTTTGTGGTCTATCCGATTTCACAGGCAGCCGACATTACAGCGTTCAAAGCTAAATGGGTGCCAGTTGGCGAGGATCAGTTGCCAATGATTGAGCAGACCCGGGAAATTGTTCGTACGTTTAATCAAACATACAACGAAGACGTCTTAATTGAGCCAGAGGCAATCCTGCCACCGGAAGGATTGAGCCGCCGTCTGCCAGGACTAGATGGCAATGCTAAGATGAGTAAATCACTGGGTAACTGTATTTATTTATCGGACGACGAGAAGACATTACTCGACAAAGTATTCAGCATGTACACCGACCCTGATCACATTCACGTATCAGATCCAGGCAAGATTGAAGGCAATATGGTGTTTGAATATTTAGATGTTTTTGCGCCTAATGACCCAAAGGTAGCAGAGTACAAGGAACAGTACCAAAAGGGTGGTCTCGGTGACGTAGTTGTAAAAAAATATCTGTTCGAAATTCTAAATAATCTATTACAGCCAATTCGCGAGAAGCGGGCAGAACTAGAGCAGAATCCAGCAGAGATATATGAAATATTACACCAAGGGTCTGAAAAGGCAGCCTGTATTGCCAGCCAGACGCTAACGCAAGTTAAAGATGCGATCGGCATCAATTATTACGGGGACTAAATGCGACTCGACGCTTATCTGGCTAGTCAACATAGCGACCTGTCGCGTGCATCTATTCAAAAGCTGATTAAAGATGGCCATGCAACAGTCAACGGCGCTGTGGTCAAAAAGCCCGCTTATGATATAGAAGGTGACGCAGCAGTAACGCTTAAAGAGCCTGAGAAGACCGACTATACCGCTGCTATTGCTGCGTTTCAGAAGCAGGTTCTATTCGAAAATGACAACGTAGTAGTCATCAATAAGCCAGCAGGTATGCTAACACACAGCAAAGGCGAATTGAATGACGAGTTTACAGTCGCGGATTTTGTGCGGTCGCGATTTGACGACAGCGAGGCAGCCGAAAACGCCAGCAATAATCGCCTAGGCATTGTACACCGCCTGGACCGTGCGACTAGTGGCGTATTAATTTGCGCCAAAAACCTAAAGACGGCTAGCTTTCTACAAAAGCAGTTTAGCGAGCGAAAGGCACATAAAACTTACCTCGCGCTAATCGAACGTACACCAAAGCATTTGTCAGCACAAATCGACCTACCAATCGCCCGTGACATCCGTCGTCCTAGCGCATTCAAGGTAGATGGCAAGGGGAAGTCTGCAATTACAAATTACCAAGTCGTCAAGCTGTTTAGCGACGACACAGCCCTTGTCGAACTAAAACCCCTAACAGGCCGAACGCATCAGTTACGCGTGCATCTCAGCCATATAGGCGCACCAATTATCGGCGACCCCGTCTATGGTCACGGCAAATACGGCGACCGACTATGGCTACATGCTTATCAGCTAGAAATTACTGCACCATGCGACGATGGCAACCAGCGTATGACATTTACAGCCGATTTACCGCACGATTTTCAGCACGCTATCGAGGAACGCCATGAAGTCTAACCAGTCTGCTAGTGAATTAGTATTAGATGAGTATACATGTGCATTAATAGAACGTTACCTGAGTAGCCCAACTCAAGCAATGATGTTAACCGGCGCAGTTGGTGTTGGTCTTGGTACAATTGCTAGTGCGCTTGGACGTCAGCTAGCAGGCGCTAATGTGGTTTATCTAGCACCAACCCTGCATGACACGCAAAAGACCGCCATTATTAATGCTGACGATATTGAGTACATAACTAGAATCGTGCGTGACAAGCGCAGTGAACGACTAGTAATTATCATGGATGATATCGACCACACTGCACCGGGCGTTTTCGAGCATATCTTGAAGATTGTGGAAGAGCCAGCACCTAATGTAAATTACTTGTTTACCACACACCACATCGCTAACATTCCGCAAACCATTCTTAGTCGAACACAGGTGATTGACATACGCCAGCCATCAGCCAGTGCATGCAGTACTTTGCTGAGTGGACTAGATTCAGTAAAGTCAGCCCAAATTATGTTTCTAGCAAATCGCCGTCCAGCTAGCATGTGCCGACTAATTAATGACTCCTCTGAGTTTGAAAATGCCGCCAAGCAAATACGCATAGCCAAACGGTTTATAACTGATACAATCGACACTAGATTGGCACTAGTAGCGTCATATAAAGACCGTTCGGATGCAATGCAATTCGTCGAAATGTTAGCCAAGCTTACAGAGCACATTCACCAATCGGGCAAGGTCGAGCGTGACGCAAAGCTCGCAGATAACTTACAGCTGATCAGCACCACAGCGAGTAACATTCAAGCGAACGGCAATGTGAAGGCACAGCTATTAAACCTAGCAATGTGTTATAATTAGCATAGTATGTATGCACTAATTGCACTATTTTTAATCGCTATGGCGATTGTGCTTTGTCCCAATCATCAAGAGGTCGAGCATAAACCATCACGCTTGGAAGAACAGTTAAACAAGCTATGGGACATCTCCTTAGGAGCCATCAAAGACAAGAAATACCTGCGAGCCGAGAAGGCATTACTAACTATTTTGCGCTTTGATGAGCGTAATGCGCGAGCATACAACCGTTTGGGTATTCTGTATGCAAAGCAAGGACAATTAGCTGACGCAGTTGAGTGCTTTGAAATCACACAGAGCTTAGAGCCTAGCCCATCATCACTACATAATGTAGGTCTTATTTATTACGAAGTAGGGAAGTACGAGCGGGCAGCGCAGGCCTTCGAGCAGGCATTGCAGCTAGAAAGCAATGTTGCGTCACGCCACATATCTTATGCTAAGGTTCTCGAAAAATTAGGCGACACCAAGCGCATGATCAGAGAATTAGAGACCGCAGTCGACCTAGAGCGCAACCCACAGTCGTTGGGGTTGCTAGCTGATGCACTTAGTCGTATCGGCGAGAATGATCGCGCCGAAAAACTACGCAAATTGGCCAGCCGAATGCGCTCACACGGCAACAATACGCGTATCAAACAGTCAAAGAAAATTAATGTTTAGGTTGAATTAATCGTTCAACTTTGCTAATATAATAAAAGCACTTTGATAATGCCAATTTAGCTCAGCTGGTTAGAGCAGTTGCTTTGTAAGCATCAGGTCCTCGGTTCGAATCCGAGAATTGGCTCCACATTGAATTAGTGCTGGGGTAGCGAAGTGGTCAACCGCTGCAGACTGTAAATCTGCCCTCGTAATGAGTTCGGGGGTTCGAATCCCTCCCCCAGCACCATGTGCGCGATATTATTAACAGCCCGAAAGAGGGCTGTTTTTGGTATAATTGGAATATACCCTAATCATAATCAAGGAGGGCAATGATTGACCACGTAAAAACCGTTCTAAAAGGCTTTATCGTCGGCGCGACCATGCTGGTGCCAGGCGTTAGCGGTGGAACAACCGCTATAATCTTGGGTATATACACGCGTCTAATTAAAGCAGTGGCAGACCTAAGAAAAGATTGGCGCAAACAGCTAGCCTTTTTATTGCTGTTCGCGCTAGGCGGTGGGCTAGGTATTCTAATCGCAGCTAAACCACTGGATCATCTAGTAAACACCTATACCATGCCAACCATGTTCTTCTTTATGGGCGTGGTGTTAGCAGGCATACCAATTATGTTGCGCGAGGCTAAGATAACAAGATTTCGCTGGATTAATCTAGTATATGTTGCAATTGGCATAGCACTGATCGCCTTAATGGTATTATTTAAGGCAGGTGGCAATAACACAACAATGACAGCGAGCGTAGGCAGCGTTTTAATGCTCTTTATCGCAGGATTCATTGCTGCTATAGCCTTGGTGCTGCCGGGCATTAGTTTCTCTTATTTTATGCTGTTACTCGGCCTTTATGATGAAATGCTATTTGCGATTAAATCACTGTATTTACCATTCCTAATCCCCCTAGGGGTTGGCCTAATCACTGGCATTCTAGCTACCACTAAAATACTCGAAACATTAATGAATCGTTATCCAGCACCGACTTATCTGATTATCATGGGCTTTATGTTAGGCTCGTTGGTACAAGTATTTCCGGGTGTGCCTACCGGTTGGAATCTGTTAGTCTGTGCTATCACATTGGCACTCGGTATCGTAACTATCCTTGGCCTAAGCCAGCTAGAGCGAACAAAGTTAGCAAAGGCAAAATAGCAAAGAGAAGGGGCACCATAACAGCAAAACCAACAAAAACTAAATAGCACCCTTATACGGGTGCTATTTGCGTAGTACTAACCTGGATACTAGTGCTTCTTTGGCTTGACTTCGTTGCGGCCAAGATTCTTCTTCGTTTCCGTAAAGACTTCGTGCTGACGAGTCTTAGGATTGTACTTCTTTAGAGTCAATTTGCCCTTGCTACTGTTGGTGCGGTTCTGCGGGTTAATGCTCGTGTACAGACGAGTCTTGCCATCAGCACTAACAATACCGATAAACTTGCGCTTTGACTTACTATTGCTCTTTGCCATATCGAATATATATTATCATAAAATGCCAATAATACCAAATAAAATGGGGGGTGAATGCGATTAAAAATCAGCAATCACCCCAACGAGCCACTATGAGATATGAATATATCGCATCAAGACTCAACAGAAAACGGCGGCAGGATGTGTAGTCGACCCAAACATACGGCGATAACTTGTTTCGTTCATTTGACCGCGGATATGTATATCGTCTGCAGTGATACAATAGCAAGCATAAGAAACAGCCTTATTGAAGCTTTCAGGTGATTCACGCTTCTTACGTTCGAGTTCACGAAAGATTCCGTCTATTGTATCAATTTGCTTATCATATTCTTCGATATAACGCTGTTCAAATTCAACCCTACGATTCAATAATTCATATGATCTAGCTAGTTTCTTATGCCCAAAAGATCTTACTAAGCCAGTGAAGTGCTTTTTCAATTGATGGGCGACATCTGCGAGCTGCATTAAGCTCTCAACATCTCTCTTCCAAATCGCGTCCTTCATACCCTTCATGTCACTAGTATCATCTTGAACTGGTGTAATACGCTCTAGGATACCCTTGGGTATGATGGCACCTTTAAGATGATGCTCTTCTCTATAGAAATTACTACGGACTTGAAGTGTTGACAATAAACTGTTGAGCTTACAGACATACGTCCATCTATTCCACAGATCTGCAACCAACTTCTTGATGCTATCATAATATTCGTTATCGTTGAATGTTATCTCTGGATGACCATCCATCCGTCCTCCAATCAAAGGTGCAAATCTTGGCGATCGCCAAGATTTGAATATTATAGCATAGAACTTCCAATCTGTAAATAAATAGACGCCCGATAGGGCGCCTAAACATAGTCAAAATATGGAGCCGCCTTCGAGACTTGAACTCGAGACCCCTTCCTTACCATGGAAGTGCTCTACCACTGAGCTAAGGCGGCAAATCTATTGATTATAATAGCAGATACACCATTATTACGCAAGCATAATGACGTTATTTCGCCATATAATCTATTCGACTAGCTAACCATAGGCCAATCCGTAACATTTTGTCAATAGTGGGCAACTTAATAGGTTTCTCAACTGAATATATATACAACTTGTCTCCATCAATCTCGATATCTATGTTAGCAAAGTATGATGCTAGCATATTTTGAATCTCTAATGTAAAGAGTTGCTGCACGGCTGGTATATCATCTGGTGTAATATACAAGCAAAAGTATTCACGAAACTTGTTTAAAATAGGCTGACCCAAGCTAGCCAAATCAATCTCGTACATGCGCAGAAATGATATCAGTACAGAGCTATATTGATCATCATCAGACAGGCCGTTTAGATAAAAATGCGGCAGATCCTGTCTATGCATATTGATCTCGCAAATCGTCCACGTCTGATTGCGTTCAGGCATATTAGATAGCAGCACATCATGCGTACGCTGCAACAGCTGCACAGGGTAACCACTAATAATACCGCGCGAATAGTTATCATCAACCTGTTCTGGCGATGCAGTCAGACCACGCACGGGCGTATAGTCACTATCATCGCTAGGAATCGCTGTACCATAATAAGTTAGATTGTACTCAGAGCAGATTTTGCCGAATACTGGTCGATCATATTTACTAGGGCTAAACTTCATATATCTCTCTTTCCCTCAGAGCCAGTTTCTGGACGTCCGTAGCACAGACATGTATTAATATATTCAACGTGAGACCATGTAGTTGGAGAAGCTGAAATCACTTGGTCGCCGCCCAAGTTAACCTGTTCGGCTAGGCCATTACGGTTTTCAATTGTTTGATCAACCCAATCCAGGGCATTTTTACCGTAATTAGTATTATGCCGACTGATTTGGTATTGCGCCAACCATAGCGTCGTAATATACCAGGTGTTTTCATATCCACCATAGCCATCGCTCTCGTATCGCGGTGAACGTGGCTTGTCATTAGTTAAATTAAATCGACTAGACAGTGTACGCTGAGCATCAGCTATCAGATTATCGTCAAATAGCCCGTAGTACCAGGCGGCATAGAAACTAGATGCGTCAATCGTTTCGTCATAGCCAATAATATTGTTGTCGTTTCTAGTAAACCCACGATAGAAGTAATTACGCCGTTTATCCCACAGCATATAGGCATTATCACGCATCTCGTCGGCAGTAGTTCGATATTTAATAGCATTACCAGTGTTTCTAAAATGCTCGGCTAGATCAGCCGCTAATGACAGCGCCTTATATGTTACAGCCGTAGTGTATGTCGTAGTCTCGTAAACCACACCCCAAATGTCATATGACGGCTTGGGTAATTTAGTCGTTGGATCTATGTAGTCTGATAGGAAGTTTGCCGCAGGTATAGCTAGTTTATTGAACAGGCGTTTCCATTCAGCAACATTAGTCTTATTCGCTAGGGCGATTTGCGCTGATCGACAGAAGGAATACAGAACTGTCGCCGTCTGATCTGTTTGAATCGGAAGTACAGCTTTGCCACCATGTAACCAAGAGTGCGATAACTGACCGAGGCTACCGTCTGGACGATAAACCTGATTCAAATAGCCTTCATTCGAAAGGGCAGAGGCCATGAAACTATAAAAATTGAGTGCCTCACGATTATAGCCTAATTTGGCATATGTCAGAGCAGTCGCAGCACCGTCACGCGGACAGCAGCCATTGTAAGCGCGACTGGTATGCCGTAGCGTCTCAGTGTCGAGACTAGATATTATGGCACCATGATTATCGGTCATAGCCTTTAGCAATAATAGCGAATCAATAAAAGTGTAACGATAACAACCGTCAACCTTAGTAGCCGCTAAGCTTGCAGCCGGCTTGATCCACGTACCCCAATACTCGTCAGTGGACTCTAGGCGGCTGCCAAATCCTTCAGTATTAAAGCGACGTAAATCATGCAGTGCAGCGTCTAAGCTATCGCCAGCAGCTAGCTCGTAGTGTACGCGAGTCGAGTCGTGTGGCGCTAGATTGACATTAAACTGAATAATCGAATCTGTTAAGCCATGTTCTATTGGGTTCTTTGCCAATCGTCCGTCAGCTGCATCACACCACACGCCATCACGATGACTCGGACCAATACCGCCAAAGCGACCAACACTAAAGCTATCAAATGGCACAGCTGGCTCGCCATGACATGCCACATCACCGGTCAGGGCAAATGTGATATTGCCCTTATAATGATAAATAACAGGGTAGTGGATATTCGACACAGCTTTAGCTGGTATATACTCTGCAGTATCACGTCCATCAGAGGCTTCATTTAAGACAAATGCCTGGTGTAAATATAGCTTAACATTCCGGTTGCGGTCCGAAGTGTTAATCAAATGAATATTTCGCGCAAAAACATTTAATTCATAATCAACAAAGTCCTGAAACTCAATTCGTATATCCAACCACGGGTTATCGGCGATAGTTCGGCCAATTAAACGCCCCGGATAGTAGTCCTGCTCAATATTCCAAGTTCCGTCATCTAGCCAATGAATAGCATCATCAACGTAAACACCGACTTTATGGTGTGGTGTCAGTGCGTCAGCGTGATTACTCAGTCCAACATACGGAAAGTAGAGATCGCTAACCGACGCAGTATTGTCCATGCAAACCGCCAGACTACCATTTGATAGAATTAGTAGTCTTGCCATATTGTCTCTACCTCCTTGCCTTAATTAAACTAATTGATTCGAGTATGTTCTTGGTGCTCGATTAGACGATAGCGAATATCACGTAGTGCATTCATATAGCACAGGAATGCATCGTATGGTGATTTATACGGCGAAAAATACGCATGCACATCGCCATCATTCCAATATTTCGTACTCATATAATACGGGTGATCAGAGGTGGTTAGTCGACGCCAGTCACCAATCAGATTGACATCTTCGGTTGCCATAATAGCCGGTGCTAATGAGTATAAGTAATGTTGCGACTCCTGCTGCATGCGGTTACCCAACCAAGCCGACAAATCACGCTCGGAATCCGCCCATGTTGTGGTGTACGGTACGTCTAAGCTATCAGCTGGAGCATAAGCTTCAGCTGCTTGGCTGATAGTCATAAATTTATGATCTTTATCCTTTAGCCACTCCTTTGGTAAGCTCCGTAGGAACTCAAAGATACCAGTATCAGCCCACTGGTGTTCACCAAATGTCTCATAGTCAATGAAGATATTAGTCAGCGGAGAATCCTTGTCTTCGTCAATCCATTCAACGTACTTATCAGCAGTTAACGGATATTCCTTCCAAGTACGATCGCCGAAACGGAAGGCAATGTCATCGCTAAGCCTATAGTTTTTTAACAGCAACCTTGTACGTGACGTATTATTCGGTTGGTATACATAATTCGGACTACGCCAAGCCAACATTTTCTCCCAGCCCTCAGCCAGCACGGCCTTATAGCCATGGATATCCGCCCATTTGCCTAGATCGTTATTGTAGGCAAGTTCAGTATTGCGGAATGCAGTAGGTGTTACGCCAAATAGCTCTTGAATGCGCTTGGCATGGAGTGCAACTTGGCGATCAAACTCAGCACGGTTATAGAAGAAGGCTAGTGAATGATAATATGTCTCGCCAATGATCTCAACTCGTCCAGTTTTAACCAGGTCCTTGAAGCTATCCAACACCTCTGGAGCGTACTGCTCGCACTGCTCAATAAAGGTACCAGTAATAGAAATACTAAATTTAAACTCAGGGTAACGGTTCAGTAAGTCCTTTAGTACCGCGTTCGTCGGCAAATAAGACTTAGCGGCTACCTTGCGCAAGATTCGCGCATTGTTACTGCCAAAGTAGCTGTGATTTGTACCAGTGTCAAACGCAGAATACTCACGCACACGCCATGGCTGATGAACGTGCAGATATAGTTGAATTGACTTAGACATTTTTTACCTCCCTATGATTCTTTCTAGACGATTTTTTATATGCTTGGATTAGGCGATTGTACTGCACGGTCATCTTACGGGCGACATCACCCCAATTACAGCTGAGATACTCATTGCGAGCTCCTTCAACCAGATCATCGTGCAAGGCAGGTGATAACGAAATACCGATGATTTGATCAGCCATCTTGCGTGTATCCCAATAATCAAAACGCATTACACTATGTAATACCTCACCAACGCCAGAAGTTTTAGATAGCAGGATTGCAGAATTATAGTAAGCAGCCTCCAAAGCAGTTAGGCCAAATGGTTCGCTAACAGACGGCATAATAAAGATATCGCCGAGCTCGTATAGCTCACGGAATTTAGAGCCACGCACAAAGCCAGTAAAGATAACACGATCCGATATACCTAGGTCAGCCACTAGTTCGATCAGCTGGTCGCGCTGCTCGCCAGAGCCGGCAACTACGAATAGTAACTTAGGATTTTTACTGATTGCTAGAGCTGCGGCATCTAGTAAGTACGACAAACCCTTCTGCACAGTTAGTCGACCAATACTAACAACTGTTGTATAGCCGAGTTCGTGCATCTTTCTAATATATGTATAGTTGTTTGACTGTACTGTTGTACGAGTCAGCTCACTAGGATCAATGGAATTATGAATGACTTCTACCTTGCTAGCTGGAATGCCGTATTCACGACAAATAATGTCTTTAGTGATTTGTGACACTGCAAAAATCTGATCAGCCATGTGCAAGCTATAGAATTCGATATCGTGGATTAGAGGGTTACCACGATGCCCACCGGCACGATCGAACTCAGTAGCATGAACATGAATAACCAACGGCGCACCAGTAATCTTCTTGGCTCGCACACCGGCTTCCATGGTTAGCCAATCATGTGCGTGAATAATATCAGGGTGCATGTGACGTTGCTCGATAATATTTTCAACTCGATCGGCATACTGGTGAGTTGCGGCGACAAAGCCTTTGCCGTAAGCCTTAGCATGGCGACAGGTGCGAGATCCATGACACCAAATGCAGTTACCTGAATAAGCCCCCATAGCTACGTAATTGCCGTCTTTGTCGATCATTGGCTTTGCGTCAGTGGCAGGTATAACCTCCATAAACTGATCCGTTTTACTACTGTCAGCCTTATACGGCAACATAAATTTAATATCTAAGCCTTGTCCAGCAAGTGCTTTAGCCATCTGATAGCAGGCGACGCCAAGACCGCCACTGTTATGTGGCGGTAGCTCCCATCCCAGCATCAACAATTTCATATATGTCTGTCTCTTCCCTCAATATTACCTTAACTGTTATTCATTATAACCAATAGCATAATTCATGTAAAGAGTGGCATATTATCTATAATACGTAGACAGTAATACAACAATTGCAGATAGCAACCTGCAATATAGCGACTTTATGTGACGTTAAATTGCGAATGTCGTAGCCATAGTTACAACGGTAATCTGGTGTATGGATGATACAAATAATGAAAAACAGCCCACGACGGAGCTGTTTAATAATTTCATGGCACGGGCAGACAGGTTCGAACTGCCGACACCAGGTTTTGGAGACCTGTGCTCTACCAACTGAGCTATGCCCGTATGTTAGATATCATATTATATTATTAAGCATAATTCAATATTGCCATCCTACACAAGCGAACGGTAAATATGTGATATAGTAGATATAGTTAAAATTTAGGAGAGTAGATAGATGGAAACATTGACATTAACCAGTCCAATTGTGATGGTTGTCGTTGGCGTGCCAGGTTCAGGAAAGTCGTATTTTGCCGAAAGATTCGCCGACACATTTGGCGCCGCAATTGCTAGCCCAGACCGCATTCGTTGGATGCTATTTTCTAAGCATACCTATAGCAAAACCGAGAACGAGATTGTTAGCCAGATGAACAACCTAATGATTGAACAGCTATTACGCACCAAGCGCACCTTCGTCATCGATGGTGGCTTTAATAGAGAGCTTGATCGTCGCAAGCTAGCAGCAAAGGCGCGCAAGGCAGGGTATAAGATGCTGGTTATCGTAGTACAAACAGATACAGCTACAATTCGCCGGCGTGCTCTACATCGCAGTGAAAATAATCCAGGTGACAAGTATAAGCAAAGCCTAACACCCGAACAACTAGCGCAGTTTACCGAGCGCTACGAAGAGCCGCGAGCTGATCGTGACAATGTAATAGTAATTAGTGGCAAGCATAACTATGACGCCCAGGCGCGCAATGTTCTAAAACGCATTGTAGCCAGCGGTCGAGCCGTACCAACCATCAATGCAGCTAGCACGACTAACACAGCTAATGCGGTTGCGCGCCGAGCAAACGCCACGAGACCTGCTCGCAGTATCAACATCGATAGCCATGCTGACACAGAGTAGTTCACCAAAGATATCTACTCAGGAATTCGCCGATGTAGATTTTGGTATGGTCAAGATTAAACACATCCGCCGTCCAATTATTACATATCAAATATCTATCAATGGGTCGCTAACAATCTACGCACCGTGGATTGTCAAGGTATCAGCACTGCAAAAGTTTTTAGACGACAACCGAATGTATATCAAAGCCAATCTTAGCCGCATTAAGGCGAATCACCTATACAGTAACGGTGATAGAATTGGCCATAGCCGCACGCTACAGATCAAACCTGGAGTGCGTTGGAGTAGTCGAGTAGCTGAGCATACAATAACAGTTACACACCCCAGCGACGCCATGGACAGTGTAATCCAACAGCACGTGCGTGATGCAGTAAAGAAGTGCCTAAAGACGGAAGCCTCTAGCTATCTGCGGCGGCGGCTGTACCAGCTGGCCATCGAGCACGACTTTACCATTGATATAAACAAATTCCGCATTAGCCACGCCAAGACACGCTGGGGCAGTCGCAGCTCTAATGGTACAATTTCATTAAACATCATGCTAATGACTCTCCCCGACGAATTGTGCGATTACGTTATATTGCATGAACTAAATCACATTAAGCATATGGATCACAGCGCGGCCTTTTGGTCTGATTTAGAATTGATTTGTCCAAACGCAAAGGCAAAGCGCGACAAATTAAAGCATTACTCACCGTATCTATAGTTACAATAATATGCTAGAATAAGCACTATGAAGCGACGTAGCACTGAGCGCGTTAGGTTAAATAAGACTGTAATGCGCACAATTCGTTGGACTAGTTTCATGATTGCGGCAATTCAGCTGGTATTTTTAATCACATCGTCACTAAGCAATACCCAAGTTATTTCGGTGCAACCAATTAAATACTTAGGCGTGGATATAACCCATGTCATTATCGGTGTATTATTTGCACTTAATTTACTAGCCTTTGCCGTACCACCACGTAGCACGCGGTGGATTAAAGGCATGTTCGTCATATTCTACGGATCATTGGCACTATTCTCTCTATGGATTACACAAATTGATAGTGTTGAAATCATTGCAACGTCCTGGCTAATACTACTGACTACAACCGGCATTGTACTGGGGCGGAAGTGGCTACTGACCGGCGACATTATTGCACTTTCATGCACGGTTATCGGTTGGCTAACTTCACCGCACGTACCAGCTAGTAGATTTATGGCAATTCTTACTGGCATGCTGGCTGCCTGTTTTGTCGCCTATTTCATCTATGCTCTACGCGAGAGCGGGGCGATTCAGCTGCGCGACTACAACAGACTAAAACTCCGCGAGCACTTACAAACCAAACGGTTACGCGCCGTCGTGAACAACATGAAAGATTTAGTCATCAGCGCCGACAATAATAACTTAATTCAGTTATATAACTCCGCAGCCCTAGACTTACTTGACACAAACCGTAACCTCAGTGGACTTTCAATTAATAATGTATTTCATTTAGTTGACGAAGATGGACAGCCTGTAAAACTCAGTGATCTAGCGACTAGCGATAAAGTAGTTGAACGTAATGACTTGCTATTGCAGTATAGTGATAACCAGAGAATAAACCTACACCTATCATTACTACCGATTCACGAGGACTACGATAGTTCGCGCGGGCGCAAATCTATCGATGGCTACATCGTAATTGCACGAGATATTACTAAACAGAAATCACTAGAGGATGAACGAGACGAGTTTATTAGCGTTGTCAGCCATGAATTGCGCACACCTGTGGCAATTGCCGAAGGTGCTCTATCAAACCTGCAATTCTTGTTGCAGAAGAAGGCTGATCCCGCAGTCTTCGGTAAGACACTCGACGCTGCACACAATCAGATTCTATATCTAGGTCAAATGGTAAACGACCTTTCGACACTTAGCCGCGCTCAGCGAGGCGTATACATGGATAACGAGGATATTGACATCGAGAATTTCATGAACTCTCTAATATCTAAATATCAAGGCGAGGCGGATAAACGCGGTCTATATTTAAAGCTTAGTGTTAATACTAAAGGCACAGTCAGCGTACCAAGCATGGCGATCGAAGAAATCATGCAGAATATTCTTACTAACGCCCTGAAATACACCAAGACTGGTGGTGTAACTATAGGCGCCGAGCCCGGCAGTGATAGTAAGCATGTTAAATTTTACGTCAAAGATACCGGTATTGGCATCAGTAAATCTGATATACCACATGTGTTCCAACGCTTCTGGCGCAGTGAAGACTATCGCACCCGCGAAACATCCGGTACTGGCCTAGGTCTACATGTTGTTGATCAATTAGCCCGCAAGATAGGTACACAAATCCATATAGAAAGCGAGCTTAATCAAGGATCATGCTTTAGCTTTGAATTGTCTCGCGCCAAATAGATATGCTATAATTGCTAGGATATGAAGTATGAGTTCAACATTACATGGTTTATCGTAGGTATTATCATCACTGTGCTAGGTTTTCTAATGGTAAGATTCTACAAACAAATTGCCGACAACTTTGGCTGGGGTGCTAATAGCTATAACAAGTATCAGCTGATTGGCGTTGGCATGTGCGTGTTGGGTATCATCATGATGTTTAATCTGCATACATTAATCCTCGATTTTATTGCAAACACCTTCTTTGGTGCGATAGTTAATAGTGGCAGATAATTTGCACATTTCTAGCATATGCTATAAAATAGACTTGACAGCTTGAGTATTCAAGCTCTTTTAAGTAAGGAGTAAAATGGCGAGTGAAGACAGCAAAAAGAAGGTAGTCCGACGCATCAAGGCGACGTCGAATACCGGAACAGCTAAGCCAGTAAAACGCAAAACTGTTACCGAGAAAGCAACAGTAAAAAAGGCGAAGCCGGCAACTAGCACAAAGCCCGATAAGCGCAGCAGGAGCGCAAAATCAACCACCAAAGCTACCCCAGCTGACGCTAAACCAGTATGGATTGCGCGCCCATTTATAGCCATTGGGCACTATTTCCGCGATAGTTGGCGCGAGCTGAAACAGGTGCAATGGCCAAATCGCGCAGCCACCTGGAAGCTAACTCTAGCGATCATAATATTCTGCGTGGTTATCGGTGTGTTTGTTACACTATGTGATTTTGTATCGCAATGGTTAATTGAGGAGGTAATATTATAATGAAAAAAGCAGAGCAGCGTTACGATAGTCGTCGGCAATGGTATGCAATTCATACATACGCGGGTTACGAAGAGAAAGTAGCCGATCAAATCCGACAACGTATTCAGGGTGTTGATATGGCCGATAAAGTCTTTAACGTCCTGGTGCCAAAGGAAAAAATGATCGTCATCAAGAACGGTAAGCGCAAGGTTGTCGACCAGAAGATCTTTCAGAGCTACGTACTAGTTGAAATGAAACTAACCGATGAAACTTGGTTCATGATTCGCAATACTCCTGACGTCACAGGGTTTGTTGGTACGGGCACCAATCCAACACCAGTTAGCGAAAAAGAAATTGAGAAGATCAAGAAGCGCATGGGCTTGACTGAGCCGAAGCACGACATCGACCTAGTAATCGGCGAGGTAGTCAATATTACCGATGGCCCATTCAAAGGATTTGAAGGCAGCGTTTCAGAAATTGACCCAGTTAAAGGCAAGATCAAGGTTATGGTCAGCATGTTTGGTCGTGACACCTCGGTCGAGCTGGACGCCTTGCAGGTTAAGAAGATTTAGTGTAGTATAGGTACGTTACGCACTTATAATTATAAGTAAAGGATATATCGAGATGGCAAAGGAAAAAGTTTTGGGCAACCTTAAGTTGCGCATTCCCGCCGGTCGTGCAACCGCTGGTCCTCCAGTAGGTTCAACACTTGGCCAGTGGGGTCTAAATATGATGGATTTCATTAATCCATTCAACGAACAGACTAAGGACATGATGGGCAAGGAAGTTATTGTTCACCTACAGGTTCTAGAAGGTCGCAAGTTCTGTTGGACTTGTCTAGGTCAGCCAGTTGACGATCTAATTCGCGAAGCTGCTGGCATCAAGAAGGGTTCAGGCAAACCGCAAGCCGACAAAGTTGGTAAGATTACCGACGCGCAGGTTGCTGAAATCGCCGAGAAGAAAATGAAGTTCTTGAACGCTAATGATCTAGAGGCAGCTAAGAAGATTGTCGCTGGTACGGCTCGTTCAATGGGCGTAGTTGTCGAAGGCTAAACATTAATTTGATAATTAATTTGTGGGAGATGGCAACATCGTTAGAACCACGAAAGGAGAATTATGGCTAAGAAAGCTGATCTACTAGAGGAGGCAAAGGGCTTAGGTCTAGAGCTAACCGAGAAGAATACTATTGCTGAGATTGAGACAGCAATTGCCGAGGCTAAGACTGGTACTGAAGTCAACGCAAAGGAAGTCGTTGAAGATGCCGAAGCAGCCGAGGAGGCAACCAAGGACGAGGAGCGTTTCGCCAAGGCTGGTAAGCGCAGCGAGAAGAACGTCAAGGCTGCAGAAGCCGAGGCAGAGCGTCGAGCACGCAAAGAGGCTGGTGACACTACACCACAGGATGGCGCAACCGCCAACCTTGAAAAGGGTCCAGCACCTAAGACTCGCACTCTAGCTGAGCGCAAGGGCAAGAATTACCGCAATGTTGCTAAGCAAATCGAAGCTGGTAAGCTATACGGCTTGAAGGAGGCTTTAGAGCTAGCTACCAAGACTGCTACAACCAAATTTGATAGCACCGTCGAAATGCATCTACGTCTAGGCGTCGATCCAAAGCAGGCTGATCAGAACATCCGTTCAACCGTAGTACTACCAAACGGTACTGGTAAAGATGTTAAAGTTGCTGCCCTAGTTAGCGACAGTGACGTCGAGGCCGCCAAGGCTGCTGGTGCAACCTATGCAGGTGAATCTGAAATCAAGGAGTTACTAGAGAAAGAGAATCTAAACTTCGACGTCCTAGTTGCAACCCCACAGTTTATGCCTAAGCTAGGTCGCTTCGCACGCCTACTAGGTCCACGTGGTCTAATGCCAAATCCTAAGGCAGGCACTGTTAGCGCAAACCCAGTCGAAGCCGTAAAGCAGGCTAAGGCAGGTAAGGTTGAGTACCGCGTCGACAAGCAGGGTAATATCCACATGGGCATCGGTAAGGTATCGTTCGGCGCTGACAAACTGTTAGAGAACGCCAACGTGCTAATTGCTAGTGTCAAAGCAGCCCGTCCAAGCTCACTAAAGGGCAATTACCTACTGTCAGCCAATGTTACAACCACCATGGGTCCTGGCATCAAGGTTAACCTAAGTTTCTAGAACTAGGTTCAGTATAGCTATAAATTCCCGCTCGCAAGGCGGGAATTTTAGCTTATTCTACGGGTTATTTATGATAAAATAGTGTTTGATGAATGAAGTAGAAGATAGACATTTAACCGCCCTTATTCCTAACGCCAAATTTGTCGCCGACGACAAAGAGATGTTAGAGGCCGAGGCGGAGTACGCAGCCTTTGAGGATGAGTTACACGACAAAATCTCTAATATTGAATACACTAAACCCGGTTATAGCGAGTACCATTACGATGTTCAACGCATTTGGCACGATCCCTACGTTCTAATCGCCATACTAAGCGCGCGCAAACCCGACTTCCATGTTAGCGACCCCGAAATCCGTGAACTGATGGCAACACTTAGAGAGCCACGTCGCCAATATACATTCACAACTACGCCACGAGACGGCAACGTATTAGACGTAAAGTTAACTAATTACGACTTAAACTCTGTCATGGATAGCTTCCTTACAGACCAAGAAATGTGCGCCTATGCTGCTTATCTACGTAGCCACGGCTGTCGACCAGACCTATTCCCAGTTAGCAAGTATCCTTATGCTTCTGAACTAACTAAATCGCCTAGTTATGATTTTAATTACGATCTAGTTAAAGATCGCCCACGCCACGCCAAGCTAATCCGCACCGCACAGCAGTTTATTGATTTTCCCTACGTTTGGAGTGGACATCGCCCCGAAACCTCCTTTGACTGTTCTGGCTTTATCGGATATTGCATGAACCAAGCAGGGTGGCAGATCGGGCACGAAACCGTTCAGGGTATATTCGACTACTGCGAACCAATCAAAGACGACGCCGCACGAGCTGGTGATTTAATATTTTTCAGAGGCACATGGAATACTAATCGCATGTCACATACTGGAATCTATCTAGGCAACGATACAATGATCCATGCCTGCGTGCCGACTGTTCGTTATTCTAATTTGAATGATAAGTGGTCACATCGCGATGTACGCTGGTTAGATTTTGATCATATTTTTGCACGTTTACCAGAATAACGTGCATAATAAGGGAAAGAAATTGTCTACCAAAGTTTACTCTAAACCACTCAGTGCAGGCGATACTGCGTGTATTGTTGACCCTTCATCGCCACTGATCGAAAAGCGCGTCAAAGCTTCGCAGCAATTTTTATCAAACCTAGGTTTAGCCACGTCGATCGGCAGCAATTTGGCCAAGGAGTCTTTACTGTATGACAACATTCTAAGCGGCAAAGCCAAGCTATCCGACCAGTCCGCATATAGCAACAACGGCTACACGGCTGGCACACCGGCAGATCGCGCAAATGAAATTCTCACAGCCGATACCGATGCAATCTTTTGTCTGCCTGGTGGCTACGGCGCCGTGCAAACGCTACCATATCTCTGCACAAACGATAACTTGCAGAAACTAGCCAGCCAAGCACCTGTAATCAGTGGCTTTAGTGACGTAACGCCAATCTTAAATGTTATTTATCAGCGCACTGGACTAGTAACATACCACGCACCAATGGTCACGCCAAATTTTGTCGAATCAAGTATGATAAAGGATGGCAAATACAACCAATACACATACAGCTATTGGCATAAATTCTTATTTACTGACTGGCATGATGTAGAGCTACATAACCCTAGCGGTCATGCAATGCACACACTGCGTTCTGGTAAAGCGGCGGGCGATATTGTTGGCGGCAATTTACAAGAGCTCAGCTGGCTAACAGGCACACCATATCAATTAGACTTACACGACAAAATCCTCTTTATCGAGGACGTAGACGTAACAATCCCCATGTTAGACATGGCGCTAGCTCATATGTATCAAGCTGGTGTGTTCGACGGCGTAAAGGGTGTGATAATTGGCGATTTTGTCGACTGTCTCAACGAAGGAGCAGGTGAGCGTGGTGACTTTGCGTCGCTCGACGCGCGCCAAATTATCGAGGAGCGTATATTGCAATATACACCAAACGTACCAGTTTTGTCGGGTTTGGCCATTGGACATAATGCCGATACAGTTACCATACCAATTGGCGCATACTGCGAGCTAGATGCTGGCACGCAAATTATTAGAATTATCCGCAAATAGCCTAACTTCTACTTAGGGCGCAAAAGTTTGACATATGGTATAATTTAATTAGTAATATGTCATACGAATCATATCAGATGAGGGGCGAACGCTATCCTTATCCCGACTTACCTAAAAGTACACGTGTGCCGCTAGAGCAGTTTATTGATGTTGTTAATCAAAGTCGTAGCACTGATGATCAGATCGACAAGGCAACTGAGCTTAGTGCGCTAAACGAGCAACACAAAATCGTGCGTGAGTTCGCGCGAAATGAAATAAATGACGAAGCCTATACTGCAGCCGCACTGGGTGTTATTTATGATCATGCACACGCTGGCGACGGTGGTATCACAGATCGTAAAGTACAGCACATTCTCAGCAATTATCTACGCGACAATAAGTTCAGCAGTGACCCAGCAACTGACCGTCAGAAGAAGGTATACATTGCGGGTTTATTAGGCGATCGCACCAGGATCAGCAAACTGCGTGAAACCAGCCTAGCCACACTAGGTCTTAATCTGCCAAATAATCAGCAAGGCAACATAGATACGGCACTTTGGGAGGAAATTGCCCCTATGGCACGAGCCGAAACATTGCGGACCGCAGTTGAAAATATCAATATCGAATCTTTGCTAATTGCCGCAGCCGAGGCTTTACAGCGCCTCAACGCTCGACCTAGCAATAACTTAGCTACATTGCAGGACATTACCTTTGTAGAGCAAATTCTAGAGCCTATGTCAGAAATGATTGGGTTCGATAGCCTGGCAATGGCACTAAGTTCACGCACCAAGGAAATCCGCCTGGCTAATATGGGACATCAAGACTTGGTTGATAGTGCTGAAATTATGTTGCATTGCGTTGATCAGTTCGATTGCACAGGCAGTCGGCGTTCTAGCGCAAAACGCCTCGTACGCGAAAGCCTAGACAATATATTTGGCTTGCCAATGGCATTCAATGCAGAATCCGCAGTAGAGGTTAGCGGACCGAGCGAAGCAGTCTTTGGCACAATAACCACTAATGACCCGAACGTCGATATTTCCGACGAAGACGATGGTACGGTTGGCCGTTTCCGCCTAAAGTCACGTGGATCTTTAGCCTGGAAACTGTACCAAGAAGAGCGTAAGTCGTCACCATCGAAAGACATTCAGCCTAATGACGACTTCGCGCCAGATCTTAAAGATAAAATCGAACACGATCCAATGGATATCATGGGTATCACTCTAATCTGCAAAGACGAACCCGAGCAGCGCCGAGTATTTACAGAGCTAGTCAATGGTGTATACCACTCGCCTGCAACGATGCCACGCATTGCTAATTCAAAAATTTCGCCTGTTCATATTGCAGGCATGCCCGATTACATTGACCGTGTAATGGCTGATTTGTCAGGCAGTCATTCTGACTTAGATAAGTTTAGCGAGGGTAATTTGCCCTTCATGATTGACGCCAAACCCGCCAAGGACGAAGACGGCTTAACATTAGCTAAAATAACTTTCACCTACGGTGGCGTGCCTACTGAAGTTCAAGTCGTCACTGCCGAGCAACGCTATCAAATGCGTTGCGGACTAAAAGCGCACGTAATATACAAGGCGCGTGGCGCAGGGGCAGACGAGAGTGATGTCATGGAGCTAGTTAAAATCTTGCCTGAAATTCATGCACGACGACGCCGTATCAGCCAGCCTGACTTAGTCGGCTCTAAACGGCCACCAAATGGTCAGCATCAAATTGGCGACAGCGAGCACGAAGCTATCATGCGCCTCGAAGCCATCGAGGACCCAAATAAGTCATTGCGCAATACCTTAGGCGCCGCCGCAGTGAACTTGTAAAAAATGAATTAATGTGCTAATCTATCTATAACGTTATCAGAGACAGTGGCGGTCAGATTGGGCAATCGACTTAATCATGCTACCGAGATAAAAACTACTCTAGATGACGACACATTAACAATTTGAGTCGCAACAAATCAACTATCTAAAACCAAAGGAGTATTATGGCTATATCACGTAGTAAAAAGGAAACTTTGGTTGCAGAATTAAACGAAATCCTAGACAACGCCAAGACTGTCGCCTACGCAGAATACGCAGGTATTTCAGTCAAGGATCTACAGGATCTACGTCGTGCCGCTCGTGAGAACAATGTGCAAATCAAGGTGGTGAAAAATCGCCTAATGCGCGTTGCAATGCAGCAACATGACGCATTCAAAGACATTGACACCGCCAATATGAAGGGGCAGGTGCTGTACGCCATTAGTGCTGAGGATGAGGTTATGCCAGCGAAAGTGCTAGCAAACTTTGCCAAAAATCACGAAGAAATGCAGCTAGCCGGTGCTTTCGACAACAACGGTCAATCAATGGACGCTGCCGCTGTGACAGCCCTATCAAAGCTACCAACCAAGAACGAGCTAATCGCACAGACTGTTGCACAGTTGCTATCGCCGGTCAACGACGTTACCAACGCACTATCTGGCAATTTGCACGCACTATTGGATGGCATTGCCGATCACGCGAATGCGTAATTTAATATTTGCAACCACTAATTAATAAAGGAGAATATCATGGCTGATGTAAAGAAATTAGCTGAAGAGCTAACTCAGTTGACTGTTCTAGAAGTCAACGAACTAAAGAACGTCCTAAAGGACGAATACGGCATTGAGCCAGCTGCTGCCGCTGTTGCAGTTGCTGCTGGTCCTGCTGATGGCGCTGCTGCCGCTGAGGAAAAGACTGAGTTTGATGTCAAACTAGTCGAGGCTGGTTCACAGAAAGTTGCTGTGATCAAGGCTGTTAAGGAATTGACTGGCCAAGGTCTAGGCGACGCCAAGAAGATGGTTGAAGAAGCCCCTGTAGTTGTCAAAGAAAAGGTTTCTAAGGACGAAGCTGAGGCTGCCAAGAAGGCTCTAGAAGAGGCTGGCGCCAAGGTTGAACTAGCTTAGTTCACTTCATTGAACTGGTTGCGAACAAATTGTTATAGAACAAGCCCCCTGTCATATGGCAGGGGGCTTAAAGTTTAGCAATACCTCACGATACACGTAAACATAGGATAAAAAGACAGCCCCTGCCGCAAGACAGGGGCTTAAGGTAGGAGGTAGACTTAACTACGCAATCGTTACGATTATATTATTGTTATTACTATTTCTAGCATTGTTATTACCATAACTTTCTAGTCGTCGTAGAAATCGTCATCGTCGTCAGAATCAGAGTTGTAATTGTCATCGTCGTCAGAGTCAGAGTTGTCGTCGCCGTTGTTGTCGTCGCCGTTGTTGTCGTCGTCATCATTATTATTAGAATCAGAGTCGTCATCATCGTCAGAATCAGAGTCAGAGCCATAACCCTGATCGTCATTATCGGAATCAGAGTCAGAACTGTCGCTGTCATCATCGTCAGAGTCAGAAACAACACCATACGGGTCGGTAATACTAGTGAAGATAGCAAACTCCACAGGATCTTCGTCGCCAACAATTGGACGCGAAATATCCGGGCTATCAATTACTTTATTAGACGTTTCAATATCGAGATTACGGCCGTCCTCGGGTGTAATAGGATGAGTGATGTCGTTTTCAAAAGTGTCATCACTATAACCACCGTTCAACCTTGCCTGATTGGCACGATCACCATCTGTTTCTATAGGATGGGCAATAGTTAGATCCGTTTTGTTGTCTTCTTCAGTAAGATCCGCTTCAGACTTATTGCTTGTAGACTTAGAACGCTTAGAATGAAAAAGATCCCAGATACTCATAATAAATCCTCCTAATTGGAAAGAACATAACCAAACGGTTAATAGCTAATATTATAAAATTATTTGCGCGATAATCAAGTATTCATGCTACTCTGGCTAAATACTGAATATGTAGCCCCACACAAAGCCTTCTAACTATTGACTACACATGGTCTCTGCGGTATAATTTCGCATGAGATCTTAAGATAAAGAAAGAGAGACTATAGAGATGAGCGAGAATTTCGAAGAGTCCGCATTACCAGAGAAGCAGGTAAAGCGACTACGTAATTTGTTAAACGAAGCAGAGAAGAATCTAGCAGCCGCCAAAGAATTATTGTATTCAATTGTTGGCGATGACGATATGCCACACCGCACCGCTGGCGATGCTACCGGTAAAGTCATTGAAGGCGTTTTTGATGGACAGTCCATGCACGACAATGCTGGCAAGTCATATCCCGTACCAGCCAACTATGCTAGTAAGTCCAAACTAGTAGAAGGCGACATTCTAAAACTAACTATTGCCGACGACGGTTCATTTATTTACAAGCAAATTGGCCCAGTCGCACGAAAGCAATTAGTTGGCACATTAACACAGCATGATGGCGCTTACTATGTAGAAGCTGGCGATAAAGAATATCGCGTCCTATTAGCATCCGTTACATTCTTCCGTGGACATGTAGGCGACCAAGTTTCAGTAATCGTCCCAGAAGACAACCGCAACGCCGATTGGGCCGCGGTCGAGGCAATTTTGTAATGACTAAAGAAACGGTGGGCAGCAGTCAACACTCTAGTGCAGACAAGACAACTAAAGCTGCACAACAAAGCGGCGCTAGCCGTGATATCAGCACTAAAGATTCAATACCAGAAGGCATTGTAAAATATTGCCAACCTAACCGCAAGGAACTGGCGCAGAATGAGAAAGCACTACATAACATTGCCGTTATTCTGTTATTTATCGGGATACTGTTATCGGTCGGCATAATCCTGCTGGGATACTCGCTATATAGCAACTATACTGCAGATACCAGCAAGAACAACAAGACGGCCGAAGCCACATCAGATAGTGGGGCAGGCGACAAAGCTGCAGATACCAGCATTTACGATAAGTCGTCTCAGCCAATTGACGAGGCAAATCTAAAGCTAGTTGACCAGTCGGATGGCCAAATACCCGATCATTTCATCGGCCCAAAGGACGCTAAGGTAACGGTCATTGAATATGCCGATTTTACATGCCCTTATTGCCAAAGCATCAGCGGCGAAATGCGCGAAATTCGCGATAAGTATAAAAATAAAGTACTGTTTATCTATCGCAATTTCAACATTGGCCATACTTATTCAGATGTCGCCATGCGAGCAGCCGAAGCAGCTTACCTAGCTGGTGGCGAAGATGCTTATTGGAAGTTTAATGAAGCGCTATTTAATGACAGTGTCTGGACTAATAGCACATACATGGATACAGAAACACTAGAAGGCAAGCTAAAGGATTATGCACGTAACAGCGGCATTGACGAACAGAAGCTACTTGACGCATACCACAACTACGCAAACAACAACATCAGCGCCAAGATTGACCGCGACAAGACTTTGGGCAGCAATTCTAACGTTCAAGGTACACCAACCATTATTGTTAATGGCAAGATGGTTGCCTCATACAAAGCTAGCACAGTCGAACGCGCCATTGATGATGCACTAGGCAAATAGTACGCCAAGTACAGCTAGTAAAACTTCTCGACAAAACTGCATTTCCTAGCATATGATTATCTGTAGTATAATATAATTATGACGAAAACGGGGAAGACAGAAACACGGTTGGCGTTGTACCGCAAATACCGGCCAACTAAACTTGACGAAGTAATTGGGCAGCCACAGGTAACAGACATTTTGGCGGCAATGGCGAAAACAGGTAATTTCGCGCACGCTTTTCTGTTTACTGGGCAACGTGGCACCGGCAAAACTACTGTGGCGCGCATTCTGGCACACCTAGTCAATGGACTAGACTACAACGACAACATCAACAGTAGCGACATCGATATTATCGAGATTGATGCGGCGTCCAATAATAGCGTAGACGACATTCGAAACCTGCGCGACAGCATTAACTTGGCGCCGATGAAGTCCAAATACAAAGTATATATCATCGACGAATTCCATATGCTCAGCAAGGCCGCCTTTAATGCGCTACTAAAGACCATCGAGGAACCGCCTGAGCACGCAATCTTTATCTTGGCGACCACAGAGCTACAGAAAGTGCCTGCAACAATCTTGTCACGTGTGCAGCGTTACCATTTTAGACCGTTAGCGCCAGAACCGCTAGCCAAACATCTACGGACAATTGCCGACAAAGAGCATATTGATATCGATGATCAAGCACTACTACTAGTCGCTAAGTGCGGCGGTGGTTCTGTACGCGACAGCATCACCATCCTAGACCAGCTATCGAGCAGCAATAGCAAGATTACTAAATCAACGGTAGAAGATGTATTGGGAATGATTTCCAGCGACCAAATTGGTGGATTGGTTCAGAAGATTGCTGACCACGACAGCAAAGGCATCATCACCGATATCCAAAATATGCTAGCAGATGGAGTTAGTGTACAATCGCTAGTCAACCAGATTGTGTCATTCCTAGCCGAGGCATCTATTAATGCGCCCGAACTATATGTCATAATTAATCAACTATTAGACACGCCTAAGTCAGCCATGCCAGAGCAAAAACTAATTGCTGTGCTAGTCGAAGCTAGCCTAAAAGGCCAGGGCAGCAAAACAGCAACCGTAGAATTACCAGCCATCAAGGTGGTTCAGTCAGTCGCCAATAAAAAGGTCGAACCCCTAGAGCCAATCAAGCCGATTCAGGCAACACAGCCAGACACCCCAGCAAACACAGCCAGAGCTCATTCGCAGGCGGTTACGAAGACCAGTGCAGCCGCTACCGCGCAAAAGGTCGACAAAATAGTTAGCCCAATTGCCCCGCCATCTAACTTTGACGGAGAGATTAAGCACGACGACGTTAAAGCTAAATTGACCAACATGGACGAATTATCGACATGCTCTCTAATAGAATTTGCCGAAATGCGATATTCAAAACAGTCTAACGAATTGACATTATTCTTCAGCAAGGCTTTTCACCGCAAAAAAGCCGATACTGCCAATTTTCGCGATACGTTGACAGCAGCAATTGAGTCGCTATATAATTTTAGGCCAAGTATTATAATCAGTAAAAATGCTGCACCGGCTGATAGTGATGCCAGTAAAGTGATGGAGCTAATGGGCGGTGGAGAGGTTGTTAAAAATGCCGAGATCTAATCAGGATTATCAAGACCAAGATAACTACAATGATGCCTCTGGTAAAGTGCCACCGCAAAATATAGAGGCTGAGCAGTCGCTACTGGGCGCTATTTTAATGGACCAAGAAGTCTTGGTCGATATTGCCGACAAAGTACACGCCGAAGACTTTTACGACAAGCACAACGCTACAATCTTTGCCACCATGCTAAAGTTATACGAGCGCCATTCACCCATAGATATACTGACGCTCGGTACCGAACTAAAAAACGCTGGCAGTATATCTATGATTGGTGGCATACAGTACCTAGGCGACCTAACTAACATCGTGCCTAGCTCAGCCCATGCTGTTGAATACGCTAATATTATTGCCAACGCTGCAGTTCGCCGTCGCCTAATTGGTGCTGGCGCAAAAATTACGCGACTAGGGTTCGACCAAGCCGATGACGTACAAAAGGCACTAGCACAGGCCGAGGCTGACCTATATGCAGTCAGCGAGTCGTCTCAGAAAGGTGATTTAACACCACTAGAATCCATTCTGACGCAGTCCTTCGACCGCATGGAAATGCTCCACCGTAATAAAGATCAACTGCGTGGCGTTCGCACTGGATTTAAGGACCTTGACCGTCTAACTGCTGGTCTACAAAAGTCAGATTTGATTATTCTAGCTGCTCGTCCAGCCATGGGTAAGTCAACCTTCGCGCAGAATCTAGCTTATAACGTAGCCAGCCGCGAGAAGAAAGCGGTGCTGATCTTTAACCTCGAGATGAGCAACGACCAGACCGTCGACCGCATGATTGCTGAGGCAGCAGGCGTCGACAGCTGGAATATTCGCACAGGCAAGCTAACTGAAGAAGACTTCGCTAAGATTTCCGAGGCGATGGGTGAGATGGCCGAAGCGCCCATCTTCTTCTGCGATAAGCCAGGCATGACTGTACTAGAGATGAAAACCATGGCTCAGCGCCAAGCTCACAAGACACCGCTAGGGCTGATTGTAATCGACTATTTACAGCTAATGAGCGGCAGCAAAAACTATGGCGACAATCGCGTGCAGGAGGTGTCAGAAATCTCCCGCGGTCTCAAGCTAATTGCTCGCGAGCTAAATGTTCCAGTTGTAGCACTATCACAGCTGTCACGCTCTGTCGAAGCGCGCCCTGATAAACGACCGATGCTGTCAGATCTTCGCGAATCCGGTTCTATCGAGCAGGATGCTGATATTGTGATGTTCCTATATCGCGAGGATTACTATAACCCCGATACAGAACGTCAGCATATCACTGATTTGATTATCGCCAAACATCGTAACGGTCCAACTGGTAATATCGAGCTGTACTTCCACCCAGACCGTCTGAAGTTCATGTCACTAGAGAAGCGCAAACATTAGTCCTCGCAGCTAACGCGACATTAAAGTGTACCGCCGGAATACCAGCGGTATTATTTATTTAGAGTAAACTAGAACCGTAGCAGGATTTTGGCTAGTCCACCCAGACGCAACCTTCACTAGTTTCATATCTTTAGGTGTGTAGCCTGATGATCTCGTAACGATGACTTTACTATACCGATTTTCGTCAAGTTGTTTTTTGACTGCTGATTTATCTTGCTTAGAAGCCTTATCACCATTAACCAATATGTTTACACCGTATTTATTAGCCAGCATTTTGTACAAGCGTGGTTCTGAGTCGACTACGACCGCTATGTCATTAGGTTTTTTAGTAGCAGCCAGCTCGCGCTGCACAATCAGATACTCGTAATCATATTGATAGGCAATATCGGCACAGTAATTTAACGAATTAAAGTAGCGATTAATGTTCAGCCAGCCCACCGATACAATCAGAACTGTCAGCGGTATGATTGCAAAAGTGCGCGCATAGGGATTGCGCGGGAACAAGCCGTACCAGCAATTAATTAACCATCCCATACCGATTGTTTCAAGTATAGTCGAAGGAATAAACAGCAGGTAAATCAGCGTAGGCCGCGCAAACGACATTATCAATATCACGAAGCCCATAATTATAACCGTAAAAGCACGTACCGACGACATCGCTCGCACTATCGAGACTAAACCAATTACCACTAATATTAGATCAACAATAGTCAACATCGGCACAACAAACGGACCGACCATATCAGTCACCGTCCCAGCGTATCCTCTCAGGGCCAAGCCAATATTGCCAACCTGCCATTTATCACCAATTAATAGCAGTGGCTTAATGATCGACGTATCGTTAACGATAGTAATAGTTATAGGCAGCAACATAGCGAGCAGCAGAACTATGTATAGAATACTGCTAGCCTTGTGTTGCATCAGAACCAACCGAATGCGTGGATGTAACATTGCCACCGCGAAAAGCGCAGCGTCTAAATAAATACCACCTGGCATATATGCTAAAAGCGCCATTACTACAACAAGTCCTAACTTTATTACCACAGTCCAAGAATTAGACTTAGCCTGGTTAATTAAGTTATAGCCTAGTAATAAAACAGCCGTTAGCAAAAACGTCGTCATTGCAGCATCTGTACCACTACGCCCAATACCGATATAAAAAGCGCTCGAAACCATCAAAAAGCCGCCAATCATTGCTAAGTTGGGGCGAGTTAGCTTACGCAGCAGCACGATACCCAGTAGTGCTGCTAGTAGCATTAGTATCACGGACGGCAAACGAAACGCCAAAACAGTTGGACCGAGCAGGGCGATACTAGCTTTCTGCAACACAGTCCACGGCAGGGATACCACATAATTCACCCAGTCACCTGACGCGAAGCTACTAGAAATTGCTCGTACAGATAGACTACCCGACAGAGCAGCCGATTGCACCTCTGCGTCAGTTAGCCCACTAGGCACACACCAGAACTTATACCCAACCATAAACGCCGCTAATAGCGTTAGAACAACCACTGCAATGACATAGCGATAACGATACAGCAAACTCTGATGGATTGCGCTTTTCCTTTTCATTACTTATATTTTATCATATGTTATAATTTACATGTTACATAAAGGAGGATATTTTAATGGCTGGATTCAAAGAACAAATGGCAATGGTGCAGAAAATGCGCAAAATGCAGAAAGAGCTGTCTAAGGAAATCATCGAGGTTGAAGCTGGTAACGGCGCTGTGGTTATTCAATTTAACGGTGAACTAAAGGTTGAAAGCGTCAAGCTAAATCCTGATCTAATCGACATGAACGATGTCGAAGAACTAGAGGGCTGGATCAAGGCTGCAATTCGCGATGGTCTAAAGGGTGCTCAAGAGGTTGCTGCCGACAAGATGAAGCCGATGATGGGCGGCCTAATGGGCGGTCTAGGGATATAAGTCTAGCAGGGAACATGCAACCAAATAAAACCAAGAGTTCGTTACCAAAGGCATTAGTCAACTTGATTGACGCCTTTAGTAGTCTACCCAGCGTTGGCAATAAAACTGCCGAACGCTATGCTTACGCATGTCTAAAAAGCGCACCTAAAAAGTCGACCGAACTAGCTGAGGCGCTATATCGCCTGCATGATGAAGTCAAACGTTGTCCAGTGACTTTTGCTCTGATCGACGCTGCCGATGATGTTTCGCCACTATATAGCACACCTGATCGCGATCGACAGACTGTTGCTGTGGTTGAAGACCCGTTTGACGTGTTGGCACTTGAGAATACTGGCCAATACAAAGGCACTTATCACGTGCTGGGCGGGGTAATTTCACCAATCGACGGCATAGGACCAGAAGAACTGCATATACCAGAATTAATCAAACGTATCAAATGCGATAAAGTCCACGAGGTAATTCTAGCAACCAATGCCAGCGTGGAAGGTGAGTCTACCGCGCTATATATCCAAAAGCAGCTAGAGCAGGCCGATCTAACGGATGTTAAAATTACCCGCTTAGCCCGTGGTATACCCATTGGCGTTGACCTAGAGTACGCCGATCAAATCACTTTGTCACATGCGCTAAGTGGTCGTAACACAATGCGCTAATATAATTGCCTAAAGTAAAAAGAGCCTGCTAGCGCAGGCTCTTTAAAGTTGGAATACTGATTATTACTTACTCTGTTGGAAATCTGTAGTTTTCGCTTTGGGACCGGCGTGACCTACGCTGGGCGTACCGCTAGAATTATTGTTAAAATCGCCCCAACTTGCAGGTATTGTATTATCCTTCCGTGCAGTTTTTTGCGACCAGCTCTCCTTTCCTGGTTTAGCTTTATCAGCTTTGCTGGCTTCGATAATGTCCTTGCTGTGGTCTTCGAAGAATTTACGCTCCAACGACGAAAAGCCGACCATCAGCACAAAAACACGCAGGAACAGGACGACAACAAGCAAGGCTGCAATAGCCATCCAGATACGAATCATCGACTTGTCATACTGTCCAATAGCACTTAGACACACCGTCAAGACGACAACAAGGATAAATGCACCCGCGAAGAAAGCCGCGGCTTTGTCCAATGCGCTTGCAAGACGGCGCTTCATCATAGCCAGATTAGCCGTATACTTGCGTGGAAAGCTCATCAAGATCTCTACAAGTATCAATACGGCAAAGCAAATAGCAATTATGTTGCCCGGATAGACGAATAGCAACTTGGCCATAATAATCGTTCTCCAATCTAATTAATAAGGAACAACTTTCTAGGTAGCTCCAGAAAGACACTTATTATAATAACATAACTACTGTAGAATGTAAATACCGGAGCGTTCTACGAAGCTATAGCAACTAGGAATCCATGTTTTATCATTCGTAAAGTATAGGCTCTCCGTTCTGTCCTGACGCGACAACTTACATTGTTCAACCTTGTTGCGCCATTTTACTTGGTCGGTCTTAGCTTGCTGCGGCACTCTAGCAAAGAAGCCTGTATTTAATGTCAGATTATTACGCAAGGCAGTCTGACCCATAGTATAAAATTCTGCTTGATTACCACGAAAGCCCTGGTCTAGTGCAATCAGATGTTTATGGGCGCTAGTTTTAATTCCCGTCAAATCGATCGGCTTGTATTCGGGCGCAGTAGTGCGAGCGGTTTTAAATCCTCTATATTTGGCGATAACGGCTGGGCTATTCATAATGTCGAGAGATTGAACCAGTGCAACAATCGTCATGGTAATCACAGCGACTACTGACATAGTCATAGCTGGCGTTTTATTAATACGGTGTTTAGTAAGCCCCAACAGTAGCCAGTAGAAAACAGCAAACACAATTAAATAATAGAAAGGCCATGCTTCGCGCGCCGCCGCCCGAAATGCCGTCCAAAGGTCATAGATTTTAGCAGGCACTAGCGACTGATAGCTAAATAACGTAACTGGACCAAAGTCAGCTCGCACACCAATAGCAAATAGCAGCAGCGCCAGCCCTATAAGGCCGTATAACACATAGTGCGCACGATGCGCCTCAAACTTGGCGTGCAAAGCAATAAGCGACTGCCGATAGTTGCCAACCCACAACACAGTAGCGACTATCAATGCAGTCAATACGCCCAACCCCAGCCACATTAACGTCTCAGGTGAGCTAGAGGCGTTTGCATAGCCCGGTATTAGCGCAGAGTAGCCTAGCGGATTAAAGAAACTTAGCAAATTAAAACCTTTTTCCGGTAAGTCATAGACCTCAGCGCCACCGCCCAAACTAAATCCACCAATCGCCCAAAATACCAATAGCGCCGCTACAACTGGCGCAACAACGTACAACGCAAGCCTTAGTGCCACACGGCAGTTTTTACCCTTAATAGTCTGGTAGGTACAAACCAAACTAATCAACATCATCGCACCCATCATGGGTAGAAAATAGGGGTGAATTAACACACTAAGTACCAATAGCCCCGACCAAATCAACACAAACCGCCCAGCTGTTCGTTCTTTGTTGCTATCCCAAATAACCAGAAACGCCAGCAAAATCAGCCACTGCGCAGCAAGCGCAGGGTGATACAGCGTACGAGCTAACATCATTGGACTAAGCACAAAAATAACCGAGCCAACACTCGCAAACAGCAATGAGCTAGCAGAATTAGATTTTTTATCACCAAACACCTTAACCCATATGCGTCGCAGCAGTATGACACTCAGCCCACCCATCAGAATAAAGCAGGTTAGCGCCCACAAGCCAAAATACTGGATATTCACGCCTAGCCCCAGCCACTTTGCAGGGAAGGCTAGCAAAGGAATCGCGTCCATAAACGAAATGCTCAGACCGTACGGATAAGCTAGTCCATTAATTGTACCGCCCGTCGAATCGCTAGCGAAGAACGCCCAACCTAGATAATGCTGAGCCGTATCATGTGTCACACTATGCCAAATCCAGTCGACGTTCCATGGCCAGACAACTGACCAACCATAGATTGCACCGAATATCAACGCTGCAATAACACCGCCCATAGCAAACGCACACAGGGGCGACGAGATAAATTTTTTGACTTTTTGCTTTTTATCGGCCATGCGTTAATTGTACCAAATTGTGATGTATAATAGTAGCAATGATTTTAAACGACAAGCAAAGAGAGCTAATCGCCAACGCTAAGCGCATTGCTGTTCTGCAGGCTGAAAACCCCGATGGCGACAGCTTGGGCTCGGCTTTGGCGCTCGAGGCTATTTTCAGCGACATGGGCAAATCAATTAGCTTACATTGCCCAGTACAGATTCCAACATATCTACGTTACGTCGAAGGCTGGGATCGAGTATCAATGGATTTTCTCTATGACTGCGATATGGCGATTATTGTTGATACTTCCGCCAAATCACTGATGAGTAAGACCACCGACGACCCAGCAACCATGAGTTTTCTGTCGAGTCATCCAGTAATCGCCTTAGACCACCACGTTGGCGTAGACCCAGATTTGCCGTTTGATTGTGACTATATCATTAGCGACACCGCAGTATCAACGGGCGAACTAATCCTAGACATCTGCAACGAGGAAAAGTGGCCAATCAGCAAAGACGCCGCCGAGAAGATATACATCTCAATTCAGGCAGACTCACTGGGGCTAACCACACCAGCCACCACCCCCGAAAGCTATGAGGCATGTGCCGAACTAATGCGCCACGGCGCTAATCCGTACGAGCTAGAAGAGGCTCGCCGCGAGCTGATGAAGAAGTCACCACGCATCCTAGAATACAAAGGTCAACTAATTGAACGCATCGAATACTATAACGACGGTCGCACAGCCTTTGTTCATGTTCCATTCGAAGAAATTCACGAATACAGCAACGAATATAACCCAACTATGCTAGTGCTAGACGAGATGCGTCTAGTAATTGGCGTTGATTTAGCTATCGGTATCAAGACATATCCAGATGGCAAAATAACCGGCAAGATTCGCTCTAACATACCAGTATCGAACTTACTAGCCAAGACATTTGGCGGTGATGGACATCCTTACGCGGCAGGCTTTCGCGTATACGAAGATTATGACGTGTTCGTCCCCGAACTAATTCGCGAACTAGGTAAGCTATATCAGGAATACGACGAACAGCAATCGTCTGATGTTGCGACTGACGCCGCCGAAGCCGCAATTGCAAAAGCAGAGGCTAAGGGCGAAAACGAGCCACACGCCGAGCTACACAATGGTATTAACTTAGGCGGATTTAAAGTAAGGGTAAAATAAATGAAACTGCACAATACATTAACCAAGCAAATTGATGATTTCGCGCCAGCCGATGGCAAATTGGCGCGGATTTATTCTTGTGGTCCAACTGTTTATAACCATGCTCACATCGGCAATCTTAGTGCTTATATTTACGCCGATATTCTACGCCGCATAATCAATCTAGCGGGTTACAAAACTAAGCATGTAATGAACTTTACCGATGTTGACGACAAAACCATCCGCGACTCCAAAATAGACTACCCTAACGATACGCCCGAGCAAGCCCTGTCTAAGTTAACAGCTAAATACGAAAAGATATTTTTAGACGAGATGAAGCAGGTTGGCAACGATACTGACTCAATCAAGTTCGTTACAGCAACTGCAAATATCGCCAAAATGCAAGCATTGATCTTACGTCTACTAGAGCAGGGCATTGCTTACTTAGCCGACGATGGTATTTATTTCAGCATTTCGGAATATACTAAGACTCGCAAGTACGGCCAGCTAAGCTATATCAACCCCGAAGACATCAGCCACGAGCGCATCAACAACGATGAATACGACAAGGGCGAGGTGCGCGACTTTGCATTATGGAAGAAGCAGAAAACTGGCGAGCCAGCTTGGGAGTTCCGAGTGCCGGCACTATTTTCCGCTGACGAGCAACCTAGTGAGCCTGCTGATTGGATCGACTATACTGGTCGTCCTGGTTGGCACATTGAATGCTCTGTTATGTCAACCGATAATCTCGGACAACCTTTTGACATCCACACTGGTGGAGTTGATCTAATTTTTCCGCACCACGAGAATGAGATTGCCCAGAGCACGGCTGGCAACCAGCCCACGCAATATGCTCGTTTCTTTGTTCACAACGAACACCTGCTAGTCAACGGTGCAAAAATGAGTAAATCTGCACATAATTTTTACACCCTTCCCGATATTATTGAGCGTGGATATAGCGGACTAGACTTTCGCATGCTGATTCTGCAGTCACACTACCGCAGTGCCAGTAACTTTAGTTGGGATAATCTAGCCGCCGCAAAGAACCGCCTAGCTAACTGGCGTCGCGTTGTGGAGCTGAGATGGCAAGTCCCTACACATTCCGCTACCACCGATAATAGCACCAATGAAGCCAGCACCGCAGTTGCCAAGGTCAAGGAAGACATACGGAACGCTGCTGCTGCACTCGAAAATGATCTCGATACACCAAATGCACTAAAATACATTGACCAAGCATTCAATTCCATCAGCACCGACAACAACCTCATCGAGCAACTATCCGAAATAATTAATTTCGTTGATACGTATCTAGGTCTAAACATCGCCGCGACTACGCCCGATATTACTGACAACCAAAAACAGTTGATTGCCGAGCGCCTGACTGCTCGTCAGAATAAAGACTGGCCTACCTCTGATCGCCTTCGCGACCAGTTGCTAGAGCAGGGCATCACACTAAAAGACGCCCCAGACAGAACCATCTGGTCACGCAAGTAGTCTACGCTGTCTACATATTCTTATTATCTATTAACAAATAGGCGCTAGATACACCAGCGCCTATTTAAACTATTCTCGTGGTAGCCCAGATAGGAATCGAACCTACAACTTTCTCCTTAGGACGGAGCTACTCTATCCAATTGAGTTACTGGGCCACATTTCTATATTACCACATTATTAATCACGTCTTTGACTGACAGCCAGCGGTGTGAATGCAGTCATACTGCTTAGCTATAATTAGCCAATTGTTATTGTCTTGTAGTGACTGCCAGCACCATTTTTAATTTGGATTGTACTCTTTGACACATTGAAGTGTTTCGATAATAGCTTAATTAGCGAGACATTAGCCGCACCCGCAATTGGCTTGGCGCGCAGATACGCCAA
This sequence comes from uncultured Candidatus Saccharibacteria bacterium, assembly GCA_934725355.1. Lineage (GTDB taxonomy): Bacteria > Patescibacteriota > Saccharimonadia > Saccharimonadales > Saccharimonadaceae > Nanoperiomorbus. Next base: position 89,760 of record CAKVAO010000002.1, on the reverse strand, counting down.
ATAAGTACCGTCATCCTGCTTAATCATTACATCGCCACGACTACTGCCCGTCTTTACCTGTATCCGGATTTGCATAGGTCAATTATATCAGCGCTATGCAATGATATACTAATATTATGAAGCAGGTGATTATCGAACAAGTAAAAATCGAGAAATTAGTGCCCGGCGGGCAGGCTCTAGGTGAGCTAAGCGACGGTCGCAAGGTGTTTGTATGGGGTGCATTGTCAAACGAAACTGTTAAGGTACAGTTAACCAAGTCTAAAAAGCACTACGCCGAGGCAGTAACCACTGAAATACTTACCGCTACGCCCGAGCGCATTGCGCCACGCGATGAATGCTATCTATCCACTTCACCATGGCAAATCATGACTGAAACCGCCGAGACTAAATATAAGTCCGAACTAGTCACAGAGGCGTTCCGCCAAGAGCATATCGAGCTGCCTTATGCCGAGATAAAGGGCGATGGCAAGTTTTGGCAATACCGCAACAAGATGGAGTACTCGTTATGGTGGGATCATGACACCGCGAGAATCTGGCCTGCCTTCCATCGTCGTGGTAGCCACCAAAAAATCCTAGTCAAATCTAGTAGTATCGAACGACCCGAGATCTGGGCAGAGGCTCAACGCATTATTGACCAGCTAAACGCTGATGGCGAGGAGGCGCGTAAATATCAATCTTTACTAATTCGCTGTAATCAGGCTGGACAGGTGAGTGGGGCGCTGTTCGAAAACGGCAAATCTCATCCAACAATGGCCAACCTAACCGACACAATCCTAGGCGAGGCTTACACCTATTCGCCAAATGGCTTCTTTCAGATCAATCTGCCTGTTTACGAGATGGCGTTAAACGAAATTAAGCAACACCTCGACGATAGCAACAGGGTAGTCGACATGTACTCCGGCGTAGGTACTATTGGTTTGTCTGTCGCCCGCGATCGCCAGTTGACGTTAGTGGAAACCGATAATTCCGCCTTCCGCGAACTACAGAACAACGTGCCGTCCAATCGCACAGACATCCGAACTATCCACGCAAAGTCCGAAGAGGCACTCGATTACATCACTTCTGATGCCTGTATTATTGTTGACCCACCGCGCGCAGGACTAGATGGCAAGGTAGTTGGCCGCATCCTAGAAACTCAGCCAAAATGCGTGATCTACTTGTCATGCAATCCTGCTACTCAAGCCCGCGACGTTGCGTTGTTGTCTGCTAAATACAGGATTTCTCACGCTCAACCGTTCAACTTCTTTCCACGTACACCGCATATTGAAAACTTAATCGTACTTAGGTTAAAATAATAATCATAATTATGCAGTCAGATACTGAGCGTACCCAACCCGCATCAACCGATCAACTGGCACAGATTGATCAGCTATTTAAGAGTATTGGTCAGTTTTATCCCCTCGATCAACGCAAATTAACCAGCTCTGAAGCTGATGAGATCATCCATGAGGCTACTAGACAACTACACCGAAGCCAGACCAACCAACCGTCAGACGTAAGCACAAACCCGAGTCAGCGTCAATATAATATGGGGCTAGCCAGAAATGTTGAAAACTATCTGCAATACGCCGTAAGCATAGTAGGCATTATTGTCGGTCTAACTGCTATGACATTGGGCGGATTGTTTACAGCGGCCTATTTCTTAAAGTGGCAGAACAACCTACCGGACTCTCAGCCCATCATATGCGGCGCAGTCTTCGTTGTGGGACTAGTAATCGCAACCGCCTCACTCCGTAAGCTTTTAAAGACACGCCGAATTGTACGCTTTGCAGATGTTAACGGTGATGGAGGAGGTGCAGATCAACTACCAGCCAGCCCGACTATGATTAGCCTAATCGATAGTGGCTTTCGCAGCCTCGGCCTATCTTATGATTTTTCAAGAAGTAGGATGACACTAGCTGAAGCGCGTGAATTGCTTGATCAAATTTACGACATTAGTGATGCCATCAGGCATCGCTGGAGACCAAAGTACTATAGAGTATCGCCGTTGGACCAGCTACGGTCATCGCTGCGTAGTATACTGAATACAATTCTAGGCCAAAGTCGCGAAACTAAGTTCCTTACTATCGGCACACTAGTTGCGATTGCCTCAGGTTGGCTTATATCATCTATCATGTTTGCTATGCAAAACATCCTAATGCTATCAGTCACGATTATTTTAATAGTAGTAGTCATAGTATCGTTCCTTAAGTCTGATACCGATTATGATGGCTACATGGACGATAGAGGATCGGCTACAGCCGAGCAGCTGGCACTATTAGAGTTCGGCAACCGTTTAATTGGTCAGGTATATTACCCGAAAACCAGGCCAAACAAGCGTGAGATTCGACGACAATTTACTATGATCAACCAACGGCTTAATCGCAGACCAACGCAGATCTAATACCGCGTCTAGCAAATCTGGCGTTAGCGTGATAAAATACAGATATTATGAATACGAGGGAATCAGGATTTCATCGTCATGTGCGTACAAGTCTAGCAGCGCGTATTGTCTATCGCATAATTTGCTTGGTACTAATTGCGCTAGGCGTATGGAGTCTATCTATGGGCATGACGTCGTCTGATCACTATCATAGCTATGCAAGTCGCGACAACAAGGCCGTTGCGACTGTAACTAAACTAGAATCTGTAAAGGACGACAAATACGATGATGTTATGTATTGCTTTGTCGAATACAAATTCAAAGTCGACGACAAAGAATACAGCAGCAAGACCGCTTGGCGTTCATTACCAAGCCAACTAAACTGCCAGCTATCCAAGGATGCTACTATTACTATTCGGTACGAAAAGGGTAATCCAGCTAACAACGCCTATAACGACAACAGTCAGGATCGCGAAGTAGCCAAACTAATGACTATCGCCTATCTGCTAGTCGGTATAGTTTCTCTAGGCATTGGATTTATCGGTCTAATCGCCATTCGCAAGGCTGTCCGTTCAGAATTGCAGGGCGAAGAAGCTGATAAAGAAGCCGAGATTCGTGCTATTAAACGTCGCGCTAGCGTTGCCGCTAAAAAGAAAGCTAAGCAAGGATCCGAAAAATAGCAATGAGGAAGAAGCTGACGCACAAAGAGAAAGTCCGCGTATTAGGACAGCTATACAAGCCAACCTGCCGTGTTTTAATTCTAATTGGTATAGCCACACTTCTATTAGCCTGCACAACTGTTTGGCAGCATTATTCGCTAGTCAGACGTACCATATCCACAAAAGGTAAGGTAACTAAAGTCAGCAAAGTTACAGGTGTCGGCAAAGACGAGCGCGGTCAAAACGCCCAAAAGTGCCAGGTTAATTACGAAATAAAGGTTGACGGACGCACCTACACTGACGCTATGGCTTACCACGGCAGTCCAACTGTCGATAAGTGCAACCTGAAACTTGGTCAAACTATTGACATAGACTACGACAAGCACCGACCAAGCAATAGTAGCTATCATCTAGACACCGTCAGCTCAAAACACCGCACACTATCTGATGTCTTGCAGAGTGCTATTGGTATTGCCGTTGTTGGCATTATTCCCATAGTTATTGGTGCAGCTGGATTAAGAGTAGCAAAGCGCGACATCGACCCAAATGAGCTATCGGACGAGATTGTCACAAAGATCGAAAAATAAATCAATAAACCGACAAGCCAAATAAATAGGTCGCATATAAAACGCACAGACCGATAAGTCAGCGATACCTATCAGTCTGATAGTCATTGAGCTATCTAGTGTTTGAGGCTTTAACGTGTCCACGGGTCGTCAAAACGTAGATTTTACCAGGTTAGATAATCAATACATCAAGCCTGACAGCCCGATAGCCCAATAGAATAGCAGTAGTTTAGTATAGTTAACTAGTTTTCATGCGACGATAGCTGAATCGCACCGACGGACGCCAGTTACCCACGGCAGTTGGGTCATACTGACGAATTACACCACCTGTAATGCCCGATATTTGAACTAGAGCAGGGCAATAAGGAACGAGCGTGCGATAGAAGGCTAAATCGCTTTCCGATACCGCAATGCGACCCGGGAAGGTCTGGCTAAATTTCTCTTTGGCAATGCTATCAAAATAGTCAACGTCAGCACCCGGCGCCAATAGCTTCTCTATATGCATATTCATCCGCGTAATCATCTTACGTATGTCACCGAGCGTTAAATGCATCTTCGAATCGATAAAGCAGAATAGCAGGTTATCCTTCGTTAAAATCACAGTAGCATTAGCACTGCGACTAGTCGGTATATTGTCAGCAATCACCGCCTTGATGCTAATATCTAGCTTGAAGAGTGAATAAATTCGGCGCTCTAAGCTAACCTCGTCAAACATCTGATCCATCATTATTACTAATATATTAGCACATTAACGCAAGCTTCGCTTGGTTGCACGATTAATCAACGCTGTCCACATCATCAGACCAAAGACAATAAACAATTCTAAGTATTCAGTCGCAGCGCCAGAGTTATAGCTCCAGACGCGATTATAGAACAAACTGAATATTGTAATACCGACAAATATCGCCAGCACCACAGCCGTATGTATAACATCTCGCTGTTTGGCGTGTTGTCTAAACTGACCAATTAAGGTAGCAAGCAGGAATATTAACGTACCAATAATAATGAATAGGTTGGAGTTATAATATAATCCAGTCTCTGGCGAACCTTGTTTGCTAATCAGCGGATCCATAAAGGCAAAACCGACGGCAAATAGCAGTATGAACTGCGCAGGTGGCAACCAATCGACTAAAAACTTTAAGGGCTTAATACCATTAAGAATCTTCTGCAATAATTTACGCATGAACGGCATAGCTATCAGTAGTATCCAGCAACCAAAATACAGTGTATTCTGGAATGTCTGTGTCGCTAGATTATGCAAATTCATTTCTTTCTGCTGGTTAATACCCTTCATCGATTCCGGCGTATCCCACCTAAAGATACGCTGCCCCCATGACATTTCTTCGCCAGCCATTACAAACAGCACTAGGGCGATTATGACAGCAAAAACACCCGCCAGCTTCATATTGTGCTTAAAGTAACGCTTTGCCGTCATCGCCATGAGTACTACGCCAACGATTTCAAAGGAACACTTAACAAAAATAGCGTTACGCATAAACGGCCAATCTTCCTTGCGCACCAGCAGGGTAGCAAACTCTGGCCAAATCAGCTCGATTAGCGCAAACACCACAGCTATAGCAGGCAGGATGATACTCAAACGATTCAGCCACTTGTCATTGCCATCGGCAACCAACTTCGGCTGTTGGTAGCGTCGCGTGGCAACCACCAACATCACAACAGTAATCGCTGTAAATACTACACGCCAGATGTTAGCGCTGACATGGTCAGACAGCGGCCGCACATCTGTCGCTGGATTACCAAAGGAACAGACAGCAATCACCAATAGCAACACCGATATTACGCTAACTATCAGCTGCACCGAGTTACCCGGTCGTTTCAGCCAGCGCTGTATACGTTGCCAAATTGTATTTTTTGTCTGTAGCTTCACTAATCCTCCTCTTAACTAACTTTGATCTTGATCGGCCGTCAGTGATCGATCATAAGTTGCCGTATAGTAAGCTTCATCAGTTACGGTTGCCTTAACTGCGTAGCTACTAGTATCGTCACGCTTCAGTGTAACGTCCCACGAGCCACCATTTAACTTAGCTTGGTAGTTCTTACCATTAATACTCATAGTCACATCCTTAATTGCATACGTACCTTGCTTAGCAATGACCGACAGTGTCACATACTTGTCTCCGCCCGATTCACGTTGCGTCATTGTAATCTCTGAGATAAATGGCACAGAGTCCGAACATTTATGATAGTCGTCGTACTCTTTGTTGTTATAGCCTTCTGGCGGAGTCTCATTCGTCTTCTTTGTTAACGAATCGGTGGTTATTGTAACGTCCAAGCTTTCCTTGGCGCCATCAGGCGTACATTTACTAGCTAATTTCTTCGTGACCTTATCGAAGGTTACCTTCTTAGTCTTAGTGGTCTTCTGATTCTTGTTGTACCAAGATGGGTAAAGATCCTTAGCGTTATTAATCTTTAGCTCCTGAATGCCATTAGGACGTTGGAACCAATCGTTATCATGATAAGTGCCATCTTGCTTGAATATTGCATAGACCGCCTTAGTAATATCAGCCGTTACCGGACCCAACGACATACCATCAGCCGCACCGTTTAGAGCAGCAGGGGTGTGGTTACCAGCCCAGATAGAGAACACTGCTTTAGGTGTATAGCTCATCATCCATAGGTCCTTAGATTTAGTGCCGATGTTAGTCGTACCAGTCTTAGTAGCTGTCTTGATATTCGGATAGTAGAAGCCAGTCGGACGCCAGCCAAAGGTATCCTTACGTGCGTTGTCATCACTTAGAATATCACTGATGATGTACGATGTTTGCGGGTCAATAACCTGCTTGTGATTCTCGGACTTTGCGTATTCAGTATTATAATCGTACAACTTTTCTTTCTGGCTGTTGGTCACCTCGATTAGAGTTGTATATGGCTTGTATACGCCACCACGCGCCAATGTAGCAAAGGCATTCGCATGCTCAACCTGCTTAGCACCACAACCACCAATAGCCGAAGCTAGACCAGAGTTTTTATCTGCACCATCTGTACAGTAGCTGGCATCACCTGCAGCATGGATAGTATCCCAAGTCGTCTGCACGCCATTCAGCGCCATCGCCTTAATTGCCGGAACGTTACGTGAACCACCCAGTGATTTACGAATCGGAATGTCGCCCTTGAACTTACCATCAGCGTTCTTCACCGAGTTACCATCAGTCGTACGGTAAATATTCTGCGGAATCGGTGTATCAGGAATGATTGATCCTGCACCATAGGTGCCATTCTCGTTATTCTGGTTATTAATCAACGACGCATAAACCAGCGGCTTAATCGACGAACCCGGCTGAATGAACGATGTTGCGCTGTTAACAGCGCCATAGCCAGGATAGTTATAGTCACGGCTACCTTGCAAACCTAGGATTTGACCAGTTTGACTATCCATCAACGTCATTGATGAGTTATCAAAGCCAAAGCGCTTCTGCAGATACTTGTACTTACCGTTAAACAGTTCATTCATTGTGCTTTCTAGCTTGTTCTGGACGCGCAGATCAAGTGTTGTCTTAATAGTCAAGCCACCTTGACCCATCACCTTAGCACCCAATTTATTCGTTAGCTCATTCTTCACCATCTGAATGAAGTGGGGTGCTTTAGCTCCTTCCATCTGCTGGGTCTGCGGCTTAATCTTGTCCAATGTCGAGACCGCTTTAGCTGAATTAGCCTCATCCTTGGTAATCATACCTTGTTCAGCCATATAGTCGATAACAGTGTGTTGGCGACCAACTAGAGCATCATTACCATCAGTATTATATGGGTTATAGTAGGTCGGCGACTGCGGAATCGACGCTAGTAGCGCTGCTTCGTCAATCGTTAAGTCCTTTGCTGACTTGCCAAAATATGTTTGGCTAGCCGACTCTACACCATTACGACGTCCACCATACGGCGACTCATTTAGGTACATAGTCAAAATCTGATCCTTAGTGTAGATTCGCTCTGCCTCTACCGACAGGATAGCCTCCTTAATCTTGCGCGGGATACCACTAATGCCACGGTCACCAGCTTCGTCTTCGAAGAAGACCTGTTTTACCAGCTGCTGCGTCAAAGTCGAGCCACCCTGCGTACCGCCACTGCCAAATACGTTATTCAAGACTGCACGTGCTGTACCAGTCAACGACACGCCACCGTGCTTATAGAAATACTTATCCTCGATAGCGACAGTCGCATCCTTCATATACTTGCTGATACCATTCGAGTCGACCACCAAACGATACTCACCCGAGCCAGTATCTTCCCATAGCAACTCGCCATTACGATCGTAGTATTTAGTAACGGTTGTTTGTACGCGTTTATTTAGCTCGGACGGCTCTAGTGATTTTAGTTCATTGCGGAAATATAGATAAGCAACAACAACTACAATCAGCATGACAACCAATAGAATGCCGAATATTTTGCCGAGCATTTTTAGCCCATCCATGCTGAACCAATACTTAAAAACGCGTTTCGGATGAAGTCGAGCAAAGAAGCGCTTCACAGGATTCTTTGGCAGAGTTGCCAAATACTCCGCCTTAGCACGAGCCTTATGCTCTTTCTTTAGCTCACGCCGACTTTTACCCCTGTCACGCGCTAGGTTAGAGTAGGTGGTATACTTGCGACCGCCCTCTGATAAGTCACTTGACTCAGTCCTTTTTGCCATATTTCCCTTATTTCCTCACTTATCTCGCTTACTCGCTATTAACGTTATCATTTTACCACAAAACCTGAAGCATTTAATAAAATGTCTATAACCATAGATGCTATAATATGAGCATGAGTGGTAACGAGCAACGCACTGAATTACACAAGACTATCTGGCGCGCCGCAAATGAATTACGTGGCGCCGTAGACGGTTGGGATTTCAAACAATACATGCTGGGCTTTTTGTTTTATCGTTTCATCTCTGAAAACATCACCAGCTATTTTAACGCACGCCAAGCTGAGGCAGATAAGACCGATTTTGATTATAGTAACCTATCTGACGACATTGCCGAGCGTGGTCGCCAGGTAGCCATCGAGACCAAAGGCTTCTTTATCTTGCCTAGCAATCTTTTTGTAAATGTTCGCCGCAGGGCAGCCAAAGACCCCGACCTGAATATTACGATTACCAAGATTTTCAAAGACATCGAAGGCTCAGCTAAGGGCAGTAAGAGCGAGGATGACTTCAAGGGATTGTTTGACGACATCGACGTCAACAGCAACCGCCTAGGTGGTAGCGTGGTCGAGCGCAATCAGCGTCTAGTAAAAATCCTTAATACCGTTGGCGATTTGCCATTGGGCGATTACAGCGACAACCAAATCGATGCCTTTGGCGACGCCTATGAATTCCTAATCAACATGTATGCCAGCAACGCCGGCAAGAGCGGTGGTGAATTCTTCACGCCGCAGGAAGTCAGTGAACTCTTGGCTAAACTCGCCATTGCTGGGCGGCAACGTCTAGCCAAGGTCTACGACCCCGCCTGTGGTTCAGGCTCACTGCTATTAAAGTTCGCCAAGATCCTCGGCAAAGACAATGTGTCAAATGGCTTCTATGGTCAAGAGATCAACCCGACTACGTATAACCTAGCGCGTTACAATATGTTCCTGCATAACATCAACTTCGAAAAGTTCGATATTGCCCGTGGAGACACTTTAATCGAGCCACGCCACTGGGATGACGAACCCTTTGACGCCATCGTTTCTAATCCGCCGTACAGTATCAAATGGGCAGGCGATTCTAATCCAGTCCTGATTAACGACCCACGTTTCAGCCCAGCTGGCGTGCTGGCACCAAAATCCAAAGCCGACTTGGCATTTACCATGCACATTCTATCGTGGTTAAAGACCGATAGTACAGCGGCGATTGTTGAATTTCCGGGTGTATTGTATCGCGGAGGCGCCGAGGCAAAGATTCGCAAATACTTAGTCGACAATAATTATGTCGATTGTGTGATTCAGCTGCCTGACAACCTATTCTTTGGCACGTCGATTGCAACATGTATAATGGTGCTAAAGAAGAGCAAGTCTGATAACAGTGTGCTGTTCATTGATGCTAGTCAGCAGTTTGTCCACGTAGGCAACAAGAACCAGCTGAGCGACGATAACATTACCTATATCATGAATGTACATGACAAGCGCGCCAATCTAGACTACGAGGCAAAGCTAGTTGGCAATAGCGACATCGCTGCGAATGACTATAATATGGCAGTCAGTAGCTATGTCGAGAAGCGTGACACGCGCGAGAAGATCAATATCGACGACCTAAACCAACAGCTGAGCGATATTGTCGCCCGTGAGGCAACACTGCGCAACCAAATTGACGCCATCGTTGCGGATCTGGAGGTTTAGCATGAGTAAGATTGGTGATTTAATCAATCAACTTTGTCCCGATGGGGTGGAATACAAGAAAATTAGTGGTGTATATACTCGTTTACGGGGTACACCAATCACCGCGAGTAAAATGAAAGAAATTGCTGATGAAAATGGCGATGTTCGAATTTTTGCTGGTGGGAAAACTGTGATAAATGCTTTTGAAAAGGATATTCCTAAAGCCAATATTACAAGGGTTCCTGCTGTGCTTGTACAGTCAAGAGGTGTCATTGATTTCGTGTATTGCGATAAACCTTTTACATTCAAGAATGAAATGTGGGCTTATACACATGAAAACACCGTAAGTGTGCAGTATTTATGTTATGTTTTACAGAATAATACTCAGAAGTTTAGAGATGAAGCATCGGGAATGGGTTCAATGCCGCAAATTTCATTGAGCGTGACAGAAGATTTTGAAATTCCCGTGCCACCACTACCTGTCCAACAGGAGATCGTAGACATACTAGACAAGTTTACTGCTTTGCAGACTGCTTTGCAGACTGCTTTGCAGACAGAGTTGGACTTGCGCAAGCAGCAGTATGAATATTACCGCGACCAGCTATTATCTTTTGATTACTTAAAGTCGTTACCAGGGGGGGGCGAGTGTTCTCACCCTCGGTGACATTGGGCAGCTCTATGGCGGTCTATCCGGTAAGTGCAAAGAGGACTTCGGCAAATACGGCAACGCTAAGTACGTTTCATACAGCGGTATCTTTAATAACTTAGCAGTTAACAGTGATTGCATCGAGCCCGTAACAATAGGTGCCAATGAAAAACAGAGGCGCGTAATTTATGGCGATGTATTATTTACGGGATCGTCAGAGACGCCTGATGAGGTTGCATATTCTTCAGTCGTTGACAGCAACTTAGGTGATGATATTTATCTAAATAGCTTTAGTGTAGGCTACAGGTTTAACAACCTAAACGATATAGATCCAGGGTTCGTGAAATACGTTTTTCGCAGTAGAACTCTACGTCGTCAGCTAAGAAAAACTGCTATGGGCGTGACTAGATTTAACGTATCTAAGAATAGGCTAAAGAAGGTCAAAATTTGCATACCGTCTCTATCTGAACAGCACCGCATAAAAAACATCTTAGACAAATTCAGCGCCATGACAACCAGCCTGACCGACGGCTTGCCTGCCGAGATAGCGCTTCGACAAAAGCAATACGAATACTATCGCGATAAGCTGTTGACGTTTAAAGAGAAGGTACAATAACCCCGATTGAAATTACTACGTAATTTCATCTGCCCCTTCTTACCAAGAAGGGGCTTTGGTTGGGCGGCATCCAATATCGTGCGCCAAATCTGCCCCTTTACCAAGAAGGGGCTTTAGTGACTTTGGCCCCTTTTTGGTAAAAAGGGGCAAGCAGTGGCGTCAGCCACGCTGGGGATATTGTGTGCTAAAATACAATCTCTCCGCCTCGCTAACGCTCGGCACCTCCCTTTACCAAAGGGAGGCTCAGCCAATGCCGGGAACATTGTAAAATGCTAAAATAAATATATGCGTATGCACAATACGTCAAACATGGCGCGCGCCAAGGAGCTTCGTCGCAACATGACAAGGGAAGAGCGACATTTGTGGTATGACTGCCTGCTAAAATTCCCCGTACATTGGTATCGGCAAAAGCCGATGGGTAAATACATCGTGGACTTTTATTGTCCTAAGCTACATCTAGTTGTAGAGTTGGACGGCTCGCAGCACTATATGGATCACGGTATGGCGTATGACGCTAACCGTACAAAGGAATTGTCTGCATATGGCGTTAAAGTCCTGAGAATACCCAATAATGAATTAATGAATAATTTTGATGGCGTGTGTCGATATCTATATAGACTACTTGAATATCAGTCTATCAATAACCCCGATTGAAATTACTACGTAATTTCATCTGCCCCTTCTTACCAAGAAGGGGCTTTAGTTGGGCGGCATCCAATATCGTGCGCCAAATCTGCCCCTTTACCAAGAAGGGACTTTGGTTATCTTTGTTATATAATATAGCCATGAACGAATACAGGACGGTGGTAGAGTCAGACCAGTCTACAGTAGTGGCGCAATACGAACACGTTGCAGAGCAGAGCGTGGCCTACCAAAGCGAAGAGATGCTAGAACGAGCTTTTATGGATCAGCTAACAAAGCAGTGCTATGGGCGACCAAACATCACGACCGAAGCTGAGCTAATCACCAACCTGCGAACACAGCTAGAAACCCTAAACAATATTACATTTAACGACAATGAGTGGCACAGGTTCTACGACAACAGTATTGCCAATCGTAATGAAGGTATCGTCGAGAAAACCGAGAAACTACAACGTGCCGACACTGCCATTAGCTTCCAGCTAGATAACGGCGAGCTAAAGAACATCCGCCTGCTAGACAAACAGCATATCCACAACAATAACTTGCAGGTCATCCACCAATACAAAGCACCAAACGGCAACTACAACAACCGCTATGACGTAACTATCCTAGTCAACGGTCTACCGATGGTGCATGTCGAGCTAAAGCGTCGTGGCGTAGACATTAAGGAAGCCTTTAATCAAATCAACCGCTACCAGCGCGACAGCTTCTGGTCGGATAGCGGTCTATTTGAATACGTACAAATTTTTGTCATCAGTAACGGCACCTATACAAAGTACTATAGCAACACCACACGCAACCGCCACATTAGCGAGAATAAAACCAATAGCAGCAAGCCGGGCAAAAAGACTAGCAATAGCTATGAGTTTACCTGTTGGTGGGCGGACGCCAAGAACCGTCCAATTACCGATTTAATGGACTTCACACGCACGTTCTTTGCTAAGCATACCATTCTGAATATACTGACGCGTTATTGCGTATTCACCTATGACAAGACCCTGATGGTTATGCGGCCGTATCAGATCGTGGCAACTGAGAGAATTATCAACCAAATCGAGATCGCACATAATTATAAGAGGGCAGGCACAATCGAAGCCGGCGGCTATATCTGGCACACCACTGGCTCTGGCAAGACCCTGACTAGTTTTAAAACTTCGCAGTTAGCATGTCAGCTAGACTATATCGACAAAGTTTTGTTTGTGGTTGACCGCAAGGATCTAGATTACCAGACAATGAAGGAATACGACCGCTTTCAGAAGGGCGCCGCGAATAGCAACAGCAGCACACGCATCCTAACGCGCCAGCTAGAGAGCACCCAGCCCGACAAAAAACTGATTATTACCACGATTCAAAAGCTGTCTAATTTCATTAAGCAGAATCAGCACTCCGCCGCGATGCAGAAGGAGGTCGTGATGATTTTTGACGAGTGCCACCGTAGCCAATTCGGTGACATGGGGCAGATGGTTCGCAAACATTTCAAGAACTATTATCTATTTGGCTTTACAGGCACACCGATATTCGCAGCGAACGCTAGCACGGCAGGACAGCCTAACTTCAAAACAACAGAGCAGACCTTTGGTCGCCGCCTACACACCTATACTATCGTCGACGCCATTCGTGACAAGAACGTCTTGCCATTCAAATTTGATTATGTCGGTCAAGCGCGCATCGCTAGCAACATCGAAGACAAACAGGTTCCCGGTATTGACAAAGAGTCGGCAATGCTAGCACCTCAACGAATCAGCGCTATTGTGCAATATATCCTGGGCAATTTTGACGTCAAGACTAAACGCAACATCGGCACCTACGAATTCAATAGACTCGTAAATATCAGCGACGTCGCACGAGCAGGGCGCGGCAAGGCGAACGAGAAAAAGCAGACAACGCACCTAAATGGCTTTAATTCGCTATTCGCCACCAGCTCACTAACCGCAGCAAAGCTATATTACGATGAGTTTAAGCGCCAGCAGGCCAACCTACCTGAAGCACAAAGGCTAAAAATCGGGCTGATTTACAGTTATGCGCCTAATGCCGATGATCCTAGCGATGCGCAAAACGGCATGACAGCAGACGAGAATAGCGACAGCACTGACGGACTAAACCAGAGCGACCGCGACTTCCTAGAGAGTGCAATTCGGGACTATAATCAGATGTTTAACACATCCTATGACACCTCGTCAGACAAGTTTCAAAATTATTATAAAGATATTAGCCTGCGCATGAAGAACCGCGAGCTAGATATGCTAATCGTAGTGGATATGTTCCTGACAGGCTTTGACGCAACTACCTTGAATACGCTGTGGGTCGACAAAAACCTGCGCATGCACGGACTAATTCAGGCCTTCAGCCGCACTAATCGCATTTTGAACTCTATCAAGACTTACGGCAATATCGTATCCTTCCGCAATCTAGAGCAGGCAACCAAGGACGCACTGTCGCTATTCGGCGACAAGGACGCCAGTGGCATTGTACTATTGCGTTCGTTCAAGGATTACATGGATGGTTATACTGACAAGCACGGTCACCACCAGAAAGGCTATAACGAGCTGATTGCCGAACTATGCGATAAATATCCGTTGGGCGATAGCCTTATAGCTAGCGAGCAAGAGAAGATCGCCTTTGTAAAATTGTTTGGCAACATTCTGCGCGCGCGCAATATCCTGACGGCATTTGATGACTTTCAATCCGCTGATGCTCTAAGTCCACGCGAACTACAAGACCAGCGAAGTCGCTATATTGAAATCTACCGCGAACTCCATGACCAAAAGACTCCCGATAGAGTCAACATCGCCGATGATGTAGTGTTCGAGATGGAACTAGTGAAGTCGTTTGATATTAACATCGACTATATACTGGCTCTGATCGAGAAGTACCACGAGAGCAATCAACAAGACAAGGACATCAAGATTAACATTGACCGCGCCATTGAATCAAGCTTGGAGCTACACAACAAGCGCGACCTAATCGAAAGCTTTATCGCCAGCTTAAACGGCGATACTGGTGATATCTATCGTAGCTGGCAAGAATTCATCAACAGTGCCAAATCGCGTGAGCTAGATCAGATTATCAGCGACGAACGCCTAGATCACGACAAAACCTATCGCCTAATGCACGACGCCTTTTCAGAGGGTGAAGTCAGTGAAACTGGTATGCAATTTGATAGCATTCTGCCACCAACGGATATATTTAGCCCTAATGGTGAACGCCAGAAGTTGCGTCGGCGTGTATACCAAAAGCTATGCGACTTCTTTAGCCGGTTCTTTAGCATTAGTGCTAATTAACGCTAATTAATACAATTGGTGCTAAATTATATAAATTTATGCTATAGCCTATTGCGTTATAACAAATAGTTATGTATACTATGAGAGTAACCAGTTAGCGCGAGTGGTGAAATTGGTATACACGTATGCCTTAGGAGCATATGCCTTCGGGCGTGGAGGTTCAAGTCCTCTCTCGCGCACCACATCGTTACAAGCATAAAGTCCGCTTCGGCGGGCTTTTTTGATTGTCGAGCAATACGGATAATACTCCGACATCAGCACATAAAGTCCGCTTCGGCGAGCCTTTTGATATGTTTACTAGAATGTGGTAAGATTTACCTTGTATTAGCACCTTAGCATTAGGAAGGAACTACCATGACAAATGGGATATCGAGCAAGTCGCTAAACTACGTTTTGGCACCATTCACTAGACATGACATGTACAAAATCGGCTCGAATTTGTATTATATGCAGAGTAAGACACCGCTTAGCGAGGTCGACGAGGCGATCCTATCCTGTTTCTATTTTGGTCGTGCCCTTGGCTTTGTTAATCAAGGACTGATGGTTATGGATAGTTTGCGCAAGTCAGTAGACAAATCCGCTGAAATGTCCGTATCATCTAGAGTTGTCAGAATTAACATGGCCTACAACAGAGCGGCGTTATATTTGACAATAGAGCATGTTTACAATCAGCTAAAAGTACTGTTCAATGAAATATGGCACTACTTCCAGGTTGATCCTACCTCAAAACATCAACTAATACTCACCGAAGTCGACGACAACGACGTTGCTGGCATCAAGGAGTGCTTTGATAAATACCATAGCCTTCGTTCGCTTGACTATGATTGCTATATATTGAGAGAACAAATAAAAAACACCAAGTACTTAGTTATTAGCGATAAGCTTGTCGAAATGCTAGATAAAGTTACACACCGAATGATGGATCATCTTTCAAGTTGTAACGATTTAGAAAGCGCACTCCTTGGCGTACGCGAATATGCATACCCACACCCCGAGCAAAGGCTTAATATGGGTGATGTTCTAAGAGCTGTATCAGCTAAGAAATAGTAAAATACGTACCTTTAGGGCGGCAGGTTACACTGTCGCCCTATTTAATTTGTGTTAAAATGGTAGCCAATAAAGAAAGTGAGGTACTATATGAAAAATTATCCTAGAATTTGCGAAATAATAGACGAAAATACTGCGTGGGATGGCAATGAGATTATACCAGTAGATGACATACCAGATACAGATGACGTGGCAATAGATTCAGTAGCAAGGTTCCTCGAACGCCAGCGCGACAAGAAGATGCATGATCTAGAGGCTCAGAAGCGTAATCTAGAAAGCCAGGCAGACGAGCTTAGAAATAGAATGGATGAATTTGAAGAAAATAATAATTATATTGGCCAAGACCAAGCACACCACGAGCTACTAGGCGTCCTCTCTGAGATTGAGCGCATCGAGGATGAGCTGCAGGATATAGAAGCATCTCAGGATTAATTAGCGATACCCCGTATGAGCATTCGTATAATACTTGCGAGGCTATGCGGTTTCTACTGTCAAGACTAGACTGTTAGTGGCTAATATTGTACAATTATAACGAATATTTTGGTGGGCTTATATGAGAGGTGTTTTAGAGTGGAAGATAATAAGCAGACCAACCAGACGAATAATGTTCAGCATGATCCCAAAACCGGTGAACTAGTCGGTAATCTAAAGGGTCTACGTGAACTAATGCGCGTCAAAGAAGAGACCGAAGTAGCAAAAACTGATCGTCGCAAGGGGCGTCGTCGTAACCGCAAAAACGACAAAACCAGGTCAGCCAACCAAACCACACAACGAGACGGCAAACCCACCATTCCAGAGGCAATAGACCAAGATAATAAATCAGCAGCCAAAGCCGATACACCTCGTAATGACGAGCAGCCTGCTAAGCCTGCCAAGGCAGCTGAAGCGACTGAAACAGATGAGTCTGCCAAGCTTCAGCTACCGCAGATCGATACCAAAAGCGTGCTATATGCAGAAGTTGAATTAGACGAGAAGCAACAACCCAAGCACATCATGTTCTATCTAGACGACGCTGGTCAAGTGGTTGTATACAAGGATATTCTATTTGCAGGTGAACGCCGCACGAAGTTCCTAGGCACCGTCTATAATCAGCTAGAGTCCAGTGCCGACCTCTTTCCGCGCGGTACTTATGACGGCACAAAAGTGTACGTTAGCACCAACCAAAAAATCGTCTTAGGCTACAGCAGCCTGATTTACGATGATCATTTCCAGCTAAAATCGAGCAGTGCTGAGCTGTATAACTATGTTCGGCAGATTAAGAGCGCATCACACACAGTCGGCGACAAGCATTCCGCCAAAAAGTCCGACAAGTCATTGCGCCTAACCATCGAGCAGTCAATTAAGCTATCTCAAATCATCGGCAAAGACAACTATAGTATTAACAATGTCGTCAAAGCCATCGGTATTTTAGGCGAGGCTTCTACTGAATTATTAATGCAATTATATGGTACTGGCGACCACATAGCCGACGAAATGACGATTGGTGATGTGATTTGCGAATTACGCATGGATCAGATTTTAGGTGCACAGACAGCCGACGGTAAATACGAAGTGTTGCGCACTGACAGCAAAGCCTTAGATGAGGGTAGACAGCGTCGCAGCCAGCACCCACGCGAAAGCTTCTTGTCGATTATTCGCCCGACAAAAGCAAGCAACAAGTTAATTATCTACGACCTAGCCACTCTAGATAACCCAAAGCCAGCCGACGAATTCATGGTGCGTCTAGCTAAATTATGCGATAAGACCAATAATGCTCGCATTAAGGCATTGTTCGCTAACAAGTCGACAATCACCGTCAATACCAGTCAAATTCTGTCTGCGATTAGTAGTGATCGCGACGACTTCAAATTCATCGATGATTACGCTGAGTTTCACAATATTGTTACTAAGTATATGCTATCTAGCGGTTGGGCAAGCTACTTCCCAGCACTGCTAGCTAACACTGAGGGCATTCAATATCTGGCTGTCGACTTGATGCGCTATGCACTAACTAACCAAGCTTGGATTAAATCAATCTATGATAACGACGTGATTGCTATGATGACTAACGGCTTTCTAGAGCTGCCAATTACCAATGTATCCACGGCTAAATCGTTAAAGGTAGCTATCGAAAGAGCCTATACAGATATCGCGGAAGCTCAGTCAGAATGCGATCAGAAAGAGAGTCGAAATGCCACGGAATCACAAGCTACCAAATGATTGCGATGTTACACCGATGCCCCAGCAGGATCTAGCTGCAGGCAAGGAATTAACGAGCACTCAGCGGCTAGCCGAAGCAACGCACGGTGTTGCAACTTTACCAAACGCCATTACTACTGCAGGTATCGCAGGTACATTGTTAGGGTGTCATGAAATTGAGCATGGGCATCACTTGCGCGGACTAGGTATAATTGCCGTCAGTGCTATCTGTGACGCAGCAGACGGTTATACCGCCCGCCGCACACGTGTAGCTAATTATCGGGCAGGGCGATGGGCAGATATTGCTGCCGATGGCATAAAAGCCCTAGCTATTAGCAAAACCACGCTGTCGACTAAACTAGTTAAAGGCCATGAAATAGCCCTTATCTATGGGCCAAAGGTAGCCAATTGGGCTATCAACGGCGTATCACAATTCATGTTACATCACGAAGCTAAGACAACCGGTGAAGGGAAGATTGCCGAAGCCAGTCGCTGGGTCGCCATGGCAGCATTAGCAGGCGGTCGCATGTTAGAGCAAGGTGGGTACAAAGATACCGGACGCGCCATTAAATACATCGGACATCTAGCTACCGCAACATCGTTCACATTAGGCGTCAAATCGGCTTTTAGCTATTTGAAAGAAATGGTTGATCTAGAAAAGACTAAATCATCATTCGACCAGTAAGAAAAATGGGACTAAGAATTAATCTTAGTCCCATTTAATGTCAGGTTTTTATCAACTACAAGCCAGACACTTTGGCCAGACTATTGCGCAAGTCCTTAATACTCAACACGGTCTCATCTGGTAGTGTAATATTTGCTACCTGATGAATCGACAGATCATCAATCCGTTTAACCTGCGCGGTCAGTCGAATCTCAATCATATCCTCTGCCAAATATTCTACGATGTCTTGTGCGACACTAAAATAGTTACCTGGAATACAATCCGCACCAGAATATAGGCAAAGCGACAGCACCAACCATGACTCAGCATAATGACGCTTTCCGCTCAAATACTCATCTTGTGAGGGCGAGTGGCTGGTGTTATTACCGCTGGCGCTATTGTCATTTCCCCCATCAAACGTCGATAGATACAATGTCACACCCTTTAATAATGGCTGCAGACTAGCAATATCACCTACAGTCACTAGGCCAATTGCTTCTTTTGAATCAGTCAGAGCACGCATACGAACGTTTTCGTTGCCCCGCAGATCCTTTGAGGCAATGACCGCGACGGCACCGTCAGCTGAAGTATAACTAATGTCACTGCAATCGTCATTGCTACTGTTTAGCATGTAAACCTTCCTTCTATGTACTAATCCACTCAAATTTTGAGTTTCAGCGCTAACAATAGTACATACATAAGCATATTTTGTCAATACGTGCAATCGTCCGGCACTATCTTACATTGTGCTGTTTCAGATAGCGCCGGATATGCGTGAATAGCCACTGAAAGGCATAAAAGAACAGGGCGCCCAGGATTAAGCCGGCGATATTGTTAATGATACGCACCTCGACCGACTCCTTCACGCCATAAATCGTCGTCGCCATCATCAGGCCGCCGAAGCAGTTAGCGATCGTCTTCGCCCGGTAATTACCAGTCAGACCAAGCATCAATCCTGATGTCGGACCTAGTAGCCACAACATCGAATCGGGGATTAGGTAGGCCACGCCAGTGTACAGAATTGAGCCAATCATCACACCGGCTGCGCGATCCTTAAACTTCGCGTTAATCTCAGGCGGCCAGGCCGTCACCATGGACGAGCAAGCAAAGCCCACCCACATGAAGCGGATGATATCGATATTAAACTCGTAATGCAAAATCATGTCGAGACAAAACAGCAGCGACATGCAAATCGCAATCTGCAGCTGCCACTGCGCCTTATCACTATGGATATCAAAGGCCTTTAATACATCCAGCAGTGAACGGTCGCGATTCTTCTTACGATGCTTCATAATTAGCACAGTCGACAGGATAACGAAGCCGACCAAGGTCATCAGCGCACGTTGCTGGAACTCAAAGGTATTAAACTGTACACCGCCATCGGTCAGCGTGATGTACGAATTGCCGGTCAGAAAGGCATAGCCGAACATATATAGACCAGCATTGCCCATCTCTGGCCGATCAGTGGTGGTCAGCAATATAATCATGATGGAGACAAAGTTAATCAATAGACCCCAGAGAGGATGCACCGCCTGCATCACCGACGGGGAAATCAGCAACACCAGTAGCACTATCGCAAGCGTCAGGATGGAATGCGAGGCCTTGTAGCCAAAGTTGACAAAACGGATGCTAATCAGCATACAAAACAGTACAACCGCCAGAGCGCTGTTCTCCTGTCCAAACAACACCGATAGAGTTCCAACGAAGGCGATGGCGAATGCCACCAGCAGGATGTCGCGCGTAATCAGCACGCCAATGTAATAATGCTTGGTCTTACGATCCTTGGCGTTATCGATTTTCGGGCGCAGCACCGCCGGATCTAATTGCAGATTAGCGTAAAACCGCTGCCACCACGCCCTGCGGTTATGGTTCTTGGTTTTATCTATATCCTTGTTTCTATCTTTCTGCACGGTATTTAATAATACCATGGATCTGACACTATTTGAACACTTTTACGCGCTCAGTAATGTCTTCTGCTGGCTTTGCCACCAAAGGCGTCGTAAATCGTATCCCACAGCTGATCGTTCTGTGCACCCATAACAATCGCCACGCGCTGACTCTTCATGTTAAACGCATCTGGTACTAGCTCAGTTGCACGCTCGACTACCTTCATAACCTCGTCCGCCGCTACCGGCAGATCCTTGCTCAGCTTATATATGCTGTGGCGCCTCGCCAAGTGAATCAATAATTCCCATATCCCCTCCGGACATAATCTGAGGCAGTGGATTGTTGGCGCGATTGTGCTTTTGTACTTGAGCTTTAAGCCGATCATGTCGCAATGAGGGAATGTCATGCGTCACGATGACACACGACAGGGAGGCCTGAATGAGCAGGCCCTCAAACCATCCCACTAAATCCCATGCTTAATGCTACAATCTACAACACTGGCTACATTACACAGCAGAGCGTAATTAGGCCAGATATGATAAACTAGAACTATGCTAACAATGAAGTTTATTCGCGAGCATGCGGATCAGGTACAAAAGTCCGCCGACGCGAAGGGGTATAAAATTGAACTAAAACGCATCCTAGAATTGGATGAGCAGAAGCGTGCGCTAGGTCAAACAGTTGATCAAAAGCGCGCTCAGCGTAACGAAATCGCTGCACAGATGAAAGGCGGCAAGCCGACGCCCGAACTAATCGAGAAGGGCAAGGCTATCAAAACAGAACTAGCCGACGACGAAGCCAAGTTAAAGGCTATCGGTAGCGAGCTAACCGAGCTGATCAGTCACGTGCCAAACATCATTTTTGACGACGTTCCGATGGGCGGCGAAGAAGACAGCGTGCCGGTTAAATACTGGGGCGAGAAAAAGGCTAGTGGTGTCGACCACTTAGACTACGCTGTATCGCGTGGCTGGGTCGATTTTGAGCGTGGCGCAAAAGTTGCTGGTACTAAGTTCTACTATCTAAAGAACGAGCTAGCGCTGCTAGAAAATGCCTTGCTGCAATTCGGTATTCACAAGGTAACCGAGAAGGGCTTTACCTTCATGACTGTGCCACACATGGTCAGTGGTCGCGTATTGACTGGCACCGGATTCGCCCCACGCACCTCTAGTCAATCCGATGAATACTACATTGAAAATGAAGACCTAGGCCTAATCGCCACCGCAGAAATGTCGATTACCGGTTATCACATGGACGAAATTTTAGACGCCAAGGATTTACCTATGTTCTACGCTGGATATAGCCCATGCTATCGCAAGGAAGCAGGCGCTGCCGGCAAGCACACCCGTGGTTTGTTCCGCGTACACCAGTTCAACAAACTAGAAATGTATGCCTTCACCTTGCCAGAGCAGAGCCGAGAGATACACGAGAAGCTACGTAGTGTCGAAGAAGAGATTTGGCAGGAGCTAAATATTCCGTATCGTGTAATTAACATCGCTGCAGGTGACCTCGGTGCTCCGGCTGCCAAGAAATACGATATTGAGTATTGGAGTCCAGCTGACCAGACATATCGCGAGCTAACTAGCTGTAGTAACTGTACAGATTTTCAGGCAAACACCGTTAATACCCGCGTGCGTCTAGCTGACGGCACGATCGAAAACGTTCATACGTTGAACGGTACTGCAATTAGCTTGGCGCGCACTTTGGTTGCTGTAATCGAGAACTACGCTACCGAGGGTGGTAAGTTAACTGTCCCAGAAGCCCTGCGCCCATATCTAGGCGAAAAGACCGAATTATAGTAAAATAGATTCATAAGAAAGGAGGTATTCCCATGAGTGAAAAACGCCTTAATGTCGAGATTTCCGGTACTAATTACGACATTACCGATCGCGAGCAAAATTACATCACCAAGAAGTGTGAAAAGCTAATTGACTACATTCCACGTCGTGGTCGCGAGTCAGCATTTGCTGCAGTCAAAGTAACGATGATCAACCAGAAGAATGATAATAAATATCAGATAGATGCCACATTAACGCTACCCGACAAGACGCTATCAGCATCCGATACTGCACCTAATGCACTAGCTGCAATTGATATTGTCGAAGAAAAGTTACGTGGACAGATCCGACGATATAAGACCGAACGTCGTAACGACGGTGTACGCACTGGTGGCTGGGTAGCCAAACTTAAGCGCAGCCTACGCCGAAAATAGCCAGCAATCTTGCTAATATATAGACAGAGCAGGGTTCACACCTGAAATCCTGCAAAGTTTATTATTATGTGCTATAATAATCATGATATTACTCAGACCACGACAAGAAGGAACATCATGAGTCAATATAGCAAAGAGCAGGGCAAAGTACTAGATTCTATTGAATGGAACGGCAATGAGATTCCTGAGGTAAATGGAATGACCGCCCAACAACTGGTTAGTAATTCTGTAATGACAATCTGGCAATGTGTAATTCAACTGAATGACGGAAAATCCGCCATTCAACGTGACGTCATTAAACACAAGCCCGTCGTCATAATGCTAGTTAGCGCCAACAGAGAGGACGGTGAAAGATTCCTAGTCACACGCGAATATCGTGCTGGTGTTAATAAGGTTGTAATCGGGTTTCCCGCTGGCTGCATCGAAGACGGTGAAGATCCGCGTCATGCTGCACACCGCGAGCTACGCGAAGAGACCGGCATAGAAGTCACCGAAGACACCCTTTACGAGATTAGCACACCGCTAGGCATCACATCATCCGAGAATATGACTGATGAGCTAGCACACTTATATCGAATCAAGCTACATCATTTCACAACTTTTAGCCAGAATCTAGATGACGACGAGTGCATTCAATATGCTTGGATTAGCTGGGGCCAGCTATCACAATTAGTCGAAACTGGTCTGATTCGCGATTCTCGCGAAATTAATCTAATTTACGATGAAAAGATTAATAGGGTTCAGACTCAACTCATCAACTTGACACTATGAGCAAAGGTCTACAGACGCAAGCATAAAAGAACGCTCTAATCAGATCAGTCTTGCTCTACTAAAAACACCCCCGACCACGCTGATGGTCGGGGTATATTTATATTTATATCTATATTTACAACAGCTCGTATTGTATTTGCTTTTATTATACTATTATTTACTATTTATCTACTATTGTTTTGCCTAAATTTAGCCAAATCAGTAGGGGTAAGACTATCACCAGCTAATATAGGGCTTGAACTTTCTATGTTCTCAGCTATATCGTCAGCCAAGCAATTTGACTGATCGGCTAGCTGATCCAGCGCAGATGGAATTATGTTGGCCTCAGCGCGATCATAGTACTTGTCATAGCGCAAGTTTGCAATCCTAGATTCTGGTAAGTCATCGTCATATTCTGAAGATATGTCGCTCCGCGTAATAAAACCTTGGACTTGCCGCAGCTCACTCTTCCAGCGATAATAGTCGTTAGCCTCTTCTTGATCATCCGGCACATCCTCGGTGTCGATTTGAGATAGAGAATCCATGCTAATAAAACGCAAATCTGCCAGATATATAAGTTTTGAATCGTCATAGATTTCCGGCTCAAGTGCACGCACAGCCATTACGCCTATCTTGCCGATTAGCGATTTTGGCCTAATCATCTCATCGCGCAACTCTTTACTGCCATCCAGATATAAATGCCGTGATTTTTTATCTACAAGTGCATTGTACGTGTCGTCGCTCCAAATGTCATTTTCATCATTTTCATCTGGATCAAACCAGTACACTGTATCAGTAGGCATGTCCTGAATAAAATGACGGAATAAGTGTTCAGGCACTTCCAAGGCAGGGACTGACGATACTGGATACATCGCCTGGTCAAATTCCATATCTTCATTACTGCTATCTGTTTGCCAAGGCTCAGACTGTTGATCATTGTCGTCTCTACCAACACCATTATACTTTTCCATATCAACATACTACCACAGGCGAGTCCGCTATAAAATTGCTAGTGCTTCGGTGGCGGACAGGGGAGTTTGTTCTGACAGACGTTGGCCGGATCAAAATATGGTCTATCTAGGTGGAACACCTTAGCTGGCGGATTACCAGACATTACCATTATCTGAATAATCATGTACAACACAAAAACAATCAAAGTCACAGCGTTCAGTAATTTTTGGTAATGCCGATCAAGCCAACGAATCTGGTTATTCAAAATCGGCAACACCCAGTAAACACACGGCAGTGACGCCAAACCAAAAGCCAGACAGTTCTTTAGACAGATATAACCCATTAGGTTAAACGGCTCTGTGCTATAGTCCCAGTAGGGGTTGTAGCCCAATACAGATACAATAGCCGCAGCGCAGGCAAACTCTACCACGCCACCAATAACGACACTCAGTAGAAACACCTGAAAGGCTGTAATTCGACCGCGCTTAACCGATGAACTGAGAATCCAAATCAGCCCCAGTGCACCCAAGCCGTATGGCGCAGCCACTACAAATACAGGCAAGACATTGGTCGGAGGATTACCCACTAGTAGAGGCAAGTTAACCCAACCAAGCTCCAATAAATGGCCAATCAACGAGCCGACCCAATAGATAATAAAAGCGTTGCGCCAAAACTTCCAACTACGCCAATTGGTTTCATACTCCGTCGGTATAGCCTCGATCAATCGCCGCTTGGGCTGTCGCGTAATTGACGAAATCACCACTTCGCCAATTTGCTCATTACGACTCTTTGTGGGCGCACTCTTTTGCATATGCTTATTCTATCACAGACTGACGCGCTTTTAGAATTTTCGTCGTTAAAACATATAGTCGCTGTGTCCAATTCTCTAAATGATAATAGAAACGCACATAGCAAGCTTCGAGTATCGTAAGCATTAGAGTCAAAATAGTCAGCAGTAGCGTAACCACATCCCATTCGCCGCCAACCGCCAGCAGCCACATTAGTAAAGCTATCCAAGAGCCGATTGCAATCAAGGCAAAGAAGAAGGTTACCATCAGATGAATCTGACGTTCGTGTTGGAAGTTACGGATCATCGCATCATTATAACCAGCTAGCAAAGCCAGATCGTCGCGTTGCTTAGCACTTGTTAGTTTGCCAATTCTTTTTAGCTCATCATTAATGTATTTTTGGTGTTCCAGAATCTCTTTGTCCATTTCTAAATTATACCATATCACCGCAGTACCCCTGTAGTCATCAGATGTGATATAATGACTGGCGAAAGGAATTATTTATTATGCAAAATTTTAATTGGGTAGCAGTTGCTACCTGTGTTATCTGTACAATTGTATTAGTCGAAGCAACCTATCTAACAGTTATGAAATTGCGCCAGCGCCAGCTAAAGGTCGCGCGCGGCAGCATGCTACTAGATAGCTGCGCCTTAATGGATGGCCGCATTGTCGACCTAGCTAAGACCGGCATTATTACCGCCGAGATCATCGTACCACGTAGCGTGGTTGTCGAGATGCAGCTATTAGCCGATAAAGCCGACCATGAAAAACGCGTTCGTGCCCGCAAGGGTCTAGAGAACGTGCGCGTCCTAAAGGCTATGGATAGCGTTAGTGTAGCCATCGTTAATGATGGTCGAGTCGGCCACGGTGGCGTGGACGAGCGCTTGTTAGACCTCGCCAAAAACTACGACGCATCCATCGCCACAACAGACTTCAATCTGAATCGTGTAGCCAAGGTGATGGACGTGCCAGTGATTAACGTCAACGAAATTGCACAGGTGATGCGTGCCCAGTACCTGCCAGGTGATCGTGTTGAGATTGAACTAATTCAGCAAGGCGCCAACCGCGATCAAGCTGTTGGTTATCTAAACGATGGCACAATGGTGGTAGTCGAAGACAGCAAAAACCTGATCGGTCAGAAAGTTAAGGTTGAAATTATTCGCTCGCTGCAGACCGAAGCCGGTCGCATGATGTTCGCCAAGAAGATCGAAACCAAGAGCGGCAAAGGCACTGGCCATACCAACGCCAAGACCGCCAAGGCCGTCAAAACTATCCGCGCCAGCCGCAAAGACAAAACCGCTAGCGCCAAAATTAAATCAGCACCTGCGTTTCACTCTGACCAGCTAAAGAATTCATCTAACACCTCCCTTTCGCAAAGGGAGGTGGCGCAAAGCGCCGGTGGGTTCGAAACCAAGAAGACCGCCAAGAAGCCAACTACCCATCGCCGCCGCCCGACCCAAAAATCCGCTGAGGCTGAAATGGTTAAGTTGGCCAACGCCACCGCCGACAAATAGCCAATTCTTTAGTGCTATGGTTCTGTTTATGCTATAATTCCTATACATTATCTAGCTAGTAGAACAACATGCACGAAAAACAATATAACAATGAGCACGAGCTACACAGCACCGCCTGGGACACATTAACTGACAACGAGAAAGAGACTCATAAACGCGCCCTTGAGTTAATGAATCAGTCGCACGCCGAGCTTGACGCAGCGGTAGATGCTATTAGCGAGCAAAATGCGCCATGCTCAGCCGAGGAGCGAGATCAGGCTGTTGATACCTATACAGTTGCATATGTCGATCACAATATCGCTGCCGCCAATGCCGACAGTATAATCACGCCCGAAGAGAAGGAATCAATTGATCATTCCTTAGCTATTAACAGCATTCATAGTATAGGTGGATTAACAAAAGGCAAATACGGTGGCGACCCTACTAGAACTCCGACCGCCCAAGTTCTATGCAAACATCCCGAATTAGCAGAACACGCTGATGATCTACTGGGTGACGAGCAGGGGATATCACTGAGTGCTTTTGTCAAGGGAACAAGCGAGAAGCTAGCTAATCTAGAGCAATCAGCCACTAGTCATATACACGGCACAATTGATTCCGTCAAACAAAAATCCATTGAGCTCCGTGAGCGTGTCAACAAATGGCATAGCTTCAAGATGGGCGAGAAAGCAGTGCAACTATACGAACAGAAGAACTTCACCAAAATACGACGTAAGATTGATACTACAAATCCTATTGTAGCCGAGCATCTGAAACAAAATTTTTTCGACAAAATAGAGCAAAAAATTACCAAAATAAAAGCCCAAAAGGACGGGCAGCCCGGCGCTAAATACCCGTCAATAAGCAAAGAATTACAAACTTTTGCAGAAAACACAAGAATTGACATCAACAAGGCTTACACAGACGAGCGCGTGTCAAAGCTTATAGTCGGCGAGTTATCAGCTAGATTGTCAGACAACGCAGCAGACGCCGCTAATAGAGCAGAGACCTTTAGTGCAAAGCTAAATGAATACGCAGCAAAGGGGTTTGAGCTACCGCCAACAAAAGAAAGTGCTGACATGACTCTAAAATATTTAGAAGTCTTCACAAGCAGTGCTAGCACCAAACTTCCCGACGAAGCAGTTATTGCAACAATTAGTAATCTAGTGACGAGCAGCAACATGTTCGATCCGCACAATTTGGCGACTTATATGCGCAACTCTGTAAATAACAACAACACATTGAACAATGAAACCCTACCTAATGTTATGCTATGCCAGCTAAGTCAGATCCGCAAGGCAGGCTCTATAGATAAAATTGATAGCAAACAACTCGACCAGCTAGGAAGTTGCGTTAAAACACTGAAGAGCATTGGCATGGACTTGTCATACAGCAGCCCCGATACAATACAAGAGCTCGTGCGAAACGCCAAAATACATGAAACACCAACAAAAGACATTCAGGACTCATTTGTTAATCATGGTATTATTGACAATCTCGACGCCGACGCAATGTTTAAACGCGTATCGCGAGATTTAGTCGATAGTGGCCATACTAATAATATGCTTGGCTCACCACATTATAGCCCATTGCCCATGTTATCCGACAGTGTATGTAAAATGGGAGCAGCCGACCGTAACCGCATGAGCTTCTGGACTGATAAAGGCGGCCTGAACGTAGACACATTTGAATCCGCCAAGCTAGAAGTTATACAAAAGATATCTGGTAGTGCATTGTGTAGTAGCAACGAAGAAACGTATAAGCTCCATCGATTCTATGATAGCATCCTTGATGTCGGTAATCTAGAACAAGAAAGATTCCTTCGCGGCGAGCAATCCTTTTCTTCTTATGAATACTATAGATTGAGCCCCCGAGAAAAGGCTTATTTAAGTCTAGAACAGGACGCCCAGAGATTTGACCGGAAAGCTGGAGAAAACACAGCTGGCACTACTACAGGCAATAATTCAGAGGTTAGCGGTGTTGGAATAATAACAGACAATGATCAATACGGACTCAATACGACACCAGGGAGGGCGTTTTTTAGCACACATCGTGACAAGGCTAAGGACTATTTCAATAGCAACGGGACTTCAACACCACAACTGGCTTCTGATATGTTCAAACATGGCATATGGGAGCCTATGCTCAACTTGGCTAACGACAAAGATCCTAGCATCATAGAAAACCTTAACTCCGAGCAACGTTCGGCAATTGACACTGCTATGACTATCAAAGACCCTTGGCTTCGCACGTACTTCGCACGGTTCAACGCTCAGCACAATGCAAATCTCGAGCAGCTTACTGTAGCCGCCAATTACGTTAATTCCCAGGATAAATTGCTACTGGGAGTAGACTTTAAACAGAGACCTGGACTAATCAGGCTAATCGTAGAAGGCCGCAATAAAATAATTGGTGACGACACAATAAAAAGTCTCGCTAAATACGATAGCGGCGGTGATGAGATATTAGCTAATATGTCGGATGTAGAAATCAGCCAAACCATCCAGCAGTTTAATGATATAAGTCAACTACCAACAGTATTCAAGGACAAGTCTGAACTACTAGCACGATTCCTGCGCTGTCAAAAGTCCACAGGCAGCAAAGAACTGTTCAAGTCAGTTGCTGATAATATAAATACCTTGTCGGATCAGGCGATAGGTAATTTACAGCTCATCCTGGCCTGTCAAAATCGCTTCGACATACATAATATAGACGAGCTAGATAATTACAGTCAGATTGTTGCCAGTAAGCTAGAGAGCGATCTAGAGAGTGACGATCCTAAGCGTATTTGTGCAGCACATGAATACATACTAGATCCCCTGGAATCCATTCGGCCGCAGACATTCAATCCCCACAACTTATATAGCGATGAAATGGTCGATCTATTGAATAAGGGAATACTAAATACTACTGACGTAGAGTTCATACAAATTAGACAAGCACTAAATGCAAGTCATCTCACCGCACGAGAAGCAGATGCGCAGTTAGCAACGAAATATAGCGCCGAAGAACTAGCCCTGTTAAGCCTGCGACAAAAATTAGATATGTGCATAGTAGAAAATTACAATGCATATAATCAGTTGCATTTTCATACTAATCCGAAAATAACAAAAGAGTCAATCAACAAAGCTCTCGCCCCGGATAACTTCATGGTACTATCGAATGTCGCAGAGAAGATCGAACAATATTATACAAAAAATTGGAATGACGCTTTGTTGGACTTAGACGCCGAAGCTCCAGGCATGGATCATACGACCTTAGAGTCGGGTTGCAAGGTAGTTAAGCTTCATGGAGCAAAATTTGCAGTATTGAGCCACGACACGGGTGTTAGCCTATCCCCAATATCTCGGGATCACAATCACGATGTTGATCCAACTAGCAATAAATTACAGGACGCTGCAGCCAAAGATCCCGATGCGCTTAATTGCTCCTATGGCCTATCAACAATCTCTACTTCACTAATAACAGATAATTGCGAACGGGGTATTGGCATAAAAGGCTACGCCAGTAATATAATATTAGGATTTACAGCTATACCAGATGGAGGGCTCTTAGGCATGTATCATAGTGACGCCCGCACGACACATGGACAAGGCAGACTCAACCCTAGTATGCGGAGCAAGCTAGAAAGTTTCGAGGATTTTGCACGCATTGAAGAAGCAGGGGGCGGCGCTGAAGTGTACAACGAAGTAGCCCTGTATCGTTACGTTAGTACCGAAGATGGGGCAGATAGAACGCAGCCAACCTGTGTCATTCAGTATGGCGGTGAACGCATCAATAAAGACATCGAGCGCGTGGCAACACAAATGAATCTACCCGTACTGTGGGTAGACATTAACACGTATTATAAAAACAAGGAGTCATAGGCAATGAATAGTAATAATCACGATTTTATTGGTACTGAAGCTACAACAAGAGGCAAACTATATAAGCTGTTAAGCAAACAACGTCCGGTAATAACGGCTGCGTTATCTAAAATGTCCATCAAAGACGCCCACGCAGATGTAAAAACAATGGACAGCAGCAAGGCACACGCGAACACAGACGTCGTCCAGAAGCCGCTAGACAAATCTGCCGAGGCTGAAATGGTCAAGTTAGCCAACGCCGCCGCCGACAGCAATAAATAACTTTTTGCTATAATATACCCATGGATTACAACAGGGTATTTGAGTCAAGGTATGATAATCTTAATGCCGAGCAGCGCGCGGCGGTCGATCAAATTGATGGACCTGTGATGGTAGTGGCTGGGCCAGGCACTGGTAAAACCGAGCTGCTGTCTATGCGCGTCGCCAATATTCTACGCCAGACCGATGTCTTGCCAAACAATATCCTGTGTTTAACCTTTACAGAGGCGGCCGCCACCAACATGACCGAGCGTCTATCACGCATTATCGGGCCCGACGCCTACAAGGTTACCATCAATACCTTTCACGGATTTGGCTCTATGGTGATCGGTCACTATAACGAATATTTTTATAATGGAGCAAACTATCAGTCGGCTGATCAATTAACGCAGGCCGAGATTATCGAAGATATCCTGCAAAAATTGCCATTCAACAATCCATTACGCTCACGCAACAAGGACGAATTTACCTATCTGCGTGATCTGCAAAAAATGATTGGCGAGCTAAAGAAAGCCGCCGTTAGCCCCGATGAACTCCGCCAGATAGCGCAACAAAACCTTGATTTCTGTGCGCAGATTGACGAAGCACTGAACACCACCTTCGCTGGACGAATGACCGCTAAGTGTCTCGATTCTGTCTATGATCTAGTTGGCGTTACCCAGAATATAGCTGCTAGTCAGCCATCACTGCAGTTTACCGACGAGCCCAAATTGGGCGAGTTAGTCGCTCGCTCGCTCCGCGCCGCGCTTAACGAATCTGAACAGTTAGATGCTCGCAGCGCTACCAAGCCCATCACAGCCTGGAAAGGTGAATGGCTAGATAAGGCGACACAAAATGGCGAGAGTATTTTTATCCTAAAAGACCAGAAGAAGAGCGAGAAGTTATTATATGCCGCTGATGTCTACGAGCAGTACTTAGTACAGATGGATGCACGCAATTTATATGACTTCGGTGACATGATCATCAGTGTCATTAACGCCATACATGACAACCCAGATTTAAAGGCCAATCTGCAAGAGCAATATCAGTACGTATTGGTGGATGAATTTCAGGATACCAACGACGCTCAGATGCGTCTATTATCCGAGCTGACCGATTACGACGACACGCCAAATCTGATGGTGGTGGGCGATGACGATCAGGCAATTTACCGTTTCCAGGGTGCCGACATTTCTAACATTCAGCAATTTGCGCGGCGCTTCCACAACCTAGCACAGATCAACTTAAAGCATAACTACCGCAGCGCTGACGGTATTTTGCGGTCCAGCGAGCTAGTTAGCCAAGGCATTCTAAGCCGCCTAACAAATGTCGACGGCACACCTAAACAGCTCATCGCCAACCATCCCGACACGGCTAAGCAACAGCTAGTTGTCGCTACGACTGCCGAGCATGAGTTCGATTATGTCGCGCGCACCATCAAAGATTTAATCAACGACGGCGCCGCACCGGGTGAAATCGCTATCATCGGACGCAAGCACAAAAGTCTCGAAGCCGTCGCACCATACCTTGCTAAATACGACATCAAAGTCAGCTACGAACGTCAGCGCGATATTCTAGAGTCGCCATTAGTCCAGCTAGTTGTTAACTTAGCGCATCTAGTCGACGCTATGACACGTGGCAATGACAACAATATCAACATCTATCTGCCGCCAGTAATAGCCAGCGAGGCCTTTGGCTTGTCGCGTGCTGATTTTTATCAGATCAGCCTAGAGTGCAATGGGCGTGGTACTCGTTGGCTAGAAAAATTAGAAGCTCGACCCGCCACACGCAACCTTGTCCTCTGGCTGAAAGATCTCGCTAGGCGCTCTGTTAACGCGTCGCTGAATAACATTTTATTAGAGCTAATCGGGACAGTTGCAACCGAGGTTAACGACAGCGTAGATATTACCTCCCTTTCGCAAAGGGAGGGTGGCAGCGCGACAGCGCGCCCGGTGGGTTCGAATGTCTTCCGTTCACCACTCTTTGACTACTACTTTAATATCGCAAAGTTCAAAGAGAACACTTTGCAGTACCTAAGCATCCTTAACGACCTGACTACATTGCTGCGACATCTCAAAGACTATACGCCTGACCGCGAACTAAAGTTAGTTGATTTTCTGAATTTCCTAAACCGCTTGAAAGAGCTCAATATCCCCATTTACTCTTCAGCCAGCTATGGCGACCAGCACAATGTCCAGCTGATGAGCGCACATAGTGCGAAGGGGCTAGAGTTTGAAACCGTGTTTATTATCGACAGTGAGAGCGAGCAATGGGGTGCTAAGTGTAAGAATCGCAACTGTAATCTTGGCTGGCCGCACAATATGCCTTACGGTCAGGCTTCGGGTAGTGATGATGACGAACGTAGGCGACTGCTGTATGTCGCCATGACGCGCGCCAAGCAACAGCTAATCATCACTAGTCACAGCACCGCAGGCGGTAAGCAGTTAAACGAGCTAGAATACCTGCTGAGCTTCCCTGAGCGCACTGAATTACCAGAGCCCGATACAGTTAATACTATCAAGCAACTCGAGACTTCTATGATGGATCGTATGGTGCGACGAGACACCGACCAGCATGCTTTACTGGCTAATCGCCTAGCTAATTACCATCTATCTGCCACCGACCTCAATGCCTTTACCGATGTCATGAATGGCGGGCCAGAGCACTTCCTACTATGCAATCTACTACATGTGCCACAGGGTACTTCTGGTGCGCAGATTTTCGGTAACGCCATTCACCATACCATGCAGCAAATTCATAACGTCATGAACGCCGCCGGTAATCGTTTGATGAATATTAGTGAAATTTTGGACTTCTATCATCAGGATTTCGATAAAAATAGTTATGTATTAACGCCCGAAGATGCCAAATTCTACCGCGACAAAGGCGACCATGCTTTGACTGTGTTCATGAATCAACGCGGTCAGTACTTCGCGCCGGGGCAGGTAGCCGAGCAAAAACTAGAAGCCATCCTAGACGGCGATATTCGTCTGACTGGTAAAATCGACGCTATGATAGTTGATCGTAAGAACAAGCTAATTCAGGTAATTGATTATAAAACTGGCAAAGGTATGGACGATTTCACTGAGCGAGGATCTGACTATCAGAAGGCCAAGGCTCGCCGTTATCAGCAGCAGCTGATGTTCTACAAGCTGCTAATCGAGAATTCTGCCGAATACGCCGGTTTCCACGTAGTCTCGGGCGCCCTGGAATTTATTGAGCCTGACACACACGACGACAGTCACCTGTTCCGCCCGGAGGTTGATTATTCTGACACCGTAGCCATGGACGAATTCAAGCAGCTAGTTCGTAGCGTCTGGAATCACATAATTCACCTAAATTTGCCTGAAGTCGAACAGAGCGACAAATACAGAGACATCGTAGCCTTCGAGAACTGGTTGAGAGAGAACCCGTAAACACTTAGGTCTAGCGACGCAAGTTTAAGCACCTTGACTTGCAATATGCACTTGAATATACTAGTTGCATAGTAGAAATACTATGCGAGAAGAAATAGAAGAAGGAGAAGATAGATGGAATATGCGAGATATTCTACAGCTTTAAAGACTCTCAGTGTAGCAGTGTTAGCTGGTGCTGCAGTGTTATTTTTCGGAAGGGCTACCGCTAATGCAGCAACAATACCAGTAACACCCGACAATATCGTCGACCAACTGAAGAACGCTAGTGATGGTGATGTATTAGAACTCAACGCAGATAAGCCTTACGATGGCGACTACACAATCGAAAAAGATATTGATATTAAGAGCGCGGAGTCATCGCGCGCCAAGGTAAGTGGCAGCTTTACCATTAAGCATTCCGGTGTGTCGATTAGTGACATTGACTTCCAATCCGACAAAAAAGTCCCAACCCCTATCAGCCTAGATGGCGACATTCTAGATAATGTAACTATTAAGGATAATATTTTCTACGGGCAAAATTGGCGCACAATAAATGGCAAGGTGATCGGACAGCTCAATAACCTCAATATTGAAGGTAATTATTTTGTAAAAGGCAGCGCATCCAGCCAAGACATCCTTTTAGTATCAAACCGTGATAGCAAAGGAATTCGTATTACCAACAATAAGTTTCAAGAGACCGTACAGATTCGCGGAAACTTTGATCCTAAAGCGTTATCTTATGTAACAGCTGAATACAATGGCAACTCGTGGAACGCTGGAAATACCACTGCATTAATGATGTGGAACAACAAAGACACAGTACTAAATAACACTACTATTGACGACACTCGCAGCAATGCAGAACCTAAACCCGATAACAACGTTGTTGTATTTGGCGGCGGAAACAAGAGTATCACGGTTAACAATATGACAATCAGAGGCCACTACGATAACGCTATTACTATGAGCGCAAATGCTAAATGGAAAGACGGAGAGTCGTACAACCAAGAGAACCATGATACAACGTTCAATAATCTAAATATCTCAGGTGCACGCTGGAATGGAATCAATCTGTATGGTGGCAACTCTAATGTTACAATCAACTCTAGCACGATTAATGCCGGAAATACACCAATAAACATCGAGAAGTCAGATTCTTATCCAACCGGCAATACAAATGTTAGAATCCTAGGCTCAACCAAGCTTAGCTCTAGCAATGGCAAACCTGTTATAAACGTCGCCAAAGGCGGAATGACCGAAGGCAGCAAGTTATCCGTTGACTGCAGTACCGTAATGAACGGCGGCGCAAACAACTATGGTGATAGTGACATGTCAAGCATTGACCATCAATGTAAGCCAGACACCAAAGACGATAACGGCACCAAGATAGAGGTAACCAAGCCAATTGACGAAGACAAATCAGGTAAATCAGCAGTAATAACCGCTCCTAATACTGGTGTAGAAACCGATGACAATACAGCAGACATTGCCATTATCTCTGTTATTTTGTCGGGTACAGCCCTATTTGGCTATCGCAAATATGCTAGGCGCTAATTAGCGGAACCACTATAAAACAGCTCTCAGTAGGGAGCTGTTTTTGTATTGCAACCATTAGGCAATTAACAACTATAGGTTTATACCTAAATTACATCCAGATTCCAACAATAATTTGCTATACTATTATCATGACATTTTGGGATGAATTGCCGATGCCTTTTTTTATTTTAGCGCCGATGGAAGAGGTGACAGATATCGTATTTCGCAAAACCATCGCACGCGCTGGTCGACCAGATGTTTTCTTTACTGAATTCACCAATGCTGCCAGTTACTGCAGTGACAAAGGCCGTTTTAGTACCGAGGGTCGTCTAAAGCACGATGCAGCCGAAAGCCCCATCGTTGCTCAGATATGGGGCACTGACCCAGAGCATTTTCGCATTATGGCTCGTGGACTAAAAGAGCAGGGGTTTAGCGGAATCGACATCAATATGGGCTGTCCAGTAAAGGATGTTTACAAAATCGGTGCCGGCTCTGGCATGATTGGTAATACCGAACTAGCTGGGCAAATTATCGCAGCTACCGCAGCAGCAGGACTACCCGTTTCCGTCAAGACCAGACTAGGTAAAAGTCGACTTGATGAATGGCGGCCATGGTTAAGCTTTTTGCTACAACAAAATCTCGCTAATCTAACCGTTCATCTACGTACGCGCAAAGAAATGAGCAAAGTCGATGCACACTACGAACTAATTGACGACATCTGCGCACTACGCGATCAGCTAGCGCCACAGACCAAAATCACTATCAACGGCGACATCCGCGATAGAGCGCACGGCCTACGCTTAAAAACCGAACACCCCGGTGTAGATGGCTTGATGATTGGCCGCGGTGTATTTGCTAATCCATTCTGCTTCGAGAAAGTAGACGAGGCGAATATCCACTCGACCAACACCTCGCCAGTCGCCGACATATCGCACGAGCAGGGACAGGCGCAGCATCCTCTCGCCGACTATATAGACCTCTTTCGTTATCAGTTGGAACAGTATGACAAATATCGCACAATCAACGATCAAGCTACTCGTAAATTTGATCCGCTGAAGCACTTCTTTAAAATCTATATCAAGGATTTCGATGGCGCTGCCGATTTACGCGCCCAGCTATACGACTGCACGACCACCGACCAAGTTCGCGCTATTCTAGACAAATATTTTGCATAATTAAAACTGCTTTCTAGTATGTGCTATAATAATTAACATGAGCAAGATTGGGGATTATTTAGATCAACATTTAGTTGGCGAAGTAATCGAGGATAGCAATTCACGATTAAATTTCGCTACAGATAGTAGCATTCTATCAATCACCCCACATCTAATTGTCATGCCGCGCGTTCTAGACGATGTGCGCAAACTAGCACGTTTTGCGTGGCGGTTAGCTGAACGTGGGCAAGTGCTACCACTGACCGCTCGTGGTTACGGCAATGACGTAACCGGCGGGGCAATTTCTAGTGGTGTTGTTCTATCATTTTTGCCACACATGAACCACATCATGCAGTTTGACCTGCGATCTAATCTTATTTTGGTACAGCCTGGCATCACCATTGCAACGCTGAATGAAGCCGTCGGCACCCATGGCTTAACTTTCCCAATTAAGACCGACAATGATCAAGCACACACTATTGGTGGAGTTCTAGGTATTAATGCGGTTAGCGAAAATTTTGCTGAATACGGTAGTGCGCTGGACTGGGTTGATCGCCTAGAAGTTGTACTGGCAAACGGCGAAGTCATTCAGACCGGTCGCCTCAATCGTCGAGAACTGAGCGAGAAGAAGGGACTTGAAACACTAGAAGGCGAGATTTATCGCTCTATCGATTCGCTAATCGAGGATAACCCCGAAACCATCGACATGATTAGCGCTGGCACCACGCTAGATAACGGCGGATTTGCGCTTGACCGCGTCAAAGGTAAAGACGGTAGTTTTGACCTAACACCGCTATTTGTTGGCTCTCAGGGAACACTAGGCATTATTACCGAAATGTCGCTGAATCTGACACCGACACCCAAAGAAACTTCAATGCTGGTCGCCGCAGTAACCGACGAGCAGAATTTATCTGATTTAACCAATCGCCTAATCGATACCAATCCTTGTCGATTAAGCTTTATTGACGGTGACACACTAACACTAATCAAAGAGCTCAGCGGACGCGAGCCTTGGAAGCTAGTTACCAAGAGTCTTCCGAAGGCGCTAATCTTTATCGAATATGACGACAAACATCAGAATCGTCACATGCGCCAGGCTGGCAAGATTCTAGACTCCGCAGCCGTAGCTGATGCCAAGGTTGCGCAGACACCCGAAGACCAAGCAGTACTAGCCACACTATATGATTCAACTGCTGTCGTTAATAATTATAGCCATAACGGCAACGCTGCATTACCATTAGTTACCGATCTAGCGGTTGCGCCCGAAAACGTCTTTGACGCCATTGAGAAGATTCGACATGCGCTATC
Source organism: uncultured Candidatus Saccharibacteria bacterium (assembly GCA_934725355.1). Classification (GTDB taxonomy): domain Bacteria; phylum Patescibacteriota; class Saccharimonadia; order Saccharimonadales; family Saccharimonadaceae; genus Nanoperiomorbus. The sequence continues at coordinate 51,234 of CAKVAO010000002.1, read as the reverse complement.
GCGCGACAACATACAGGCAGGCATCTGGGGTAATCTAGCCGCTGGTACCATCTGTATTAAGCCAATTCTAAACTTAGCCAACCTAGGTCATCGCCAAATCGTCTTCCGCACGCTAAAGAATCTGGCCGAGATTGCTAATCAACTAGAAGGCTCGATTACCGGCAGTCACGGTGCGGGTAGGTTACTGGCGCCATACGCGCGAACAAAATACGACAAAGAGACCGCCGAGGTATTTGCCAAGGTCGAGAAGATTTTTGACCCGTTCAACACGCTGAATACCGACGTTAAGACCTTAACCAACCAAGAAGACCTCGTTCGTTATCTGCGCAAAGAGTACAACACCAATCGTTTCAGTATGTTTAATCCACGTGGATAGTGTGCTATAATTCTAATGTGTCATGCATGCGCGCGTGGCGGAATTGGTAGACGCGCTAGCTTCAGGTGCTAGTGAGCTTACGCTCGTGAAGGTTCAAGTCCTTTCGCGCGCACCACAATAGATTTATTTACCCAGCCATATACGGCTGGGTATTTACTGTACTAGTATTTTATAGTACAGTATATGAGATGTTTAAGGCACCCGCCTTAGGCCGAACCTTCAACCATAGGAGTTCAAATGGAACAAAACGAGCTTACCAATAGCACAGGTAAAGACAAGTTCTCTCGCGCTACCCGCAGTTCCGACAATGCACACGTTGCCAATGTCCAAAATACCCCTGTACTGGACAAGGCTTTGGAGGAACTCAACGGAATCAGTCGCTATGCCAAGCATATTCACGCATATCAAGATCGACGTTCTGTGCTCGATGTCGCCGATAAGTATTTTGCAAACAATGAAAATATACGCGATATCTTCGTTACTGTGATTGCCGGTGTTGCTGATCAATGGACGCCGGGTGGCTATGACGACTCCTCCGACAATGAGACCGTCTCTAATATCGAGAACAATCCCCATGCTTATCGCATAGCCAAACTAGTTGCCGAGAAGTTTTACGAAATATGCGGTAGCAAGAACGACGATGTTTACAAGAGACCACCTCTGTTCAATAAAATGCGCAAATACGACGCCGACACCTACACGAATAATTCAGCTTTTGAAGAGCCGGATAATCTAGGAGAGTATCTTAATCTGCGCTTACAGAAAATACTTTATTCAAAGGTAGCCGGCTTCCCAGGTGCCAACAATGGGAACGTGGACATGACCGAGATTGAATGTAATTTCTAGGATAAGCTTAATAAAGAATATAAAGCTCCTATCACCCTCTCTGATAGTTTAGCCAGAGAGGGTTTTAATATGGTAAAATAATAGCAATGAAGGGGCAGGGCAAGATACTTACACAGAAAAACCACACCGCAACAATTGCTGATATTGATCCGTGGCTAGAACCGTATAGGCAGCGGTTAATTAGTCGAGACGAATACATAACACGCAAGACTGATGAAATCATTGGCAGTCAAGATGTCCGCAAGTTCAGCCTCGGTCATCTGTATTTTGGATTACATCGCACGGCAGATGGCTGGATTTTTCGCGAGTGGGCACCTAATGCTATTGCGATTTATTTTATCTGCGACGCTACTGATTGGCAGGATAGGTTAGATTTTGCAATGGATCGCACAGCGGATGAATCAGCTTGGGAGCTCAAAATTCCTGCCGACAAACTCCACCATCTCGACCATTACAAGCTACACGTTTACTGGGCTGGTGGTAACGGCGAACGCATACCTTCATATGCGACCTACGTTGTGCAAGACCCCAAGACTAACATCTTTGACGCGGTAGTATGGGCGCCAAATACTGAATATACCTGGCAGAGCCAGGCGCCGCAGCGCCCAGACGAGCAATTAATCTACGAGGCCCATATCGGCATGTCGGGTGATCGTGAAGCCGTGTCGACTTACCGTCAATTCGAGACGGAGGTTTTGCCACGCATCAAAGACTTAGGCTACAACACAGTGCAACTAATGGCCATTCAAGAGCACCCGTATTACGGTAGCTTTGGCTATCAGGTATCAAATTTCTACGCCGAGAGCAGTCGCTTTGGTACGCCCGACGACTTAAAGCACCTAATCGACACTGCCCACCAGATGGGGCTGCGGGTAATTATGGATGTAGTACACTCTCATTCCGTCAAAAATGAAAATGAGGGTTTAGGCAATTTCGCAGGTGATTGTTGTCAATACTTCAAGCCCGAACTACACAGCGCATGGGACTCGCGTTTGTTTGATTACGGCAAGCCACAGGTCATGCACTTTCTGCTGTCTAATCTGCATTTTTGGCAGGACGAATACCACTTTGACGGATTCCGCTTTGACGGCGTCACTAGTATGATTTACCATAACCACGGTCTTGGTCAGGCCTTTACCAGCTATGACGACTATTTTACACCCAACACTGATCTAGATGCACTGACCTATTTGTCGCTAGCAAATGAACTAATTCATCTATTAGACCCACAGGCTGTTACAATTGCCGAAGACATGTCAGCGCTACCAGGTATGGCTGCACCATTAGAGCAGGGTGGTATTGGCTTTGATTACCGCTTTAACATGGGTGCACCTGATCTATGGATCAAGATGCTAAAAGACCAGCGCGACGAAGATTGGCAGATGGGTAAACTATTCCACGAACTCACTTCGCATCGCCCAGAAGAGCATACTATTAATTACGCCGAGAGCCACGATCAGGCTATGGTGGGCGACAAGACAATTATATTCCGTCTATTGGACAAAGAAATGTATGACCACATGCAGAAATCTGATCAGAATTTAATTGTTGACCGAGGCATTGCACTGCACAAGATGATTCGGCTAATCACAGCTAGCACAAACGCCGGAGGCTATCTAAACTTTATGGGCAACGAGTTTGGCCATCCAGAATGGATTGATTTTCCACGCGAAGGCAACAACTGGTCATATAAATATGCTAGACGCCAATGGTCCTTAGTAGACAACCCTAAATTAAAATTCCAATGGCTCAATAGCTTTGATCGTGCCATGATTCAGGTAATCAAACAGTTAACGCCGTCCGAATATGGCTACGTCAAAATCCACGAGGACAAGAAGCTAGTCTCTTACATGCGAAACAACCTTCTGTTTGTCTATAACTTTTCCAATAATTCTTATACTGATCTAGCTATCAACGCCGAACCTAGGCAATACCACATCGTACTATCTACCGACGACCAACAGTTCGGCGGTTATGATCGCGTCGACACAGCCATGGAATATTGCGCGGATAGCAGCAAGCAGTTAAAGCTATATCTACCCGCCCGAACGGCGCTAGTATTAAAGACCGTAAAATAGGCTTAATGGATTAGACTGGTGCACAGTAAAATACTAGCTATTTCGTGCGCTTACTATGATTTAAATATTTTCGGACATCATCAGGCAGGTAATCAGCTATACCGTGGAAGCCCGCTTCCCATTTGTACCCTTTGCCATAGCCAAGATCCTTCATTAGTTTGGTTTCACCGTTACGGATCTGCAACGGAATTGCCGAATCAGGGAATAGATTGGCTAGTTGCTTAGCTGCTTTCCACTCGTTATAGCTCTCGCGCGACTTGTGCGCCCGACACAATACCGCCACCACATGCGACAGGATAATGCCACCCTCAGGCATACCAACTCGTTCAATCGCATTAAAACAAGATACCGCCAAGTTTAGAGCACCGTTTCCAGCCAGACCGATGTCCTCACTAGCAAAAATCACCATACGCCGTGCAATAAATTTTGGGTCCTCGCCGGCTTGCACCATTCGCGCTAGATAATACATCGCCGCAGTTTCATCACTGCCACGCATAGATTTAATAAAGGCACTAATCGTATCGTAATGACTATCGTCTTTCTTGTCATAGCGGGGCAGTTTTTTACCTGCAGCTTCTTCGACTAACTGCGCCGTAATTTTCTGATCACCGCCAATTAGACCCTCGGCAACCTCTAAATTACCTAGCGCCGAGCGGGCGTCGCCGTGGGCTAGTAAGGCAATCGTATCAATTGCCTCATCTGTAATGCGACCCTCTAGATGTTCAGCCACGATAGCACGCTTTAAAATCTGCTTTAGATTATCCGTGTTTAGCTGTTGCAGAACAATCACTCGTGAACGGCTAATCAGCGGACTGATGACCTCAAACGAAGGATTCTCAGTAGTTGCACCGATCAGGGATATCAAGCCAGACTCAACATGGGGCAAGAAGGCGTCTTGTTGCGCTTTGTTAAAGCGGTGAATCTCATCCACAAATAGCACGGTGCGAATCCGCAAATTCCAATTTTGCCGTGCTCGTTCAATTACACTTTCAACATCCTGTTTCTTCGCACTGACTGCTGAAATTTCAATAAAGTCCGCCTTAACCTCACTAGCAATAATACGCGCCAGGGTAGTCTTGCCAGTTCCAGGTGGGCCCCAGAATATTAGCGAGATTGGTTCGCCCTTAGCAACAATCTGCCGCAGTAGCACCATTGCCTTATCCTGACCAACTACCTCGTCTAATGTTTTCGGGCGCATTCGCTCTGCTAGTGGCCGCCTCGCGTCATCATTCATGTTTATATTATACAACTAGGTTTACAGCGATGTGTGTAATTGTAGTATAATTAAAACGTTGATATCAGTTTAATTGAAGTAAGCATGCAGGATGTACTGCATTATTACGTTGCGTATAACAACGGACGTCATCGACTCCAAAGTATGCAACGTAAGTGCTTACTTCTGATATCAACAATCGGGATTCGGTGCGTCCGTTTTTGGTTGTTGATTATCACGACACAGGCTAACCGACAAATCGCGCATATATTTAGACGTAGCTAAGGTAGGCAGCTTCGAACGCTACATGGGTAAACGGAATATCAATTGTTAGCCTATAATATACTTTTGCCAAACAAATCAGTATCGATTAATTTGCAAAATCAGTATGGTTTAGTATATAATAACAGTACTCGTGGCGCTATGATGGCTTTTTAGCTCAGTTGGTAGAGCAGAGGCCTGAAGAGCCTTGTGTCCCCAGTTCGAGTCTGGGAGAAGCCACCACGGCGGCATGAGTGCACATTATATTTAATATTATCAAAACAAGAACGGCTCACTTTCGTGGGTCGTTTTTGTTGACAAGCCATCGAGGCTTTGCTATACTCTATATAGTTCTTTACGAATTTATATGCGGGTTTAGCTCAGTTGTTTAGAGCGCATCCTTGCCAAGGATGAGGTCGAGAGTTAGAGTCTCTTAACCCGCACCATTGTTGTTATTCAGTACGAGAGGTCTTCATTGACCTCTTTTTGATATGGATATTTTTCGAACCCCAGAGTAGCCAACGACGACAACCCGATAATTACTGTTTATGCTAAAATATAACTATGTCGAAAGTTGAAAGTCAGCCCCAGTCCAACACCTTCTACGACAACTGCGTTAAAGCAAACTACACTGAAGAATACTGCAAAAAGGCACAGGGCGCAAAAGATAATACGCCGATGTTTATCAATATTTTTTCTATCGGACTAGTTGTACTATTTGCATGTCTAATCGTCGCTATGATTTACCGATATTACAGCAAGGCAAAGCGGGCGGTTAGGATAAGTAACTCTGCTGATGACATTAGCGAGCAGATGGAGATCAACCGCAACCAAGATATGCGCTAGACAAATAGCCGCATAGCTTGACGCTACCGGCTGAGCTCTAGTATAATATGCCTATTGGCGCCTTGGCGGAGCAGTTACGCAGCGGTCTGCAAAACCGCGTAGGTGGGTGCAACTCCCACAGGTGCCTCCATTTACAATATATGGGCGAGTGGCGGAATTGGTAGACGCGCTAGACTCAAAATCTTGTGGACTTTTGTCCGTGAGGGTTCAAGTCCCTCCTCGCCCACCATAATGAAGAGCTGATATCTTTACGAATCGGCTCTTCATTTTGTTTTTATCGCTATTAGTAGCAGGGGAGTACAGTATCAGAAAGAGTTAAATACTTGATAATGTCTACGCAATAGCAGCGCCAGTTTCACTATAATCCTCCATCTTATTGGTTTCGAATAAGCAGCAGTACCGTCAATGGTATATAATAGAGACGTTAGTAGCACTCGCTACTTCGAACCTAAGGAGTAGACATGACCGAGCCAAGTATCGAAAATCTGCAAAAAGAAAACGCGGATTTGAAAAAAGAAATTAAGCGCCTGCAGACCGATCTAGCCTATGCGAAATTAAACCACGAGGAAGCGAAAAAGAAGAGCGAGGAGGATCTACAACAATTGACTAACTCCTTTCTTGAGCAAAGGCAGCTAAACGCGCGCAAAATCGAAGACCTAGAGGCTCGAATCGACCAACTAGCTCTCGACAATTCGGAATATCGCTACGAAAACGTTGATCTATCAGCCAAATATGATATGGCTATGCAGCAACTAAGCGATTGCGCCGAGGCACTAGGCACAATATCCGAGGCAATTAAGCTAATCGACTTGGTTCAACTGTATGGCATTACCGATTCAATTCCGCCCACGAGTAGCGCTGGCTCAATAGGCAGTATAGACCACGACGACAAGGGCGCAATTGCCAGCACTAGCTAACAAATCCACTCCAACCATCCATATAGGCCGGTCATCCGGCCTATTTTTAATCCTCGCGGTTAGCGACTTTACTTTTTACAGATATTACCAGACTAAAGAAACTTATTTACGATAAAATATAATCATGGATAAAACAATTTTGCGTATTAGTTCAATGATTTCTGGAGGGTATAGAGCTAATGCAAATTATTTGACCGCATGGGCACGTTACAATAATATATTAGTATGATAAAGAGAAATATTATCGTTATCGGACTTGGTCATCAGATGCTGAAAGATCATATACCAGCAATACTGCAAAATGAAGAATTAAACATTGTCGGAGTTGTAGAGCCTAATTCCGCTATAGCCGAAAAGACTGCCAAGGAATTAGGCATTCCAGCATACAGTAGTATTAGTGATATTAAGGACTTTAGCGGAATAAACCTGGCAATCGTATGCGTTCCGCACAATCAATATCTTCCAATTCTTAAGGTACTTGCAGAAAACAGAGTTGCTACACTAAAAGAGAAGCCTTTGGGCATGACATTAAATGAAGCCAAGGAGATCGTAGACCTATACAAGAAGAATAATACGTTTCTTCAGATATGCGTCCAGCGCCGATTCTCTAAGTTGTATGATACCGCCAAAGAGCTGTTGAACAGGATAGGAAATATCTACTCATTATATGCAGAATATACATTAAACCTCAAATCAATGAGTCCAGAAACGCAAGGTTGGAGAGCTGATGTCAAGATATCTGGCGGCGGGGCTGCGTTAGATTTAGGCTACCATACTATAGACCTCCTAACCTACTTGTTCGGAACGCCGGATATCATTTATGCAAAGCTAAACTACAATAGCCTAAGTAATGACTATACAATTGACGACACTTTGAAGGCTATGATGACCTATGACAATGGTCGCATCAACGGCAACATCTTAACGACTAAGATATTTCTTCGAAAAGGTGAACGGATTCGCATTTTTGGCTCTAAGGGTGCAGTATATTTAGACAACAGAAAGGTAACCCTATTTGATCGCGATTTGAAGGAATTGGAAATACACCAATTCACATCAAAGGATGGAGAGGTGGAGTCACAGTTGAAGCACTTTGTAGACAAGGCATCAGCAGGTTTTAGGTATGACAGCAACCTAAAGGATCAGATGACTGACATGCGCGTAATAGATGCAATATACAAGAGTGATCGTACTGGCGAATCAGTGAGGTTAAGATGAGACAGCTAACGATATTCATTGGAGCTAGTAGTAAGATTTGCAGTGCCTATAGCAAACTCAATCCAGACTCAAACTGTAGCTTTTTCGGAAGGACAAACCCAGATAGACTTACGGGGTTTGTAGAATATTCAGGTATAAGCGACGAATCCTCCATTAAGGAACTAACTGATGCTTTATTGGCAACTCTTGACAGTAAAGATAATGTCAATTGCGCAAATATAGTGTTCGTTGCCGGCGTTTCAGACAAGGGCTGGAAAAAGTGCTTCTTGGTTAATGAGCTTATGCCAGCAATATTGAGCGAGGCCGTGTCGGAGTATCTAATCGAACGAAATAGGCGAGGGTCGTTGACATATATAAGTTCAAGTTCGGCTTACGCGGGCGCAAACAAGATTCCTTATGCCGCAACAAAAGCATCGTTAAATGGAATTATGCATAGTATTACAAAGAAGTACTCACCGAGCGTACGTGCTAACATAATCGTACCTAACGCCTTCGATAGCGGTATGATATCAGACTGGAGTGCCACAAAGAAGGAGTCTGTGGGCGCATCTAACATGTGCGGTGAAATTGGTCGTCCAGAAGATGTAGCAAGTGCTATCCAGTTTTGCATAAGCAATAAACATCTTACTAATTCTGTGATAAACTTAACTGCAGGATCTGTTTTGATGGGCTAGTCCATCAAAAAATACCTGAACCTTAGAAAGGAGTTAAAAATGACAAAATCTATTGAACTCGAGCGTACGTATCTCTTACGAAGGCTTCCAGATGAGCTAAATAGTGCAACACCAAAGCATATGGTCGATGTCTACATCCCCGATCATGGAGTAGATCATCCGCACATTCGAATCCGTGCAAAAGATGACACCTATGTCATCACAAAGAAATATCCCGTACATGAAGGTGATACCACTCAGCAAGTCGAGAATACTATACCACTCAACAAGAACGAATATGACGCTCTGAAAATCACCTCTAAGGCGATTGTCGAGAAGCTGCGGTACAACATTGACATCGATGGATTCCCGGCTGAAGTCGACGTATTTCAGGGCGCCCTTAAGGGCCTCGCAATGGTCGACTTTGAATTCAAAGATTACGATCACCTCAAAACCTTCAAGATGCCCGATGTGGCACTATGCGAAGTAAGTAATGTTGGATTTCTGGCGGGTGGCTTGCTCGCAGGGAAGTCGTATGACGACATTGCCGAGCAACTAAGCAGCCTAGGGTATGCCAGAATAGACTAGACTCCTTATGGGGCGCAATTGCGCCCCATAATTTATTTGGTAATCAATGCCGCCTATGACACGATAGCTAAGTCGTAAAACTGATTTATGGTATAATATAGTTATGGATAAGACAATTCTAATTATTAACAGTGGCAGCTCGAGCTTGAAATTTCAGCTACTTGATGCCGCCAACTACAAGGAAATCGCCAGCGGTAAAGCTGAGCACCTAAATAGTGGTCGTGCAACATTCACTATTGAAGCGAACGACTCCAAAGAAAAAGATCAACTAGACGGGAAGGGCACGCATGTCGACGCAATCCAGCGCCTATTCGATGAACTAGAAGAACGCGGCCTAAAGAAGACCGTAAAGGCGGTTGGTCACCGCGTAGTAAACGGCACCAACGTATTTACTGAGCCGGTTCTACTAGAAGACCAGATTATTGACGAGATCGAGGCACTAAAGCCATTTGCACCACTGCACAACCCTGCTGCAGTCGCCGGTATGCGCGCTATCCAGAAGGTCATGCCAAGCCTACCACAGGTTGCTGTATTCGATACTTCATTCCACCAAACCATGCCAGAGCAAGCCTACCGCTACGCAGTGCCAGATAGCTGGTACGAGAAGTACGGTGTACGTCGCTATGGCTTCCACGGTATCAGTTATAAGTATGTTAGCCACCGCGCCGCCGAACTATTAAACATCCCGCTAGAGGAGAGTGATTTTGTGATCGCCCACATCGGTGGTGGTGCATCAGTTGCTGCTGTTCATAACGGCAAGTCAGTAGATACCTCAATGGGCTTCACCCCACTACAAGGTCTGGTTATGGGTACACGTTCCGGTGACATCGACCCAGCAGTTGTATCATACATGGCTGATAAGCAAAACAAGACTGCTGACGAAATTTTGGATGAACTAAACCACCAGAGCGGTGTCTATGGTTTGTCAGGCGGACTAACCTCTGATCAGCGCGAGCTAGAAGAGGGCGCCGAACAGGGTCACAAGGGTGCCAAGCTAGCCATGAAGGTCATGGCTTACAGTATCGCTAAATACATTGCCGGCATGATGATTGCACTACCAAAGGTTGATGCCATCGTCTTTACTGCTGGTATTGGTGAAAATAGCTCAGCCCTACGTAAGCAAATTTGTGATCACCTAACCGTATTTGGTTACGACATCGATGAAGAGCGCAACCGCGAAATTGTCGGTCGTAACGGCGTCGATGGCGTTATCTCTGTCAAAGACACACCAAAGATCATGATGGTTCGCACCAACGAAGAGCTAATGATCGCCGAGGAGACCGAGAATGTAATCCGCGACATCAACGCTGCCAAGCGCCGCATGGCAAAGACCGCCAAAGAGGCCGCCGAGAAGGAAGCCAAGCAGCTATAGTCTAGTTATAACAAATCAAGTTATGCCTATTACCTCCTTTGTAAAAAGGAGGTATTTTAGCCTTGCGCTGCTTGTAAGAAGGTAGGTTAACTCAACAGTACGGCAACTGGTCACCGCATTTACTGGGGCATAGTTTATATGTTTAACCAAATAATCTATAATGTAACTATGAATAATAACGACGCCAAAGAGACTTTACGAAAGCACATACTGACAGTCTTGCCGAAGTTAGATGTCAACGCAGGCAAGTATCAGCTAATCTTTACACAAGGTTATATGCTAGTCTGGAAATATATCAAAGATTACGCCAAAGCTCTAAATATAGACAGCAGCAAAATCAAAAAGGGCGGCAAACTAGATCCGATTTTTACGTACTTAAACGATTACATGTACCCATTAGACAAGCCACAACCTACACCTGAAGACATTGCTGATAAAATTGTTGCAGCTGCAGATGAATACATTGCTAAAGCAAAAAGATGCAGCCTTCAATAAATTAAAGGCTGCATCTTATAATTTCTGGCTTGGGCGGAGGGATTCGAACCCCCGAAATGCCAGGACCAAAACCTGGTGCCTTACCACTTGGCGACGCCCAAATACAGTTATATTATACACCAAACTTGGTCATTATGTGAAGAATTAACACGCCAATTAGACATGATAGGTCACAAAGAGTATAATGCGATTTGTAAGCCATCGCAATTGATAGCTTATGCGGTTCATATCCCATAGAAAGTAGGTCATTATGAACCATAGTTCCAAATTGTTAGAGGATAGAGCAGGGCAACGGCGCGCTGTCAAGATTATCAAGATAATCGCTGCCGCCGGAGGTATCTCTGTAGGTATTGTACTGCTGTTAGCCATAATGGCAGTAGGTATCGCTATCAGCCCATTAATATTCGCTGAGCTGCTTAAAACGGACGACGATACGCCCGTGCAGTGGCGCCAGCCCATTCACGTGAAGACTGTTACAACCGCCAAAACTGCCAAAAAACTCTAACAATAACCCCGCATATAACGCGGGGTTATTTTCTTTACTACAGGTTCTTTACTTATTGTGCTCCAACTTGCCGTTATCGACCGCTGCATTGTATGCGTTATCTTCAGCAGCCCACAATTTAACTATATCGGCATCATTAAGATATCTATTGGGATAGTTTTCTTTGATCAGATCATCTGCAATCTCTGCCGCCTTGGAGAACCTGTTTAGCATACCATAAAGCATAGCCCTTTTTATCGACATACACTCATCAGCTTGAGTATTACTAGCTTGAAGAATTTTATTTTCATAGTCTGACGACCGCTTTACATACCACAGTTTAGCAACCATTAGCTGTTCATAGCTACTATTCTGCAGCATTTCTTTGACTGCTTTAGCCGACGACTCATCCCTAGCTAGTTCACTATCTTGAATTAGATATTCGCTAACACTATCCTCACTATCGTACCTATTACAACTAGATACGCTTGTATCTTCTGCATGACATGAACGACACTGTTGTTTGTACTCCATTTTCATTCTCCTTAACCAAATCCTACTAAATATCCATTATACACTGTGGATAGCGTTATACAAGCTACTGAATACACTATATGCCAATTTCCACCGACTATACTAATCCGATAAAATATATTATAATATAATAGTAATTTGCACCTTCCAAAGAGCAGTAGGAGCTAGCATGACAACTACAGACGAATTCGAGATAAAACCCATAGGGTTCGAGTACGACCCGAAAACCCGTCGAATTACAATGCCCAACAAAGTTGAGTTCTTTAATGATCCCAACCATCAAAATGAATATCATTGGGGAACCGCGCTGGACGTCCTAGAAGACCTTCACCTCGATATTGATTACATTGATAATTCCGATAAAATATCCTTCACGCTACTAAAAGAGTGGGCATTGCGCCCGTATCAATTTGACAAGCGCAAGACCTCAGTCTGTGATGCCAGTGGACACAGTCAGCTAATTTTAGGACCCAGTCGCAAGACTAACCAATTCATAGCTTGTGTTGTTACCTGGGTTATGTTTACATTATCCGATGAAGCCCAAAGCTATAATAAGACGCATACCGATAAAGGTGTGATTCAGTTTCGCACCGAATTACGCCACCCTGAACAGCTAGCAGAAGACTTCTACAACCACTATCATTACAAACATAATCCTAGTTATATGACTGGAAAGCACACCTATGCAACTGGGAGTAGCACAGGGCTTCGCCAAGCGTGTAAGAGCGCAGCTCATGAAGCACTAGACTATTGGGGAAATCTGTCATATCGCGACATCAGTGATGAGCAGGATAACGAAGACTAACTTCACTGCAAACCAAGCCCTGGTTAACGCCAGGGCTTTTTATCTTCACTAGCCAGACATAGAAATGCCGACGACTCACCAAGTCCTCATAAAAGGGTAGGCGAGCTACGGTTATAGCGCCAGCGCAATACTACGGCGCCAATCGGCAAACGAAGTAGCTGCGGTACGACCATTCACCTCGTCTGTTACGTTATCAAAGCTATATACACAATCAAGCTTCTTAGCCTCTAGGCTGTAGTGCATCTTAGTCTCCGTTGGCACCGGCTGACCCCACTTTACATAAACTGCACGCAATTTCTTGCTACTCGAAATGCCCGCCTTTAACGACCGCATACGCGCGGCTTTATCTATCTCAGCATCACTTAGAGTGACAACTCTATTCTGGCACACATAAAACACGTTATAAGACAGCAAGCTGCCTTCCATCATCAGGTAAATATAAATGTCAGAAGGATTGCTCTTGCCGGACGCATTAAGCGCCAAGGCAACCAGATCGGCCTGCGCATCACGAATCTCCTTGGCAAATTGTTTTTTCTCAGTAAAAGATAGCTCGCGCGCCGACTGCTCACATTCTAGACCGCTATTATCACCTGATTCCTCAGCCTCAATTTGTTCTGACTCGTCAGCACCCGACATCAGTTTCGATGAGTCAACTGCTACATTCTGTCGCAGCTCTTCCATTAGCGCCTGGTAATTCTGGTCATCGGCAATAGTCGACTTGGCAGCCTTTAGCGTATCGAAAATCGTATAAACAACCTTATCGGGATTATTAGTCGACAATACTTCACGTACGCCGCCTGGGTCGCGATACAGTAGCCGATACACGGTTTTACCACCATCACCATTCGTCGTTTCTAGCAGATAACTACCGCTAGCGCCACTACCTGCGAAATAGACATAGGGAACAGCACGACCATCACTAGCGTTAACCGACAGTAGCTCGCTATCTATCGTAGCGATATTAGAAATCCGGCCAACTGACCGACGAATCTCGTCGACTACATCCGCTTCAGCAAAGCTAGCATCATCATAGGGATACTCGGCTAGTGTTGCGTCAATACGGCCTGTAGCATATGCACCATATTCCGATGAAATTCCGTCCATCAGGCTTTGCAGCCGCTCAAATACCACTCTACGTGTATCTTGGTATTTAATACGATGCTTTATCTCGTAGTTAACGGCTTTTTTGTAGTTATCTCTATATGCATCACGAAAGTCCGGTGCATCTGGAGTCATATCGCTCAGCTCAGCATTTTCGCCAAATCGCTTCGATACCTTGTACAGCAGATCAACTTTGCGCTTTGTAATATCTTCTTCGTTAATCCGACCATCAGCCGCCGAATGATTAGATACTTCGTAGTCCACAGCTAAATAATAGGTGATTTTATCAAATACCACCTGTAAACAGCGCTGGCTATCATTATACTTTAACAGCTTTACACACTTACCATCGTGCCAAGTGTCTACATTGTAAATAGCTCGACCGCCATACTCGCTAGTAATGTATACGGAGTGCCGATCGCGATAGCTCTGTCCGTCTCGCATGAACCTAAAACAGGTATAATATTTGTCTGTGTTACTGCGGTGAATAGCCAACTCCACAGCATTATCAGTATCCGTTAGCTTGACTAGATTTCTCAGACCCCTAGCGTAATCACGCACCGCCAATATAAAATCATCAAACGTGCGCGACGAAAACTTCGTTGAACAATCCTGCACGACTTCAGCCGTCTTAGCATCCTCACTCATATATTTTTATTATACCATATCTGTAACTGTATACAGTAAGTAAAACCGCCCTAGATCAAGTCTAGGGCGGGGGACGCTAGATAAGTGCACGAATCAATGGATAAGCCGTTGGATTATATTCACCCTCGCAAATGCACAGACTAATCGCATTGTTCGTTTGATACTTACGCCAGTCTCCAATCTGTTTGTCCATAATTTCTATGATTTTCGCACGAAGCTCAATATAAGTTATATTTTCATGGCAATCACACCAGAGAATAGGCGCAAAGTAGAACCCACAGACGTCAGTTGCATCTTTATCTTCAGGTCGACATACAACCAGGTATTCAGCACACCAATGGTCGATAATGTAAAATTGGCAACCATCATTATCCAAGACGCGAACGATAGCTTCGTATCGATCAATTGTATTACTTGGATAGGCCTTATGTAGCCTGGCGCGCATACCTTCGATCTCCGCAGGACACACTTTTTCGTAAAGCATCTTTGCTTCCTTTCACTAGCTGGAATATACGAACCCATCATCACTGACAGGATTATTTATACATTAACATATTAGCGCACGTTTGTCCACACATTGGCACACGAGCATACTAAACACTCCACCTGTATACGGTTATGATATAATCTTGTTAAGTATATGGACAACTTTTCTAATACACCACAGCAACCTTCAGTCAACCCGACGAAGAAGCCAAGTCTTTTCCGTCGGGTTGTCGACGACCTGAAATACTACGTCGATTATGCACGTAATTCCAACGAATACAGTACCTTTGACAAAGCAGGCGAACAGTGCATCTATAGAACACTAATTGAAGATCTACACATTCCAAAATCACAAGTTTTTCGTAACGTATATCTGCGCGACGCAGAAGGACGAAGCTGCGAAGTTGATATGGTTGTAGCATCCAAACATGCAATTTTCGTACTAGAAGTAAAAACTCTGTCTGGGGTAATATCTGGAAGTGCTAAAGATACCTATTGGCAACACAGCGTGTCTGACAAGTCGTTCAAATTGTACAACCCATTCTTGCAAGTTAATCACCATGCCGAAGTACTAAGAAATCAGCTACCAGCAGACATCAGAGACCAGGTTCGCATTATACCAATGGTGAATACCGTCGTAATGTATATGCGAAATGTCGAGTACCATATAACCGGTCTAGCTGACCGCGACATTATAACAATACCCCGTAAAATACCTTTTGAGCAAAAGTTCATGGAGGTATATAACAGCCTCGATAACATGCCTATTACGCATGAACAGTTCGACTTTATATGTGCATTACTGAGAACAAATAGTCGCCCGAATAACGATGTGCCTAAGCGACACGTTCGATACGCTGGCTACGTAGCACGCCACAAAAAGCACACTAATTAAAGCTTCAAATTTATCAACTTTGCCCATTGTATATGCATTATATAGTTTGCATACAATATCCTTATCCTCGTCCTGTTCTACATTACGAGACATTATATACGCACATTTATCTACGTATTGACACGCGAGCGCGCTATGCAATACAATGATACTGCAGTTCCCTAAGTAAGAATTGTACCATTATCTGATTTGTACAGGTTTCTATAATAAGTAGTCTGCTAAAGTAGTCTGCGGTTCTACGCTTGATAGCAGTTCTATGCAAAGCTCTGACTCTTAGTCATCTTTATTATAACCGCAATACGAGTTTAGAAATCTTACAAAGTAATATAGTCGGCGACGGCCGGCTATATTTTATGTCTCTAGATATATACATTCTGCTATAATGTAGATATGAAATACGCTTTAGGTTTAGACCTCGGAACCACGTCGATTGGTTGGTCGGTAATCAATTTAGATAAAAACCGCATTGAAGATTTAGGCGTCCGCATCTTTGAAAAGCCCGAAAATCCCAAAGACGGCAAGTCGCTAGCTGTGCCACGACGCACCGCCCGTAGCGCTCGCCGACGCCTGAAGCGCCGTCGTCAGCGTCTAAATTATCTAAAGCAATTTTTTATTGACAATCAATTATTATCTAGTGCGCAGATCGAGCAGCTTCTTACTCCACACGCCGGTCAGCTCGACCCGTATATCTTGCGCCAGAAAGGCCTAACCGAGCAACTATCCCCCGAAGAGCTATTTGTTGCCTTGCACCACATCGCCAAGCGCCGTGGTTACAAGTCAAACCGCAAGGCTGTCGAAGAAAAAGACCCTGAAGGCAGCAAGGTACTATCTGCAATTAGCGAGAACGCCAAGCTATTGGATACTTATCAGACCGTTGGTGCAGCCTTGCTAAACGACGATAAGTTTAAGGCGCATCGTCGCAACAAAGCCGACAACTACCAGAACTCATTTGTGCGAGCTAATTTTGAGTGCGAAATTAAAGCAATTTTAGCCAAGCAGCAACAGTTCTATCCCGTATTAACCGACCAAAATATTCATCTATTATTACTAGGTGACGTAGAGCAGGGTAATAAAAATGGTCTATTTTACCAGCGGCCATTCATGACTAAAGAACTAATTGCCCAGATGCGTGGCAAATGTCCATACGAGAAAGACCAGCCACGTCTACAAAAAGCCAGTTATACCTTCGAAATGTTTCGCCTAGCTCAGGACCTATCGCATCTAACCTACAACCTACGTGATACAGATGGCGCGCTAAAGGAAAAGATTCAATTAACACCTGAGCAAATTCAAGCCTGCATCGACAAGTGCAAGGCGACTCGCAAAGTAACATATAGCGCCATTCGCGAAGTCCTAGGTCACAAAGACGACAATAATTTCGCATTTGACTATATCCGTGGCAAAGATCCGAAGCATGAAGAGCTCGAGAAAGACCACAACGCGAAAGAGAAGAAGAATACCTTTGCTGAGCTGAAATTCTATCATGACATCAAGAAGGCAACCAAGGACTCACCTGACGATTGGCGCAAGATCGAAGCTGACAAAGATCTATTCGACTACATCGGCGAAGTTTTAACCGTCAACAAAGACGATTCCATAATCGAGGAAGATTTGCGCAAACTAACAACATTCTATGGCGCACCGGTCAATCTATCCGAACAATCAATCGCCAATCTGATGCAACTATCCTATCCTGGCTTTGGTCATCTATCTGCCAAGGTTATCCGCAAAATCACGCCGTTCATTCTAGAGGGCAACACTTACGACAAGGCCTTAGTCCTTGCTGGTTATGAGTTCAATCAACGGCTGCACGGCGAAGAGAGCAAGCTGCCACCACTGAACAAGGACGAGCAGAACCAAATCACCAATCCAATTGTTAAGCGCGCAATCAGCCAAACTATCAAGGTTATTAATGCCATCATCCGTAAATATGGCGCGCCCGTGCGCATCGGTGTCGAGAGCGCTGGCGAACTAGCCAAGAACTTCCAAGAGCGTATGAAGATTAAGCGCGATCAAGACGAGAACGCTGCCGTTAACGAAAAGATCATAGAACGGCTACAGAATGAGTTCCATATTCCAACGCCCACTGGTCTACAGATATCTAAGTTTAAGTTTTACCGAGAGCAAGATGCCAAGTGTCTGTACTGTGGCGAAGAACTTTCCTTAAACGAACTATTTAGCGACAAGAGCTACGGCGAGATTGACCACATCATTCCGTTTAGTCGCTGTGGTAATGATAGCCGCGTCAATAAGGCACTGGTGCACAACAAATGCAACCAGGACAAGCGCAACATGACGCCATTTGAAGCATGGGGGCACACTGAACGTTGGCGCGACTTCTGTGCCCGCGTTACCGCTAATCCTAAATTGTCCCGAGGTAAGCGACAACGCCTACTAGCCGAATCGCTACCGAAAGAAGATTGGAATGTACGCGCGCTCAACGACACGCGCTACGTCGAAAAGTTCTTAGCACAATACCTTCGCCGACACTTAAAGTTCGCGAAGTACGACGACAACGACGCCGACGGTGCGAATCGCCAACATGTCGTTACCCCGACTGGCCAAATAACCACCTTTTTTCGCCGTGCTTGGGGTATACCACATAAGGATCGTGATGCCGATTGCTTGCACCACAGTGTCGACGCTACAATAATTGCGCTAACTACCCAAAGTTCAATTCAGCGTCTAGCTCAATTGAACAGATGGCGCGAAGTATCAAAATACTTACCTATGGACACTCGCACCGCTGTAGACAAGAGAACAGGCGAAGTTGTCGAATACGTATCAGCCAAAGACGTCCTGCCGTGGCCAAACTTTGTTAATGAACTAGGTTGGCGCGAGAGTCAGCCAAAAGAAGGCGAGACCTTGGCGCAATGGCGCGATCAGTTCCGCGATGTCTACAAGGACCAAGACGAAGAGTTCAAAAATTCGATTCACCCAATCTTCGTCAGTCGTATGCCAAAGCGCGGTGGCGATGGCCCAGTTAATAAAGAGACCATTCGTTCGCCAAAGTCCAAAGATGGCATGCGCACCGTTCGCACTAGTCTTAACAAGATTAACCTAAAGGCATTGGATGATTCTGTACTACCAGAAAGCGATCGCGCGTTATA
Source organism: uncultured Candidatus Saccharibacteria bacterium (assembly GCA_934725355.1). Classification (GTDB taxonomy): domain Bacteria; phylum Patescibacteriota; class Saccharimonadia; order Saccharimonadales; family Saccharimonadaceae; genus Nanoperiomorbus. Next base: position 32,308 of record CAKVAO010000002.1, on the reverse strand, counting down.
CAATCAGTTAAAGCAACGGTTAGAAGAGAATAACAACGACCCAGCTAAAGCATTCGCCGAACCCGTATACAAGAACGACAAACGTTTTGACAAGAACGGTCGACCGCTATCACCAGTCAGTGCCATCAAGGTCTATAGTAAGAACCCTAATACTAGCGGATTCCTAGTTAACAGCGGCAAAGCCTATGTTAACAACGGCGACACAATTCGCCTAGATGTATACAAAAAAGTCAATGCCAAGGGTAAGACCGAGCACTTCTTTGTACCGATTTACGCCCATCAGGCAAGGACCGGATCAAAGCGCATTCTGCCAGAGCCCAAGAAGGGCCCCAAGTTTATCGACGATAGCTTTGACAAGGTATGTGAGCTATTCCCGAATGATTATGTGAAATTCACGTATGCAGACGGAAATTCAGAAGAAGGATACTACGTTAAATACGATATATCCAGTAGCAGAATTTGTATACTGCCTCAAACTTCATCGAGCAAAGAGCTGCCCAAAAAAGGTCAAGAGAAACCAAATTCTATGAAACGCATATCACCTAGGTCATCCGTCAAATGTCAACGTCTCGACATCAACGTTTTGGGCGATAACTACAGGTGGGAGTAGGGTGGTATGGCATGGCGCTCAGTATACATTGGTAATCCAGCCAAGCTATCGCTAACCGATAGTAAATTAGTTATCCGGCAGGATCAAGAAGTGCGCATACCCCTAGAAGACATCGATACGCTGATCCTCGATAATTACGCCGTAACAACTACGTTAAACCTACTAAGCGAACTTGCTAGCAATAACATTGCCACGATCGTATGCGACAAGCACCACTTGCCCTGTGGCGAGTTGCTTCCGTTATCGCAGCATTCACGCCAAGCAAAGATCACGAAACAACAGATCGAAATGAGTCCAACTTTACGCAAGCAGCTGTGGCGACGTATTGTCATACAGAAGATTACCAATCAAGCCACCGCCTTGCGTTATTTTGACTACAACGACGCTGCTAGCCAGTTAGACGCATTGTCTCGCCAGGTTAAAAGTGGCGACACTGACAACCGCGAATCAATTGCCGCTCGTATATATTTCGCTCAATTGTTAGATGATAGCACACGCCGCAAACCAATGTGGTATAACTCAGCGCTTAATTACTGCTATGCCATAGTGCGTAGTATTGTTGCGCGCAGCATTGCTGCACGTGGCTTGATTCCATCACAGGGATTATTTCACCATAGCGAGCTCAATAGCTTTAATCTGGCCGATGACATAATTGAACCATTCCGTGCTGTCTGTGATATTCACGTGCTAGACACTGTATACGCACGTCATATTGGCGATGAGCACGACGCTAATCTAACCATGGATGATCGCCGTGCTATACTTGACATTATAAATAAATGTGTTATTATTAATAATAAGAAATTTGAGGTACGTCGATCAGTTGAAATAGTCGTTGACAGCTTAATTGACGCAATCGAACGAGATAACGCCGAATTACTATCGCTACCACAAATCTCTTAGTTGATAATATTAATAACATTTATGACATATCGCTACATGAGAGTTCTGGTTTTATTTGATTTACCAACGTATACCAAGCAAAATCGGCGCGAAGCCACGCGATTTCGCAATTTCTTATTGAATGATGGCTACGACATGCTACAGTACAGCGTATATTCACGACTCTGCCCAAACCGTGACAACGCAGATGTACATTTGACCAGATGCCGCAAGGCTGCGCCTGACACTGGATCCATACGATTTCTGATGGTTACCGAAAATCAATATGCTAACATGAAAGTACTGGTCGGCGAGAAGACCGCGCAAGAGCAGGCCAGCAGGTGCGAGCAATTATCCTTCTTCTAGTCCGTGCGCTTGTGTAATAAATCTTTTATATGATTTTATATAGATTTATTTAGCTATAGCTTAGCTTAAATAGTGTTATAGCCTTGTTATTAGCCCTCTAACTAAGTAAATTATAAGCAAAAGCACCCCTTTTAACAGGGGTGCTTTTAGCTAAGTATTATACCATTATCTGATTTGTCAGGGAGCTATAACCTATCAGTGTAGCTAATATCACCAGAGCGGATTATACCATTATCTGATTTGTCAGGGAGCTATAACGATTTCCGCTCTGTGACGTTTTATAATAATATTATACCATTATCTGATTTGTCAGGGAGCTATAACTTATAAATACCTAGAACCAGAAGAGCAACATTATACCATTATCTGATTTGTCAGGGAGCTATAACTCTGGCGAACGTTAACACCAGAAAAAAACATTATACCATTATCTGATTTGTCAGGGAGCTATAACCTAGCAAGAAGTATGATGCTAGAACTATAAATTATACCATTATCTGATTTGTCAGGGAGCTATAACTCATTACGGTAGCCATTGCGTGACTATCCTATTATACCATTATCTGATTTGTCAGGGAGCTATAACATGTTCCGAGTATTCAGGCTCGTGCTGTATATTATACCATTATCTGATTTGTCAGGGAGCTATAACAAATCTAGCGAAAAAGAGTCGATCGTAGAGATTATACCATTATCTGATTTGTCAGGGAGCTATAACACAATCGAAAATCAGATTAGTGGCGAACTGATTATACCATTATCTGATTTGTCAGGGAGCTATAACTCCCTCGACTGGCACAATATTGTATGCCATATTATACCATTATCTGATTTGTCAGGGAGCTATAACACGATTAGTAATTAAATCGAAAGGATATGAATTATACCATTATCTGATTTGTCAGGGAGCTATAACACAGCAAATTAGGTGAACTCGTAATTCCACGATTATACCATTATCTGATTTGTCAGGGAGCTATAACCGAAGGTACTGGCGATGTTGTTGGCGTTGCATTATACCATTATCTGATTTGTCAGGGAGCTATAACCGCAACACGACGTGATCTGACTCGTCAAAATTATACCATTATCTGATTTGTCAGGGAGCTATAACAGCGACATACGAAACATTACCTCTCAGCTATTATACCATTATCTGATTTGTCAGGGAGCTATAACAAAGGCATTCGTCTTGATGAAGAAAAAGGCATTATACCATTATCTGATTTGTCAGGGAGCTATAACTTATATATAGTCACGTGTAGATTTTTAGGTATTATACCATTATCTGATTTGTCAGGGAGCTATAACTAATGTAGTTTCTTTAGTTTAGAGACGCTTATTATACCATTATCTGATTTGTCAGGGAGCTATAACACATCTCATCGCTAATCTCCTAAACTATGAATTATACCATTATCTGATTTGTCAGGGAGCTATAACATGTTCTATTCGGCTCTTCACCATTATCCTATTATACCATTATCTGATTTGTCAGGGAGCTATAACTCAGCAGACTATAGGTATAGAGCATGTCAAATTATACCATTATCTGATTTGTCAGGGAGCTATAACGGCGACATTAAGAATCGACAGTTTACTGTTATTATACCATTATCTGATTTGTCAGGGAGCTATAACTATAAATGTTAATCGAGCGCCACTCTGACAATTATACCATTATCTGATTTGTCAGGGAGCTATAACAAATCTAGCGAAAAAGAGTCGATCGTAGAGATTATACCATTATCTGATTTGTCAGGGAGCTATAACGCAGGATCCGGTGTAATCACTGGTTTATCAATTATACCATTATCTGATTTGTCAGGGAGCTATAACGCAGGATCCGGTGTAATCACTGGTTTATCAATTATACCATTATCTGATTTGTCAGGGAGCTATAACCTATTGCCACCGCTTCAGAAATTCATAACAATTATACCATTATCTGATTTGTCAGGGAGCTATAACAATATTTTGCATCACATCTACGATGGATACAAAATATTGTTAGCACTTCGCGCTTCAAGAAAGAAAGGGGTCGTGGTCAGAGCAGGGCAACACATAGACAAAATAGCTGTCCTATTTTATAATAGGCAAGTCCCCTGCTATTAGAAGCTGGGAAGTATCTTCGATTGAAAAGGAGTAACCATGGTAAAACAAGCCATAGGTATTAACTTTACAGTTAGTCGCTGGCGCTGGCTGAATATCTTGCGTACAGCATGCAATGTCAAAGTGCGCTGTTCGCTAGTCATTGCCATTATCGCATGCGCTACCGCAGTGACATATTGTCTATACTATTTCAACATCCATATAGAAGAGCCCCTAACTACTGAAAGTGGTATTTTTATAGCCGTTCTCCTACTGGCGGTAGTTGCCCTATTACTACTGATACGCTACACATATACCTATTATACCGGTAGGTTTAACCCAGACCTAGAGGCGTTGACTTGGCCGCTCAGCATCGCATGGAGTCACGTTTTGTTCTCACCGCATCGGTTAGAATTCATAGTTGGCCCAATTAATCTAGATCGCAATGGTTATACCATCAGAATACAGTACCGTGCGTCCAGTCTAATTGTAAAAAGGAGTACTAACTACCTGGATCTTGATTTTCCTCTAGATGGAGCAAATACCACCTACGGTGTCTCGCGCGACGGTAAGTGGTTCTATATAGCACAATGTTGCGGCAGCTGGCATAACACTTGGCTAGCACCATCAATTACTCGCAATGGCATGTTGGATCGACGGCAAGCAAAACTAGCCCAACCAGGAGGTGTGGCATTCATTTGTTTTCCGCTCAAAACCAGAACGGCCATAGCACTGTCTAGAAACGTAAAAGATATCCTAGGCGTCTAGCATACTCAATCATCCAACGTATAGCCTCGAAATAATCGAGGCTATTTTAATTTCCTTTTTAGCCACTAGATGTATAGTTATACGTCAATCTTAATGTCGCACAATTTATCGTGTCGATTAGTTGCCGCCACCGACAGCTACACATAGACTTATGAATCAGCAACGCTACCAATACATGATTATGATAGGCAGACTATGAAGCTATATAGATAGAACTAGATTTTGCAACGCCGCTACCAGTCAATCACTAACGACAACTAGCTCTAGGCCAGTTACACATAGGGGACTTTAGCCAAACAGAGGGGCTTCATGCATATTCTATAATTAGCGCGAACATAACCGGTAAAACTATTGGTTATTGGTACAGTAGCGACATATCACAAAGTCCATCGTACTCATCGGTATTTGCCAAAATGCAAAATAAAACAATTTTAGGTTTCGCCATGGTCGCTAGTCTGGATGTGTATATAAACGTGGAGTAGAGCTGGATAGCGCAGCAGTCGTAACGTCGTACAATATATCTTTTACGAACCGCTAAGGAGTTAAACTGCAGATTAGGCCAAAATCAACAAAATTTAGGCACTACGGCGCCCATACAAATTATTATCAGAAAATTAAATAATCATGATAAATAAAATACGGGGAGCTTTAGTACTACCCGTAATACTTTAAATGATAATTATCTAGAAAATATTATTTTAATTAATATATTATTAATATTCACAAGCCCCCAGAAAATTAAAAATAAAAATTCTACTTATTAATACATTTCTAGAATTCTGATTCGCAGTGTCTTAAACAACGACCAACTCATACGCGCTACTCACGCCTGATATATTGGACACCGCTAGTTTGTGTGTTTACACTATAGACAGCCAGTCAATCGTAGCAAATAACACAGCATCGATAATCCATAATCAAGTATTTGCAATTATGCGTTTTTATGTTTTAATATATTTCCACACCCACTGCTCTGTCAGCTTGACGTCAAACCTTCAATCTTTACACATTTGACTTTTTATATTTTTGTGTTGTTATGTATTATTATTCTTAGCCTACCACCCTGCTTTATCCCATCCATACTCGCCATACATACATACATAACAATACGCAAATAGTCCAGTAAAATAATATTTTATAATTTAATTAGCCCAGAAAGATTAAAGAGGGCGACCGAATCCGGCCGCCCTCAAGACGCGTTTTCCTTACGGAATACATTGCTTACTATTTATTAGACCTAGACTTAAGTCTAGTTAGCGACCATCACACGGAGGTGCTCATCATCCTCTCGAGCTGAGAGATATCTGTTGAATCATCTCCGCCCGTCGAGTCAAATCCTAGGCTACTATTGGTAAATTGCGGATTAGGTCCCCACTGGTTAAGGTCGCCCTTACCGTCAAATATATGTTCATGCTTCTTCTGATGCTGTGACTTCCAGTTTTCAAACTCTTCATCGCTAACGCCAGCCAATCCACATATCTTTGTTATTGGTTGTACCCTATCATCGATGAGTGCCTTATAGTGGTAATAGCACAGAGAAACATCCCGCTCTTCAATTTTACCGGTATTCTTATTCTTAGCCCATACGAAGATGTGTTGGACACAGCCATGCATTGGGCACTTCGCTTTAGACTTACCCATAAGTGCTTGACAATCGATCATAATAGCTATATTCCTTTCGGATAGACGATTTAAATTACTAGCCAAGTACCACAGTAACACTGCAATATTCAGCCATATATTCACTATATCACTTTCTATAGTATTGTCAATAGTAGCCACAGCATTACCGCCAAAAAGCCTTACCCACCACCCGACAGTCAACATAAGATGGTTTGATACCACGCGCATCGACATAACGCGCCATCACAGCAATATCAGACGCCTGCGAAGTAGCATTACGCGTAATTTGAGCCTTGAACGGGTAGTCGCGACCAGACAGATAGAACTCTACGTAGCGCGCTGCTCCACGTGGAATTACCACGCGCTGCACCACTAATTGCTGCTTTTGCAGAGCAACAGCAGTCTGACCCACAAAGCTCAGAAAGTTCGCTGATGTTGCCATACCATCAACACCCTTTGCGCCACTATCGTCCTCAATCGACAAGGCTGGCTCTGTAAAAAAGTTACGTTCAAACACCACACCAGATTCGTCAACAAAATTCGTCTTGTTATCGCTCTTCCACTGCGCTACTGGTTTACGGAACTTGATACTTATATAGCTACTCATGATGCCGGAAGGCCGAACCTTAATCTCTGCAACTTCAGGCGCATTTTGCTTTACAAATGCGTTTAGAACACTGTTTCGTCTAACAAAGCTGAAACGATCAAACCTATTTTCATCATAATATTTGTTAAGTATATCAATATACCTCTGCTGATCCGCCTCGGTCAATTTGGTCCCGTCACTAGTCTTAACGCTAGAAATACTGCCGGTGTACTGCATCAGCAAGCCAATTCCAAGCATCATCACACCAACAAGCACTACTAATAGTGCCAAGATTCTACGGCGCAGCTGCCGCAGGCGATGCAGGCGTAACCGCTGCGACTGCTCGGATTTATCAGATTGAAACGTCGCTAGTGTCGTACCTCGCCGATAGCTGGACATATCAAAATTAGCGTCTTCAGTATTGCGCGTGCGCCCCTTGGCGTTATTTTGTTTTAATTTACCAGATTTTAGCATAAACTCTTTATATTATACTATTATTTTATAGCATCGAGTATCATATCAGCCATATCATTCAATGCGTTTGGACGAGCGAACTTGCCAAGGTTCTGCGCCATCTGTTTAGCCTTTGTGGGATCACCCAAAATCCGGTTAACCGCACGATTAAGCAACTGCGGCTGCTTTTCTAGCTTGAACTGATTGACAACCACGGCAGCACCCGCCTTCTGATACACCATGGCATTTTTAGTTTGGTGGTCACCTGCTAAATATGGAGAAGGCGCAATAATGGTCGGTACTTTAATGGCGGCGAGCTCCGCCATGGTTGTTGCGCCCGCCCTAGTGATCATCAAATCACAGGCACGCATACCGTCGGCAATTTCAGAGCTAAATTCTTGTACTTGAATATGGTCTAATTGTTCATCCGTTAGATCCAACGCTACTGAACGATTACGACCACATAGCAACATAATATCTGCGCCCTTGTCGATCAGCTCGCCAGCAACCGCTGCTACAGCATTATTTATTTCCACTGCGCCTAGGCCACCGCCCATAGCCATGATAAGCGGCCTTTTAGCCGAGAAGCCTAATTTGCGCTTTAAAGCTGCACGTTCTCTAGCGGTTGCAGGCTTAATTTCATCACGGACTGGAATACCGACATACTGAGTTTTAGCTTTCGGATAGCAGGGATAATTATCGACCGGTGCGCCAGTGCCGATTTTGCTAGCAAAGCGCGCCAATACCCGGTTAGTTAAGCCGGGTACTGTATCGCTGTCGTGAATAACTAGCGGAATCCTGTACAAGTGCGCCACGATACCGACAGGTAAACAGACGTAACCGCCCTTGCAGAAGACCACGTCAGGACGCCATATCAGCAACTTAACTAAACTAGCGATAAAGCCGCCCGCAATCTTAAATAAGTCAATCAGGTTAGGAATGTGAGTATGAACAATGTGATAAGGACTAAACCAACGATACCACCATAGCAGATTAGCATAACGACGCAATTTACCCGCTGGGATGATACTTACTCGCACATCATCCTCGCCTGCTCCAGCCAATAAGTTCTTTGCCTGGGCACCAAACTTGCGATCACACCAAACTCGCACTTCTGCGCTTGGTACACGCTGTTTAATTTCTTTAATTACCGCGACGATTGGTGTTATGTGGCCGCCGCTGCCGCCGCCTACACATAGAACTCTCATCATTTTCTCCTGTACCTATTTTATCATCAACTCGACGATATGTCGTGTAATGCGATATCGAAAATACCATACCTAACGCAAACATCACGAAGGCCATTGACGTACCACCTAGACTGACTAACGGTAAAGTTATACCCGTCAACGGGATCATGTGAGTCATAGCGCCAATGTTCATCAACACATGCGCCGCTAGCCAGCCAAACACCCCTGCAACTACCATGCGCAAGAAGTAGCTCTTAGTATAATCAAATTTACTAATAATCGCATATAGCAAAGCACCAAATAGCATGATCAGCAGCATTACACCTAGCCAGCCCAACATTTCGCCATAAATCGCAAAAATCGAGTCGTTAACAGCCTCTGGCAACCAACCAAAAGCCTGCACCGACTGACCCAAGCCACGACCAGTTAATCCACCCGAACCCAGCGCCACCATGGCTTGATTGATATGATAATCCGTTTTCTCAGTACCACCACCAATAAAAGTCATTATGCGCTGCATGCGGTGCGGCGCCACTACAACAAACAGTACGCCCATAGCCAGTACCGTCGCCCCTACTACATACAGCTTTCGCCTGCCGATCCCTGAAACAAATAACTGTAAGGACAAGATAGCCGCCAGAGCAATACCAGAGCCTAAGTCCTTCTGCATACCCGCCACAATCGCAAGGTCAATCACCATAACAGCTAAAAATCGCCACACCGTATCCCAAGTATCAATTCGGCCGTGCGCCGCCTGTGTCGCAAACAACCCCGCCATAAATAGTACCGAGCCAAGTTTCAGCAACTCTGCTGGCTGGAACGTACCAATACCGATGACGTACCAGCGGCAGGCACCTAATGTACATAGCGTGCCAGGCACACCCATACGACCCAAAATCGGCAAGGCAAAGCACAACACAACACCGACAATAAACACGCCGAAGCTCGCTCGCCGATAAATGTCGAGCGGTATGCGGTTGGCTGCCGCAAAAGCCACTAAGCTGACCAATAGCAAAACGAATTGCTTAAACATATAGTCACTTGACTCGCCATCGTCGCCTCTAGTGATAGCAGGAACAATCGAAAACAACGTAATAAAGCCAATAGCTGCCAGAGTTAACATCAAAACCGGTATCAGATAATCCGGCTGATGACGACGTGGCAACTCAATTGGCTTTGTATCCAGTTTCAGTGCTTGGCGCATACCTGCCCACGCACTCTTAGCTAGTGGCCTTAAACCCGACACCACCTGTTTAGCGTACGCCGAAAAGTTACCTCCGGTCGTCTGGCTATAGTTGGACGGGCGGCCTGTATTGTCGCCCGTCAAGTGATAACGTTTATGCCCACCGCGTTCAGGATACATTACTTAATATTGCCTCCTGCCAGCGCTAACACCAAACCAATAAAGCAGAACACTATTGCAATCAGCCATAGACGCATAGTCACCTTGGTTTCAGGCCAGCCAATCGCCTCTAGGTGATGGTGGAACGGTGCAGATAGAAATACCTTCTTGCCATGACGTAGCTTCTTGCTAGTCAGCTGGATAATCACAGACACTACTTCAGCCACACAGATAATGACAATGAATGGCAGAATAAATAGTGTATCAGTTAGCATAGCCACTACTGCAAGCGAACAACCCAGCGCAAACGAGCCCACATCACCCATAAAGAAGCGTGCTGGGTAAATGTTGTACCACAAGTAGCTAACTAATGCGCCTAGAATAGTTACACAGAAACCCGCTAGACCAAACTGATGATCAAGTAGCGAAATGATGGCATAGCCAGCAAAACCAATTGCCGCAAGGCCACCAGCCAGACCATCTAGACCATCAGATATATTCACTGCGTTACCAGTTGCAACTACGGCAAAGGCGAAGATTGGCACAATCCATATACCTACCTCCCAGGTACCGACAAACGGCACGTGAATTGTATCAATGCCTAGCTTTGAGTAGAAGAACCAACCAAGCACTAGACCGATCAAGGTAATCAGAGTAAACTTCACTGGCGCACGCATACCCGCAATACCTTTGCCATGCGAACGTAGGTTCATAATGTCATCAACGAGACCTACCGCACCAGCCAGCAACATTGCAGCAAGCGGTAGCCAAGTGTTTTCACGACTTAGATTGAATACCGCAGTAATAACTGTAGTTGCAATAACAAATATCAAGCCTGCCATAGTCGGAATATGACGCTTGTGTTTGGCGGCGTGTAGTCTTTCGTAAACCTTTGCTTCACCGCCCGACATCGCCTCGTGGCGCATCTGTTTCCAGAACTTATACTTATACGCAAAATAAGTAAACACTGGTGTTAAAACCATTGCCAGCAGAAATGACCCTAGGCCTAGCTCAAATATCTTGGTTACCCAGGGAATTAATTCTTGTAATGCCTCACTCATTATTTCGAAACTCCTTCATATTGAATCATAAAATTGCTCATAATATCGAATATTGGCTGAGCTGCCGCCGAACCAGAATATCCGCCATTATGTGCGTCGTCTACACGTACCATTATTGCATACTTTGGCGTTTTCGTGTTGTCTGCACCAAAACCAATATATGTACCAGTAGTCAACGTGTCTGAATACGCACCCGTAGACGCATCAATCTTCTGCGCTGTACCAGACTTACCACCCACATAATAGCCATTATCCCTAATCTTGCCCTTGGCACCTAGATAGCGCGCCTGTTGCAACATATCCTTTAGCTGCTCGCTAGCAGTCGCATTAATTGCCTGGCCTACCACCTTCGGCGCTTCCTCTTTGACCTTACCCGATTGCTCATCATAAGTACCCAAGACAACTGACGGCTGGTAGTATTTACCACCATTAATCATCGCATTAAAGGCGGATATTACCTGAATCATCGTTAACTGTTCGCCCTGGCCAAAAGTCATATTTGCGTACAGCACACGTGGGCCGCGCTTCATATTTGGTTTATAAATCACACTATCTGCTTCGTTAGCAACTTGAACGCCAGTAGGGGCATTAAAGCGGAAGTTGTTTACTAAATAGTCATAGTACTTTTGGCGAGCAGCTAGACTAATCTCGCCACCGCCCATCTGTTGTAGCACCCACACAGCACCAGTATTCAATGAATATTCCAGCAAGTTCATTGGCGTCATCATCTGACCATCAATGTTATGCTCTACGTTACACATTTTCGCATCATCCACCTGCACACAACCTGCATTATAGAAAGTTGAATTTGGTGTAATTGTGCCGCTATCTAGCCCTACACCGACTGTAAATAATTTCATCACCGACCCCGGCTCGTATGCATTCATTGTTACATTGTTCTGATATACACTGGCCGACTCTACTTTACGATAGTTAGACGGATCATATGTTGGATAATTTGCCATCGCTAGAACTCGTCCCGTCTGCGGATCAGTTACCACCATACTACCACTGGTAGCCTTGGCGTTCTTTAGTCCCGCAGCCAACACTTCTTCGGCCTGCGACTGAACGTTACGGTCAATACTTAACACTATATTCTCGCCATCCTTAGCAGGTATGCTGACATCATTAGCACCTATAGTTAATGGCACCTTACGCACATCGGTTACGGTCTTTAATAGTCCAGGAGTGCCCTTTAGGCGTTTATTTAAAAATTGCTCTACACCGTACTGACCTTCTCCATCAGCGTTAACAAAGCCCAAAGTCTGCGCAGCTAGCACGCCTTCAGGGTAAACACGCTGCGTCGTCGCCTGCAGGCCTAGCCCTGCCAAATTCTCTTTTTTAATCAATTCAGCCTGTTCTTGATCGATTTGCTTGGCCAGCACTACATACTGTCGCTTCTTGTCACCTAGTTTATCTAGCGAGCCATCCAATAATTGACTGCCCACAACACGCTGCACCAGAGATTTTGCTTTATCTACATCTTTCACAGCAGTTGGATCAGCAAACAGCGTATAAACTGTACGGTTCAGCACGAGAGGCGCCACATTACCATCAGTATCGCGAACATAAATTTGTCCACGTGCAGGATTTATCACCTGACTATCCGTTTGCATATTATCGGCTTTGGTCATATATTTCTTGTGGTCAATCACCTGGATGCGAAAGAGCTGTAACGAAAATAACGTGAGCAACCCAAATAGTCCCCACATTACAAAGGTCGCCCGAGTAGTCTTACCCTGCCTTTTTGCCATACTGCTTATTATTATATCACGCATCAGCTGACGACTATTAATTGCCAAAGACTTGCATTTCGTGTATTTATATATTAAAATAGTTAACCATCTGGACAGTCGCATATATTATGCAACAAAGATCCAGCCCTACAACAAAGGAGTATTATGTCCAAGCGTTGGTCCAACCATGGTTCTCAGACTCGCAAATGCAGCATCTCTGGGCGCAAGCCTACTAGGATGAAACGAAAGTCCTCGGACACCAACAAGTGGAAACACTAAAATAAGACTACTCAGGCTAAACTCCTAGCACTTTAATGCAATAACGGCGAAGAGCATCCCGCTCTTCGCCTATTTTTTAGTCACCGTTTATACAAACCAGCCCGATTCATTCAAGCTGCCGCCATAAACTGCATCCTATTCTGAATAATCAGTGCTAGCTGGCGTAGTCATAGCAGCTGCAACATCACTGCTCTTCACGGCGCTCAATGACTGCAACCGCGCATTCTCTACCTTTAAATTGTCCTGCTCCGCCGCTAGTTCTGACTTCTGTTCATTCACGTCGTTTAATTGATAACTAAATGATCCAGTCTTAGCAATTTGCATTAGATAGATTAGAAACATCAAGGCAACTAGCAACAACACTATAACCACATTAGCCACAGTACCAAGCTTACCGCCTGATTTGAATTGAACTAAATTCTGATTTCTGCCCCAATTTGCCGTTGTCACCATCGCACCACCCCGTCTCATTGATTGTACCGGCGTTCTAGCTGATACAAATTGTCGTCGTGATGATACCATATAATTAATTGCCCTTTCTGTTTTTCTCACATTTACATGTAGAACCACACCAACCAGTAAATTGATTGGTTGCCATAGCCCTACACGCAAAATTATGTTTATTTTAGTTTTTGTTTTTGCTTGCCCCCAATAACTCATGGAGCTAGGAGTTGATCTACGACTAGCGCAAAGATCAACTCCTTATTCGTCATGCCAAAATTGTACTATTTAGCAACACGAACCTTAATGTTGTGGGTGTAACTACGACCGCTAACTTTGATTGGCATAATCACTCCTTTCTGTTGTTTTTATTTTTTCAATACGGCACGCAGTTTTGCACTACGAGCACGCGGATTGGAAACATCGTTAATATCACCGGAAATAGGCTTCTTAGTAAGAGTAGTATACGGCACATCCAGCGCGTCAGAATTATCTCTCATGTAGTTTTTGACCATACGGTCCTCTAGACTATGGAAAGAGATAATTGCCAAACGCCCGCCCGGATTCAGCACACGATTCAGCAGAGACAAGGTTTGTTGCAATTGCCCTAGCTCATCGTTAACTGCAATGCGCAACGCCTGAAAGGCTCGCGTTGCCGGGTGAACTTTGTGGTACTTGCCGTGGTCTAGCTCGCCAATCGACGCCCGAATGACCTCTGATAAGTCTAGCGTGTCATGAAATGGCTGCTTCTTACGGCGTATCACAATGCTACGTGCCACCTTTGCACTCTCCCTTACACTCATCTCGCCGTAGTTCTCGAAGATACGAATGATTTCGCGTTCAGGATATTTGTTTACTATATCAGCAGCAGTTAATTCCTGCTCCTGATCCATACGCATATCCAACGGTCCATCGTGTATAAACGAAAAGCCACGATCGGCACGATCCAGTTGCACTGAGCTGACGCCCAAGTCCAACAAAATCATATCAAAAGCTTTGCCATCCGCCGTCAATTGCTTGACCGCTGACAGGTAATCACTATGAATAAGAGTAGCTCCCTGCTCTTTCAGTCCCATTAGATTATCTATTGCAAACTGATCGCGATCACAAAGTGTTGCGAGGCTTGCCGATCCAATTCGAGCAATAATACCTTTCGCATGACCACCGTAACCGGCTGTCAAATCAAGGTACGTTTCGCCTTTTTTCGGATCCAACAATCTGATGGTGTCTTCAAAAAGCACAGGTATATGGAGTTGTTGTGGTGTGTTCATTACTCTTTGTTACGGAGGACACATATGCGACAATCAGTTTTTGTTTGATTGTTTGTTTTTGTTTAAGTGAATTTATACTTTGCTACCGCAAGATGTGATTTTACGGCTCTAAAGCATAATGAGAGACTTATGTGTGAGGTGGATTTTAGAAGGTATGAATACCCTCGGTGCAACGGCTCTTTAGTCCAGCAGCCATCTTCTGGCTGGTTGCCGCGTATGTGTCCTCTGTGTTAAGGTACTTTTCCTTTGATTCCTCTGCCCTGTTCGGACATTAGAACCATATTTTTATTTATACTTCAAGCTACAGATTTTAGTCTTTGCATTTTCGTCAAATTTCTGTTTTGTATTGTTAAGGCGATTCGCTTGTGCTTATCTGTATGCTTCATATATTAGCAGGTGCTTGGTGTATTTGTCAAAACTATTTTGGTGTAATTTTTACTTGTGTAGGATTTAAGTCGCCCTACACCACAGCTAGTGTTACCACTATTTTGCGGTTAGCCGCCAGTACTTGCCCGCTCGCACGGCTACAACCTCACGGTCGATGCCAGCATAGTCAAGCAAGTGCTGCTCTAGAACGATACGACCCTGCTTGCGATCTAGCGTTACTTCGGATTTACCAGTGCGAAACTTCACATTCAAGTCTGCAACCCGCTCATCCAAAATATCACCAGTCAGCGCAGTCTCCATATCATTGTCCCAGACCGACTTGGCATACAGATGTAAGTATTTACCAAAACCACGCGTGATTACTACGCCGTCAGCAAACTCATCGCGCAGCTCGACCGGAATAGTCAAGCGGTGCTTGTCATCTAGCTTTCGCTCAAAGTAATCAACCTTGCTCATTAGTAATACTTAATCCTTCGCCGTCAACCAGTAAAAATTACCGCCCATATGGGCGAATAACTAATTAATTTTGACGTTCGTGGCGCTTATTCTTACCACTGTCTAAATTATACTACCCACTACTACCCACTGCAATAGCTGTATATTGTAAATTTTCCCACGGTGTCACAAGACGCCACCGCTAGACAATTAAAGAGGCAGCCCAATTGGACTACCTCTTATATAAATCTATCTCTTATCTATCTTCTATCTTCTAATCGTATCTATTACAGACTATAAATTAACTGACCTAGCGCATGTGCAGATGGCGCGTCACTAACCGCTAGGAAAAACGCTGTAATAACAAATAAGTTAGCTACGATCGAAGTAATCAATACGCTATTTTTAACGTTCTCGTTAGTCATATCCCGAACTAATGCAGCACTAACTTCGTTACACTGATTTTCCGCCTCAGTCTCCTGTGACTTGCAATTCGACTTTACGGTATTTTTGATTGATTTATTTGTCTTTGTCATAACATTATTAATACTAGCACAAGCACTTTATTATGTCAAGCCCTATCACAGGTTTTTGTATTTTTGTCCAGTTTATATCATCACATACACAGCTCTACCACTGTTACTCTAGTCATTTTACTCTAGCTTGACCGCATGTACCATTTATATTAATATACTTATGTTATCCAAACCATTATGCACCACATGGTGTATACCGATTAGAAAGGATTGCACCTTATGGTTGAGACCATAAAGAAGCAAGACAAAGCCACGCTTGGCCCACTTGAACAAGCGCTGTGCGTCGCCATCTTTGGCGCTGACCAAAGTACACTCAGCAGGATGCTTCAGTCTAAGGACTCCTTCATCATTGCAGCAGCGGCAATGTCCGGACAGCTTAGCTCACAGGTCGTCGAGATGCTTAGCTATTGCGATCGCGCCATCGTCCGTGGCGCTTGTGTCCGTTCGGGACAGCTCAGCTACAAACGGCTCCACGATATAGCAATGACCGACGACAGCGTCGGTGTCGTCATAGCCGTTATTCACAGTGAGAAGCTATTCCCTGACGACATCTTTGAGTTGAGCTATCACAAATCAGCTCGAGTGCGCCAGGCCACGGTACTATCCGGGCTGTTGCCGGACAGTCGCATCTACGACATGTCTGAAGATAGAAACCCCTACGTACGTTCCGCAACGATCGAATCCGACCGACTGCCGACCGAGCGCATCATGGCCATGCGCCGCGACGCTGAACCAGCTGTGCGCGCAGCCGCAGTCCGTTCGGGCTACCTGACCGACCAGCAATTGACCGATATGGAGCGCGATGGCTGCAATGGTGTCAAGGCTGCAGTTTACCGCGAGCGCGACCGGCGCTTCAGGCGCCTACATGACCACGACTAGACAGGTATCAATCTCTCCGACTTGCCGCCTAACGGCGTCAAATCTGCCTCCCTTTCCCAAAGGGAGGCTTTGCATTTTGGTATTTTATATTAGCCTCTTTTTGGTAAAAGGGGGCAAGCAGTGGCGTTAGCCACGCTGGGGATATTGAGCATAGATATTACATTAGCTAAAGAATAGTTTCATAATTGAACGTGCAACCGCATCAGGGTCATGGCGAATCAAGGAACGTTGCGCCGCTAGTGGGTCTTTCTTAGACTTATTCTGCCAAACCTGATCAGCTAACAATTTAGCGCCGATAACCTTGTAGTGCGCATCTCTTAGCGCCTCCTGATCAATCGCCACCGGCAGCTCGCCTGCCTTAGCATACTTTTCTAGCAGCTCATCTGACGGCTGTTTAATGTTATATATCACGTAGTCCAAGAACTTTGCGCCCGCAATACGCTCTAGCTCGGCCGCATAATTATGCACCGCAAAGCCATCAGTCTGACCAGGCTTGTTAATCAGATTCGTTATATATACTTTCTTGGCTGGCGCAGACATCAACAACTTGCCCATACCTGAAATTGCTAGGCTAGGTGCTAGAGAGCTATACAAATTACCCGGTGCAATCACAATCATATCCGCAGTCTTAATTGCCTCCGCAGCAGCCGGATTCAAATGCACTCGCCCACGGCCGTCACGTTTTTCTACTGTAATACGTGGGTGTCGAGCCGTTAATTTCGACTCAGTCAAGACATCTTCACCCCGAATCACCCGTCGACCATCCTTCGCCACTAATGTTGCACTATCTAATGTTACAGGAATGACTTCGCCGTCCACGCGCAACACCTGTTCGGCTAGTTTTACACCCTCGGCAAAGCTACCCGTCATCTTCTCGAGTGCTGTTAGAAACAGATTACCAAAGGCATGCCCCGCAAATCTTCCCTCGTCAAAACGATAATTGAACAGCTCGCGCGCCCGTGGACTAGAGCTCAGCGCCACCAAGCACTGCCGCACGTCACCCGATGGCAACACGCCATATTCATCGCGTAGTTGTCCAGTTGAGCCACCATCGTCAGCCATGTTAACTAACGCCGAAATATCCCGCGCGTAGCGCTTCAGCCCTGACAGCACCACAAACGACCCAGTGCCGCCACCGATCACTAAAATTTTAGTTCCTGAAATCTTGCCCATTGTATTATTATAGTTTACTCTGACTCTTCTTCGCCGCCGAGGAGTTTCTTACCCTTAATCTCGTAACGTAGGCCGGTTAGCTCAGAGGTCATGTAATCGTCATTCAGTAGCCCAACAAACGTATCGACGTCTTTCTTGTCCATAATGATAATTGCGCCATCGTCTGTAGTCATTAGATCTAGCGCCATATCCTCGGCGTACTTAATTAAGTCATCCTGTGGCTTCGTGCCGAGCTCCATGCTCTGCAGTTTATTGATAATCTTTGGCCGACCAGCAATCATAGTGTTCAGGTCTTGACCCTCTGGGAAATTCAATCTGTAATGCGACATAATTTGCTCGACCTTCTTGTCAGTAATAGCCTGCTTCTTGTAGGCGTAGCCAAACATTGCCTCAAACTTCTTCGGCGCGAACGCAAAAATACGCAGATTCTTGTCGCTACTATCTTCTTCGGCAGCATTACCACAGATTAGCACCTGATTATCCGTTGGCACCTTAAAGGCGCTAACTGGTTTAAAACTGTCCAGTCTGCCATCCTCGTCAATCTGCCAGGCCGTGCGCTCATTCAGGGATGAACTGCCCGCAATCTGCTTACAAACATAAAATGGTTCGATATCCTTGTGCGTAAAGCGTGCCACTACCATCTTAATAGTCTTAAATTCGTGGTTATACTCGTCAAAAGTCTCGATGGTTTCACGCTCATGTTCGATTACAGTCAGCACATGGTTGGCATTCGCCACCTGCTTCTGCGTAGAATACAGCAATACACCAGGTTCAGCTTCGGACTTTTCGAAAGCTCGCACTTCCATACCCAGCCCAGCACCCTTCTCGATCTCGTTTAAGATTTCCAAGATAAAGACTGGTGCAACCTGCGGCATTAGCTCTTTAGCAATGGGCAGCTGAAAAACCGTATAGTGCCTGTTAACCAAGAATAACTCAACATCAAGGTCATTTTTAATTCGACTAATATTATTAGCCCAAGCAAAGATATCAAAACTGTTGACTCGGGTTAGTTCTTCTGGGCGCTCGGGTGCATGATGCACCACGGCGGTTGTGTCGACGGTCGCCTCATCTTGCTTGCGCGCCATCTCCATTTCAATATCACGCTCGACAGGTTCGTCGTCGTTAGTATCAGTCACAGCTGCAGATTCCCCATCAGCCTGCAGCTTTTTCTCTGTATCATCCTCATTCATAGGTGATATTATAGCATAATTAATAGGGAGCTCGCCGAAGCAAGCTCCCTAGATATAGAGAACGGTAGGAGTAAAATCAGCGACTGGGCATCGCGCGCGCCACTTCTTCCATGACAATCTGGCGTGTCTTGGGATTCGACAATAGATAGCGCACATCGCGAACACATGACTCGGGATGTTTGTCAACATCACGAGCAAAACGTGCAAAGTTCAAGCTCTGCACATCTCCTGTTGTCAGCCATAGACCCTTAACGATACCGAGTGCCATCACCCTATAACCGTCATCAGCCATAGCGTTGATCGCATCCACTGTATTGAACTCGCTAAAGCCTTCTTCTTTAGCTGATTTCGGCCCATCCGGATCGTAACCAGAGTTGAGTGCATATTCAAAGATGTCGTATGGCAAAATCATGCGACCCAGTGATGCAATATCAGACGGAGCTTGGCCTATTGGCCTCTTCTCTGCCAGTTGACGCACCATACCCTGCAAAAAGCAGTTATTGCCATCAACATTGCCATATTCAAGTGCCTCAGGAACAAAGTCAAAGGTGCCAAATTTCGACACCTCCTCCTCTGGTACTTTCTGAGCCATCATTACAACATCAGCCTGACCTTGCAAATAGGCCTGACGCAAACGCTCAGAAGGATTCTCACCCATCACGTCATCGTCAGCATATGACACCAGATAAGAGTACCCTGACTTGAGCTTTCCCATCCGATATAACGTATAGAGTGGCGAGAAATTGCCATACGGCAGATTTGGATTTTGCTCAACTATTTCAACAGGATAAGACTGAATTTCGCGCAGACGCTCAGCCAAATTCTTCTTGTATTCGCTATCGCTATTCTCAAGGTAATCCAGATACTCTCGATCAATCTCCTCAAAGATTTCATGATAACGCTGAATCGCTCTGCCCTTGCGTGCCACTAGAACAACTTGCTTAAAGCCAGCCTCTAGTATTTCCTGTACGCGCATAACGATGATCGATTCACCATCTTCAAGATCCAAAACGTCCTTTGACCCCAGTAGACCAGCCGTCTGACCAGCTCGTCCGCCAAAGCCACCTGAAAGTAGAATTGCAAAGTCCGTGCATAGTTCACGCGCAGGCTTCTTTACCTGCTGTTTTGCGAGAACTTGATCTTTTACCGACAACATGTTTCCTCCTAACCTGGAATGTTCGATTGATATTAGCCAAGGTTTTTAAAATGGCTAATATCAAATTACTAGTATTATACCACAGAAAACAGAGGTTTCATTACTTGACGAGAATAGTACCGCAGTCAGTAGCAGCAGCTATATCTAGGCCAGCTTTTTACGCAAGATTTCTTGAGCAAGCGATGGATTAGCCTTGCCCTTAGACGCCTTCATAACCTGACCCACCAAGAATCCAATCACCTTTTCGTTGCCAGCCTTGAAATCTGCGACAGCTTTAGCACACTGTGGTGCAGCTAACACATCATCAACAATCTTCTCGATTGCACCAGTATCACTAACCTGCAATAGGTTCTTACTCTTTGCGATCTCTTCTGGGTCCTGATCATTGTTTAGTAGTTCTGCAAAGATTTCCTTACCCGCAGTTGACGAGACCTTCTTGTCTGCTAGCATCTGCGCTAGCTTAATTAGATGCTCTGCGCTTGGCAGATTTAGCTCCTTTTTCGCAGCATCAGTGTCGTCTTCGGCAGGTAATGCCGAGGCAAACATATTAGCAATACGGCGTGCCACATCAGCACCAGCCTGATCAATGATTTTACTTACCAGCTCTGCCACAATTTCAGTATTCAATAGCACCTGAACAACCGAATCATCAACATTCATAGTCGCAAATTTTGCCCGATACTGCGCCGGCATCACCGGGAAGTCCGCTTGCATTTCAGCAATATCTGCATCAGTCAGCACTACTGGCGGGATATCCGCATCTGGCATATAGCGATAATCCTGTGCGTTTTCCTTGCCACGCTGTTTGAAGGTCTGTTGCTTACCTTCGTCCCAACCACGAGTCTGCTGTTCGACTTCGCCGCCGTCTTCTAATAACTCAATCTGACGATTAATCTCGTATTCAGTCGCCCGCTCTACTGCGCGGAACGAGTTTAGGTTCTTTAGCTCAGTACGAGTGCCCAATTTGTCGCCTGGCTTCGCCACTGAGATATTCACGTCAAAGCGCATGTTGCCATGGTATAAATCACCAATCGTCACCTTAGCAAAGGTCATCAGTAGGTGTAGCTCTTCAGCGTAAGCCCGCGCCATCTTAGCTGAATGCATATCTGGCTCTGATACAATCTCGACTAGTGGCGTACCGGCACGGTTTAGATCAACCAGCGAGTGGTCACTAAAGTGGGTCAATTTACCGGCATCTTCTTCGACGTGGGCGTGGTGAATACGCACCGTCTCACCGCTTGGCAAATCCACATGACCACCAATAATTAGCGGTGCATACATCTGTGAAATCTGATAGCCCTTCGGCAAATCCGGATAGAAATAATGCTTACGATCAAAACGACTAACGTGCGCAATCTCACTGTTCAGTGCTTTACCTGCTCGTGCCGCCAAGCGAATAGCTTCGTGGTTCAGTACTGGCAACATGCCTGGCAAAGCGTAGTCAATCACACTAATCTTAGTGTTCGGCTCGGCGTCACGTGCGTCATTATCAGTCGCACTGAACAGCTTTGTAGCACTATTTAACTGCACATGGCACTCAATACCGATAGTCGGCAAATAACCTTTAACTAGGTATTTATTAGCATCGCCGTCGATATGCGTACCGTGTTCACCTGCATTTCCCAAACTCATCTATCCATCCTCCTATATCGCACCCAATTCCTTAAGGGCATTTTTATATACTGCTAACATACGTCGTAATACCTTACGGTCAATCTTGGCGTCAACTTCGTGGGCAATCTTGTTGCGGATTTTGTGTGCCGCCCAAACGGCATCAATATTTTTGAAGCGACCATCAGATTTCTTCAGTCGTTCACCCATATCCTTGCCCGGCACACCCAATTCTCTTAACGCCCGATCCAGCAACTTATCCGCCGACAGAATTGAAAATTGATAAGTAGCGTCGTTCGCCTTGTCTAGATTATTCTCAATCTTTAGCCACTCAGTACGGTACGCTTCCTTGTCCAATGCCTTACCCTTACCGCGCGTGGTGACAAGAATAGCTAGCAATACAACGCCGACTACAACTATCGCTAGCAACATCATCAAAGTCGGCAAGAGCGAGTCACCCATTATTTATCCTCTTTCTCGATTTCTGATGCGAAAGCTAACATGCGAGCATCATCCTTCATCTTGCCAATCACCTGCAAGCCAATTGGCAAACCTTCATAAGTCGTACCATTCGGCACCGAAATTGCCGGCAAGCCCGCCATACTAGCTGGCACAGTCATAGCGTCAGCCAAATACATCTTTAATGGATCACCTATATTTTCGCCCAACTTATACGCCGGAGTTGGCGCAACTGGACAAATCAAGAAATCGTATTGGTCGAATAACTTGTTAAAGTTATTGATTAGCAGAGTTCGCGCCTTCTGCGCCTTCAAATAATATGCGTCAAAATAACCACTAGACAGCACATACGAACCAATCAAGATACGGCGCTTGTTTTCATCCATGAAGCCTTCACTGCGGCTCATGCCATAAATATCGTCCAGTGATTTAGCATCTGATGAGCGATAGCCATAGCGGACGCCGTCGTAGCGACCCAAGTTCGAGGTAATCTCGGCTGGCACCACAATGTAGTACATAGCCAGTGCATATTTCGCCATTGGCAAGTCGACTTCTTCGACGGTATGACCCATGTTGCGCAAGCGATCGGCCGTCTTCTTAGTCTGTTCAGCAACTTCTTTGTCTACGCCGTCGCCAACAAATTCACGAATCAAACCAATCTTGAGATGCTTCGGCGCGTCAGTTGGCATTTCATAATAACGTGGATGAACGTTGCTATCTTTCTTGTCCTGACCGGCTAGTACATCGCAAACGATTTCAGCATCTTTGACGGTACGCGTTAGCGGTCCAACAACGTCAGTCGAGCTAGCCATTGCCACTACGCCATAACGGCTAATCATCCCATAGGTTGGCTTTAGCCCCACTACACCGTTAAAGCTAGCTGGCTGACGAATCGATCCACCAGTATCTGAACCCAGCGCAAATGGTACTACGCCAGCCGCGACGATCACCGCAGAACCACCGGATGAACCACCTGCTACACGTTCAAAATCTACTGCGTTATGCGTTGGTCCAAAATAGCTGTTCTCAGTCGAACCACCGTGCGCAAAAGCATCCATGTTAGCCTTGCCGATTAAAATCGCATCCTCAGCGTCCAACTTTTCAACCGCCGTAGCATCAATTGGCGACTGGAAGTTTTCTAGAATCTTTGCAGCAGCAGTCGTATGACCCAACTTAGTCAGAAAGTTATCCTTGGCAACATATGGCACACCGACTAGCCTACCTAGCTTTTCACCTGCCTTCACCTTGGCGTCGATTTCATCCGCTCGCTTTAACGCCTCATCTTCAAATAGCTCTAGCAAAGCGTGCAGATCCTCGGTCTCCTTTGCACGCGCAATCGCCTTTTCAACCTCCGCGTGCGCCGTAGTCTTGCCGGATTTAATATCCTCAGTAATTCGTAAAATCTCACTATCCATCCGTATCTCCTATAGTACCTTCGGTACTTTAACTTGGCCGGCTTCTTGGTCAGGCGCCAGCTTTAATAGCTCTTCGCGCGGTAATTGCGGCTGAATTGTATCGTCTCGCCACACATTCTGTAACCCAGTGACCTGAAATGTAGGCTCGACGCCGTCAGTATCTAGCTCGTCTAACATATTAATGTAGTCAACAATCTTGTCTAGCTGCCCAGTTAGGCTGTCCGCCTGCTGATCCGTCACATATATTTGGCTCAGCTTCGCCAGATGGCGCACATCATCTTTACTAACACTCATTGGTTCTATTATACACCATAAGAATCCGGCTAGCGCCGAACACTCGCAGTTAGATGGTTAAGCTTAACGCATATATTCCCTTGTTTATCCGACAATCCTTTTGACTAGACAAACCATTACCTAGAGCTGTTGCGTATACAATAAATGACCATAGCAATATTACAGAAGGAGCAACCACCAACTTACACGCACCTTTCATGAGTATAGCTGGTACTATAGCCACAACCATGAACACTGTAGCAATTCCAACCAGCGATCGACCGTTCGTCGGTGCATTATTCAGTAAACTATAGACACCTTATGACAGTGGAACGGCGCAGAGCTTTTCGCAGATCGCGTGAGCTATGTATAATTCGGCGAACATATACAGTATCGCCGTCAATCGTGTAGAATACGGCGTAGTGTTTGATGTTGTAGCGATATAGTTTAATACCGTTGAGGTTCATAAATGGCGGGCGAGCAGCCGCCGCTAGATACGATAATTTATCTGCTTCTTTTGTGAGTTTGCCAATAAACAAGTAGGCAAACTCGCTATTCTGGCTTTCCCTGGCGATATATTCTGATATCTGCAATATGTCTCGATTGAACTCAGCTAAGTACACCACCCTGTATACATCACCTATCATGCGACTAATCCAGCTTCAACTCAACTAGATACTTGCGTACGTTTTTCATCAACTCCTCTGTCGTATAGGTTTCTGGGTGCTTCTTATCATACTCTAGCCCCTCTTGCAGCCACTGACACAATGCTTCGCGTCCATCAGGTGTGTCCATCCAAGAGTCATCACCTTCACTATCACTATAGTCCAGCGGATCAGTATTACTAATCGCTTTCCTTGCAGGTGTAATCACCACTGCTGGCTCAGCGACATGGCTGTTACCGAATCCATCGGCGGTTCTGGCGGATCTAGGACTGTTTTTCATAGTTTAATTATAACATAAGGACATACCCTACTATTACTACCCGCGCAGTCTTTCTGTGATATTCTGCGAACCGTGATAGAATCGACGCATTGTTATCACATTATTCTCAAGAGTATAGATTGCCACGTAATTTCCAACCAGCAATCGACAATAATCAGTCTCGTCAACCGTTACATAGACCTTTGGTATTAGCATATCAGATTTAGCCAGTCGATTGATCTCATTCTCAGTCCGATTCAGCAGTCGCTCCGCCGCTATGTCGTTCATTAATTCATTTGCAATATAGTTAATCGCCGATAATAAATCCATATCAAAGCGGCGACTATATACAACTCGCCTAGGCATTGTGCCGTACTTTTTTTAGTTCAGCTAAATACGCTCGTGCACGCCCAAAAACCTGTTTACCCGTCAGATATCCTGGATGCTCTCTGTCGTATTTCAGACCCTCACGAATTTTAGCGACTGCCCGCTCTTTATCAGGATCAGCTTCATCTTGTGCTGCCTTAGACGCAGCACACGTCTCAATCACTACTGCCGGTTCGGCAACGTAGCTGCTACCGAATTCATCGGCAGTTCTGGCGGATCTAGGACTGTTTTTCATAGTTTAATTATAGCATAAACGTAGTTCGGATTAGATGATATAATAGAGTTATGAGTGATATCGATCAACAGAGTATGAAACGAGCGCTGAGTCTACTTGACAGTAGCGAACTCGCTAGCTTTGAGGTCGGAACCTTTCGGGGGCTACAGCAAATTCATCATTACCTATTTGATAGCTTATATGATTTTGCAGGACAGCTACGGACGGTCGATATTAGTAAGGGTGGATTCCGCTTTGCATCGCACTTATATCTACCTCAGGCGCTGCGCGAGATCGAAGCCATGCCAGAGACCACCTATGAGGACATTATTAAAAAGTATGTCGAGATGAATGTTGCCCATCCATTCCGCGAAGGCAACGGTCGCGCAACCCGCATTTGGTTAGACCTCATTTTGCGCAAAAACCTACATAAGTGTGTTGATTGGGCTAAAGTAGATAAAATGGACTATCTAAACGCCATGGAGCGCAGTCCAATCAACGACCTCGAAATCCGCGAGTTGCTACGCAGCGCACTAACCGACCAAGTCAATGATCGCGAAGTCTTTACGAAAGGCATTGAACAATCCTACTATTACGAAGAGCCAGAGCTATAGGCAAACTAGGTTTAATTATATAATTATATACATGAATAAATACTTAATATAGATACATACCATAAGCTAGAGGCTATATCTCTTCAACTGCTAGCTTGATAGTATTGTCACGATTCTGATCATAACACCATGCAAACCGACATATTCGCCCGAAACGTGCTAAAGGTTTAAATAACCCTGCTTAAACGCAGACGGATATAAAAAGTCCTTTGTTTTGCCTACCGAACTAAAATAAACCGATATTTTCTTCTCGCCGATTTTTGTAACCTTACCGGCACCAAATGCCTTGTGGTAGACAGTTCCACCCAAGGTCACATTTGAAGGATCAAAGCTAGCTGCCCTATCTTTATTCTTGCCCACATCAGACGGCTTGGTAGTTACGTTTGGTGTATTCTTAGGGACTTCAGCTACTATATTCGCTCCAGTTAGAATACCACTTTTATTTATTGGTCTAGATGCAGCCAATCGGCGCATATCAGCTTCCCATGAGTCGAGGGATTCCACACCGGCATACCTCGGCTTTGACTGACGATTTTTTGGTGTCGTATTATGCAAGTCATCATCTTTAGAACTTGTCTTTACAGTAGCAACGGCGTATTGAATATCACCCGTGGTATGTACAGACTCTTGCTGCTTATTAAACATACGCTCGTAGTCATCTCGCGACAACGCACCTGCAAATCCACCAACGCCTTCGTCTGCATGTCTATTTATACCACTATAATCTAGGCTGCCCTCTTCGTAACGGCGGAACCCATAAACAGCGTCATTCATGCGCGGCTCGTTAAATAAGCCTAATGACAGCAGCAGGTCAAAATCCTTCGTTTCAAGTCCCGTAACTTTCTTGAATAACTTTGGCTCTAACTTGCGAATAACATCCTGTAAACTATTTTCGCGATAGTCAGTTAGGTACATAAATACCGGAATACGCGCTGCAAACTTCAACAATTTTTGTTGTATTTCCTTGCGCTTCGTCCTATATTCCTTCTCTTCCTCAGTCAATTCACGCTTTTCAGAAGGCGTCAGCTTTTCACTGCGCTTTTTCTTATCCTTAACGGAGTTTGACTTATTAATAATAGTCTGGATATCGTTATTCAAATTACGAAACCCTTCAATATTCGACAAGGCATCCATCGCAGCCTGATCCCCTAGCAACCGATTTAACACATCGTTATCAACGTTAACCAGCAAGGCGTTCTCCCATCGACGCGCCAGCAGCGTAGCTGTAGTACCAGACACTGTCATATCTAGCACAGACTCAGCATTCAACTGAACCATCACACCGTCTTTATAGGCAAGGGCTGGCAAGAACGCCATTAGTTCAGCTAATTTCTTTTCCGGATTACTCTCCTTAATGTCCAGCTTTCGACCATATTCAGCTAGCTGTTGCAACGAACGATCCAACGCAAAATCAAAGACATAACATTCTTTCTTTAGAATAATACGTTTTTGCTTACCGTTACTATCAACCTCATCACTTTTAATAGTCCATGGACTCTGCACGCAAAATGCTGCCTGAAAATACGTCTCGGGCGATTTTAAGTTACGTAGCATAAATATACCGCCCCACGGCTTAATAGTTACGCCTGTTGTCAGCTTACCACATGTTAACGTTATGGATTTTTTCTCTAGCGGATCCGGTGCCATGGCTGCGTCAACGGGTGTTCTAGCCGCTGCACCCATACCAGCTTCTTTGCCCGCACAGACAACCACGTTATAGTCGTGGTAAAAGCTGTTTTGACGCTCCATTAGTAGGTTCTTCATTGCATAGCATGATGCTACATTCGGCAAGAACCACAACGTATGTTGCAAGTTACCGAGTAGATCAATATCTGAAAATGGCATCTTTGGTTTCCCTTTACCAAGTTTCAGATCGTCAACTGCCGCCGGCAAATACTGACCACGAATTAAGTCTAGCCATTTCTGCACGTACTCTTTATGTACAAACTGAGCATCGCTACTCTTCTTATCTGGTTTAAAGAATTCGTTTAAATTAAACTCATTAAACTGACCTTCCTTGGCGACATTCTCTATTTCAGGCGGCAGCCGATACACCATCATCACCACCTGTGGTAATGCCGCATATGGGTTGCCACCACCACGCCAATTTTTCTTAGCGCGCTGCTCATCACTATAGGTCCAGCCATAAATCTGATCTTCCAAAAATTCACCGTCGCTAAGGGCGCGGAATGGCGTGCCACTCAAAAACAGGTATCGCGTGGTTGTTATCGGCAGCCACGTTTCATCATAACTATCCATATCCGCAGCCGCATCTTTTTCGATATCCTCGTCGTATTCAGCTTCTTCCTGGTCACCTTTATCGAATAGGTGTTTTGCCTTATCGCGCCAAGCACCAAAATGATACTCATCAAAGACAACTAAATCCCAATTCCCCTCATGCACCCATTGATTGCGTGGTTTTATGCTGCCCGATGAATCGCGCTGCAGAAAATCCTGAAACGAGCCAAAACAGACAATTGGTCGTGCTTTATCCGCCGTTTCATACGTCATAGTTTGCTGCATAATGGTATCGCGCGATATGAACTGCCAACCATCGAAATCCACGTGGTTAGCTAGATCATCATGCCATGCAGTTTCTACAGCTGGTTTAAATGTCAGGACTAGTATTCGCTTAAGACCCATCGCTTTCGCGAGTTCGTATGTCGCAAAGGTCTTACCAAAACGCATCTTACAGTTCCATAGGAATTTTGCACGACGATCAGAGTTTGCATAATCAAAATGATCAAAATAGTTCTTGGTTTTCCGAACCGCCTCTTTCTGCTCCGGGCGCATTCCAAAGCTTTCCGTTCGTCCAGACACATTATCGGTATTGTCGCGTACTGCAATATACGCACGTTTAACATCATCGATCGTACATGCGAACCACTCACCACCAATGTTTGAATAGCTATGCTTTCTTAGCCACGTATGTAGATCGTGATCCATAAATACCGAGCCATCTTTACGCATGGCTGTACCTGTCCATTCTAACTTCCAGGTCTTTAGTGGATGCGCCTCATATTGCTCAGCAATGCGCACCTCTGGCTCACGCTCGGTATAGCCAATCTTTAACATTCCCCGATATTCCGGATTAGAGTCCGAATAAGCGTAGATTACCGGCCTTACCTCCGGTCGAGATGGGAATAATGCGCTATTTTTGTCCATTGCATTTGTCCTTGTTTTTAAGTTTCTTTAACGCACTATGACGAGCAAAACACCGTTTTACCATATCAATAATACCTACCGACAAGGATGTATCATCAAACTCCCATTTCAGTGCAGAAAGAACCATCTCAAGCTTTACTTGGAGCCTTTTTGCATCCTTGGCATCGTATCCAGCAAACACTCCATTATTTAAGCCTTCAGCACATTCTATGCGCACATTATTTAGAACACCAATTGAGCCATAGCTAAGGTATATGGACTCGTCAGCTATAACTTTATCTAGCTGTACGTACGAACGATTAAAATCCTCGGAATATTTGCCTCTCTCGCCAAGAGTAGACACTATCCTGTTTAGAATACTTGCATATTGCTCAATTGCAGCATAAATTCTTTTAATTGCACTCGATCTCTGGATTTTCGCCTCTTTACGACGTCCCAGATATGCACCAAAAGATGTGCCCAATATCGCCACTACTATATTACTAACTATCGATACCACGGTTATCCAATCGCTTGGTGTCCATTTACTAAAGTCCACTACTTCATCTCCTTAATCGTTGACTCAATGTAGTCAATTTCATCCTGCGATAACCCGTATTTTCTATACAGCTCCTCGTCAGTCCATGGCTTTGAAAAATCTTGCATTGGAACATAGCGATAAACCGCACGAGATGCACCCTGGTCATGTTTTCTTATTGCAACCATGACCCTAAAGAATTTAGTTGATAGATACGATAAAGCATTCTCTGCAACCTCCTTCGTGTCAAATGGTCCAATTTCTATAAAAGTTTCCGTACATAACTCACCAGGACCGGCAACTATTGGTTCACTAGGAATATCGTCAATAAATCCAGAACCCCAATTCCTTGTTATAAATATTTTCCATTTGTTCAGTGATTTATTAACAATAGGTATAGGGTAATCGCGCGGTATATACCTATATGCCCTCTTTGATCCATCTAGACCAACTACTCTATATAGTCCAGGATTTCCTTCCTTAAGCATATTAGGTAAACCATATTTTTCTGAATTAGCAAACACGTCGCCCCTAAGACCATATGGCTTCATTGCAGATACTATGCTCTCAAATGACACAAAATCTTTGCCTATCACCCTTTCCTTTATAGGCAATAGCCGCTCATCTCTCACAAATATGTCATCATTACCTTCCGCTAAGTATCTTACTGACTTAGCTACTTGTCCATTGCTATGCCTGTATACGACACACTTTCCTCGATAGCAACTATCTATAAGAAAATAACAAACACCTCCCTTAATATCGACACCAGAAAAGCACTCCCTTGAATCATAAAAATCATTTAAAACTCTAATTGATCTATCATCCAGCATCTCACGCCTAAAGCTCTCTAAGCCTCTGCCGGCTGTCATCCATCTCGCAGGAATGATCATCGTTAAATACCGCGGCTGAAGCCTTTTTGATGCCTCGACAAACTTTTGATAAATCGGTACTGCACTAGCACCATTTCCTCCGTCACTTAGATGATACGGCGGATTGCCAATAATTACATCAAATTTCACCCCAAATACCTCCTCCCAATAATGCGGATCACAATGTATAAAACCATAGGCATAGTTATTTTTATCTTTGTTGCGATCATACTCACCTTTATTGGCACCGCACAGCTCGCATTTATTACCCTTCCATTTGTGCTCAATATTCTGATACCAAATACGCCCCGACACATCATCGAAATGACTGATGCTATATTTACCGTTCGGATACTTACTACAGTAGAGACTTCTGCGTGATAAGAGGCTAGTGAGTTCCGTAATAGCAATACCAAACACCTGCTTATGTAATATGTGGTCAATTCGTTCCTGTAGGTCAGGAATCTCATCCACCAGCCCGTCTATCAAGCGCTTAGTTATCTCGCGCAACCACACACCACTTTTACAGGCGGGATCCAGGAAAGTTATTTTGCTATCATTCCAGATTTCTGGCGGTAGCGTATCCAGAACTTCGTTAACCAATTTTGGCGGCGTAAACACCTCATCGTTAGACAGATTAGCGATACAGTCCAGGATGTCGGGATTAAAGACGTTTTTACTATCGACGAATTTATCCAGCAAAGCGCGATCATCAGACATTAGCCACCTCCGTCATCGACATCAGTGGAAACTCGCGCACGATTCTAGCCAACTCCGGCTTGTCGTCAGAATTGTTCAGCAGCGCTTCTTGTTTTCTACTCTTAACATTAGAATTACCGTTACTCTCGGCACGCAGTAGTTCAGCTAATTCATAATCACGCCGCTTGAACTGGTCGCCGTTAACCATAGTCCATTCAGCGAATACAATCGGCTGGCCATTGTTTTGCAGTAAAGTCAATGCATCACCACATAGGATATTTTTAGATAATATATATTTAGCAGTACCACGAATTTTTTCATTAATAAGCTTCTTGGCCTTGGCTGCATATCGACGATTCCATATCTTGTATAGACGCTCTCGACACTCAGTGACATTATCCGACATAATATCAACACCGTAGATACTAGAGACTGCCAAGATGCTATATCGCTCGTAATCGTACAGATTTCGTCCATAGCGCTTCCGCACAGCGTTAAGCTTGCGTGTCAATATTTCTGCTAGAAAATTCCCATCACCACAAGCAGGCTCTAAAAAGCGGCTATCAATTCTATTGCATTCATCGCCGACCAAGTCACACATTGCCTTAACTTCGCGTTCATTAGTAAAGACTTCGCCATGATCAACCACACGCTTGCGCGACTTAATTTGACGCTTTTGCTTAGTAGATATTCCTACATTTCT
>CAKVAO010000001.1 GCA_934725355.1 uncultured Candidatus Saccharibacteria bacterium | reverse complement strand
CAGTAACAGCGGCGACGCGCTTTGGCACATAATGCCAAACCTGCTTGATCTTAGATGTTACGCTCATTGAATCTCCTATAATAAATATCCTAATCTGATTATTAATATACTAGCACTAAATTGCGTTTATGTCAATATTATTTCATAGACTAGAACTAAATAATAGCCCTACTTTATATGTAGAGCTATTATCTTTAGTTATCTATCTACCATTCAGTCTCGCCAGGGCGATTATCGCCATTGTTGCCTGGTATATTACCGTTACTGTCGCTTGGCTTTGATGTTTCAGTACTTCCAGGATTACCTTGGCCTACATTACCATCTGGCTTAACATAGCTATTATCGAGGTCTGGCTTACCAGGTTCTTTATTGACTGGATTATTAATAGCAGGAGTCTCATCTGTTTGGTAGTGATTGCCCGGATTAACATTAGCATCCTCGCCTGGAATCTTACTTGCAGGTGGTGGAGTGACTGGTGGGGTAACTGGTGGGGTAACTGGTGGGGTGACCGGTGGGGCAACTGGCGGAGTAACTGTTGTCGTCGTATATGTATTACCCGTGGTATATGTTGTAGCTGTATTAGTTACAACTGGTGGTACATATACTTCATAACCCGCTAGTAACTGATCGCAATGTGGCGATACTGCAATGTATTTGCCATCACCTACACCATTGATGTTGGCTAGCTCAATCAAGTGGCCAGTATGCGTATCTGACTCTGTAACCGTTAAGCCATTGTCGTTGTTGATATCACCATACGAATAGACGTTTGCCGCATTAAAACCGTCAATCTGAACATTTGATTGCAATAGAATGTCGCGAATCTCGTTGAACTTCTGCTGTTGCAATTCTTTATTACCTTTCAGATCGTGCGACAATTTTACTACGTTATCTTGTGGAGTGATGAATCCGTAGATGGTGCGCGAGGTATTAGCTTTAGCTTCGTCAACTGCGCCCGCATACATCGCTAGTACGTCATCGTGTTGAGCAGCTAGATAAACCATGTTGTATTTAACCATATCAGGGTTATTTTCACTATCAACGAAGGCGTCGCCTACATTGCCCTGCTGCTCTAGATTATCCTGCAGATACTGTTCAGCATTATCACCCATCAAGGTGTTGTATGGTTGACCATAACCATCAGCCAATTTCTTCACTGCATCCTCTGGAATGTTCATATACTCG
The DNA here is from genome assembly GCA_934725355.1 of uncultured Candidatus Saccharibacteria bacterium. Taxonomy (GTDB): domain Bacteria; phylum Patescibacteriota; class Saccharimonadia; order Saccharimonadales; family Saccharimonadaceae; genus Nanoperiomorbus. Next base: position 186,433 of record CAKVAO010000001.1, on the reverse strand, counting down.
GCAGCGTTATGAATACTGCTGTAATCCTCCAAGTTAACCCCTAGAGTATTTGCCTTAATTTGATCACGGTGGTCTTCCGCCTTAGTGCGGACTTTAGCAATATTATCCTTCACCTGCTTGCGCTCAGCCTCGTCCTTTATCTGATCAGCAGCTTTATCGGCATTGTCAAGACGCGACACCAGACCATCAGCTACAGTTGAATTGCCGTCATTTTGCTTGTCTTTCATTGTCTTAGCGACATCATCTACTTCATCCTGAACCGATTGAGCCTCGTTGGACATTTTTTGCTCGTCTTTATTCTGCTCTTTATCTTTGGCGGGTTTGTTATCAACAGTTTGTGAGGTTAATGCTCTTTCGGCGTTTTCAGCTCGATTAGCATTACCTTGCGCCGCACTACAATAACCGAGACTTAGACTAGCAATAATAGCAATTGCACCCGCCGTCAATTTACGAGCTAGATTATGTTTGCGCTCGCCCTTAGCTTCTTCATTGTTATGTAGCCTATTGTTCAGAGATTTCATGAAGGAAGCGAAACGTGAAGGCTTCGGCTCAGAATCATCCTGATCTTGAAACCCTTCTAAGAATCTGCGCGGATCGCTATCATTAGAATTGTTCTGTCCAAGGCCGTTATCAGATTCGGCTGATGCAGCTGATGCAGCTGATTCGGCTGGTGCAGTCTGCTTGGAGCTACTATTAGGATTTCCTAGAATATCATTTAGAGCAGTCTTACCCAATTGTTCCGTGATTGCTTTTTTTAATTTATCGTTCTCTTCTTTTACTTTTTTTAATTCATCTAATTGTTTCTGTAACTTATCTATGCGCTCATCTACGTTTTCGCCACCCTGCCCCTCTGGCTTGGGCGTCGGGTTTTCATTGTTCTTCACCATTGCTATCTCCTTCCTCACAAACCTGCTACACAGGATATCTACGGTCTATACTCACCGTAAATTATAGTTATAATCTAGCACAAACACTTTTATTTGTCAATATATTTGCCGTGTTGTCAAACTAGACGTAAGCTTTATGTTGCTTTCCGACTAAAAGGTCTAGACAAAGCACATTGTGTATGCTAGTATATTTAATGTTCTAACAAGGGCCGGTAGCTCAGCTGGTTAGAGCAGGGGCCTCTTAAGCCTCGTGTCGAGGGTTCGAATCCCTCCCGGCTCACCATAAAATTATTCACACTCTCTAGCGAGAGTGTTTTTTGATATATAATAAATTTATGAAGGTTACTCGCCGATTATTGTTACTGGCTGCAGCATCTTTGTCAGCCTATGCCGCATGGTGGCAATGGTATAGCCTATGGCCAGCCAATACCAGCCTCAATTCACTGGTTACCCATGCTAGCTTTTCTGGAATTACGTTAAGCGTCGAAATATTCAATCAAATTTCATTAGCTCAAACTATATTCGCTATCGCCTTTATTGTGTTGCTCGCTGCTGTTACTGGATTCAAATCTATTGCTTGGCTAAGTATTATCCTGCAGATTATTTTAATAGCATTCGTTACATATGCCACAGGCTCAACTATCGACACGCTAACTAGCATCCATGCTGGTTATGGACCGTGGATTACGATTGGCGCCGTGGCTTTGACAGTTGTCATCATTGTGTTTCCAAAGCACCAACCTAAAGAGGCTAAGAAATGACTGGCGCCGATTATCGCACAGCCATCGGCCGACTAGTTAGTCAATTGCGTCAGAATCACGGACTTACTCAAGCTGATTTAGCCAAACTATTAGGAACCAGCCAGTCCGCTATTAATCGGATTGAGCACGGAGTTCAAAATGTCAGCCTGGATATCTTAGCCAAACTATCCGACGCCTTAGATAGCGACCTCATATTATTAGGCAGCCCCAAACGCTTGAGCCTCAGGGTTAACGGCGGCTTCCCATTGTCAGGTAAAATTGACGCAACAACACTAAGCAAGTACCAGATTCTAACACTCGGTGTTCTAAACCGCATCACCCACTCTGCTCTGGAATTTGATAACGCAACAGTCATAGACAGCTTAGAATGGCGAGTCATTTCTAAGCAAGCTAAATTGGATGACGTCGAGCCTTATATAACGCCAATTAGCCATAGATTGCTTTCATTGTTAGATCGCCCATCTATCGCAGGCTTTTCAAAAATTTATTCAAGTCAAATCGCAGAATACAATTTAGCTAGTATTACCGCTATGCTAGCTAGGCCTAGTGAATCTTACCTGATCGACACTGCCAATACTAATCGCCAATACAAGGATTTTTACACGCAACTAAAATATTGCGGCGCACAGATTGAAACTTATCACGAAATCTGATATTATAACAATTGACCATGGCGTCTGTAGCTCAGCTTGGTTAGAGCGTCTGTTTGTGGCACAGAAGGTCGCAGGTTCGAGTCCTGTTAGACGCCCCATGAAATTATTAAATAGACCCATAAGGGTCTATTTTTGTTATCAGATTCTGGTACCTCAGGAGGGATTCGAACCCCCGACACGATGGATAGAAGCCACCTGCTCTAATCCCCTGAGCTACTGAGGCAAAATAAATTCTGGTGCGGGTGGAGAGAGTCGAACTCTCGTCGCAAGTTTGGAAAACTCGAATATTAACCGCTATACGACACCCGCGTATGATATATATTATATCATACTTATATTCACCATATATCCATAATCCACACCAAACTACATACTGCTAGCTAGCGCATTCTGAATATCTGTTGCAGTCAAACGAATGCCACTGCCTGCGACCAATTCGCCCGACAGCATCTTGTTTGCCACAATGTTTTCAACTGTTCTCTGAACAATTCGCCGCATTGGACGAGCGCCGAGTCGCGGATCATACCCTGCATCGACTAGAAGTCTCTTTGCATCCTCGTCTACTGCCACTGCAATCTTCTGAACCGCCAGATTCTTGTTGACACCCTTGAGTATTAGGTTAACTACTTGGACTAACTCAGCCTTGGTTAGCGGACGAAATACTGCGACCTCGTCAAAACGATTCAGAAACTCTGGTCGGAACTCACCAGAGTTAATAATGGCATCCTGAATTTGGCTAGCAAACTGCTCTACCTGATAACCCGCATCGATATACTGACGTATTAGCTCAGCACCTGCGTTAGAAGTTGCGATCACTATGGTATCGCGGAAAGAGATTTCGCGATTATTAATATCACGCAAGATTCCCTCGTCAAGCACCTGTAGCAAGGTTGTCAGCACATTAGGATGCGCCTTCTCAATCTCATCCAGCAATACAACACTAAATGGATTCTTCTGCACTTGCGCCGATAGCGAATTCATGTCAGTCGCACCATCAGCAATTAAGCGCGCCACGTCCTCTGCACGCACGTATTCGTTTAAGTCTATTCGCACCATATGACCCTCGCCGCCAAAGTAAACATCTGCTAGTGCCTTAGCAAGCTCTGTCTTACCGACGCCAGTTGGGCCAAGGAATAAGAATGTTCCAATTGGACGGTTCTCGTTGCGCACACCAGCACGCGCCCGCCTTAGTGCTGATGCCACAGCTGTTACTGCCGATTTCTGATTAATCATGCGTTCGTGGATTAGATTTTCTAGATTTAGTAGGCGCTCGCGCTCAGCCTTATTATCGCCATAGGCTAAATTACCACCCACCTTGATTCCTAATGTTTTTTCAATTGTTGCTGAAATTGATTGCGCTGTAACAAAGCCGTTAGTAGCCTGCTGTACTGACTGCTCTAATAGCTGCACGGCGGCTCGTGGCTGAGCAACCGTCTGAATATAACGATTACTCAGACGAATTGCCTCGGTTAGCGCTTGGTACATAAACATACATTTCGACTGATATTCCAACGTCAATACACGATCTTCTAGAATCAGCATAGTTTCATCGGCTGTCGCAGGCTTAACTTCTATTCGGTTTAACGAACTAGCCAAGGCTGGTTTAGCCTGCATGATCTGCAAGAATCGCTGCTCGTCCATCGCTAGCACTAACTTTAAGTTACCGCCCTCCAAGATCGGTTGCAGTAAATTGCTGAGGTCTAGCGCGCCAGTGTCATCCTCGAAGAACACGTCAGCATTATCTAGAAACAATACGATGTTCTTCGCCTGGTAAGCTTCAGCTAGCAAACGATTAATCAGATATTCTACTCGCCCACGTCCGCCAGCGTTAGCCACGATACTAGTCGCATCTAGTGAGAACACCTGATTAAAGCGAAGGCTAGCCGGCACGTTCCGACTTGCATCCATCAAGCAATCCGCCAATGACTCCACTACCGTAGATTTACCTGCGCCCAGTGGACCAATCAGCGCCACATTACGTCGCCCTGGTGTTGCTAAATTAGTAATCATCGAGTCAACAATCGACTGGTCGCTCTCGAGTTCAACATTTAGTAACCTACTATCTGTATACTTCTGGCTAATATTAACACCAAAGTGTTGCAATGTCGGTATATAGCCAAACGACCAATCGCGCGCAACGCCGCCAGTATAACGTGGCTTATTTACCATACGCCTTAAATAATTAATGTGCTCAAACCATTGCACCACCCGAATAACATCGTCATTATCCACATGATGAGTGCGCAATAGATCGTCGACGCCCGGCGTTGTCAGCATGATTGCAGCCATAACGATAGGTGCAGTAATCACGTTTGAACGATCACCAATGCCTTGCCAGAGTTTTACTGACACCTGCCAAACCGTAGTGGCGTCAGATGCGCTATCGGAAATTAGCGGCAGTATAAAATCGCTAGCAATCCCGAGGCGATTCATTACAAAGTATCCACCATCTGCATGTTTAGCTGCCTCAAAAATCTGTTTAGGTGACGGATTTGCTGGCAATCGTCCCAATAAATCGCCTGCCAGTACAGCGTCAATTGTTTGACCGCCCTTAGTCGGCGATAGTACTTTTAGATCGTACTTATTCCACAGAAACGGTATTAATACCCATACACCTAGAGAAACCACCAATAAACCACTAGGCGTTCCAGCCAACCACATCACCACGCCCAGTAGAGACAGTGCTACACTAAGCACCAACGATAGTACGCCAAGCCATTTGCCAAAACGGACACCAAAACGCGCCCTGCAGCTACGCTCGGAATTGTAATTTAAATTAGTTTCCACGGCGCCCCCACAGTTGACATTAGTATCAGTCCTACAACAGGCATAACAGGCATCAAAGGCCACAAGGCAATTTGCAGTAACCCTAGTACCGCCTTTAACGTTAGCGCAATGATTCCAGCTAGAATTGTAAATGTCCTAGCAATAAACCCGATCGTACGACTAATTAGTTTGTCTAGAAGCATATTCATTTTGCCGCCCGCTTCTCTTTGGGTTTCATTGGCACTAATCTGATGGAATGGCGCAAACAACGTGCGGATAAGCAGACCAATACTAAAGGTGTCCGCGGTTTTTCTTAGTGATAAACTCGATCGAGAAAGCTGACCCAACCATCCGTCGCTATACCACCACTTCAACATGCCGATTAAAACCATATATCTTTATTATAGCAGATTACGCCTATGGTTTAAGCATTGGACAACTACCCCTATAATCTGGTATAATATCTTGGAATTTAAGGATAAACAAGGAGAAGAAATGTCCGGACATAGTAAATGGGAAACTACCAAGCGCCAGAAGGCCGCCGAGGACGCTAAACGCGGTGCTGCCTTTACAAAATTAAGCAACATGATTGCTATTGCAGCTCGTGGTGGCACTGACCCAACCATGAACCCGTCGCTTGCCATGGCAATTGACAAAGCCAAGCATGCTAGTATGCCAGCCAGCACCATTCAGCGTGCTATCGATCGTGGCGCCAGCAAGGACGCTGCTGCATTAGAGGAAATTGTTTACGAAGCCTATGGCCCAGCCGGCACTGGTATTATTATCGAGGCTGCGACCGATAATCGTAATCGCACCTTCCCTGATGTCAAAACTACATTGAACAAGAACGGCGGGTCTATTGCCGCGCAGGGCTCAGTGATGTTTCAGTTTGATCACAAAGGCGTAGTCAATATTAATGCCACTGGCGACGACAACTTAATGACTGTACTAGACGCTGGCGCCGAAGATGCTCGCGAAGAGGACGGCGAAATTGTTGCCTATACTGATATGAAGGATCTACATAAAGTACGCCAGGCTATTATTGATAGTGGCCTAGAAGTTACTGATGCTGGTCTAAAATACGTACCGAAAGATCCTGTCGAAGTCAGCGATCCAGAAGTTGCCAAAAAGATTATTAAGCTGTTAGACGCACTTGATGACATGGATGATGTTACAGAAGTTCACACAAATGCTGACATTACGTGTAATCTTTGATATAATAGTTTCCGTTGAGGGTAATCAACGGAAATATATCGGGGTGTAGCTCAGTTTGGCTAGAGCGCGCGCTTTGGGAGCGTGAGGTCGTCCGTTCGAGTCGGATCATCCCGACCAAGCAATTATTTAGGGGGCTAATTAGGTGGATAAGATCAAACAGCATATTGCGTTAGTTAAAAGTAAACGAACTAGCGACTCTAACTGGCTATCCAGGCACAAAGTTTCAACAATAGCTTTGTGCTGTGTATTAGTCCTATTCATTGGTGTAATAAGCTTTGTTAGTTATTACTATAGAGACAAAGCTGCACCTGGTACTACAATAGCGAATATTAATGTAAGTGGTAAAACTCAGAGTCAGATTAAAGACGAGTTAAAGAGCCTCTTACAAAACACACGCCTTAGTTTAACTTATAACGGCAAATCTGCCACTGCAAGCGCCAGTGACCTGGGGCTAAATATTGATATCGACAAGTTTGCTAGTAAGGCTGCCCAGACTGGACGCAGTACAGTATTAAATCCATTTTCACGTCATCATTTCGACCTCAGTGGTTCTTACAACAAAAATAAAGTCTTAAGTTTTGTTACTTCCAATTTTCCTGAGCTTAGCTCTAACCCAGTTAACGCCACCGTGCAGTTTAACAAGGCGAAAAATACATTCGTTGCAGTTCCTGGCGCCGCTGGCCATTCAATCGAAACTAAGGGATTATTTGCCAAAATCGAGAGCCTATTAGAAGAGCCGAAAATTACCAACTATGAAGTCAGGATCGACAATGCACAGCCTGTTATTAGTGACCAATCTGCGCAAGATACAGCGAACTACATGAATCAGGTAGTTCGTAATCGTATTAAAATTGTTAATAATGGCAAATTACTAGCTTATCCAGATCCCGCCGATATCGCAGGATGGACTAAGTTCACCATCAATAGTGATACCGGAAAATACGATATAACATACGATGACGCCAAGATTAAAGGTTACGTCACAGATTTTATCGCAGGACGTCTAGCTAATAAACCAGTCAATGAAAAAGCAATCACTGATGCATCCGGTAACGTTCTACGCACTATAGCACCAGGTAAAGTTGGGCAAGAGTTGACTGATCCCGACACAATTGTTAGTGGTATCTCTAGTGCACTAGCTGCTGGCGGAGGTGGGAATATTGAAGCACAGACACACGACGCTCAATATAAAACTGACGGCTACCAAGCCAAGGATAACCACTGGGTTGAAGCTAATCTTAGTGACTATAGCGTAACATTATGGGACGGCAATAATCAGGCCTACCGCACAACTAGCACATCACACGGTAAGCCATCGTCACCAACTATCACCGGATTATTTAAGGTGGTTCGCAAGGTGTACGAAAAATGCATGCCAAATCCACCGTCAAAAGAACCTCTCTGCAACATTCACTATTCAACATTCTTTGAGTCTAGCGGCTACGCTTTTCACGAAGCTTGGTGGATGAGTGCTGCGAAGGGTAACATGAACAAGGGTATTAGTCACGGTTGTATTAATATGCTAAAAGAAGATGCTCGACGCGTTTACGATTGGTCTACCGTAGGAACTCCCGTCTGGGTGCACTATTAGTCGACTATATTGTCATCATAATAGCTATGCTTAGTTATGCATTTTAAGACCAAAACTGCTAGCAGTACTACAGCGTAATATACCACTATCTGCCCCGCTGTCATCTTAATATCGAGAGTACCACCAGAAATCTCGGTACCCCAAGACGCCACCGCTAGCACAAAATCTAGCAACCCTTTAGCTGGTACAACAATAACAGTTGCAACGCTAATCGGCGCTACTGCCGCACTCAGTCCCGCAACAAACGTCAACAACATCATGATAGGCAGTAGCGGCAACACGAAAACGTTAGTTAGCAGCCCCACAATAGATACGTTACCCATAAATGTTGCAATAATCGGAAGTGTAAAAAGTTGTGCACTGACTGTTTCGAATAAAACCTGACTCACTGTTTGCGGTAACTTATACAATCGGTCTCTAACACCCGCTAAACCTTTTAATTCTACACCCTTCCACTTACGTTTCTGCTCCGCTGTTATACGGTCAGCATAGAAGTAGTCTTGCAGTAGCGGTGCCAGTAGTATTACACCGGCAAACGAGCCAAACGACAAATACCAGCCTGCATCGCCCCAAGATGACGTTGGATCGACAAATAACGACGCAGCCGCCACTAATGACAGTAAAATTACTGGATGAACATTACGACCGTAATACCATAGTACTAAGCTAAAGAGCGCCACCATGCTAGCTCGCAACATACTGGCGCTCATACCAGTTACACCGACGAATGCTACTACTAGAATAGCGGCGATTATTAATGCCAACACCCGCGAATGCGCCGAAAGCAGACGACGCGCAAACCGCACTAATACGGTCAAGTTATAGCCACTAGCAACCAGGATATGCGTTAATGCAGCCGCGACAAACATTTCTTTCATAGCGTCCGACTGAGCCGACTTCTGCCCTGCCAGAATCCCCATACCTAAAGCCCATTCGTCATCGCTGGTAATCTTTTTTAAGTTTTTACTAAACCAATTACGCAAATCCCCCATCGGGTCGGCTATATCTGAATTTTCTACATATGAGACTTTAGCCGATTGCAATGTTGCAGCGTAGGCGCCAAAACCTTTCGACAATTTACCAAACAATACAATGTGATCACTACGTTCTAAACTTACCCGTGTACTCTTGCTGACCGAAGTCCATACTTTACCTTTCATATCTCGCCCATCAATAGTTACATTCGACAAGGTCAACGACCACTTATCTCGTAACGACGACGGATCGTCTGATATTATCGCCCCAGTCGTTACGTTTCTATCTATATATTGCTGGTAGTCCATCAATTGATACTGCGTCACACTAGCCCGTAGAAGTCCAATCAATATACCTGATAGCACAGACACTACTAACCACAATCGAGTACAATTGCGACACGCTAATATAATTAATATCAATGCCGTGAACATTAGTATATAACCGAGTGAAGCACTGATTACAATTCTAATAGCGCCGCATAACACTACGCCAACAGTAAAACCCATGCACCAAGCAGCTATTTGCCAGCTAATATGAGTATTTGTTTTCAGCATTAACTATATTATAGCGCAGAACGCGCTGGCTAATTTATCGTCACCCCTTCCGTATTAACACTATTTATGCTATTATAATTAATGTCAAATGGGTTGATAGCTCAGTTGGTAGAGCACGGGCCTTTTAAGCCTGGTGTCGCGGGTTCGAGACCCGCTCAACCCACCAGAAATTATTTTGCCACTCCTTGCGAGTGGCAATTAATTTTAGTGTATAATTGACATATGGAGAGCAAGATTAGAATTATTAAGCAATGGCTTGGCACTGGGTCAATTAATATCTTTGGTATTCAATTCTCTGGCAAAGATACACTAGGCGTTAAATTAGCAGAACTATTAGACGCCAACTTCCTTAGCAGCGGTGATCTCGTACGTGCTGCCGCCAAGAAAAACAGTAGCGCCGAAATTCAGCAGGCTGCCATCGATAGTGAGCAGGGCATCCTAACTCCTACTGAACAATTTCGCGAGTTAATCGTACCCCATCTCAAAGATGAGTGTCTTATGGGGAAGCCCTTGATACTCAGCTCAGTTGGTCGCTGGTATGGCGAAGAAGAGGTCGTTATGCAGGCATTGCGCGAGAGTCGACATGACTTAAAAGCCGTCATTGTCATGGAGATTTCTCTGGATGAGGTTTGGCGTCGTTGGGAACTTAGTAAAGACGAACCACGCAACGGTGGCCGTGTAGACGACCTAGACAAGGCTAAAGTTAATAAGCGTCTCACTGAATTTCGCGAGAAGACAATCCCTGTAATAGAAAAGTACGATCAGCTTGGACTGTCTTATCATGTCAACAGCGAGCAGTCGCGCAAAGATACGCTCGCCGAAGTTGTCGACCATCTATATCAGCTCGCCAAAAATTAAATTTACTGCATGACAATTGTCCTACGCCGCTACCCCGCTAGATTACATAGCCACAGTCTACGGGGCGGCTATTATTCGTCTCGCTTTAGCATTACAGTAAAGGCGTCAGCAGGAATATCTACTTTACCGAAGCGCTTCATACGCTTCTTGCCTCGACGTTGCTTGTCCAGTAATTTTGCTCGACGGTCTGGATCACCTGTATGAATTTTTACTGTTACATCCTTACGATAAGACGATATATCTTCACGCGCAATAATTTTGCCACCAATCGCTGCCTGCAAACTAACCGCAAATTGCTGACGCGGAATGACATCTTTCAACTTCTTACATACTTCACGGCCAATTCGTACAGATTCACTACGATGGCACATAACCGACAACGCTGACACCATCTCGCCCGCTACTAAAAAGTCTACACGCACCAAGTCCTCGACTCGATAGCCAATTAAATCGTAGTTAAATGTGCCATAACCCGAAGTCGTCGACTTTAACTGATCATAAAAATCAGTTAGCAAATTCGCCATTGGGGCTTCGAAATCGATTATCGCCCGTTCTCCGATGTAGCTAATATTTTTCTGTAGACCACGCTTACTGATCACTAATTGAATAACCGAACCAACGTACTCGTTTGGCACCACAATTTCCCCACCAATCCACGGTTCAGCAATATCAACTACCGTACTACGGTCTGGCAAATCAGCTGCCGACTCTATATTTAGCTGCCTGCCGTCGCTTAACCGCACATGATAATTAGTAGACGGATTTGTGACAATTAAATCAAGCCCATACTCACGCTCTAAGCGCTCTTTCACGATGTCCATGTGCAGCAACCCTAGAAAGCCCAAACGCAAACCAAATCCTAATACCGGTGAATTCTCAGGGGTGTAGTGCAGTACTGAATCAGATAGTGCTAGTTTTTCAACGTCATCCTTCAATTCTTGATAATATTCATTAGATGTCGGAAAGAATCCTGCATAAACAAACGGCTTTACTTCTTTATAGCCTGGCAATGGCGTTACATCGCGATAACTAATTTCACCCCGCTCTTCTACAACCTGTTTCTTTAGGATGACCGTATCACCCACCCGCGCCTCACGCGTGGTTTTCAGATTAGTTACAATGTAGCCAATTTCTGCGGTATTTAGGCGATTATCTGGCTTCATATCTGGCGCTAAATGACCTACTTCAAGCGCTAAGGCATTTGCGCCTGTCGCCATCATACGAATTGCCGCACCCTTCGGCAGTGCTCCATCAACAATTCGCACATACAGCACAACGCCACGATAATCGTCGTAATAACTGTCGAAAATCAGCGCCCGCAAAGGTTTTTCAGCTTCACCAGTTGGCGCTGGCACCCTATCGACAATTGCGTCTAGCACTTCGTCTACATGCTCGCCCGTTTTAGCGCTAACCTTAATAATATCGCTCTCGTCACAACCCAGAAGATTCACCACCTCTGCCGACACCTTTGGCACATCCGAGGCGGGTAGATCAATTTTATTCAGCACCGGAATAATTGTCAGACCTGCGTCCATCGCTAGATATACATTAGTCAGAGTCTGTGCTTGGATGCCCTGCGTTGCATCAACTACCAAGACCGCACCCTCGACAGCCGCCAATGACCGTGATACTTCATAGCTAAAATCCACATGCCCTGGCGTGTCAATCAGATTAAGATCATATCCCTGATACCGCATGCGCACTGGCGATAGCTTGATTGTAATACCCTTCTCACGCTCAAGCTCCATTGAGTCTAGCAGCTGCGATTTCATCTCGCGCTTCTCTACCGTGCCAGTTAATTCCATCATCCGATCAGCTAACGTTGATTTACCATGGTCAATGTGCGCAATAATGCAAAAATTGCGAATCCGCGAAACATCCATTTATTTTTTCTCCCTGATCATAAAGCGTCCCGTCAAAATACGGCGCACGTGCTCTGCTACTGGTACAATTTCCTCGAGCTTAAGCAGGCTTGACATTACGCCATAGACACAGGCTGAAATAACCACGATAATGCCTAGTGGTATCAGAACCATCAGCATATTCTGGTTCTCGAACCTTAGGTTGAATGTATTTACTAGAATATACGTAACAACACCCATAACCGCCGACGCAATCGCCATACGTAGCACAGCCAACCAAAAGTTACGCGTAAACAGATTCGGCACCTTGCGTAGAATTAACACAAACAGACAGGCTAATTCTAGTACCGCCCAAATTACCTGCGCCCAAGCTACACCCAAGATGCCGGTATGTAACACTAGCACAAACCACAGCTCCAATGCCACAGAGATCGACAATGTAATTAGTGATACTTTAAAGGGCGTCCGCGTATCCTGAAATGCATAAAAGCTACGACTAGCAATATGGAACACACTGCGCAAAAATGTCGCAATACATAGTACACCAAGTAGCGACGCGATTAAACCGTTACCACCGCGATCAATGATTGACACCAAATAACCTCGGACAAAGAACATACCTACCGCTATCGGCATTGCCAGCCAGATAATCGTCCTAAGCGTCGATCGTAACTGCGCCGCAAATTTAGCCGTATCACCCTTTGCTACATCATTCGATAATTGCGGAAATGCCGCTGTCGAGATTGCCACGCCAATTAGATTGATCGGCATATTATACAACGTACCCGCCTGCTGATAAGCACGAATTGTACCGTCTGCCATTCGACTAGCCAAATTAGTGTCGATCATCTGACTAATATAGTCCAGACCTTGATCCGCCGAACGTGTCGGCAGCATGGAAAGCACTTGACGAAAGCCACGATTTTTCCAAAATATCTTAAAACGATAGTCGAAGCCCAAGCCTAGCAGCCCCACACTCGATACGATTAGCTGCATTGCCGCGCCCAATACAACACCTAACGCAACACCCATAATGCCACCACCGAAAATCTGATGACCAAAAATAGAAATGCCGTCTGTAAAGAATAACGCGCCAATAATGATGCCTATGTTATAAATAATCGGTGCCATAGTGTAAAACACAAAACGCCCAACCGATTGCTGCATTGCCCCAATCACCGCTGCAATAGAGAACAAGAACGGATTAATTGCGATCACTCGCATCATACTAGTTGCTAATACTTGCCCTGATTCCGATAGGCCAGGTCCTACAATATACTTCACTAGGATTGGAGCGAAGATCATTATTAGCACCGAGATGATTATAGCTATGATGGCAAAGAAATTAATCAGTGATGTACTCATTTGCCAGGCGCTCTCGCGGTTGTTCTTAGCCATGCGCGCATTAAATACTGGTATGAATGTTACAGCTAGCGCCCCACTAACCAATATTAGATACATAAAGTCTGGGATACTAAAGGCTACTGTATAGGCATCAATCCCGACTTTATATGTATCTAAATACATACTGTTTAGCAGGCGGTCACGATAAATACCCAGTAGCGCCGATATTAGAGTAGAGCACGACAATAGTAGCGCTGCTAGTCGCATACCCATTTTCTGATTAGTCTTAGCGATTGCTACTAATGCGCGGTTACGCTTACGCTCCCACCGACGCTCAGCTTGTTCTTCGTTGTTCTGACTGACTTTGCGCCGCTTATTTAGACCAAGCAAGAAACGAGCCACTGGTCCACGACCAGTAGTCTCATTGTCTTTTCTAGCTTGCTTCAAGGACACTACCAACGTTCCTCTTTAATACAACTTAGCCGATTCGGGCATTTTAGCACCCTTAAAGATTTCCGCTACCGCATCCGCATCTAGCGTTTCGTTCTCTAGTAATGCATCCTTAATCTTCTCTAGGTATTCACGATTTACAGTTATAACCTGTTCGGCGCGTTTGGCTGCTTCGTCTATTAGCTGCATCACCTCTGCGTCTATCTCCTCGGCAGTCTTTTCAGAATATGGACGCTCACGCCCCATCCGATCAATGGCTGTACCACTCTCGTCTTCATGGAATACCTGGTCACGCAGCTTTGTGCCCATACCCTGTTCGATGATCATATCACGGGCAATCGAGGTAGCATTACGCAAATCTGAACCAGCGCCAGTTGTAATGTGGTTAGATCCGTAAATCACCTTTTCGGCGATACGACCACCAAGAGCACGCGCCAATGTGTCTTTATATTCTACCAGACTAGTGTACGGGCGATCTTCGACTGGCAAAGTCCAAGTTACGCCACCCGTTCCACCCCGCGGGATGATGGTAACTTTATGGACATTATCACTATCTGGCAACACTTGCGCGACCAAGGCATGTCCACCTTCGTGATAAGCTGTTAGCTCGCGATCTTTTTCTGACATTGGTTTGTTCTTTGACTCTGGACCAATTGCAATTTTCTCGAAAGCCTCCGTCACATCGGCACTTGAGATCTTTTTATGATTCTCACGAGCTGCACGAATAGCCGATTCGTTAGCTATATTCGCTAAATCAGCACCTGAAGATCCAGTTGTCTTGGCAGCTAACGCATCTAGGTCAACATCATCAGCTAGTGGCTTTTTCTTAAAATGCACCTTTAGAATCGCTAGACGGTCTGAGCGCTCTGGGAGTGTAATGTTAACGCGACGATCAAAGCGACCTGGACGAAGGAGGGCAGGGTCTAGAACGTCGGCGCGGTTGGTGGCTGCCAGTACGATTACGTTTTGATCCTTATCAAAGCCGTCCATCTCCACTAATATTTGATTTAGCGTCTGTTCGCGCTCATCGTGGCCACCACCCATACCGCTACCACGGCGCCGACCCACTGCATCAATCTCATCAATAAAGATGATACACGGCGCATTTTTCTTAGCTTTGTCAAATAGATCACGTACTCGAGACGCACCTACGCCGACAAACATTTCAACAAACTCTGATCCACTGATCGAATAGAAAGGAACACCTGCTTCGCCTGCTACTGCACGCGCCAACATTGTCTTACCAGTTCCCGGAGGGCCAACTAATAGCACACCCTTCGGAATTCGTGCGCCAACAGCTTTAAACTTATCTGGACGCTTCAAAAAGTCAACTACCTCTGTTAGGTCGCGCTTAGCATTCTCATTACCGGCTATCTCATCAAACCTTGTTTTGCTCTTATCTGCCAGATACATCTTGGCGCGGCTTTTACCAAAGCCCAAAGATTGACTACCTTGTGCACTCGCCTGGCGCATCATCCATACAAACAGTCCAACTATCAACAGTGTGGGCACCACCATAACAACCAGATTCCAAATAATGTCACCGGTATTATCTGGCGGTACTACTTCATACTGCACCTTGTTAATCTTTAGTCCTTGCTCACTTGCTGAAGCACCCGATGGTATACGTGAAGTGCGCGACGGCATCTGTTCCGCCTTGCCGTCCTTATCCTTCATAGTGATAGTTAGGCTAGAACCACTTTCGGTAATCTTGGCAACTTTGCCCGCATTTACATCCCTTACTAAATCAGAAAAAGACACTTCCTTTAGTTGCGAACCCAGTCGCAAGGTTGCGAAAATGCCAATTATTAGCACTAGAATAATTGTGTAAAATATTACATTCTTAATTGCACGACCAGCACCACCGCGGTCGCCACGCGACCCCTTATTTGGATTGGTGTTCTTCTTTGGTACATTAACTTTTCTGCCGTTTGATTCCATGCTTTATATAATAACATAATAAAGATATTGTTGTTGATGCTATACTGAAAACCTCCTAGAATTCAGTTATCAATATGACCTCTCGTACCGATAGCTCAGCTGAGACAGATTTATACTTTAGACTTTTATGTGGTGCGCCCGTCTTAATAAATAATAACAGCTGCCACAATTGGTCTTTTAATAACATTGACTTGGTTAAATGCTTTAGCAATTCAATCGCAACATTATCTGGTAGCATAATCAAGTAATAACGCGACAGCGTCATTGGTGAAGTCGTACGTGTAGATAATTCAGCTATGCGCACTAATTCTTCGTCTATCTGTTTACGTAGCTTCACTTGATCGGTATACAACTTGTATAACCTACTAAGATCTGCGGGGCTAGCAGACTGCAACACCAGACGTACGCGATTACGGAAGTACCGCAAAGAAGCGTTAGTTGAATCTTCATGCCATCTTAGATTGTGTTCAGGTGCATAATTGATTATCTGTGATTTAGTTAGCCCCAGTAGTGGACGCACGATAGCACGCCCATTCACCAAACCTGACATTGGGGCCAGTCCTCGCCAACCAGTGCCTCGGATCAGGTTCATCAGAATGGTTTCTGCTAAATCATTCTGATGATGAGCAGTCACTAATTGAGCTTGATTCTTCTGACAAACACCTCCCAAGAACTTATACCGCGCCTCACGCGCAGACTCTTCACTCGCTCCCTTACCTAATTTTGCAGTTTCTTTGACAAACTTCACGTTATACTGACGTGCTAGCTCTTCGACAAACGCCGCATCAGCTGCTGATTCTGCGCCACGTATACCATGATCAAAATGCGCCACAATAAAATCATCCGGAAATCGCGTCTCATTAAAATTAGCATTGCGAAATCTTGTATCATGTGCCACTAAATCTAGTAAAACCACCGAATCCACACCACCTGAAACTGCTAAGACATACTTCATTGCTACTATTTTACAAACCCAAACTTCATTTTACAACCACACACTATTGACATTTTGTCTATTTTTTGCTACTATTAGCACAGTTGAATTAACCAAGACAAAAATTAATAGAAGGAACAGATTAATGGGTAAGCTTTTTAGTGATTTTAAAAAATGGATTAAAGACAACGTCAATAGCGACGATATCGAGACCAAACAGGTCGACAAAGAGCGACGCGATAAGTTCGTAAAGCGCAAGATCGCCAATATCAGTATCAATAATTCTAGCAGCCACGAGCTGGACGACATTGATCGTATAGCAAACAAAATATCACGTGATCCTGCCTTTGCTAAATCTGTTGCCGAGAATGTCATTAGGGCACAACAATAAACGGCTGGAGCTCTGTTTACACACAGTTAGTCAATAGTTATTTTGCATATTCAATAGCACGGGTTTCTCGAATAACATTTACCTTAATAGTGCCTGGATACTGCATGGTTGACTCGATTTTGTTAGCAATATCGCGCGCCAGCCCAACCGCCGATAGGTCATCAATCTTCGCGGGGCGAACAATCACACGTACCTCACGCCCTGCTGAGATAGCATAGGCTTTATCAACACCGTCAAAACTCGTTGCTACATTTTCTAGTTCCTTCATGCGACTAGCAAAATTCTCGGCGCTAATATTACGAGCACCTGGTCGCGCCGCTGATAAGGCATCGCAGACTCGCACAATTACCGCTTCGGGTGTAGTTGCTTCGATGTCGTCATGGTGCGCCTCGATCGCATGACAAATTCGCTCGTCCATACCATATTTACGCGCAAGTTCTGCACCAATATGATGATGTTTGCCTTCGATACGATGAGTTACAGCCTTGCCCATATCATGCAAAAGTGTTGCAGTTTTAGTAATGCGTACATCTGCACCAACTTCTTCAGCCAACATGCCCGCCATCTGCGCCATTTCAGTTGAATGCTTTAGCACGTTCTGACCATAGCTAGTACGGAATTTTAGTTCACCTAGCAGGTGAATCAATTCTGGCGGTATGCCAACTACGCCACATTCACGCGCGGCATCTTCACCTGCTCGCACGACTTCGCGGTCAATTTGTTTGCGCGCCTTCTCGACCACTTCTTCGATACGCGCAGGATGAATACGACCATCCTTCATCAGCATTTCAACACTTAATCGTGCAACTTGACGACGCACATGATCAAAACTACTTAGTACAATCATACCTGGAGTATCATCAACCAAGACATCCACACCTGTTGCACGTTGTAGCGCTTGAATATTGCGCCCCTCTTTGCCAATAATTCGACCTTTCATATTGTCATCTGGTAGTTCTATAGCCGTTACAGTGCGCTCTGCTGTTACATCTGACGCCATGCGTTCCATAGTGGTAACCAGTAGCATCTCCGCCTTCTGTTCTACCTCAGCCTCGGCGTCACGTTGCGCCTTGGTAATATAGCTCATCAAATCATTTTTGGTTTCTTTCTTTGCGGCGCTCATGACTCGTTCAGCAGCCTCTTCGCGGCTCAGTCCAGCCACCTTCTCTAGCTTCTCTCTCGTCTGTTCGCGAATTCTTCTAGCTTGGTCCTTTATATCATTAATTTCTTGCTCGTCTTGACGCATCTTTTCAGAGCGCTGATCTAGTTCATCCAGTTTCTTTAGCATTGAATGCTCACGCTCGGCAACTTTGTTCTCTTGGTGCTTAATTTCACACCGCATCTCGTCCATTTCTTTTTTAGCCGTCTTATTGGCGTTCAATACAATTTCACTAGCATTCGCTTTTGCATCGGCTATAATCTGATCGGCGTTGGTTTGGGCGCTACTAGTACGTATTTTTGTATAGCCCAAAGCAGCACCAGCACCGGCTATTGCTGCCAGTATGGCTATGATTGCTTCCATTTTTATCCTTTCTTACCCCTGTATACATAATCAATACGGGGAGCTCTATATCAAAAATTAGTTATCAATAGATTATTGCTAATCTAGCTTTATTATAGCAGATCAATGTTTTGGCTTGGTGATATGTGGTGCAGCACCATAATCCGGCAAGACGATTTTGTCGTTTTCGTGATTCTGTAAGCGTTTAACGCCATCAGAAAGCCAGTCATCACCGGCTGCACCGACGATTGGTAGCTCTTTACCGTAAGCAATTGCATTTTGCGTAGTAATACCGATACGCAATCCCGTAAACGAGCCTGGACCCTTATAGGCAATTAATCCAGTTAACTGGACAAAGTCGCCGTTGACTAGCTCGTCCAACTCACCCAGTAGATTCTTAGCCAAAGTCCGCCCAGCGTCCCAAATCTTTTGACGCAACAGCGTACCGTCATCGTTTAGTAAATAAATTTCCGCTTCGGGTTTATCACTACGCACTGCTAAAATCATAATTCTATCTTACCACAGCGTGTTATAATAGGAACAAGTAATTTATTAAGGAGGGATTCAGAATGGCGAAAAAGGAATCAAAGGCCATGGCTGCAAAATCGACCGATGCGGATGGCAGGCGCGCTGCGCTCGACCTAGCAGTTAGTCAAATTAGCAAGCAGTTCGGCGACGGCAGCATCATGAAGTTAGGCGACGCCTATAAAATCAACGTCGAGACCATTCCATCAGGTACATTGTCACTCGATCTTGCACTGGGTGGCGGTTATCCAAAAGGACGCATTATTGAAATTTATGGTCCTGAATCATCTGGTAAAACTACGCTCGCCCTCCATGCGGTAGCCGAAGTACAAAAACAAGGTGGCACAGCCGCCTTTATCGACGCCGAGCACGCACTAGACCCTCAATATGCTGGTCGCCTAGGTGTTAACACCTCTGATCTACTAGTATCACAGCCCGACAACGGCGAGCAGGCACTAGAAATCGTCGAAACTCTAGTACGCAGCAATGCTGTCGACATTATTGTGCTCGACTCTGTCGCCGCCCTAGTACCACAAGCGGAAATTGATGGTGACATGGGTGATTCGTTGCCGGGACTTCAGGCGCGTTTAATGAGCCAAGCCTTGCGCAAACTAACTGGTATCATCAATAAGAGCAAGGCTACGGTAATCTTTATTAACCAGATCCGTATGAAGATTGGTGTTATGTTTGGTAATCCAGAGACCACTACTGGCGGTAACGCGCTAAAGTTCTACGCTAGCCAACGACTCGACATTCGACGTATTGGCCAAATTAAGTCAGGCGAAGATGTCATCGGCAACCGTGTCCGTGTCAAGGTAGTCAAGAACAAGATTGCTCCACCGTTTAGACAAGCTGAATTCGACATCATGTACAACCAAGGTATTTCAACCGAAGGTGACACTCTAGATCTCGCAACTAACGATGATATTGTCCAAAAATCCGGAGCTTTCTATAAGTACGAAGGAGAAACTATTGGACAGGGTCGCGAGAACGCCAAGAAGTGGTTGAAGGAGAACCCAGATAAACTAGCAGAAATCGACCAAAAAGTACGTGACGCCGTTCACGCAAAAGAAGCACAAAACTAGCTAGCTCGCTGAACCGATATGCAGATTACCAAGGTCCAACCCGCCGCTAAAACCGCTGGCCGTTACAATATTTATGTAGACGGCCAGTATTCCTTTTCACTAGATGAATTGCAATTAGTGCAGTCAGGTCTACACAGTGGACTAGACATCGACGAGGCAGAACTCGCCAAGCTAAAGTCTGAGTCAGAGTTTGGCAAAAACTACATCCGTGCAGTTGACTTAATCAG
The DNA here is from genome assembly GCA_934725355.1 of uncultured Candidatus Saccharibacteria bacterium. Lineage (GTDB taxonomy): Bacteria > Patescibacteriota > Saccharimonadia > Saccharimonadales > Saccharimonadaceae > Nanoperiomorbus. Next base: position 165,910 of record CAKVAO010000001.1, on the reverse strand, counting down.
TCGCCGCCTGCGTAGCGAGCGCGAAATTCGTGACTACGCCTTTCGTAAACAGTGGACAAAGACCAACACCGAACGTGTTATCGAACGGTTAAGGCAGCGCGGTTACCTAAACGATGAGGTGTTTGCACGTACTTTTGTCAACTCTCGCCTAAATAGTGGCCGCTATTCTAAAAAGCGCATTAAATTAGACCTACAGAAAAAGGGTATCAGCTCGAGTATTATCGCCGAAGTTTTGCATGACGAAGTTGACGATACTAATGCTCTAGACAAGCTAATCGCCAAACGAGCCAAACGTTACGACGACGACCGCAAACTGATTGCCTATTTAATGCGCAATGGATTCCAGTACGACGATATAATTAGCGCGATTGAACGCTTTCGGCAGGACGCGTCTTAGGCTTGCGAAACGGATTATCGAATTCTGGATTCAATGTCGGATTAACAGCTTTGACTGGTTGCAGTTGTTTAATCCGGACGTCTGGGGCTTTTACTATAACCTTTTTATCATCAACCTCAATAATCTGATCACGGCCGATAGTCAGCTCGGTTACACTGAGACTTCGCCAAAAGCGCGGCGTCACTACGATTTGCATAATATTGAAACTATGTGTATCTACAATATACGAACCAATACGGCCCAGCTTTTGTTTATGATTATCAATGACTAATAGCTTGACCAGGTGAAAATCATACGAAATAACCTCATTCAGACGCACCATATCAACCGGCGACATGATGTTATTCATAGAATCAATTAGCACACCACGGCGATCCAGTAATCGAATATCTTCGGTAAATATAACTGCCGGATTATATTGCACCATTGGACCGTCCACATAAAATGCTACTACTTTAAAAGTGTAAGGATTTATAATTGGCTCTGTAATGATACCCAGTGGCTGAGAAGTTTGCATGCTAACGACTGGCGCGCCAATTATACTATCGATGGCAACTAACATAAGCTTATTATAGCATAGTCAATTGTTTAAAATCTTCTACCAAGGTAGCTCTTAAAGATCCGTTATACAGCGCCGCCGCTGGATGATACAGTGGTAAAATAATCCACTCATAACTCTTGCCGTTCTCAGTCAAGCGAATGCGCTGCGGTTGGCCGTGAATTTGTGATATTCGAGCCTTAGGCAAAAAATAGCCCATCGAATGACGGCCTAAGGTAACAACTATCTTAGGATTAATAATTTCTAGCTGGTGTACTAAATAAGGCCAAAATGCCCGTTTTTCATCTGGCAACGGATCACGATTATTCGGCGGACGATATTTTACTATATTGGTAATATAGACATCTTCGCGCTTTAAGTTTATTGAGGCTAACATTTCGTTTAGAAACTTGCCTGCCGCACCTACAAAGGGGATACCCTGTTCATCTTCATTTTTACCTGGTGCTTCGCCGATGAAGACAATGTCAGCGTCTGGACTACCGTCGCCCATCACTAGCTGAGTTGCCTGCATCGCCAAACTTGGACAAACTTGGTTCTTAATAATCTCATCCGCCAGCATTTTTAGCTGCTTTGCTTTATCCACAAAATCACTAGTCATTCATTTACCTAGCCTTCTCATTTAAATAATCATTAAGTGTTTTAATTGACTCTGTCAGGCCTACGGCGTCGTCATGCATCGCGTTTACTACCTCATACCACTGCGAATTAAATGTCGCTAAACTATTTTTTGCTTGCATTTGCGCATCAGCTGCGCCAGGGTCATTACTAGCACGCTTGCGGATAGCATCCGCACTTAGCTGATAGGCATCAGCTGCCTGTTTAAATGCTAGGTTCACTTCATTCTTATTTGTATTAACGCCGCCAAACTTAGTAGCTATATTATTGGCACTCGTCGCTAGATTATTTAACGCAGTAGCATCTAACGGCGCACTGCTTTGACTAGCCGTAGCCAAAGACGCCACATCATTCATAACACTACTAGTAGTATTAATCACAGTCGATAATACCGTTAAATCATCCTTATACGCAGTGTATTTACCCGACAAATCCGACAAATAGTTATTAGCCGTAACATCACGTTTTACAGCGTCCTTGCTCGCTAGCACACTGCCTTGCTTTTTCAATTTGTTGGCTAGCTCATCAACTGCAGTTTTAACTTTCTTAAGGTCATCCATATTAGTAGTACCGCTACTAAGCAACAGCAAACTGTCGTTAACCGTTTTATAGTCATCACCCTGCATAGTTTTTAGTAAATCAGCCGAAGCCGTAGCCGCATCGGCGTAATCAGCTTTGTGTAATTCGCCCATGTACTTCACCACCATCACGCTAAACACACCTAAAACCAAACAACATATACTAGCTATGGCAATAAATAGTGCTAAATGCGACTTCTTCTTAGTATGCACTGGTTCCTCGACGTTTTGCGATGGAAAGACTCCGCCAATAATCTGGTTTTGCCCGAGTGGTTGCACGCCAACAGGGATCTGATTATTGTCGTGTCCATAAATACCAGTTTGCTGCCCATAATTTGGCGCATAGTTCCGACCGTACTGCGGCACGCCATTGTAGGTCGGCGGTACATAATTAGATTCATTAGTGTACGGACTCGGCACTTGCCCATTATTCACACCGTATGAGCTATTGGGATTACTGACGGCGTTTGAATTATTTGGATTATTGGGATTATTGGGAAACATATTAACCTCTTTAATCTATATCTTTATATTAACACAAGCTTGTTCAGGTGTAGTATTAGAGCCTTATTTCTTGTAATTATCCGTTGCTTGATAGCGCCGGCTAACGTAGCGACGTAACACCACCGGACCGTGCTGTAGACACCAAATTATAAACCTCCAACGCCAAGTTGGTATCACTACCGCTTTGCCTTTTTCGGCGCCAGCCAGCGCCTGATTTACAACTTGATCAGGTCTAACATATAACCATTCTGGAATAGCGGGCTCGCCTAGCCCGATAGCAGCATGGAAATTTGTATGCATCCAAGATGGACAAACCGCCGTAGCCGTTACACTACTATCTTTCAAACTTAGCGCCAGGCTCTGCGTGTACGTCAAGACATATGACTTAATCGCCGAATAATTACCATTAAATAACCATGCTGAAGTCGATGCTACATTTATAATATGACCACTATTTGATTTCTTCATCACACTGGCCGCTGCTGAACTAAAAATTAAAGTGTTTAGCGCCATCACGTCAAGTGCCTTACGCTGAATGTCATGCGAACGCTTACTGTGATCATCGGCGTCGATATGCACACCAAAACCAGCATTGTTAATAAAATACGCCAAATCTCTAGTGCGACGTATTTTATCCACAACTTTTTCCACAGCCTGTTCGTCTGCCAAATCGGCATTTAAGGCCGCGACTTTTATCTTGTATTGACCTTCTAGATCGTTCTTTGCCCGTGCTAGAGCCTCTACGCCTCTAGCAATCAATACTAAGTCATAGCCCTTGGTGGCTAGAGCTTTGGCAAACTCTAGCCCAAGACCCGAGCTGCCGCCTGTGATAATGGCGGTCGCCATTTACTGCTCTACTCCTAGCATTGTTAGACTCAAACGACCCTTATCATCAATAGAATTTAGCTTAACATTTACCTGTTGCCCCATTTCTAGCACATCAGATGGCTCTTTAATGCGACGACCCTCTACGATTTTGCTAACGTGTAGCATACCGTCAATGCCAGGCAGAATGTTAACAAAAGCGCCAAAGTCCTTTAGACCTACCACTGTACCACGATAGATTTTACCAACCTCTGGCTCTTCAGTAAGACTACGTATCCAGTCCATTGCTCGCTGCATCATTTCAGCGTCGTTGGTTGCTAAAGTAATTAGACCATCTTCGTTAATATCAATCGACACGCCGGTTTCAGTAGTAATCTTGTTGATTGTATCGCCACCCTTGCCAATCACTGCGCCAATCTTGTCAGGGTTAATTTGTAGCTTCTCGATACGTGGAGCATATGGCGATAGTTCTTTACGTGGTCCAGGAATAGCCGCTAACATATTAGCCAGTATTTCCGCACGAGCGGTCTTAGCCCGTTGCAAAGCTTCGCGTAGAATATCAGTGGTTAGACCGTGAACCTTAATATCCATCTGTAACGCAGTTACGCCTTCGGAAGTACCCGTGCACTTAAAGTCCATATCGCCAGCAAAATCCTCTTGGTCTGCCATATCAGTCAAAATGTAATGTTTATCACCATCAGTCATTAGACCCATTGCCACACCCGATACTGGGCGCTTCAGTGGTACACCAGCATCCATTAGAGCTAGACAGCTCGAACAAGTAGCAGCCATTGAAGTCGAACCGTTCTGCGACATAATTTCTGTTACCGAACGAATGGCATATGGAAACTCCTCAACATCTGGTAGCACTGGCATAAGTGCTCGCTCAGCTAGGTAGCCATGGCCAATCTCACGCCGACCCGGTGTGCCGATACGCTTAATCTCGCCTACCGTATAGCCGGGTGCATTGTAGTGATGTATATAACGCCGTTCGCCATCAGTTACTTCCATAGTATCGACTAACTGCGACATCGATAGCGGCGCCAAGGTGATAATGTTCATTGCCTGAGTTAAGCCACGTGTAAACAACGATGATCCATGGACGCGCGGCAAGACACCAACTTCCGAAGTAAGCGGACGAATCTCTGTAAGCGCACGACCATCTGGGCGCACCCCTTCTTCGATAATGCCCTTACGCACATCTTTCTTTATAGCATTGCCGAAAGCCTCACTGTACTGTGGTTCCAGATCCACCCAGACCTCCTCGTCATAATCAGCGCTAAAATGGTCTATAAATTCTTTGCGAATCTCCGCCACTTTCTCGTTGCGTTGCAGATATGACATGCGTAGATTTGTGCCTAGTTTGCCTTCTAGATATGCATCAACTTGCGCTTGAATATCCTCGTTTGGCTGGTCTAGTTCATACTCTAGTTCAGCTGGTGCAACCTTAGCCTTTAACTCCTTTTGTATTTCTAGTGCAGGCTTTATGTTTTCTTCCGCCCAGGCAAATGCATCAACTAGAGTATCTTCTGGCACTTCCTTAGCACCAGCCTCTACCATCAGAATACCCTTATCGCCGCCAGCAACGAATAGGTCAAGTTTACCTGCCGCTAATTCATCACGGCTCATAAAAGCCTTAAACTCACCATTTTCGTCAATACCAACACGCAAGCCTGCTACTGGACCGTCAAACGGTGCACCAGTAAGCATCAACGCCGTCGATGCCGCCAACATTGCAATAGCATCCGGACGAAAGCTTGGATCCATCGATAATACAGTCGAAACTACCTGACACTCATTCTTGTATCCCTTCGGGAATAATGGGCGAATCGGTCGGTCAATCAAGCGGCCGATCAGTACAGCCTCGTCTGATGGCTTGCCCTCGCGCTTAATGAAACGACTGCTACTCATTTTACCCGCAGCATAATACTTCTCTTCGTAATCAATCGACAACGGGAAGTAATCCAAGTTTGGATTAACGTTGCCCACCTGTGCCAAACCTAGGACGGTCGTATCACCATAGTGCACCAATACTGATGCTTGCGTACGGAAACAGACGCGGTTGACTTCCATGGTTAGTTCACGCCCCAGCCAGTTGGTTGAGACTTTAATTAATTCTTTCCCCGTTTGAATGACTTTTGTCATGAAACTCCTTTTCTTAGCGTGTCAGTAGCGTAAATTACCACACCGATTATCAACTGCGATATAGTAATTTTCACCGCTGACACTTATTAACAGTATCATTATACCAAATTATATAGCAGGCTCTGCTGTTATCTTGTAGATTACAATTGTCGAATAGTTGCCAGCAGTAGCTGCAGCTGTGTTGGCGCCGTAAGTAATATTTATCACTTGACGACCCGATACGTCGCGTTTAAGGAGTACCTTACCGACAGCTAATCCACGCCATAGCTCGTCGTTATTGCCTAGACACTCATTTGTAGCACACGCCAGCCGATAGCCCCATGTTTTGCTGGCCAGCACGCTACTAGCACCAGTCATCGCTTTAATTTCATCATTACTAGAGTGCATACTACCGTCGCCCGTCGCGCTTCCCTCGACCGTATATTCCACGTTGCCATCAGCTATCAGTGCAGTATCAGATACAGCTAAATCATTTGCTTTGCTAGCAAGCGTAACTCTGTCATCATAAGCCAAGCTTACTTTAGCTGTCTTCAAGCTCACTGCTACTTTTGCTACAGCAGTCTGCTTTGAATATTGATCATATATTTGATAATAGAACTGATCATCAACGTCTTCTGTAGCATGGTCAATCAGCTTATAGTTAAGGTTATTACCGTTCACCCCTACCCTAGCATAGGCTGTGTTAATCTCACTGGTATAGCTGCCGTCGCGTTGTGATGATAAACCTGTAATTTTCAATTTTGAGTCATTGCCTGATAGCCCATTAGCACCCCTATCATTGTTGAGCACGCTCAACTGTTGGACTGCCGTGCTACTACTCACCACAATCGGGCCGAATTTATCGTCGACTGCTACAATTTTGTAAACAACTGGCGTGTTGGACTGATAATTTCCGCTGCCCGAATCAACAGAAATCCGATTAGGCAATACGTATAGTTCGGATACATCAATTGCGCTAGTTGATTCACTGACTACAATAGCAACAGCAAACATTAAGGCTAATCGCCAGCTAATACCCCACCCAATTTTCATGTTTCAATTATAGCATAGTGAGAATATGCGAAGTATAATTAAAACCCTTCCGTTAAGGAAGGGTTTGTTGACCGACGTTTAACCTACTTACGTAGGCCAAGGGTCTCAATGACTTTCTTGTACTGGTTGAAGTCATTGTCGCTAAGTGCCTTTAGTAGCTTCTTGCGACGACCGACCATCTGGATTAGACCGCGGCGAGCCATGAAATCATGCTTGTTAGCCTTCATGTGCTCTGTCACCTCGTTGATGCGGGCGGTTAGAATCGCAATCTGTGCTGCGGCCGAACCGGTGTCGCCATCATGAAGCTGCGTAGACTGAATAGCTTTTAATTTATCTTCTTTGCTAATCATTGCTCTTATAGGTTATCTCACTACCCCTGTTTTGTCAAATTTATCTAGTGGCTCTGCATCCTTAATGTCAAAATTAGCGATTTTAGTGCGGCGAAGAGCAGTTAGATAAGCACCTACACCCAATATTTGCCCAATATCAGCAGCGAGTGAACGAATATAGGTACCACTACTAACATGAGTGCGGATTTTTAGCTCTGGGTAAGTGTAATCTAGAATCTCTATGCTATAAATTTCAACTTCTCGCGAAGGAATTTCAACTTCCTTGCCTGCCCTTGCAAGCTTGTACGCCCGCTGACCATTAATCTTAATTGCACTAAAGACAGGTGGCGTTTGCTCTATTTTGCCCGTAAACTGCTGTAACACCGATTTAATCTCATCCAAATCTGGTTCTCGGTCGGATACATCAGTAATACCACCTTCAGGATCCCCTGTAGTAGAAATTTGACCCAGGCGCAGCGTTGCTTCGTACACCTTATCTAGCTTAGTAAACTCCATAGCACGCTTAGTATTTTTGCCACTTACCAAAATCAACAACCCAGTTGCAAAGGGATCTAATGTACCACAATGCCCCACCTTTACTTTGTGCCCAGTTAGTTGAGTTAAATAACGCCGCACTCGCGCCACACAACCAAAACTAGATAAGCCTGCTGGCTTATCTAGTAGAATTATCCGATTGATATCCGTTTCCATTGCTTACGATGGTATCACAAACTGCGCTGGATCTGCAGAGACCGTTGTTGGCTGAGCGGCTGGTTGTGGTACAGCTGGAGCCGTCAAAGGTGCAGCTGGTTGCGCCAAGTTAGCTGCCTGCATCGCTAGATCAGCGCTGCCTGTCGGCGCCGACATTGTCGATTGTGGCGCTGAAGGCAAAGTTGGCTGACTAAAGTTTGCAGATGATGGTTTAGACATAGTCTGCGACTGCATCTGGCTCTCGCCACCTAAATTAAGACCATTAAAATCAGGCAATGGTGGCGGTGGCGGCAACGGTACGTCAAAAGCCGATGGAGTTGGAGCTACTTGGCTTTGCCTTGGCAGTGGTTCGGGTGCAACATTAGGTTGCGGTTGTAAAGGCTGTGCTAGTGGCGGAATCGGTGAAACACGGTTGGCAATCATATAAGCCGGCGTCGGCTTGGTTGTAGTAGTCGTATTAACATTGTTCTGAATCGGTAGCGATTGAGGCTGAGATTGAGGCACGGCTGGCATAGGTGCCATAGTCGGCATAGGCGGAATATCAGGTAATGCCGATGTCGCCATCTGCGTTTGCGGCGTCATAACCGGTTTAATCGAAGTTGGTATAGATGGCGGTGTTGCAGGTACTGTAGGCGACAAAGTCGCTACAGGCTCAGGCTGCACGGCTAGTCGTTCGTTACCTAGGCCGGACGCAAAATTAGCTGTATCATTCCGCATGTTCTGGCGATTAATTTCGTCTTCGGTAAGCTGCGAGTGAGCAATGGCCACAGCATCTTCACTGCGTTTCTGCGCCAGGCGCGAGTTCTCTTCAACCACCATCTTGTTCATACGGCTAACTTCGGCACCGTGTTTTTGCTCTACGTCCATCAGTGTCTCTGCTAGATTATCTGAGCTAGGCTTTTCTGCTACAGTAACACCTGCGAACACACTGTGATCGGATGGCTTGTTATGAGTAATTTCCAAATCATTGCTTGACTTGGCCGATTTATTTCCAGTATTAGCAGGCTTACCATTATAAGATTTAGGCTCCTTAGCTGGACGGCTATATTCGATCTTGTCATCAGACTTTTTAGCAGGCTTATCTAGATCCTTAGCTAGCTCTGACGAAATAAGCTGTTGATTTGCTTCATGCGCCATCAGATCAGCCGCCAACGACATGATCGATGGAGTAGTCGAATTGTTACGGAATTGGTCGGTCGCTGAGACTACACCAGTTAACAGTGCTGTTGACACAGCCTCATCCATCAATACATGGTTCTGCCCTTCTGACAGCGAGTTTACTAGCATTGCAATCATTTCGCTGTAGCAGTCCATGCCTTCGTCCTGCCAGCTAATCGATCCAAGTTCGTCATGTACTTTGTCCATGTTGATAGTGGCGGTGATAGCATCGTGGAAAATCTTACCGTGCGAAGCAATAGCTAAATCTAGTTCTTCACGACTAGTTACGCCGATTGCAATAATAAGCTCCACATTAAAGTCGCCATCTTCAAACTTGATGTCATCAGTAGTAATCTTGGTGCGATACGGCGTGATATACACTTTCGCAAAATCACCATCCGCATTAACTCGCAAACGACCTGCTTTCTCTTTGTCAATCAAGATAATAAAATCACGTAAACTATCTGCGTTGCTCTCGAAAGTCTTCTGCGGGTTCAGAAAGTTCAGACTCTTTGGCATACTGCCACTAAAAACTGCGACAGCTCGTTTGTCCAATCGATTAATAGCCAGCGCCAATGCTAGCGCCGATGTTAGCTGGTCGATATTAGGACTACGCGAAACTGTAATGAGGATGTTATTCGCGTCCTTAATTTTGTCGATTAATTTACTTTTCTGTGATTTGTCGTCCATATTTTTGTTTGTTCCACTTAGAATACTTAACTATATATTAGCATAAGTTATATTATTTGCAAATACCTCTCATATCTGATATAGTTGTCCCTGTTAATTAATGTGTGCAACAGGTCTTCGGATCGCACAGAAGGAGTTTATATGCCAATTATCAAGTCGGCCGCTAAGAAAATGAAGCAGGATCAGCGTCGCTACGCCCAGAATATTCGGACTAAGCGCGCTATGCGTGCTGCCATTAAGGCTTTCGAAGCTGAACCAACCTTCGATACCCTACGCGATGCTCAGAGTAAGGTCGATACAGCCGCTAAGAAGCACGTCATCAGTCGTCAGAGCGCTGCCCGTAAAGTAAAGCATCTATCGGCTTACGCTAAGAGCCATGACGTCAAAATCGTTAAGGTTGCAAAATAGGTTTCTAAACCCTGCTTGCTACTAGCAAGCAAACAATAGCCTCCCCTGCTAGCAGGTGGAGGCTATTTAATTTGCCCTAAATAAGATTCGATTCTTAGCCAAACTTCTTCATTTATAGAAGATTTTAGTTGTGCGTCTAGTTCTGCTAGCTGTGACACTAATTGACGCAGCTTGGTTGTTTGTTCTAATTTAGTTTTACCTAAATTAGCCACTAAACGTTGAGCGTTTCTTAGTTGGTACGGATTAACGGTTTTGGTAGACTCTGCCCCACCCAATGCAGCCACTACTAGTGCGTTGACTTGCGAGACAATTAAGCCAAAGAAGCGCTGCGGCTCTTCGCCAGCTGCCCTTAAATTAGCAATCTCATGATGGAGCTCTGCCCGCTTGCCTCGTATTGCTAAATCAAAAATCCCAAAAACATTTGTATCTAAGCTCGGTTCAATATATAGCCTCACATCATCCGCTGTTATCGGCCGCTGCAGATAGGCCAGCTTAGTTAGAGCCTCGTTCAGTGCTGCACACTCGTCATCTTCACCCTTTATTAGACTTAACAGCTCGTTGCGCGCAGTCATATCTAGCTTTACAGCATGTAACGTAGCTAGTTTATCTATAATGTCGCGGCTCTTCTGGAATTTTGGTCTAGTGAATTTTTGTACTTTTACTTCACTAGATAGCATTTTGAACAGATTGGTTTTCTCTACCGCCTTAACGTTTTTGGTATCCGTCGGCAGATCTAGCAATACTAGAGTAGTCGTATCTGGTACCTGCTTAATATTCTCAGCAATTGCCTGCCAAGTAGCCGTTACTGCTAGCACTCCTCGAATAATCACTAAGCGCGTTGGCTCAAACAGACTAACCGCCACCATTTGCGACACGACATCATTAACAGTACTGTCGCTAGCATCCAAGCGCGTTGGCTGACTATTAGAATTAGTCGACCGAAAATCCGCTTCAATCTGTCGCAATGCCACATCAATTGCAAAACCGTCATCGCCATAATAGAAATATTTCATTAATTCTATTGTAAACTATTAATATGAAAATTGAGACAGCTGATGACATGGTAAATTTAGGCCTAAAACTCGGCCAGCAACTAAAAGGCGGTGAAATATTTGAACTGATTGGTGATGTAGGTGCAGGTAAAACAACTTTTACGCATGGGCTCGCTAAGGGATTAGGTGTCACTGACGCCGTGCAGTCGCCTAGTTTTACCATCAGTTGTAGTTATCCGGCACGCGACGGATTAACGTTAAATCACTATGACTTTTACCGCTTGTCCGACCCGGGCATTGTAGCCATGGAGCTAGCCGACAGTATTAATGACCCCCATGTGATTACTGTAATCGAGTGGGGCGAAAGCGTCCGCGATATTTTACCGCCCCACACTACTATCGAGTTTAAATACTTACCTAGCAGTGGGCGAGAAGTCATTATTCACCCAGCCAAATAGACTACTTAAATTCAATTGGCGCCGGATCAGCACTATCATCATTGTCGCTATTACCTTTTGGCGTTTTAGTCTGATTCTTTGTTTGTAAATTAGTACCAGCATGAGAATCAGATGTGTCATCCAAATGTATTACATTATCACTACGACCAAATACCTTATTTAAGTGTTGTCGAATAGCCTCGCGATACTGCCATATTATTACCGCCAAACACAACAGGCCTCCAGCCACTAACGCGATAACCAGTGTAAGTTGACTACGCTTGTTTTTGTCATCTGTACCATTCTTTTTGTCGGTCGTATTAACAGGATATTTAGCGTCATCATCCGCGTTGGTCTTCTTCCTGCAACGATTGGTTTTAGGGTTGCGCTCATAACCCTCTTTACATGGCGTTAGTTCACTAGTGCTATTAGTGGTTGCCTTCTTTACACAACGATTGGTGGCAGGGTTGCGCTCATAACCCTCTTTACATGGCGTCAACGCCGAACTACTAGTAGTAGCTAGCTTCTTGCAACGATTAGTTTCCGGATTACGATAATAGCCAGTTGGGCAAGGCGATAACGAGCTAGAACTCGTTGTAGATGTTGAAGATATTGGCTCGATCTTCTTACATCTATTCGTTTCGGGGTTACGGTAATAGCCTTCCTTACACGGCGTTAGCGTCGAACTACTGGCCAATGAACTAGAGTCTGAATCACTAGAGCCACTGGAACTACTAGTAATCTTCTTACATCTATTCGTTTCTGGGTTACGATAATAACCTTCTTTACACGGCGTCAATGTCGAACCAGACAAACTTTCATCCGTCGAAAAACCTAATAGTGTTGCTAGCCACTTTGAACTGTCCGTCGACTCAGCTGATTTAGTACAGCGATTCGTTTTGGGGTTGCGCTCATAACCCTCTTCTTCACAAGGTTTAAGCTCATTAATTTCGTTCGGCTCGCCTGGTGTAACCGTGTATGTCATATGCCAGCTATCGTCACCACCTAACGCCCATGAAGTATCTTCTTTCATGCTGCTATAACTCTCTTTATCGACCTCAGTGCGCCGATCACCGTCAAACAGCACCACCTTACCGCTACGCTCGTTTAATTTTAGACCCACACCGTCGTCATCATTAAGATACTGTGTGTAGAATTCGCCCGGTTTAAGCGTCTCATGGTCCATAGCATACGCCTTATCAGCATCATCCTGACTCTTTGCTATATAGCAAGAACCCAGGTCAATTGGCTGGCTCGAGGCATTGTATAGCTCAATGAATTGCTCGTCGTTTTCAGCATATGATTGAATTTCGTTTAAGCGTAGACCCTTACACACACCAGTCCGTCCCATTAGATTGATTGGTCGCACTGAACTATCGCTACAATTAATCTCTTTACCTTTAGTTTTCTTGCCATAATAGAACTTATTTGACAGTAGCGGCTGCCCATCCTTGTAGTACAAACAGCGCTGGTAAGAATAGCCGTCTTCTTCCTCGAGTGTATCACTGATTTCTGTAAATGCACTAGAGTCCAGTCCATAAGTCTTTAACAAATTAAAAGCTAGTGTCGAATACCAACTGTCGCCTAAATCAATCACCTTAAATGCGTGTTGCTTGATGTGTTGAAAGCCAAAGACTTCCATTAGTTCTAATAAATCGCTATTAACCGGTAAATTTATAAAATAGTCACCCCAACCTAACCCATCGTTAGTGCTATTGTTATAAAATTCCACGTATTTATTACCACTATCCGCCTCATAAATCTCGCTAATCACCCAACGCTCATCAGTAATTGGCTGATCGTCATTAACCACGGCATGCGCATATGGACTAATAGCCAAACACATTAGCACTGTTATTACAGACAATATCAAGCTTTTTATAATGTTTTTGTTCATGGTTATATTCAGTTTATCATAAGCAGCTAGGTCATACAATGATCTTCGTTATATAATTACTATATGCGAATATTAGGAATTGATCCTGGCACCGGCATATTAGGGTTCGGCGTGATTGATTTTTTACCACACAAACGACCCAAGCTAGTTGATGGCGGTGTTATTGCGACTCCTGCTCACACCCCACTACACGTCAGGCTGGTTGACATTTACGACTCGTTGACTGAAATTATCGAAAGCACTCATCCCGACTGCGTTTCGATTGAAGGGTTATATTTTAATCGCAACATCACCACGGCTATTTCAGTAGCCGAAGCACGTGGTGTAGTAATCTTAGTGGCAACTCAGCATAATCTAGAGTGTTTCACCTATACCCCACTGCAAATCAAGCAAACTTTAACTGGCTATGGACGTGCCGAGAAAAAGCAAGTTATGGAAATGACGCGTATCCAGCTGGGACTCAAAGAAACACCAAAACCCGATGACGCCGCTGATGCCATGGCAGCTGCCATCACACATCACTTAATGACGCACCAATCAGAGCTAATTGACAAGCAGAATAGAGACTAAGCTTGTAGTAAACTATTATTATGATTGCATACATCAAGGGAACCATTATTGAGAAGGACAACCAAACTGTCGTAGTCGACGTTAACAATATTGGCTATGAAGTTTTTATAACAACTAAGGCGATAGAGCAAGCTACTGTTGGCTCAGAACAGAAATATTACACATATCATTCTGTAAAAGAGAATGCCGAGGAACTATATGGTTTTAACTCACTAGCCGGCAAACGTTTATTCGAGCTACTAATTTCTGTTCAGGGCGTAGGACCGAAGGCGGCATTAGCAATCTTGTCGCTATCCGATACCGAAACCGTACGCAATGCCATCGCTAACTCCGACTCCGCCTTTATTAGCAAGGCTGCAGGCGTCGGCAAGAAGACCGCTGAGCGCGTTGCCGTCGATCTGCATGACAAGGTGGGGCTCGCCACAAATACCGACAGCAGCACCGCTATCAATGTCGCTAGTGCAAACAACGAGGCGTTAGACGCCTTGATTGCCCTAGGCTTTAATCTTAACGACAGCACCGCGTTGCTAAAGGATGTCCCGAATGACTTACCAGTCGCTGAGCAGGTACGCTTAGCATTAAAACAGCGGCATTAATCGCAGCTTATTAATTGTGTAGTTGCTTATAACACAGCCCCTCTTAGAGAGGTCTGCCTTTTATAGTGTTATAATTAAGATATGGGAATACAAAGGGTAGTTGAGCCAACTTCACCAGAGCCAGATGCGCCTGGACACGACGAAGAAGCTCGGACGGAGATTTCACTGCGTCCACAAACCTTTGAAGACTACATTGGCCAAGATCGCATGAAGCGCAACTTACGCCTGGCTATCGACGCTGCCAAAAAACGTGGCGAACCAATCGATCACGTGCTATTGTACGGGCCGCCAGGACTCGGTAAAACCACCATGGCTGGCGTCATCGCGAACGAAATGGGCGCTGGTCTACGTGTTACATCAGGCCCTGCCATTGAGCGTGCTGGTGATCTCGCCAGTATCTTAACGAATCTGCAAGATGGCGATGTCTTATTTATCGATGAAATTCATCGCTTGTCACGCGCGGTCGAGGAAATTCTTTATTCTGCTATGGAGGACTTCAAGCTAGACATTGTGATTGGCAAAGGCCCAGCTGCTCGATCTGTGCGTCTAGACCTGCCCCGCTTCACTGTAATTGGCGCTACCACCCGCACTGGATCACTGGCTGCGCCACTACGCGATCGCTTTGGCCATCTGTTTCATCTAGAGTTCTACACACCAAACGACATTGAGCGCATTATTAAGCGTAGTGCAGGCATTCTGGATGCAGAAATCACCGACGAAGCCGCCGCACTACTAGCCACTCGCTCACGCCAGACTCCACGTATTGCAAACCGTTTACTAAAGCGTGTCCGTGACTTCGCCGAAGTTCACAACGACAGCAAGATCAGCGAGGCGTCCGCGGTCAAGGCTCTGCGCCTGCTAGAAATTGACGAATTAGGCCTCGACCCAGCTGACCGTCAGATGTTGCGTGCTATGTACGACAATTACAAAGACCGCCCAGTTGGTCTGAACACCATTGCCGCTCTTACCGGCGATGAAGCTAGCACTATCGAAGACTTCTACGAACCATACCTTCTGCAAATCGGTTTTATCGAGCGCACACCACGTGGTCGCATGATCACCCCTCGCGCTATTGAACACCTAAATAAACTTCACGAAATCTAGCTGTGCTAAAATAAATCTATGAACAAGGCCAAAAACTCTAGCGCACCTAAGACCGCGCTCCAGCAGATTGAATATAACGGCGTAATTTATCAAGCCACCAACACTCCAGCTACCCCATCAACCATGCAGCCCGATGACGAGCCAACACTATCACCAGATGAACAAGCCGACCATGATCGCAGTGTTCGCGACTATCCCGACATTAAGTTCGGACCGCGCGAATACGTTGTAATTGACGTTCAACGATCGTTCTTCGGTCTGGTTCGCATATGGGTAATTGCACTATTTGTCTTTTTAATCATGGTCGCGATGGGTGCTGCTATGTATTCAGTGACCGCTGATGACCCTAATACACTTCTGACTATGCTGTTACTGGTCGCAGCCTTTCTGTTACCATTAACAGGCGGTATAATTGCCACCCATGTCTACAACGGCAATCGTTTTATTGTTACTAATGAACGGGTATTTGCTAGGATTCAGCTGACACCTTTTGCTGTGCGATCGCAAAATGTCGAGATTGAGCATATCGAGGACTGCAGCGTGGTTCAGTCTAACCCCTTACAGCTAATCTTTAATTATGGCTCTATTCGGCTTAGTACAGTAGGCGACGAGCAGACTTACCTATTTACTTACGTCGACGACCCCAAGGCACAATTCGACATTGTCAATCACGTTGTTCAGCAAGTCGATGAGGGCGAGCCTACTCGTTACAGATATAACAAAGGCGGATTCCATAAATAGCTTGTTATAATAAAAAGAAGCCCTGAATAGAGCTTCTTTTTAGTTGTTACAATGGCGAGAAGCTATTTGCTCTTTGCCTTTACTTCTTTAGTGTAGTCACTTTCAGCCTCCAAGTCAGCTGTTAGCTTGAACGCTTGACACTTACCCTTATTGTCGCACTTTGACGCCGAATATTTATAGTTGCAATTGCCGTCGGTAGCTTGTTTGTTGTTTAAATCCGTATAAGTACACTGATTACCATGAAGTGTATATCCATCTGGATCTGTAAAGATTGATGGATCAACCGTCTTTAGATTATCACGACTAATATTCTGTGGGTAGTATCCATGTTCCTTATAATAGCCTTCAGTCAGAGCGTAGTACATCGAGTTAATCGTCGCCTTACGCGTTTGGTCACGATTAGCCGTCTCTAACTCATTACGTTGCAAGAAAAAGAATACTGCCAGCACTACCAATACCACAAAAGCTACAATCAACTCTATAATCGTAAAACCCTGCTCTGCTCGTTCCTTATTCATTGTCTATATTCTACCATATTACGTCTAATGTCTGCCCATCAAAAAGTCAATCCACTGATCAATATTTGACTTCTTACTAGAAACGACCGATGTCTTAGTGCTATCAGTTTCATCTCCTTGGACGCGCGGCAAAATCACCATGTTCTCACCTGGATTAGCCCGCCCCAATAATGACCGCACAGACAAGTCTAGGTATTCATCTGTCTTATAATAAGCCTGCTCTAATTTCAAATTTTCATTCTGCAACTTCATCACCTGATTATCCAGTTTGCCCTGGTCAACCTGTCGCTGTAGATCGTAATTATGGTTCATCACGCTAATCGTCATAAACATCCAGATGATGCCAAATGCCGCCAGCACTATTAACACTACATTAGCAGGCGCCAAAAGGTCTTTTAACCATTTCTTTATTTTAGTTTGCATTACCGCTATTATACCACGCAATATGGTATAATTAATTATGTCGGGGCGTAGCTCAGTGGTTAGAGCAGTCGGCTCATAACCGATTGGTCACTGGTTCAAACCCAGTCGCCCCGACCAGATATCATTAAAACCCTCCTGATCAGGAGGGTTTATAGTTTTATATGTATCTAGTTAACTAGGCCTTCTTCTTTAGGGTTGGGAAACCGTTACGTACGTTTTCCGATACAACACGACCCTCTGGTAGAGCGTCGATAGTAGTTTCTTTACCGCTCTTGCCGCCTTCTTTCTTAGCAAAGAAATAAATAGTCTGTTTGCGCTCACCGCGTAGGGATACTTCCTTCTTGTGTAGGTAATAAGTCACCCCCTTAGAATTAGTGTATGTATAAGCTGCCATTTTCCTCCTTTAACTTACATTTAAAGGGTATACTATCTGTTATACTACTGTCAACCCCTAATATATTGGCTATTATTCAGCTTTTTGAGAATCTGCTTAATCAGCAAGTATACTAAACGAGCAACTAGCATCGCTAGGCCAATGGTCGACATAACCAAACAAACACCTGCCAGATCAAAACTCAAGCGAGCTGGCACAAATTCGACATAGAACAAGTCTGGATCAGGCAAGTCTTTCTGATCTGGGTAAATCGAATTAACACTACTAAGACCCACTTTCTCTGCCACACAATTAGCCCAAGCTCGATAGCCACTGCGCCTTAGCGACGGTTTACATTCTTCGGTTGCCGACTGATAGCGACTACCATCCACTTCTACTGGCTTATTTGCGTCCATCACCGCCTGCGCCTTCTCGTCATATAGCGTTTGCAGAGCAATTCGACCCGTAGTCGTATTCATGTGATGTGCAACGTAATTCTGTAAATGTTTAGCTGCACGTCGTACAGCCGCCACGTCGCCCGATTTATCTGCTTGAACCAACTTATTGCGATAATCTACCATATTTAGATTATTTTGTCGCAGCAGTACAGCCGTCAAAGGTAATAATACTATCAGAAACATCACCAGCGCCGTAGTCGGCGTCAAAAATACGCCAGTAGCTGCCTTGATACGTAAATTCATACGCTTATAATTATCAGGCTTTACAGTATGCGACTTACTAGTAGCTGGAGACTTAATAGTTTCTAATTTTAGCTTCATTCATCTAAATTATAGCATAAGTAGAATAATGGTTATGGTAGTCTACCTATTTTGCAATAGCGCGCAAATAATTAATCGGCTTACCCTCGGCCACATATCGAGCCTCATAGGTGGTCATAATTTTTGCACCACTGTCAACTGCTTCGTCATTATGTAAGTCATGCGTCACGTGTTCAACTTGCCACTGCTTCTCGTCGAATTGTTGCACCGACCAATCAAATAGCTGCGTATTGTCTGTCTTGAATTCTAATACTCCGCCTGCTTTTAACAAACGATGATACTGCGCTAAGTAAGCCACATTAGTTAAACGATGCTTAATATTAGACTCTTGTGGCCACGGATCTGGAAAGGTTATCCACAAGTTTTCCACACTGCCGGTTGGCAATATCGTGTTTAAATTACGCGCCTCTGACCACAAATAACTGATGTTATTTAACTTCTGCTCACTAGCCCATTTCGCGCCTTTATATAGACGATCTGACTTACGATCGATTGCTAAATACGTCCGCTCAGGATTTGCCAATGCAAGCTCCGACAAGAATAGCGCCGTGCCCGCCCCAATCTCTACCGTTAGACCGTGCGCCTGCTTTAGAATGTCTATCTTGGCGTCTTGCCACTCTGCTTCGTCATAACAATTAGAAAACGTTCGAAAAGCGGCGAATTTATATAGCTTGCGTTTTCGCGTGATAATATAGTCGTCGGGATTAATCTGTTGATTCATTGCTAGCTATTCTAGCATAAAAACGCGTCTACTCTGCTACAATATAGTTATGAATTTTGAACATTTTCTAGTTAAACTCGCCAAATGGTTTACCAACATACCATTCTTCACCATTCTATTTATCATCTTAGCGTCATACTTACTGTACAAGCTAAGCGATCCGATTATTGAACTATTAACACGTACTCTAGCGCCAAAGGTCAAGAACCAAACCCGCGTTCAAAAGCTTGAACGCCAAAAGCGCCTAAAGACCTTGTCTGATCTATTCACAGTTATCGTTCGCGTGATGATCGTGATTACAGCCGCTTATAGCATACTAATTCGTGTCGGTATCAATTTGACACCACTACTAGCTGGCTCCGCCGTTGTAGCTGCTACCATTGGTTTTGGCGCGCAGAATATCGTCAAAGATTGTCTAGCTGGCTTCTTTATCATTCTAGAGAACCAATATCGCGTTGATGACTATGTCAGCATTTCAGGGGTCGGCATTGACGCAAACGAGAGTGAAGGTACTATTACCGCTATTTCATTACGTAAGACAACACTGCGTGATCGTGCTGGCAACGTACACTTTATTCCTAATGGCAACATCTATGCTGTAACTAACCGTACTATGGGGTATTCACAGTTCCGCTATACATTCGCTGTTAGTTCCGATACTGATGTTGATGCCGTAGTCGACATTGTCAACAATGTAGGTCAAGAACTTGCTAAGGACCCGAGGTGGGCAAAGGATATTGTTGATGCGCCGCACTATACCGAGTTTGGCACCATCGGTAAATCAGCTATGAATGTCAAAACTAGCGGCACCACACTACCAGGCAAGCAGTGGAGAGTAAACGCCGAGTTCAAGAAGCGCCTAATTATTGAGCTACAGAAATCTGACATTGAAGTTGCCGATGTGGTAGACCAATAGTAGTCCATAACAATCAATAGCCCTACCAAATAGCCCAGAGTGCTAAGCTAATCTGGGCTATTTATTTTAACTACTATTAATGTCGAGTCAGTAGCGCTAGCAGCGTATTGTAAACCTGTATTTATTTATGTATTTATTATCACCTGACCCATCACCCCAAACAACAGTCTTGCAGAGGGTATGATTCACGGTTTACTGTTAACGTATAAATATAACTCAGGTAATAGCCTGAGTTATATTACTTATATGGTCAATCTAATCGTAGATAGTAGATGTTCTGATTGCTATATTTATTAGTTTTATAGTTAGCTTTATAGTTAGCTTTATAGTTCACTACTGCTGTTACCACTACCAAACACTACCACAAAGTCAGCTGTCGTCGTGTAGCCAGTCAAATCGCCCTGTTTTACCTTCACGCCATAGCGCTTCTCTAGCGCTTTAGCAGTACCAGATTTATCGCTATTGCGCTGATATATTACAACTTCATCCGTAACTTCACTTGGTGCATTGGTGACTTTACCAATAGTGTAATGCTCTTTCTTTAGCGCAGTAGCTTTCTCGTTAGCCAGACCCTGAACACCAGAGCCGTTCAATACATCGACAGTTGCCTTTTCCTTCACCACTGGGTCAGAGCTTAAATTCTCTGCTATGTAATTCTGGATCTGACTATAGTCAAACGGACCCGCAACTGGCGCCTCACCCTTATACGAACCACCTTCCGTATAACTAGCAATCAGATTTGGCCCACCATCAGCGCGCTTTACAAAAGGCAATTGCTTAATCTTATCGGCTTGCACGCCCCTAGTGATATCGATCAGAGTTTGCACATGCGATGACTCAAAACTAGTTACTAAGTTGTTGCCCATACTATCGATCAGCTTGTCAACTGCTGATACATTCAACAATGTACCTGTTGACATAATCTTCTTCTGTAATGCTGCTAAGATCTTCTGCTGATTCTTCTCACGGTCATAGTTGCCACCAGCCAAACCATAGTCACCTGCATTGTGGTTGCGTGCGCGGGCTAACGCTAATGCTCGTTCACCATTCAAATGGGCAACTTCGCCGTTACGGTAACGAACCTTGGTACTAGAGTCATAGATACCACGTGGATCAGTACTCTCAATTTCTACATCAACACCACCGACCGCATCAACCATCTGTAATAGCGCTGTCCAGTCAGCATGTACATAATATTGAATGTTCAAGCCCAGAATCGAACCGACTTTACTAGCCAACGCATCTGCACCCCTTTTTTCATCGTTATTTCGCGGATTATTTTGATAGTACACCTCGTTTAGCTTGCCTTTGCGCGAAACGCCACTAGCCGTCGTATATTTAACATACAAATCACGTGGCATAGACATCATATAAACACTGTTGTCATCCTGGTCAATTGACAACACCATGATTGAGTCAGTTAACATAGCACCATCCCATGCATCAGCGTCCATCGAATAGCCCGAAGTACCAAAAATCAACACATTAGTACGACCATTAGAATCTTCACTCAGGCGAGTTTTAGTAGTAACTATACTAATCGGATTACCCTTAAACATCTTGCCGCCAGCCTTATATAATTTATAGCCAAAATAGCAAGCCACAGCCAATATAGCTATAATTAGCACTATCAGAATTCGCTTGATAATCTGCACACGAGTCAGCCTCTTCTTGGCTAGAGCTCGCCGACGTGCCCGTTTAGGCGCCGCAGCTTCCTGCTGGTCGTCTAGGCTATCAATTGAGCTATCGATATCCTTTAATAAAGCCTCGTTAAAATCATTGTCACGATAGCTGCGCTTTGGTGCAGGTGTTGTTGCCTTATCGTCAGCTACAACATCCATGTGTGGTTGCTGAACCGCATCATCTAACTTACCGTGACGCCGTCGGTTGACAAATGTCTGCCCTGCGTCGTTAATACTCGCATTATTGTTGGGTTTTAGAATAAACCCGTCGATTGACTTACGTGTTCTCGCCATTAGCATTAACATTTTAGCAAAGCCGCGCAAATATCACAACCACGAAATTATGCGTCTTTATTGTATAATAGAGAAAATATGAAAGGTCGCATCACTTTACGCTTTATCATCTGTATGATTATTGGCGATGTTCTAGCTATCCTAGCCGCCTACTCATTTGCATATATCATTCGCATGAAATTATCTAGTGACCCAGTAAAGGTTTTCGTCTCTGCAAAGGCCTTCTTTCAGTCACTGTTGCTACTACTACCATTCAATATTGCAATTTTCAGCATGCTCGGACTATATAGACATCAATCCTCTTTTGCCCAAATGATTGGACGGCTACTGATGGGTGCTTTTGCTGCAATGCTATTCATGATCTCTGTCGATTACTTTCATGCTAGTACCATATTCCCTGCTAAGAAAGTACCGCTCTACGGACTACTAATATCAATCCTATTACTAGCGCTAGAGCGCAGTGTACTATATCTGATACGCTATCTGCGCCACCGATTCTCTAAGGTTCTGCCACGTGTAATAGTCATCGGCGACAATGCTATTGCACATACCTTAGTAAATGACATCAAAGAACCTAGCAGTGGCTACGCTCTACAGGGTGTTGTTGGCGATCGCCGTTTAAAGTGGGTTACACATAAAACTCTGAGCGATGCTGTCGACGACTTGCCGCCCGATATGATTATTCAAGTAACCACAAAGAGCGAGCCCAAGGTTAATCCCGATTACCTCGATTATGCACAACGACACTATGCTGAGTTCAAATTCGTACCAAGTGACATCAACGACATATCAGACCGCCTAGAGATGGAATTATTCATGGATGATGTACCCGTAATGGCAGTTAAACCAACACGCCTAGTCGGCTGGGGACGCATCTGGAAGCGCTTGTTCGATATAGTCTGTAGTCTATTAGGACTAATCGTGTTATCACCGGTGTTTCTAGCTGTTTATATTGCCGAAAAGATCGTAGATCCCAAAGGTAGCGCCCTGTTTCATCAAACTCGCCTAACCCGTGGCGATCATCGCTTCCAGTTATATAAATTCCGCACTCAATATTCTAAATACGACGGCACCACGCCCGAACAGGCTTTTGCTATGATGAACAAACCACAGCTGGCAAAGAAGTATCGCCGTAATGGTGACTTTCTAGAAGATGACCCCCGAGTAACCAAGATTGGGCACGTGCTACGCAAATATTCTCTTGACGAACTACCACAGCTATTCAACGTTCTACGTGGCGACATTTCACTAGTTGGACCGCGTGCTCTGATACCAGAGGAGCTCGACTGCTACGAACAAAAGCACAAAATCCTCAATGTCAAATCAGGCATTACTGGTCTAGCGCAGATTTCTGGTCGGCGTGATTTACCTTGGGATCAACGACGCAAACTGGATGTTTATTATGTCCAGCATTGGTCGTTTGGACTAGATATCAAGATTCTATTTCAGACGTTTTTGCAGGTGATCGCCGGTAAGGGCGCCAAGTAGCACCGCCACTGCTACATATACATGCAGGGCATTTGGCAATCCGCTAAAGAAGCAGTACTGCACCAGATACGCAATCAATATAGCCCACGCCCATACATTATGACTGCGCCACAGTACGTACATTATCATGCCAATCAGTAGAAGTAATAGCCCCAAACCAATTACACCACGCTCCATCAGCACTTCCACAAATTCATTCTGTACAATCTCTTTCGACCAATCACTGTGCTCATATCGTGCCATAGCAACACCAGCACCACCTACGCCGACACCAATCAGCATATTTCGTGGGTTCGAGCTCCACACTGATAGCGCGACCTTACTAAAGTTAGTTCGTACATCAGTAGATTCTGCAACATAACCATCATAGCGTGGCTTTGCCTCGTTTGAAGCTTTAGCTGTAGCCTGCTCGGGTACATTAGCATCAGCATTAACATTGGGCTTAGACGGCTTGTCTAGGTTAATCACACCCAAGCTTAGCTGACTCACCACTTTAGCAATTGCCCCACCAAAACTCTCTGTTAGGTGCGGATTCAAAGCAGCCGCAAAGCCTTGCATTACTAACGCTATTACAAAAACCGCCACTGTTAATCCAATACCAGACAGCAGCCTTCGCCACTGCTTATAGTAAACAACCGCCAAAACTATCGCACCAATAACAAACGCATAGATTGCACCACGCGACATCGTTAGAAATAGTCCGCTTAACGCAACCATAAACATCAAAACATTTTGCCGTGACCAACGCTTAATTATTAATCGTCTAGTCAGAATTAGTGTTGGCAACAGCAACATATTGCCCAAAAATTGTGGTTCAATTGCAAACACGTTTGGTCGCACAAAGCCGAATTGCACCGCCGAACAACCGAGACATAATAGCAACGGCTCGCGGCGACTTAGCCAAATTCCACCCACAAACTGCGCTAATTCAAGTGCGCAAATTATCATAGTAGCCAGTAACAGCAGTTTCGTTAAAGCGGGGGCAAGTTTCTGCACTCGTTTTCGGTCAGCAAGTACTGCCAATAGAATTAGCCATAGAACACCTGCTATACCAACCGACAGCACGCCTCGCAATGGGTTATCTGACCAAATGATGGTAGTAGCACTCCACAATATAAACACTCCAGACGACAAAACTATCGAACTTCTTACTAACACGTCTCGCGAGCGCCAGATTAACGGCAAGCCAGTTAACGCCAATACTACGCAGTAGATTAATGCCAACGATAATTCGAAATTCATTGTCGCATTACCGCCTATTCGAATCACTGGCCAGTACGCAAACCACAATAAAATCGGCGCCAATAGTAACACACGCTCAAACATCTTTAATGACTTAACCTCGACACCTAGCAGGCGCATTAGTTTATTTTTCATAAAGCTCCAACTCAGCGTTTATTACAGCTTTAAATTGCCGTTTAAATTGTTCAGTGTCAAACTTTTCCACCGATTTTTCCACAGCCTTTCCACTGAATTTGATCTGTTCAAATCGATTTAATCCGTTTGTTAGAGATTTAACGGTCTGTTTACCAAAAAATGCGCCGTTTACTCCATCTTCGATAATGTCTAGTGAGCCACCCTGCTTTAGTGCCAATACCGGACAGCCACAAGCCAGCGCCTCCACTGGCGAAATGCCGAATGGTTCAATACTACAAAAGATAAAGCCCCTAGCCGCCAATAAATACTGTTTTATTTCCGCTGGACCGTTATAGTGTGGCAAAAATTTAATGTTTTCGTGCCCGGCAGCTCGCGTTAGTAGCTCCATGTGTTCCACTCCATCGCCAATAACTAACAAATTGCGATTAGTCTTGGTACAGGCGTCAACCGCCAGATCAACACGCTTCCAATTTACTTGTCGACCAGTCACTACATAAAACTCTGCCCTCCCAAACGGATTAACAGGCTTAACCTTAGTGTGGCGTAAACCGCTAACATCAACAGGCGGATATACTACTTGCGCGTCGCGTTTATAATATTTCTTAATATCATCGGCTACATAATTAGAATTAGCGATCAACAAATCTGGTCGCTTCGCCTCCGCTAGATCAGCTTTGCGCATCGGCTTAATTAGCGTTTTTAGCCCCCAGCGCGCTAAAAAATTTAGCTTACCAAAACCAGGGTTCTTAATGTACGCATCGTACTGTCCCCAATAGTATTGCGTCGGCGGCCCCTGCAAATACGCCACATGTACTGAGTTTGGCGAAGTCTTAACACCCTTGGCCTCTGCATTGGCGACCGAAATCACTAAGTCATACTCAGATAAATCCAGATGCTTAAAATAGAGCGCTCTTAATGGTGCCATAAACTTACGTAGACCACGCGGAAGTACATTCAGCCAACCCACCCTGACATCGGCATCCTTAAACCAATCGATGCGACGCGGGCGATACTGCGATGTGTAAATTGGTGCATCGGGATACAGCTGATGTACCGCAAGTAGCACACGCTCTGCACCCCCCACTTCAGTCAGCCAATCTACCACAATTGCCACTTTCATTAACTATATTTTACCATAACTATTGCACCCAAATCTGAAAACAGATATACTTGAGATATAATTATTAGGAGCTAGATATGAAAATCCAAGACAAGAAAAATAAAAAAGTACTAATTGGTGTGATAATTTTTATCGTTATGATCGCACTTGGTTTAACCGCCACCGTCCTATACCTCAACAGTAACAACAATAAGAATACCGAGGTAACAAAGGATAAAACAGACAATAAAGAGAAGTCAGACAAAGAAAAATCCGACGACGGCGACTCGGCAGACGACAAGTCTAATAGTACAAAGCCCGACGATAATAACGGTAAGCCAGCTAATTCTAACAGTGCTAGCAATGACAACGCAGGCGGCAAGACGCCGACTCAGTACGAAGGCGCAAACCCCAACAATAGCTCTAATCTGACCGGTATTATTAACTACAAGTCCGTCGTTAACAACACGTTGCAAATTCGCACTACCATCAATCAATATCTCGATGAGGGCTCTTGCATTCTAACGTTAAATGGGCCTAATGGACAGACTTATACTAATAGTGTAAACATTATCGCCAACCCATCATCATCAACCTGCTATGGTTTTGATATCCCCCTAGACCTCATCCAAGCCGACCAAGATAAGCGCCGCGGTGAATGGACAATCAATATTCACATGACCAGCGGAACTCGTACTGGTGATCTACAGGATAAAATAGCACTATAATTGTGCTATAATACATAGCACAAGCTGTATCCAAGGAGATAGAATGAGAATTCAAACTAAAATTAAAAAACGATATACATTTATAGTGGCTGGAGTCTTAGCTATGGTTACGTTAGTAACTGCTATTGGCTACGCCATCTATAATTACACCAACAAAACCCGCGCCTATCTAAATGGCTTTGACGCAGGCAATATTATGAGTGACTTCGTCATGAGCAATAAAAACACAATGTCAGAGGCTGATATCAATAATTTCCTACACAGCAAGAACCCCTGCAACGATAGAAACCTTAGAAAGGCAGATGGCTATTGGCATTTGGGATACACTGTACGCGACGGTCATTTTGTTTGTATGGCAGACGAAAACTTTGGTGGTGAATCAGCAGCCCACATCATCTGGCAAGCCGCACAGGACTACAGCATTAATCCTCAGGTGTTAATTGTACTACTGCAGAAGGAGCAAGGTCTAGTCACCGACACTTATCCTAACCACAAGCAATACGCAAAAGCAACCGGCTTCGCCTGCCCTGATACCGGCAACGGTTGCGACCCTATAAATAGCGGGTTCAAAAACCAGGTCCGCAAAGCCGCCAAACTATTCAGTGACGTTCTAAGTGGTGGGTGGAGTAACTATCCAGCATATTCAACACAGTTTGTTCAGTATAGTCCAAATAGAGCATGTGGTGGTACAAATATCTACATCCAGAACCGTGCAACTAGTGCTCTATATCGTTACACTCCATACGTACCCAATCAAGCAGCACTAAACGCCGGTCTCGGTGAAGGCGACGGTTGCAGCGCCTACGGTAACCGCAATTTCTACAATTACTTCACCGATTGGTTTGGTAATACACAATATACACCGATAACTAGTAACGTTTGGATTCCTAATGGAACGTATCGCGTTCATTCAGGTAGTCAAAATGGCCGAGAATACCTAGACATAGCAGGCGGCGGCACAAACAATGGCTCTAACGTTGCACTATGGCAAAAAACTGGCGATCTGGTGCAGGATTGGTATTTCTATCGTGAATCAAACGGATTATATAGTATTAAGAGTGTAAAGTCTGGTCGCTTCCTTGACGTCGCAGGAGCCAACCCTAATCCAGGTGCCAACGTAGCAATCTGGCAAGGCACTGGTGCATGCGCACAACACTGGGCTCTTCAGCAGAATGGCGACGGTTATCGCATTGTTTCTAGTTGCGGTGGCATGTCTCTAGATGTTGTTGATGGTAACATTAATAATGGAACCAATGTGCGAATGTGGTACGGTAATGATGCGCCTGCACAGCGGTGGTACCTCGAAGCCGTAGACAGCAATATCGCCAGCGGCACATACAAATTATCATTAGGTGTGCGCAATAGCAACAAATACATTGACGTAGCTGGTGGTTCACGGAATAATGGTGCGAATATCGCTGTATGGGAAAATACTAATAGTGATGCGCAGTACTGGAGGGTAGAGCGATTAGCAAACGGCCTATACTCGCTACAAAACACTCGATCAGGCAAATACCTGGATGTTACAGGCGCTAGTCCATACTCTGGCGCCAATATAGCAATCTGGCAGAGTACCGGTGCATGCGCGCAGAAATGGGCCATCGTTAATAGCGGTGATGGATATAGCCTGATTTCGTCCTGCGGCGGTATGGCGCTTGATGTCACTGATGGCAACATCAGTAATGGCATAAATATTCGTACATGGTATCCAAATGACGCTGCCGCACAACGCGTATACTTTGACAGTCTAGATAGTGGCGTAATCAATGGTGTATATAAAATCACAACCGGCAGCAAAGAACAATATCTAGATGTAGCTGGTGCGTACACTAATAATGGCGCAAATGTTCAAATTTGGCAAAACACTAGTAGCGACGCACAGGATTGGTCGATTACTGAATTATCCGACAATACTTACACTCTAATGAACACTCGCTCTGGCAAATATCTAGATGTAGCTGGCGCGAATACTAATGCCGGCGCAAATGTTCAAATTTGGCAAAACACTAGTAGCGACGCACAGAGATGGCGGATTTCAAATAACGAAGACGGCTATCGCATTGTTTCAGTTAACAGTAATAAGTCACTAGATATATATGATGGACGCATTCGAAACGGCAGCAACGTGCGAACATGGTACAACAATAACATGCCAGCACAGCGTTGGTATCTACACAAGGCTAGTGAATAATACATAATAATAGAGTATTATTATCAATAAAAGCTACTGGATATACCAGTAGCTTTTATATATCACGTTTATTGATTATTGGTTATTGATTGTCAATTATCAATTAGTGCAACTAATTGTACGACTATTTTGGCAACAGCTTGCGACCTACCTCGCGAAGACCGCGCCTTAATTTGCGCGCAACCAATAAACGCCTCATATGCGACCAGCTATTACGCGCAACTTGCGCAACAAACCACGAGTCGTCATAAAATGTATCTCGGTCAAAGTACTTGTACTTAAAATGCGAATCTCGATAGACCGGTGCGAATAATTTGACTAGACGGTTGTAGTATTGCTCTTTTAGGTTACGTCGAATCGCAAAGAAACAGTTATAATTTGCCCATACCACCTGCGCCATGAAGGGTTCTTTTGCTATTTCGTATAGACCGTTTTGCTTTAAATAGTCGAGAGACTTCTGCGAATTCTTGATCATATTAAACAGTCTCTCGCCCTTTTGGCTAGTTGAGTTACCTTGGTTTGGATCATTGCGCCAATGCACCATCACCTGCTTTACCACTACAATCGACTTTGCACGACACATCGTCTCGACCATAAACGGAAAGTCCTGATACGATGCTGCTTCTGACTCAGGCAGCTTAATTTCCTTAATGAATTCTGTACGATAAATACACGACCAGATTGACGCATGCATACCCAGCATTTCCGGCCAATCTTCAATGGTAAATGCATCATCAGGTGCATTGTCTAAGTCAATTGATCCGCCACCTGCTGTAAATCGTATATTACGATTACGGCCAATAATGGTTGAATTATACATACAGAACTCACCTTTAGCAATATCAGCGTCGTATTTCTCAGCCTTAGCTAGTAACTTTTCGTACATATCTGGTTCAATCCAGTCATCCGACTCGATAATACCGATATACTCGCCTTTAGCAATGCTAATACCGTAATTGACCGCTTTACTATAGCCACCGTTCTTACGGTGAACAGCTACAATCCTATTATCTTTACGGGCATATTCATCGACAATCTCAGGGCAATTATCTGGCGATCCGTCGTCTACTAGAATTACCTCTATATCTTTGAGTGTCTGCACTAAGATGCTATCTACACACTCCCGCAGGTACCGCTCTACGTTGTAAATCGGTACCACAACGGAAACTTTCGGGTGACTATTTGTCGTATTTAGGGTCGAGCTCATAACCGCCGTTCTTTGATTTAACTAGATGTAAGTATTTAACCCAGAATTTTTCTGATGTCATCTCTTTTGCTTTTGCATGATAAGCTTCAGCCAGCTCTTCCTTATTTGCTTTGTAATAGCCCATAGCCTTCTTGTATCTACGCATTAGCTCGTGGAAACGTTGCTTATCCTTAATACGATAGATACCTGTACGGCTATACGGGTTGACTGCTAACAGCTTAGAATGTAGCGTAATTTTATTTGGCTGCATACTACTATCAAACGTTATAGGTACAACGCCCTCTCTATTCATAGATTTTGGCGTCATACGTTGACCATTCCATGTCAGCCTTAGTATTAATCTATTGGCAAACTTATTTTGGCTATCCATCCAGGCGTCTTGGAAGTTTATATCTTCAGATTCCGGTATTTCAGATAACGGAATCATCTTGTCATTCAGCTTGAATTTACCAAGCGTCAGCTTTTCGCCATCATTATCCATAATATAGCTGGGACCCTTATTATAATCTTCTAAGGCGTCAACAATTAGTTCAGCACAACCATAATTAAACTGGAGCATTTCAATACGAAAATTATGATATATTGCAGGTGCGATATCCATATTTTGTAATATATTACTAGTAGATTGAGCTATCGGCCAATTGCGAAATTGTTGATATCTATCAAAGACACCATTGTATTTAGTCGTAAAGCCCATATGCCAAACACATATTCCGTTCATTGTAATAAAATGCGCTCTACATCTTAGAGAGTATTCCATATCGTCGCAGCGTATAAATATAGGCAGAGAATACCCTTCGCGCTTAATGGTATCTGTAGGTATACAGCAATACCACCATGCCGCATAGGTATTACTCTCCCATGGATAATAGTTTTCATTTTCCAGATTATCGGTTAATACCTCTTGGTTAAGTTGACCCTTCAGTGCTCTGAAATACGTATTATTACCAACTGTTTTCACAGTGCCAATATCCTCGTGTTGGAATGACGGATTTTCATAATACAGCATTGCACCGCTAATGAAGTAATCCTTGTATTCAGGCTTTTGTAGCTTTAATAGATTATAGGTACGACGAATACTCTCGGGCAGCATCAGAACATCATCATCCATCAACAGCACATTGGTAGGCTCTGGATCTTGATGAAGAGACTCCATCATGCCACGCGAGAAACCGCCCGAACCACCAGAGTTAATGTTACGATGCAGGTAAACATGTTTGCCATTAATATCTTTATCTGTCAACGTACGACCATTATCAACCACATGAACATAGAAATTATGCGCCATGTCGTCGTCTTTGCTTAAAATCTGCGACTTTAATAGCTCAACATTCTTCTTAATAAACGCTTCCTTTTTACAGGTAGTCGTTGCAAGACTCAGTACAACGTGGTTGATCTTTGATTCCTCGACTTCGACAGTATAATAACCACCATAAATCGTCGTTTTCTCTAGTGCTGTAATCTCGAAGCCCACCATCTGCTCGTCGTTGTCAGGGAATTCATAAACTACTTCTTGGCGCTTATCAGCGGACACCATCATAGTACCTAGATCGTGACGAACTACTGTCAGCATATCCTTAGAATAGCCGATGAAGTTTAGTTCAGCCTTACCCTGTATATCCAAATGAAGTTTCAAACCACTTGTTTCAGTGTAGTGACGCCATTTGCGATACGAGCAGGCATTCAAGTATGTTATAAAATCACAGCGCTGCGCATAACCCATGTGTAGTTCATTATTCTCGCGATCAAGGATGGCATGATCACCACGATAGAATAGTCGTCGACACTGCAAATGTTTCTCGTCTGACGGCAATACGATTGATTGAATCTTATAATCCACCACTTTATTATTGTCTTTAGCTTTATTAACCACTAATTCCTCCTCTAATTCAATACCATTATAGCATGTTGTACACATAAAACGGCGTGTTGTACACCTAAAGGCCAGCAATCTCTAAAACTCTCCCGTGTGACAATCCATGCTTTTACACATGACAGCTATCTTATCACCGAATCTATTCGCGCAATCATTGTTTTGCATGCATTGGTACTTAGAATACATTTAGTTATTGCATGTACAGCCTTATCCAATATGACCGCAATAATCGTAGCAACTAGATAAACAATTAATACGACAACAGCGAGTGCAAGTATCTTCAGGATACCGTCGGTTGGCAGTGAAAGACTACTCATTGTCGACCAAAGCCACTGCCGAATAAGTGGGTGTTCATGCAACATATATACGCCAAAAGTAGCAGCTGATACAGATGCGACTATGCCAGCTATACGTTTATGCGTGCGCAAGAATTTGACGGGTGAGTTGATAATAAATGTATTTACTAATGCTAGCCCAATAAACATTGAGACTAGACGTAGTCCGCCACTTGATTGTACTAATTGCTGCCAGCCTAAGGCTCTGCCTAAGTCTGTCTGCTTTAGTGCTAACAAGTTAAATAATGTAACCGCACCGAATCCTATGACAATATAAACAACTAGCTTTGGCCATGTGAAATATTTCTTATATTTTTTTGAATATTTGTTTACAAATACACCTAGCATGTAGCAAAGTGTCGCATATTCGATTGAACCGAACAAACCAGCAAAACCACATAGCTCCATCCATAGCGCTAAAACTGACAATAGACCAATCAAGGTGTAAAACTGTTTTTTAGAAATATTATCAATCAACTTATTGATAAACGGCTGTAAAAACAGCAAAACTACATACGTCGTCATAAACCAATATGTGTTAGTCAATATTGGTATAGCCGCGTGCAACATTGTCGGCAGTAGTGAATCTCCTGTAAATTCCGCCTTGATATATTCAGGCGCATCTACTAGTCGCATAGCAACAAGTGTAGCTAATAGCACGGTAATAGAGTAAAGGAATACTTGTAGCACAGTCTTCATAATGCGCTTCACGGTAAACTTTTTACTATATAGAAAATATCCTGTTATCATGAAGAAAATAACTACGCCAATCTGACCCCACTGTCCAACAGTATAATACGATGCCACCGTTAAATTCGGTGTTACATCCTTTCCACTATACGCATGCACCATCCACGATAAGAACCATGTAGCATGACTAGCAATGATTATCAGCATCGCTACTATACGCAGTATTTCAATACGCAAATCGCGCACTCTATTGGTCTTTATCATATTAATCCCCTAACACTGAATCATATAAGTCTATGCTACATATATTACCATAATGTTTAAGCTGATAGTTTCTCGTATAAAGAAAACTTGCACGGTCTAGCCATACTATCCGCTCTAATTGCTATGCTATTAATATATCCGACCGCATATAAAACAATGCTCGGCTTAAACAAGCTACAAATTACATACAATCTCGCCCCACACGTACCTAGCATTACCAGTGTCTCGCGAGTAGTTACGTTGATATGGCGGTATCAATAATGCATGCGCATCATTAATGAAGTCTAAGATACTTTTGCAGCCTACTTTCATAATATCTCTTTGATAATACCATACAGTAGAACGGACACATTTTGCAATTAAGGCTAATTACCATAGTACGGTTCGCAGGCCACACCATCGTTGTCGCGATCTAATGGCGCACGGTATCCAGCTTCGCCACGATAGATCGGCGCTGCACCAGCCGCCCGAGCCGCCGAACAGTTAGCATAATAGACATTACTACTAGACGTGGTTGTAGTTGACTCATCAGCAGGCTCGTTATCATATCTACTACTGTAGTCATAGCTGTCGTAGCTCGACGAATAGTCTGACTCGTCGTATTTTGATTTGTAATCGCTATAGTTTGGCTCAGATAGGCTGCTTGAGCTGCTGTCGCTAGTCGATGAGCCGCTAGAAGAATTACTATTATTATTAGACACAATGCAAATACCGATTAAGACGATAATCACTACGGCAATAATTACACCTTCTGATCCTCGTTCAGATTTAATGGACATCACACCACCTCACATTTAATTAGTTTTTAAATAATGCCCACTCAATTACTTGTACTATAGCATATTTTTTGTATTTTGCAATAGTACACATGCGTTAACACTTATCAGCGGACACCATCGTAGTACCTAGATCGTGGCGAGCTACTGTCAACATATCCTTAGAATAGCCGAGGTATTTCTAGCTGCAACGGCGGAACATAGCTAGCTTCATCTAGTGTAGCCCCAGGCCTACCTATATGAACCTGGCAATCCCTGAATTCACCGGGCGTTCTATTCGCTCCACGCACAGAATTGAGTAATATACGATTCAAGTCATTAATTACATTCTCAGACAACGGTCTTTTCTGAGCTTCGTCGTACCTAGCTATCGCCTCGAGCGCAGTAGATATAACGCCGATATGTTTCGCAAGATCAATCTGTAGTGGTAGCTCCGAGAGGTCAAAAGGCTGTTTCATGATTACATATCGGATTTTTGTAACTGTCAATGCCCGAATTACAAAATTTGGTGTTATTTTGTAATCTAGTCAGATTGTCTAGCCCCAACGCAGCTATCACGACAAATATTGTTACTATACCGCTAAAACACCGCACCCATGAAAGCGTTATTAGAAAAGCCGTATAGTATCTAGTCATTTTGTTCGGCAGCCTGACCTCACCCAAATAAGTTGCGCACCGTCCATAAAAGCCACATCCCACGACGGCAGTACCACTAGTAGCACAGCTATAATCAGTGTAAAAAAGGTGGCACAAATCAAATTATGTGCCACTTTTTTAAATGCCGTCAGGTAGACTATAGCTCCTTAGCTAGTTTTAATGCGCTAGCAAAGGTCTTGTCCATGTCATAGTAGGCGTACTCACCTAAGCGTCCACCAAAGTAGATACCGCGGGCCTTGTCGGCATTGGCTAGCTCTTTATACTTAGCTAAAATTACCTTATCCTCGGCGGTATTGACTGGATAATATGGCTCATCACCACGATGCCAGGTCTTAGAATACTCCTTCACAATCACGGTCTTGTTGTAGTCATCGGCATAACCCGGCCACTTCTCAGGATCTGCAGAACGCTCTGGGTGGAAATGCTTGAACTCGTGAATGCGGGTGTATTTTGGCTCTAGGTCATTGTAATTCATGACCGGGCAGCCCTGAAAGTCGTGCGTGTCTAACACTTCCTTCTTTAGATCTAGACTACGCCATTTTAGTTCGCCGAACCGATAGTCATAGAATTTATCAATTGGACCAGTATAGACTGTCATTATACCCTCATCACGCAGCTTTTTAATATCTGCATCTTCGAAATAGTCGGTGTTTAGCTTGACGGTTACCGAACCGTCGCCAGCATTACCTACCTCAATCATGCGCTTAAACCATGCCTCGTAACCCTCTTTCGGTAGACCTTCGTATTTGTCGCGGAAGTAGCGATTATTGTAAGTATAGCGCACCGGCAAGCGCTTGATGATCGATGGCGATAGTTCTTCGGCAGGTGTTTGCCACTGCTTGGCTGTGTAATTCTTGATAAAGGCATTAAATAGTGGCTCGCCAATCAACGAAATACCCTGCTCGGCCAAATTCTCTGGCTCACGGTGTTCTAACGCAGCAGGATTATTGGCTGACTGCTTTTTGATCAGCTCTTTAGCCTCGTCTGGTGTATAGTTGGCGTGGAAGAACTGATTAATCGTACCTAGGTTCACAGGCATCGGAAAGACTTCTGGCCGATCGGCGCCTTCGCGCTTATGTGTAGCATAAACACGGTGAACGTAGTTGGTAAATTCAGTAAACTTGTTAACGTATTGCCAAACCTCCTCGTCTGATGTATGGAACAGGTGTGCGCCATATTTGTGACACTCAATACCGGTTTCTTTATCAAACTCTGAGTAAGCATTACCGCCAATGTGATTACGGTTATCGATCACTAAGACATGCTTACCTTTCTGTGTGGCCAGTCTCTCAGCAATTGTTAGCCCAAAAATTCCTGCGCCCACTACTAGTACATCTGGTTTATTCTCCATCTATCCTCCTGCTTTTATAGCTATATTATAGCATGTTGTATTAACTAGCTATAACAGAGTAACTTCCACGGAGGTAAAATCACGCTGACTACCCGTATTATCTACTCTAACGTGCACCTTCTTGTGCTTAGTGTTGCCCTTGCTGATATTAATATCAAACGAGCAGATCCAATATCCTTCGTCTTTGATTGATGATTCATCGATCTTACCCTCAAAGTAACCACCACTGTCCACAGTGGGATAGACTGTGAAGTTATCAGAGTCAGGTCTAACATTATACACCTGATCAACCGGCACGCCATCTTTGGTGGACTTATCCAAGACTAGTGAACGCTGTACCGCACGAAGCATAGCATTTCGTGCATCTGTACTGCCAATTTTACTGTCTGCTACTGTATAGTTGAAAATAGTTAAATCATTAGTTTCCTCGGGCTTCACCGTATTGCCTTCATGCGCACTGTTTTTAGTGGTCTGATCTAGCTTAATCGCACCATTTTTGCTGTTATTTTTATTGTTGTTAGCATGATTAGCTAATAGCAATACAACCGCCACTATTGCAATTACACCTAGGACTATAGCCCCGATTAAAATTAGTTTCTGATTCTTAGTTAAATTCTGCATCTATTTACTCCGGCAATGTTTTAAACAACTTATTCATTAGACTAGGCATACCTTTATCGCGTTGACCTTCAATACCCCCTTGCGCACCCTTAGGCGAGCCGCGATCGATATGCTCGTGCGGTGAAGTATTATCCGCGCAAGCGGCTACGCCCATTACGTTAATCTGGTCGCCAGCCTTAACAGTTTGCCCCTCTTTTAAGTTACTTATTGCCCAATTACCACCGTGCCCATACCAGTACGACCAACCGTCATCACCCATCAACGTAACATCATAGCAATTTGGATTGCCATGGCGCATTGAAATGCTTTTAATTGTACCGCTATGAATAGCTAAGTATTTTTCGCCCTTTGGTTGATACGCTGTTCCCTGCATGTATGATTCATTTACTGTGAAGTCAATTGCTGGATCTGGGAATGGCCCATGGTGACACTGACCCTGCTCGGCTAGCTTGGCATCGCATAAATCTCCACCAGGGTGCTTAGTCATACCCGACGGACTCACTCCGTACCAAGATGTCAAATCAGATTGTTTAGTCTTACCAGATGGTAATGCATACGGAAATACATAACCATCAATGTTCGGATTATCGGCACTCTCTGTATTGCATTCTTCGTTACTATCACTACTATCCGACCCACTGTCCGATAATCCTTCAGATATATCCTCACCTGGAGTCAGAGGGTCGCCGCCCATCGCGGCAATAGCCGACATCGAACCAGCCAGCGGATTACCATAATTTCCAACCTTGGATTTGCCTAAATACGACGCCATTTCGTCAGTAGCCGCCGAAGTAGCGACTATATACACTTTACCAATTGAGCCCTTCGGCAAGCTATCCAAAAACTTTTTAACCACTGCTATATTATCGCTCGGTATATTTATACCACCTCCGTTTGCCGGTGCAAATGTACTGCTTCTAGATGTATCATGCAAATACTTCGCATCCATTTTGGCATCTTCAACCGCTGTACCAGGCATAGAGCCCGCCGCATAGTGGTTAATAAAGCCGCCTGCGCCACCGCCTTCATTAACTGTATACGCGTAGAAGAATGCTGGCGACACGCCCTGCGACCTTACCGCCTTAGTTACCTGATTTATGTTGCCCGAATTTAGTCCGTATCTCGATATGACTGCTGTGCCACTTTTTAAAAACCATTTTTCAGCCTGGTCATCCGATACGCCAAATAGTGCACCGACTGAAAACTCCGCAAATTTCTTCACCTGATCGGCGGTATATTTCTGCCCACTATTACCACCTGACGACGAACTATCGCTATCATCTTTATTTGAGACACAGTCGCTGTAGTAATTTATATTGTTAGCCGAGTAGAAGTCATTATTCGTCCAACGCAGAGGATCATCAGAGACATTAGTCTTTTCTGTAGCATAGACATTACCAGATACACTAGACACCGCCATCATAAACATCATAGAGACAACGAGACATCCATATAAAAGCCGACTGACAGCATATTTGACCTTCATTACTACTCACCCCTCTCTTTCTTAATGCGATCGGTACACTGGAATTCGCCATACTTTAGCTGATCCTTTGTTGGACATTGCACCAACTGCGTGTAGTCATACAGCTTACTTTGTGATTGTGGAAGTGGCGAATATAAATCAGTTACATAGTATGATTGCTTTAGCTTCGGTATATCCAGCATAAATGTAGTAGTATACACCGACGTCGCCTCGTTATATTCCTGCTTATAGCTACCTTCGCGTATCTCACCTGTCACACTGCCCTTATTTGGTGCATTGCTAGATACTGTTATATTAATCTGATCGTTCAGAGTCGCCAATTCACTACTAGAAACGTTTTTAATAACGCTAGATATATCCTTAACGTTGACAACTGTAGAAGAAACTACTGAACTATCCGTGTAGGTCGTGCCATCGTTATATCCTTTATCCTGCATGTCAGTATCTGACGAGCTATCTGTTGATGTGTTCGTGGATTGATTGTTAGACGTCTTGCTCGCTCGACTACTTAATACCAGTGCTACTCCGCCTAACATAATCAGCAAGTAGACGGCAACCACAATGATCAATTTTTTATGATTTTTCCAAAAACTCTCTTGTGTCATCATTTCAAATAGTCTCCTACATACACGAATTTCGTAGCTGTAGCGTAGTCAGAAGGCTTATGCGTGAATGTCTGCGTATGCATCTTTCCAGCCATTTTCGCACCTGCCTCGAGCGTTTGTATTGTTCCGTCTTCGTTGATCGCTGTCACTAATCCAGTATGCCCGTTGACCGCATCAGCAGCGTTAAGACCTGGTGGATTCGAACTAAATATCGCCGGAACTTTAGTTGGTTTATTTGTTATCTGCAGATTCTTATCTGGGTTTGCTGCCACTAACTGATCCACGACTTGATTTCCATTGCCATGGCCGTATTTTAATGAGGTGTGCTCTGATATAAACCAAGCTGATATCGTAGTACAACCGTTATAGCTAGTGCAATAGCCCACAGAGCATCCGTTCGGGTGCTCACTCAAGAATTTGTCTTGATAAACCGTAGGATCTTGGCTGCCTGCAGTCGATATATCAGCAGAACTATCGCTATCACCGTCGCCATTCGGCTCGTTATCCATAGCATTTTGTGATTGAAGATCTTGATAATAATCATAGAGTTTACTTACATCAATTGTATTACCACCCGACCCAATAGGCCAAGTAGCACCGTTAATACAGTTCTCGCCCCGGCTACCAGCAATTGATTTATCAGAGCTACGATATGTTCCTGGTGTATAGTCAGACTCTATACACTCTTTCTCGAATGTTAGGAAGTTGCCCTTTGGATTACCCTCCTCATCGATTAAATCCTTCGAGTACAATTCTGGAATTAGTTCTTCTAGGTCATACGTTTTAGTTTGCCCGTATACTAATGTACCGTTATTATCACAAGCCAAGCCTAGACTAGTATAATCTGGGTCGGCACATTGATAGAACGTTGCATCTTCTGCTTTTGCAGTCAACGGATTCTTAATACTGGCGTAGCCACGATTAACAACGTTTGCTACTTTCTTGATAAACATAGATGGACTATTTAAAGCACCGCTCATATTAATCGCCAGCTCGCTAGTAACCGAGCCGAGTGCTGTATATGGATTATAAATGTCATACCATTTAGCACCGACACGCTCTTGCTCAGCATAGGCCAAGGCACGTTCCTCGATCTTAACCTTATACGCCTTAGCATCGTTAGTACTTAACGGTGCACCGCCTCGATTTTTAAACGACTTAGAAAACATTTCGTCGTAACCAGTAGCTAAAGCATCACCCGCTCTCTCGCCCACCAGACCATCTGTAATACCTCCTACCATAGCATTAGTAATCATCGTCGGTATTATTTCAGTAATTCTATCAACAGCCATGTCAACACCAAGACCCGCTGCCATACCCAGCAGCGTCTTACTGTTTTTCTTAATACCATTCCAAGCAGCCTTGACCAGTTGTTTTCCAAGATTTTTCACCAAAGTACGTTTAAGGCCCTCCTCCGTCATCGTTTCTACCGCTTTTTTCATTAGGTTAGTAGTCCAACCAGCGCCAGGAACAAAAGACCATGCTGTCATCGCAATGCCTGTAATTAGTAAGCCAGTCTGCACACTTGAAGACATCCATTTATCGCAGAATAAGCCTGGATCACCATTAAGACCAGGAACAAGTGCCACGGCGCCTTTCATAACAGTGATAAATAGACCGATTGGATCGTCTTGCGTTAACGACGCCTTAAAATCCATCGAGGATTCAGTCGGGTCACTCTTTTCTTGATACAAAGCATACTTCATATTAGCAGCATCCATACCGGAACCCTGTGCAATCGCGTTAGTATTATCATATTTAGTAACTGTGGTTAATTTATCGGCAAGATATTGCACTTGTTCAGCAGTAGCCTTGCCCGCCATAATCGCTGAAGCTGTCGTCAAAAATTGCCAGGCAAAAGCTACCATCTTAAGTGATTTAAACATTTTTATAGCCGTGCTGACGCCACGTGCACCGTTGTATAGCGAACAGTAATAAGTTGCCGCGTCGCCAACAGAAAACCACTTCGATACTTTATTAGCAAGTCCTTTATCGGAAATGTGATTTTTGGTAGCCTCCAAATCGTCGCTAGGATTGGTCTTTTTCTTTGCATTGAACGCATCATTACCATCTTTAACAATTTTCTCGGCATCGCCTTTATTCGTAATTTCTTTACCATCTTTATCTATAATGGGTTCGTCGCTACCTTCTATACAATACTTACCCTTTGAGCCCGAGCACTCAACAACTTTATCATTGCTGGCATCTTGTGCTTTGTTATTATCATCATCAACCGTTTTCTTCAGCTGCTCATCCATCTCTTTGGGCGTATCGGCATCAACGCTAGAATGCTTCTTGAGTCTAAACTTTTTCATGAATTTCATGAATCTACTGTCAGAAAAACTACCGAAGCGCGGGTTATAAACACCTGTCATCCCCTTGCGAAGCGACGCACTATTGTCCATGGCACCAATTATCGTATCGGCGTCAAGTACCTTTTTGCCGTTGAGATCCTTTAGTGACAGCTCTTTACCACCGGCTGCCTTAACCTTTTCTGGTAACTCAATATCATCAGGTGGTTCTAGATAAGCAACCTGCTGCTTGCCACTAATTTTATCCGCGGCAATTTGTTGGCCATTAGAATCATACATTTTCCAGCCGTTTTGCTTGAATTTCTTCTGCTGGCGTTCGCTCATAGGTTTGAAGCGGTCACAGGCCTTAAACACAGAGCTCTTACAGCCCCGCATTGATTTTAATGCACTCTTGAGGACTCTACGACTGTGCCAATCTGACGCCCAATCACCTACGTTTAGTATGCTATTGTCAATACGCTGAACGATACTCTGTAGCAGTAATGAAGCACTAGTCGCACCGCCGGCACCTAGACCAATGATAGCTGTCGCACAGGCGCATAATATCCACGTACCAACTTTACGACTGATAGCTCCTTTGATACCGCCACCAGCCTTGCTTTTTGCGTTGCCACCACGATAATTTACAGCATTTTCCTGACGGCTAGTCTGGCGCTGAGCACGGCTAGCGCCATCGTTATCCCGTCCATCTTGCGCATCGTTAGCTTGCGCCTGGTTAGTACTACTCTGTTGTTCAGCATTCTGAAGGTCGCTATTGGCGCCAGCTGATTGATCAGTTGG
Organism: uncultured Candidatus Saccharibacteria bacterium; assembly: GCA_934725355.1. Lineage (GTDB taxonomy): Bacteria > Patescibacteriota > Saccharimonadia > Saccharimonadales > Saccharimonadaceae > Nanoperiomorbus. Next base: position 124,073 of record CAKVAO010000001.1, on the reverse strand, counting down.
ACTACTGTAATCTTTGTCATTATCTGAATAATCCTGAATTTGACTAAAGTCATCGTCTGCATCATCAGCATAATCTTCAGTGTTATCTTCAGCATATTGCGGTCTCTGACTGATGTATTTTTTATTAGGTAGACCCACTGAATCAACGCCCTGACTGTTGCGGACGTATTGTTGTATAATTTGATCTGCTACTTCCGACCGACGATTCTTTAACTTTGGCATCCACCTACCCTTGATTCTATGTTTATTATATTAGCATAAATCAGCCAAATTAATAAAGCGAGACTAGCTCGCTTTATCCCGCTCTATTAATTACTATAATTAGTTTTCAAACTCTATCTTTATGTCGTCACTGTTCAACAAGCTCTCGACATAGTCATTACTTGGGTTATCGTCAGAATATACTATATTTACAAGAGCAACTTTATTATCATCAATATTACTCCAATCTTTTTCGCTACTCATGTGCAGATTTCCATCTGGATTCTTCTTGATAATCTTTAAGGCGCTATGAATATATTCACCCACATATTCGTTAGGATCATCGTTCTCGTATGTGGCTACAATCTGTTTCAGATCATTATTGGCGTATGTTTCATAATGACCTTCAATGAAGCCTCCGGCAGTTGCGGCGTACGCATACAAAGTACTAGGGTCGTCTACATTATTGTAGACTATGTTTCTAGCCCAAATCTTTATGTCGCAGGCACTAGCAACGTCGCTATTGTTCTTTTGATTGAATGCACAATTATACTCTCCAACACCCTTATTGACATCTTCCAAAGTTACATATATCGCTGAATGATCGGTATTGCCATTGTCATATTTAGTTTTCTTAGGGTTTTTAAGGTCGATAACAGCCCAAGGACTTCGATCTCTCGATACATCATACGGTTCAGCACCAGCTGCCTTTAAACCCTTTTCCATATTCTTAGCAAAATCAGTTACATCAAATTTTTCCGCTAATTTACCAGAGAATGTAACTTTTGCTTCACCGCCAACTTGGCCATTTAGTAGATACGTCATGCGATGCGGGTTGTAGTGATTCTGGTTTTCATCGCCCTCATTCGCCTTATCGTTGTTTGCCTTGTTATCGTCTGTCTTGTTATTGTTTGTCTTGTTATCGATAGTTTGTGATGACGAACTGCTAGGCTTAGTTTCATTCGATGATCCACATGCCGACAAGGCAGGAAGACCAGCCGCCAATGAAAAAGCAGCCACGATAGCCGTGGCTGCTCTACCAAACTTATTTCTCTTCTCTTCCTTAGCACTTGAAGACTCCAAATTCTCCCAGGCACTACTATTATGATTTTTGTCACCGATATTGCTGATACGCTCAGACATATAGTTCCTTTCAGTTAATGGTGTACTCTTTATCAAGTTCAGTATACTTGATACTTAAAATTATATAGCTAGGATAGTCGACGTCAAGCATTAACGATTTTATTTAATACTATCAATCACTACCTGCACGTCATCAGATACGCGAGTTGTTGCACCAGCCGCCAGTCGCCCTTTATAGCTTTCTGCCACCGTGCGCAAGTCATCATCAAATGCCTGTTTAGCATCATTGACTGTATATCCAGCGTTTTCATACGCACGCGATAATGATTGCTGCCATCCACGCACATCTTCACCTGTAGCCTCGTGTAAATCATCTTCGGTGCGACTAGAGAGGAATTGATTGCGCGCATCTGCTACTTGGCTGTAATCCAGCGTCTTGTTATCTTTAGTACCTTTAGTCATACCACCTGCCATCATACGGTTTATATCCGCAGCACCCATTGAAGCTTTCTTGCTATCAATCGCAGCCGCAGCCACCTCAGACGACAAACGATCCATGCCAGTACTCTTAACCTGGCCTGGCTTCATATTAGCTGTCTCGCTAGCTACGTTCTCCATCATCTGATCATACTCGGCGCCGGTCATGTTATCTTTCTGATCGCGTAGGGCTGCTGCACGCTGATATGTATCGAATTTTTGGCCATTTAATGTGCCAGTCACAGCAATCTCACGCCGTTCAGCTGCGGTATAATTCGCTTTTAAGCCTTCACCTGCTAAGTTTACACCTTCGTCAAAGCGTTCCTTCTCCATGTTGGCATATCTAGCAGCCGCCTCATGCGTGTTAGCTCCTGCAAAACGTCCTAATACACGATTATGCACAACAGCACCAGCCACCACACTCTGGCCTTGTACTACTCGACGATGCGCCCATGACTTTTCATAGCCCTGCCTACCGCGCTTACCAGCCTTGCCAAGTTGCGACGATATGCGACCCGCCGCAAAACCACCCAATGCCGCACCCATGACGCCGATACCGTTCAAACATGCCAGTATAGCAAACGGTGCAGCAATCAATGGTATTACTCTACAAGCTTGCGATGCGAGCGCTAGCGTCCAATCGTCATTACTAGCAGCCGAGGCTAACACTTTTGACGCTAAATCCGATGCGCCATAAATTAACGAAATGACCGGATAGGTAATCAGCATGGCTAGCATCCATTGTTTCCATTTTTCAAACAGCTTCCTAGTGTTCGGTAGTATAGCCATGGCAATTGCTGCTGGCGCTAAAATACATAACAAAATTACACCCGCTTGACGAACGATCAAAATTAGAAAGGTCATAGCTAGCGCAAATATAACCACTAAAAGTATTATTCCTAGCGTTGCTAGCTGACCAAACACAGCTGCTCCGCCAATTGTACCTAGTGTAACCATAGTAGCTCCAGCTACGATATTCACCGTTGTTATACGGTAACCACCATTTGCGTCAGCTGCAGCATTAGTCCAGCTCAGAGCGCTCTTATTGAGGGCATCTATGCCAACGCCGCCAAAGAAATCTTTCAAGTTAGCACCCAAGATATTGCTAATATCTACCGCTACCGCACACAACCACCACGATAAGTTGACCATTATAGCAAACACAACCAGTCGCGGCAGCAACTTCTTTACACTATAGTTAGACATAGAGCCAAAAGCATTGCCAGTGGCTTCAGAATAGATAATCACGGTAAAGGCAATAGCTAACAAGATATTGGCAATCGGTAGAAACACACTAAACACGTGATATGCAGCGCTGTCTGTATTAAACATGCTAGAATTCACCTCTAACAGGCCATCGATCATGTTATAAAAGCCATCCGACACTGAGCCTAAGAATATAGTCGTCGGACAGATTAGCCAATCTAGCCAAGTACCTATTTTACAAGTTTTGTAATCATTCCTGTTTTCATCAGTTATGTCAGTAGCTTTAGCATTAAGGTTAGGATTACATTTCCCGTTAACCCACAAACCTCCAACACTCTCACAATCAGTTTGATTAGTAGCTTCGCTGACAATCGTGCTATTGCCATCAGTGTTTTTTAGCTCTTTGTTATTATCGCTTACAGCTTTCCCGTAAGCTTTCTTGATCGTATTAACGTCTATGGTATAGCCTGCTGAATTAAATTTATTGAGTTTATCTGCGATACACTGGTATTTGCTGTCACCTTTTTTCTTAGAACATTCACTCTGCGCAGTCTTGATATCTAAAGGAAGCCTAAATGCATCATCTTTACATGATGTAGCTTTATCGCCGGTTTGCTGCTCGCAAATAGCATTTTTTATTTTCTTGTTTATATCATCGTTATTGAATTTTTCAAGCACAGATTTAGCATTGGTACATTCAATATACATGCCATCCCACTCCTGATCTCCAGGTGCATTTTTCTTAAATGGTGTACACGGTATGGTGTTTACATCTAGGCTCCTCTTATAAGAATCAACATTTAATGAATTAAACGCAGGTGAGAAAGAGTCAAAACACAGCTTATACGTTGATGACATTGTCGTATGCATATCCTGATACGCAGAACCTTGAAAGCCACCCCATTTTTTACCATCATAGGTTTTGACACAGCGCTGCGCCTCTGCTTTGGTTAGCTGGTCGGCTTTCTTAGCGCTAACTGTACCAGTCATCATTGATAAGCTAATGACACCACCAAAAAATGCTACCACTATAAAGAATAGTAGACTACGCCCTCGCTGCCACCGCCATTTCATATGTTATTATACTAAAGTATAACCACTAAAAACTCAACGTTGCGTTTATGGATAAATTAGTTTATGATGTAAATATGATTAGTGGTAAGATAAAAAATGCAATCGTGGCTGCGATAGCAACTATAGCGCCTTTTGCATTATCCTTACCTGCCTACGCCGCAGATTGCAATACTCAGCATGGCACGACTTTCAACTGGGGCTGTCAAGGTGACGGCAAAGGAACTATTGTCAGCGTATTTGTCACGATTTTTAACTGGGTATCAGCTGCTGTGGTGATCGCCATTATTGGTGGCGTGGTATATGGCGCAATCCTTTACAGCTCTAGCGGCGGCAATAAAGGTCGCGCCGAACAAGGAATCAGTGTAATTCGCAATGCCGTAGTCGCATTAATATTGTATGTTGGCATGTTTGCTATCATCAACTTCTTGGTACCAGGAGGACTATTCAACTAATGATCACTATTAAACGCATGTTCGCTAAGCTAGCTGTGCTGTCTATTACGACATTAGCAGTACTGGGATTTACATCATTGTCCACCAGTACACCAGTTATGGCTGATAACTGTACTGCTACATCAAATTTCTTAGGATTCCCTAATTGGTATCGTGGCTTACAGTGCGAAGGTGGAACCGTGGTAATGACTAGAGGCCAAGCTGACCTTGGTTCTGTGGTTACAACCATTATTCTAAATGTTGTAGATATCGCCGTTCGCGTATCATCGTTAGTTGCTCTGGGCTTTGTTATCTGGGGTGGTATTAGCTATATGATATCCCAAGGCGAACCAGGTAAACTAGCTAGCGCCAAAGACACAATTTTCAAGGCGATTATCGGTATGGTTATTGCTACTATGGCGTCAGTATTTATCGGCTTCTTAGTATCGAGGTTAGGAGCATAGATGACAGTAATTACCGAATCATCTCGCGCCATCGCAGCAACCATCAACGTAGCTGGCGTAAATAAAGATGTCAATATACCAAATGTTGGCGCTGACACTATTCTGCAAAAAACGATAGGTACGGTATTTTTCTTAATTGGATTCATTAGCGTCGTAATGATTCTTGTTGGCTCGATAAAGTTTTTAACTTCCAATGGCGACTCCAGCAAGAATAAGCAAGCACGTATGACATTGACCTACGCCATTGTTGGTTTAGTCGTGTCGATTTCAGCATATAGTATAATCACCTGGGTATTGGACAATATACACTAATGAAGAAGAGTTTAACATTTTTAGCAGCACTTTTGACTATTACAGCCTCTGTATTAGGATTTTCGCCAGTCGTACGAGCGGCAAAACTCGACCCCTGCGCTCAGGCTGGCGATAATTCGTCTTCTGTCTGTTCTGACTTTCGTAGCGGCAGTGACACTACAATGGGCAATTTTTGGAGCAATGTCATTAGTACCATGCTGATGGTAATCGGTATTCTAGCAGTAGCTGTAATAATATACGGCGGCCTGACCTATGTCACATCAGCTGGCAAATCCGATCAAGTAACTAGAGCTAAGAATATAATCATTTATGCTGTCGTAGCGCTAGTAGTGTCAGTCTCGGCTTACGCTATTGTGAAATTTGTATTAGACAAGTTATAGTCCACGCAACATATTCACAAGCTAGACATTCAATTGCTATAAGTTGAAGTAGCTTAGCTGTTTTAATGACAGACTGGTTAAAATATTATACAATAGCATTATGAAAAAGATTCTTTTAAGTTTTACCGCATTGCTAGCAATAGCTACGACAATGTTACCAGCGCCAATAGTAAATGCAGCAGGTGCGAAGGATAGTATTAACAATGGTATAAATACTACTACCAACGCAGCCAATTCCGGGAAAGACTTTAACGGGGTTATCGATACTGTTATTAATACCATGCTATTTATCGTAGGTATTCTATCGGTTGCCATGATTATATACTCTGGCATACGTTATGTTACTGCGCATGGTGATAAATCACAGATTGAGAGCGCTAAAAACACCCTAATCTATTCAATTGTTGGCCTAGTTATAGCGATCATTGCTTACGCTGTAGTGAACTGGGTACTAGGGCTATTCTAATAAACACCAGAAAGGACTATCCGTATGATACGTAATTTAATAAAGACCAGTCTGGCAACCATTACGTTAGCCGCTACAAGCATAGCGACAGGTACGCTAAACGCTTACGCCTCAGGCGGCACTACTGAAGCCAGCAGCGCATTAACCAAAGTAAGCAGCACAGCCAATTCCGGTAAAAGCGTTAACGATCTAACCGACACCATCATTAGCACCATGCTATTTATCGTAGGTATTCTATCGGTTGCCATGATTATATACTCTGGCATACGTTATGTTACTGCGCATGGTGATAAATCACAGATTGAGAGCGCTAAAAACACTTTGATTTACTCAGTTGTTGGTCTAGTTATATCAATTACCGCCTATGCGATAGTAAACTGGGTAATGAGTCGCTTCTAACATTGAAATATCTAGAGTTTTAGTTATAATATATAATATAATATAGGAAAGGAATCCAATGAAAAAGACATTCAATCGTATCAAGATGGGCGCGTTAGCTGTAATCACCCTAGCTCTAACTGTAGCTAGCTTTGCAACTGCGCCAACCTACGCTGCAAACTGCGATACTAGCAACCCAGATCTAGGTGTCGGCGTTAACTGTGGTAAAGGCAATGGTACACCTAATAACTTGTTTGGCGACAGCAACAGTATTGTTAATACCGTCATTAACACCATGCTATTTATCGTGGGTATTCTATCGGTAATCATGATTATCTTCTCAGGTATTCGTTATGCCACCGCTCATGGCGACAAGAGTCAGGTTGAGAGTGCTAAGAACACTTTGATTTACTCCATTGTTGGTCTAGTTGTAGCAATCATTGCTTACGCTGTAGTCAACTGGGTTGTTGGTCTGTGGAGCTAGTATCAGGAGAAAGTCAAGATGGCAAGAACTAAAAAATCAGTCCTAACTAAATCTATCTTAGGTTTTGGTTTAGGTCTACTAAGTTCATTATTCACCATCACACCTGTAGGTGCTCTCGCTTTGCCTGATGTATTTAGTGGACCGTATCGAGGCGAGGGTCAGCCAACTGATTTATTCGGTGGCGCAAACGCAATCATCCCGAAGGCTATCAACTTAATGCTATTTGTCGTTGGTGTTCTAGCTATCTTCATGATGATTTACGGCGGCATTCGATACGTCCTATCGGGTGGCGATAACACTCGCGTAAAGGATGCTAAAAATACCATCTTGTACGCTATAGTCGGTCTAGTAGTCGCAATCCTAGGCTATGCTATAGTTAATTGGATTGTCCAAATCGTTGGTAGCGGTGCTACAGATAGCGGCGCCACAGTGGGTCTATTAATTGCAAATATCTTAAGTTAATACTATCAATTAAATAAGAGCAGAGCAGTCAATCTGCTCTTATTTAATTATTACAATATAGCTATAAAATAGCTGCAGACAAATACTAGTAAATATTAATCTAGCTGAGACCAAAGAACAGCAGGGCGATAACCCTGCTGTTTGCCTATTATCAGCCTCAGAATTTTATTGAATCTGAATACGACGTGCCTGTTCCTGCTTTACCTTGTTAAAGCTAATAGTTAGAACACCATCCTTTAGAACGGCTGACACTTCGTCTTCTTTGACGGCTACAGGTAGTACTAATGTACGGCTAAATTCACCCCAATAACATTCTTGGATGTGCCAATGAGTAGCCTCTGCGTCATCACCGCTATTCAAAGTACCACTAATTGTTAACACACCATCAGCAATACTGACATCTAGATCATTACGGTTTACACCAGCTGTACGTGCCTTAATAATCAATTTGTCCTGAGTCTCGTATACGTCGACTGCTAGTTGGCCCGGTACGGTGTCATATGTATCGTCATCTGTCTTATCAGCAATTGGCTGCTGTGTTGCAACGGGTGCTACAGGCTCGGCTGGTTGATCATCATCACGGAATAGATCCTTAGTTAGATCATCTAAATTATCCATCAACAAGTCGTCTTGTTGTCCTCTCGCCATTCTCCTCCTTTATCTCGCAAATATATAGCGTTTATGACATAATTATATCTAATAACCCCTATAACTACAATATAGTTAATAGTAATTTTGCTGTAATAAATACAATGACTAGCCTGTTAGACACCGCTTTATCCATAGTTGCACCCCATATATGCAAGGGTTGTGGTGTTGTAGGCTCAACACTCTGCGAACGTTGTATTTATAACACTTTGCGTCGACCTTATCGACATTGTGTATATTGCAACTATGTCACGCCTAGCAGTGCACTTTGCAAGAAATGTCGCAAACGCTCTATTAATCAACTTTACGATATAATCGCCGTAGACGAGCGCTCAGGCGCCCTACAGCGCTTAATTGGCGACTATAAATTTCACAGTGAGCGTGAATCAGCCGCTATCATAGCTGGTCTTTTAACGAGCGCAATCCCATCGACCTGGGATTTTCAACAAATTGCCTATATACCAACTATCAACAACCACATCCGCACCCGCGGTTTTGATCACATGAAGTTGGTTGCTGATGAATTATCGCGATATTATCATAAACCGATCAGTAAATTACTCATACGCACAAATAACCACACGCAGCACGGCGCCAGTTATATTGACCGTAAAACTAAAATCAAGCATTCGCTAGCAATTCATAACACCAGCACCCCACCCCACTCCGTGTTGCTAATTGACGATATCTGGACAACTGGTTCTACACTTAATACAGCCGCAGCATTACTTCGTAGAATAGGTGTCGAGCATGTTTATGCGGCCGTCATTGCCGTTCAACCAAAACATTCTAATAAAAAATAAGCGTCGCTAGTGACGCTTACAAATAATCTTCCTGGCGGAAGGGGAGGGATTCGAACCCTCGAAGACGTTCACACGCCTTACCGCTTTTCGAGAGCGGCCAGTTCAACCACTCCTGCACCCTTCCCTAGTATGCTATTTTAGCAAAAAGTATCCGATGATTCTATAGCTAGAGCTTAAATCGCTCAATTAGTTTGTCGGCAAAGCTTGCGCGAATTTCTTCCATTGGTAAACGTGCACCTAGAATATCAACAATCTGCTCACCCTGATCTTCACCGATAAAGGCTGTAACCGTCATACCAAAACGCTTCACGGGTATTAGCGATAGCTGCCACAAGCCGTTATCTAGCTGATTAACACCAAAGGCTCGAAACTCGCCATACGGATGGAGTTGATTTTGTATCGATAGTCCCTCTGGCGTCAGCTTATATTCTAGTTCTTGGTACGGCTTTCTAGACGATACAATAATCGCTCCTAGCATCGCCATCGCCATTGCGCCAGTTGCCACAGCTGTAAATACGGTAAACAACTTGAATACAGTTAGTAGAGTAATCACCACTGCAACAACTGCAAATATAATACCTACCGTCAAATACCACTTGGAGTTGTGATCGTGATTAACGGCCTCGGTTGCCGACCACTTAATCTCAAAATTCGACCCCTCTGAATCTTGCATATGCTTAGTATATCAGAAAAGCTCGTTATTCGTCCACCTATTCCGACAACTTACCATCATTGTCCAGTATACCGCTAGACTGAACGTCTGCATTAGTAATTTTCAGTAGCATTTCATCGTTATAGCCATAGGTTGCCACATTAGAATCACTATCACTGTCCACCAGCTCAGCCACCAAACGCAAGTCACCAACATTAAAGCGCTTAAGCGGCAATGTATAGGTTAATTTGTGCACCTTGTTATCACTCAACACTTTAATCTTTGTATCTTTACTAGACAAACTCATTAGGTTAACGCCACCCGCCTGCACACAGACGCGAATATAGGACGGCCGATCAGTGGTTGATTTGTACTTAATTGCAATTTTAGCTGTATCCTTGGACTTTAAGACAGGCGCTGATACGAATTTACCTTCAATAAATGATTCACGATTCTTCTTCATCTGCTTCAGCGCTGCTCTGGCACTCGGATCTGATGAAATGTTTTCTAGTGAATAGCTGTCGGCAACGTCATCCGGATCGCCTTCATCCACTACTTTACCACCGTCGATCATAATTGCCTTATTGCAGTAACGGCGCACCGCTGACATATCGTGTGTCACCAATATAACCGTCTTCGTTGGATCCTTTTTAACATCCTTGAAGAAGTTGTCACACTTACGCTGAAACGCCTCATCGCCCACTGCTAGTACTTCGTCTAGCACCAAAATATCACCTTGTGCTTTGATAGCCACACTGAAGGCCAAGCGCACCTGCATTCCCGACGAATAGTTCTTCAGCTTCTGATCCATAAAATCGTGTAATTCTGCAAAATCGACAATATCTTTGTACATATGATCAATCTGATTAGTCGAGAAGCCTAGCATGGCACCGTTTAGATAAATATTCTCGCGACCAGTTAACTCTGGATTAAAGCCGACGCCTAGCTCAATAAACGGCACCAAAGAACCATTAACTTGGACACTACCTTTAGTTGGCGTGTAGATACCAGAAATAATTTTTAATAGTGTCGATTTACCTGAACCATTACGCCCAACAATGCCAACGAAATCACCCTTCTTAACCGTTAATGAAATATCACGCAATACATACTGTTCTTTGTAGCCCTTAATCCCCTTTGTCCAGTTGATAAAAGCTTGTTTAATACCGCTACTCTGTTCAGTTGGTAGTTTGAAAGTTTTAGCTACATGGGTTACCTTTAAAGCCACGTCTGCATCTATATTCTGCTTTTTCATTCTAAAGTTCCTCCGCAAACGTCTTAGATGAGCGTCTAAACACATAAACACCTAGCGCAAACACGCCTATCACGATAACGAACGGTACTAACTTCATCAACATAAACGGCCCGTTACCGATAAAATTCCAAACTGTTTCAGTTTGCGGTGTTACCACCAGATAACGTGCATCCTGAATAATCTGCGCCATAGGATTCATCAGCATGATACGCGCGATCAGATCCCAACCATAGCCAATAACCATAGTTAGCGGATAGATAATCGGTGTAGCATAAAACCACATCTGCATAATCACATCCCAGATATGCCCAATATCGCGGAACTTCACGTACATCGTACTTAATAGAAACGCCACACCAAGGGCAAACACATAAAGCTCGATAATAACCAATGGGAATAATAGCATAGTCCAGCGAAACTCCACACCGTTGATAGCCATAAAGATCAAAACAACTACTAAGCTAATTGCCAAATTGATAAATGCTGACACAGTAGATGAAATTACAACGATGTACTTAGGAAAATTAATTTTACGCAGTAAATCGCCCCGCCCCACAATCGCCTGCATGCCTTGTGAAGTCGCCTCTTGGAAGAATGCCCAGAGCGTCTGTGCTAATAGTAGAGAGACGGCAAAGTGTGGAATACCAGCACCAAACTTTAGAAAACGGATAAACACTACGTACATAATGGCAAACAGCATCAGCGGTTTTAATACCGACCATGCCATACCTAGCATAGAACCTTGGTAGCGTAGCTTAAAGTCAGTCTTAACTAGCTCTCTTAGCAAGATTAACGAGTAACGATATTTGGCTAATATTTTTTGCATCACAATCATTATAGCAAACGCCCATACCCTTTGCTATAATTTATGTAGATGAAGAGACCTGTGCTATCAATTATTATTCCTGTATATAACGCCGAGAGCTCGATTACAAATATTGTCGAATCTATTGTGGCGCAGAAGTTTACCGATTGGGAATTAATTCTAGTAAACGATAAGTCAACCGATGATAGCTACGGCGCAATTCGCGACCTTGCTAAATATGATGCTCGCATTATTACCATTAACCGTCGCAGCAATGGTGGCGCCAGTGCTGCTCGCAACAGCGGCATCAATAAGGCGCGTGGCGAATATCTAATGTTTTTCGATGCCGATGACGACATTAGTCCTAGTTTGATCAATCAAATGGTGAAAGCAATAAAACATCCAACGATAGGTCTCGTATGCTGTGGTTCTATCTACAACACTTACAACGGCGATGATTTAGTGTCTTCGGTATCAGTTGGCATTAGTCAACTACCACGTCATACAAAAAGCGAGCCTTGGCCTACATATATCACCAAATTACTCGGCATCGATGGGCGCTTGTATCAAATTTGGAACAAGATTTATCGCGCCGACATTATTAAAAAGCACGGCATTCGCTTTATCGAAGGACTTAACTTTGGCGAAGACCTACTATTCAATCTGGATTATTTTAGCTACATTAGCAATATTAAATTTATCAATCAGCCTCTATATGAATACAATATGAATATTCAAGGAGGTACATACAGCAAATCTTCCCTAGTGTGGCAGAATCGAATAATCAACTATCAACATCTAGTTGATTTTGTAGGAAACTGCGACGACGCTGTTTTAGATGACTACCTGTGTTGGATTCGTTATAACTGGTTTTATTCTTATGCTCTCGCTATATCGAGTAGTAATCTAGCAAAGAGCCAAAAGCGCGAATATTATAGCACTGCTTTGCTATCCAATTTTCTAACTAAACCAACAGGTCGCCAAATTATCGGCAATAAAAAATACTTTGTTGAATGCGTAATCTATCTAGTCCGGCGTTCGCCTGCTCTACTAGGCATACTACTTAACTTTTCTAATTGGCTAAAGCACGGTGACTTAACTAGCAAGCTATGGCGCACACTAAAAAGTCGTTTATAATAGGATCAATAGGAGATTTATGAAAAAATTAATTACAGTAATTATTCCTGCCTACAACGAAGAGGAGAATCTAAGTAAAATTACTAAACGTCTAGAAAACCTAACGACTCAAGTCAAAAACTATAACTTCGAGTTTTTATTCGTTAATGACGGATCGAGAGATCGTACTTTAGAGCTGCTTCAGGCTGCAGCCAGCAAAGATAGTCGCATATCTTATTTGAACTTTTCACGCAATTTTGGTAAAGAGATTGCCGTAGCGGCTGGTCTTGATTACGCTCAAGGTGATGCAGTAGTTATAATGGACGCCGACGGCCAAGAACCACCAGAATTAATCCCTGAGATGATTAAATGGTGGGAGAAGGGCTACGAAGATATTTACGCTCGACGCAACAAGAAGAATGACGGTAAAGTGCGCAAATTTATGTCGCATACCTATTATCGCACGCTGCAAAAGACCACTCGCATACCAATTCAAATTGATACTGGCGACTTCCGCCTATTTGACCGCAAATGCGTCGAAGCAATACGGCAATTCCGTGAAGCTAGCCGTCAAAATAAAGCACTATTTAGCTGGATCGGCTTTAGGAAAAAGGAAATTCGCTTTGATCAGCCACCGCGAATGGCTGGCTCGTCCAAGTGGAAGTTCGGCTTTCTGAGTACAGAGAATTCGCTAATTAATTTAGCAATCGACGGATTCACGTCATTCACTACCCTGCCGTTACGCTTTATCTCGATTGCAGGTCTATTTATTAGTTTTATATCGTTAATTTACATTATTATAATTCTAATTCAGGCTGCTATGGGCTTACCGCGCATTGGTGGCTTCAATACTTTGCTGATTGCCGTTCTATTTCTAGGTGGCGTTCAATTAATTGCCCTTGGCGTAATTGGTGAGTACGTAGGTCGTATCTTCGTCGAGACCAAGCGTCGACCGCTCTATTTGATTGAGAATGTACATCAAAATAAGCTAATGGAGGCTAAGGCTAAAGATGTCAAAACCAGCTCTAAGTCCAGCAAATAATTTAGCCACGAATGCTAGCGACAGTACCGATGATAGTACTAATAAACCCACCAACACAGCTTCAGCTAGCAAACCCACTAAATTTGTGCTAGTTGGCATTTTTAACACTGGATTAGATTTTGGGCTAATGTACATCTTCCAACTATTTCTGCCACTGATTAGCGCCAACTTTTTGTCAACCGGTATCTCAATGGTGTCAAGTTTTATCCTTAATAAGAAGTGGACGTTCCGCAATGCCGGTAGCAATTATCTACGCGAGGTAGTTTTATTCTTTGTCTTTACTGCAATTGGTCTATGGATTATACAAAACGGTTGTATCTGGTTGATTGAGCGCGTCGTTCCGAAAGATTTATTCAGTAGCTTTGCCTGGTTCTACCCTATCTTTGCTAAAGGTCTAGCTAGTATTCCATCACTAGCTTGGAATTATTTGACTTACAACCGCTTCGTATTCACAAGTGATCAGAAATAAAATTACCTGATACTGTTTCACTCAGGTAATTTTGTATAGCTAGCTAATCTATGATTAATCTTTAATCAATCTTTTTGATAACGATGTGGCGATCACGTCCTTCGCCTTCGCTAGCAGTCGACAGTCGGCTGTAGTCAGCTAACACTCGGTGAATCACACGCCGCTCCGCTGGATTCATCGGCTCTAGTGACATCGTATCACCTGTTAACATTACTTGTTTTGCCCAGTCCTCCGCCTTGTGTTCTAGCTGCTCGTTATGACGCTTCTTGTAATCGGCAATATCTAGGTTTACCCGTGTTAGCTCTGCTCTATGCTGTATCAGAGTAGCTCGAATCAGTGTTTGTAGGCTACGTAAAGTTTCACCGCCTCGACCAATCAACAAATTAGATAGGTAAGTTGACGGCACGGATAGCTCTATGACATCTTCCTCGGCGCTCGCATAAACATCTACATTAACACCAAAAAACGATAATAAGTCCTCTGTGTACTTCTTTGCAAATGATATTGATTCTTCTCGATTCATAGCTCCTCCTTACTTCGTCTTAATTCGCCGAACCACGGTTTTACCACTACCGGCTGACGATGTAGTGCTTTTCTCGTGTTTTAGCTCTGACTTCTTCATTGTTACCACCTCTGCTTCAACAGCATCTCGCTCTCGCTTGCTTGATTTACGATGCAATTTGGTAGTTGCCTCAGTCTCTAGCTCTTTAGAATCGTAGTTTAGGATATAGTGCTGTTGCAATACAGCAAACAGTGAAGTTGTGGCGTAGTATAACACCACCGCACCTGGAAATGGTAAACAAATTATAAATGTCATAATGGGCATAAAGTACATCATCTTAGTCATTGCCGCCGCGTTAAGCTCGGCTTGATCAACTTCCTTACCCGCTGCCGCCTCTTTTAGTATCGTCCGTACACCACGCTTATCTTTGCCACTCGGCATAGTCTGCTTACTCTGAATGAACTGGAAGATTGCCGAAACTGCAGCCAGAATTAGCGCCGGCAGGTAGGTCGAAGCCGACTTGGTAAGGTCGATAATGCCAAACAACTCCAAGTGAGGGTTAGCTGCTAGTAATTCAGGTACTCGACCGAAGTGTGCTAGGAATGGATAGATAAAATCAGTTGGCGCCGCACCATTAACTGTGGCATGGGCAAATATCCGAATCACATTGAAGATGGCGATTAAGATTGGCAGCTGAATTAATAGCACCAAGAATGAGCTGAATGGCTTCACACCCTTCTCTTTATACAAGTTCATCATAGCAATGCTAGCCGCCATACGTTCTTCTTGGCTACCAGATTGAGCCTTGCGCTGAATGCGTTGTAGTTCTGGTTGAATTTCCCGCATTACCTTAGTTTGATGTAGCTGTCTCTTCACTAGTGGCCAGAGCGCTAAGCGCACTAATACCGTCATGATAATAATTGCCACACCGAAATCACCCACAAAATTATAAATAAACGCTAGTAAGTTAAAAATCGGCTGGGTTAAAATCGTATCAAATAAACTCATGATAGTTATTATATCAGATTCAATTTAGATAACAGCTGATCGACTTGATGCGACAATTTATCTGATGAAACAGTCAATATTTCAGGAGAGTATATAACTACAGCAATGTCAACACTTGACGGTAGTCGCGGTATATAGTTTCGCATAATTTCGTAAGTTCGCCGGCGGGCACGATTACGTAATACTGCATCGTGCAGCACTTTCTTACTAACAATTACCGCGACGCGCGAGTGGCGGCGACGAGGGTTTTGTATGCACTTAACAGATAAGATTTTGCCACGGGCTAACTCGCCGTGGGCAAAAACGTACTTTAGACTAGCATGACCATGAAAACGATTCTTTTGTCCTATCATATCTACTATTATAATATCCTTATATCTATATAAAAATATAACGAGATGCTCTCATCTCGTTATATTACACTTTAGGCATCATTTAGATAGCTACTTTAGCGCGGCGCTTAATACGACGACGCTTTAGAACAATCTGTCCGGCTTTCGTTGACATACGTGCACGGAAGCCATGCACGCGTGCATGATGCCTCTTCTTCGGTTGGTATGTTCTCTTTGGCATATCAATAACATTGTATCATAAAATGCTAGACTTTCAAGCTCCAACAGGGGTAAACAATGATTTTGCACCGCTTTAATGAGTTTTCCACAGTTTATTTAGTGTATATACAGACTGTGGAAAACGTAAGTTATCCACAGTTTAATTATGCATCGTGGTTTAGCTTGTGGAAAACTCTGCTAGTGTGCTACTATTTACATTAATGAGTGCGTTAAGTGAGGGTGCAGATTTTAATCATGGTTCAGCAGAATTTTGCCACGAACTGTGGCGAAAGATACTGACTAATGTCCAAATAGACAATATAGTGTCAGACGGCAACTTCACTATGTGGTGGCGCGACCCTAGCTCGATCAATCTAATCGACATCAAGGGCGACACCTATATCTTTGAAGTCAAAAACTTTATGGTCAAAAGCCAGTTCCAATCAAAGTTTCATAACATTTTAATCAAGCAGCTAAAAACGGCTAACCCTGAGATTGCCGATCCTAAACTGCAATTCAATACCCACAAAGGAAAACCGCAGCACGTAGTTAGCGACGATGACGATGTTGTAGTAATCGACGAGCCGGCTTCTACAAAGCCAAAATCAACTAGTAACCCGTTTAAATCAGGTAAATTTCTTAGCCATCTAAACCCTAACTACACTTTCGACAACTTTATTGTTGGTCGTTGCAACGATTTAGCCTACGCCACCGCCCAAGCAGCTGCCAAGAATCCTGGACAACGTTACAACCCAGTATTTATTTACGGTGGCGTAGGTCTAGGTAAGACTCATCTAATTCAAGCTATTGGCAATGGTATTCTAAAAAACTACCCGACCAAAAAGGTTCTATATACTACAACAGAAGATTTTGTAAATGACTTCGTCAAGCATCTACGCAATAAGACACCGGAAGAGTTCACAAAAAAATATCGCGAGGTCGATGCGCTAATCGTTGATGACATCCAATTTATTGCAGGCAAAAAGGCCAACCAGGAAGCCTTCTTTAACACGTTCAATGCTTTGCAACAAGCCAACAAACAGATTATTCTAAGCTCTGATCGACCACCCGCCGAAATTCCCACCTTGGATGATCGTATGCGCAGTCGTTTTCAGATGGGCATGACTATTGATGTTAGTTTGCCAGACTACGAAACACGTGTCGCTATTATTGAAACTAAGGCTGCTTTAATCGGTACCGTAGAATTGCCGCGCGAAACCGCTGAATATATCGCCAACGAAGTACGCACTAATGTGCGCGAGCTCGAAGGAGCACTTAACCAAATTATGGCCTACGCCGAAATGCAGAATGTCGTGCCGACGGTAGAATTTACTTCACAAATTCTAACAAGTGCACGCCCAAGCCAAACTAAGCACCTATCCGCCCGCCAAGTTATCGAAAAAACCGCTAAGCACTTTGATCTCAAAGTAACCGAGATTAAATCTGCTAGCCGCAGCGCCAATATTATTTTGCCGCGGCAAATTGCTATGTATCTACTACGCACCGAGCTTCACCTTAGCTATCCGCAAATTGCTCGCGAGCTCGGCCGCGGCGATCATACCACTGCTATGCACGCTATTAAGAAAATCGAAGGCAAGATCAAGCTCGACGCCATTATTCGCGAAGAAGTATCATCTGTTAAAGGAGATCTTTATGCCTAATACCTTATCAGATATAGCGCCTGTGTATAACATGTTCACAACTTGTGGCTATACTATGGGAAAAGTTGTGCGCTATTTTAACGACATGTGGGTAAAACTAAGCATACATCCGAAGCGGTGTATAAAACCTGCTAAAAAAGCACAATTAACCCACATCACTAAACACATAGAATCCACAACCAATAGGCATCATTCACCCCGTATATACGCTGATTTATCCACAGTTTCCACAGCACTTATTATTACTACGATTATTTATATAATAAAGGAGGATTTATGAAACTTACTGTTCCACAAAATGAATTATCTAAAGCACTTAACACAGTTTCACGTACAGCCAAAGCTCAACCAGGTCAACCCCTTCTAGCAAATGTACTACTACGTACTGACGATACAAAGTTGATTGTAGCAGCTACTAATTTAGAGGTAGTTATAGTTGACACTATTGGTGCAAAGGTCGAAGAGCAAGGTGCTATTACAGTGCCAGCTAAACTGCTAACAGAATTTGTGAACAACTTACCGAAGACTAACATAGATATCAAAACAGAAGAAAATCGCATCAAGATTACAGCTGGTGGCTACAAATCGACCATAAATTCGCAAAAAGCTGATGATTACCCTGCCATACCAGAATCTAATGAGAATAGTCAGTTCACTGTTTCTAGTGATTTACTGCGATCAGCTATTGCGGAAACAGTGTTGGTTACCAGCGCGGATACAACGCGGCCAATTTTAACAGGTGTATATTTTCATACGGTTGATGGTGTACTGTATTTAGCGGCAACCGATGGCTATCGCTTAGCAGAGCGTAAGGTTATGGCGCTTGAAGACGAAGTTGATATGATTGTGCCTGCAGATGCTCTGCAGGATGTTATACGAATTACAGCAAACGCCAATGAAATAACCGTAAAATACAGCGACGACCAGATTAGCTTCATTGCTGACGAGGCAAGGATAACTTCACGTTTGATTGACGGTAAGTATATTTCGTATCGTCAGTTAATTCCTACTGACACAACCTTTGAGATACAGACCGATCGTGATGAATTTATAAAAATTGTGAAAGTTGCTGAGTTGTTTGCTAGAGAGTCGGCTGGTACAGTAATAATAGAAAGTAAAGCGGATACCAGTGAACTTGCTGTGCGGTCGATTACTTCACAGATGGGTGACAATATATCAAGTATTGATGCAGATATCCAAGGCGGCGACTCAATGGTTAGCGTAAACTCAAAGTTCCTATTAGATGCACTCAATTGTATTAAGGGTGAAAAAATCACAATACGTTACAACGGCAAAATGTCTCCTGTCTTATTGATGGGTGACGATGATATATATAAGCATATTGTAATGCCGGTTAAATCGTAATGATTCAACGCTTAGCACTGTATAATTTTCGCTCCCATCGGTCTTATACCGTAGATTTTCAGCCCGGTATGAATATCATAACTGGGCCGAATGGTTGTGGTAAGACTACTATATTGGAGGCAATTTATATCGCGCTAACTGGCAAGAGTTGGCGATCAAATTTTGACGAAATAATTCACCGTCCTGTTACAGATGTGGATAACTGGTGGAAAATTGATCTAACTGTGGACAATGAACTGCGCACGGTTAAATATATTCATCAACAAAAAGAATTTATTATAGATGGCAAATCTTTTAAGCGTCTGTCGTCTCAACGTAAGTTACCGGTAGTGCTATTTGAGCCAAATGACATGCAGCTACTTTATGGGTCGCCCAAACGCCGTCGGGATTTTTTGGACCGCATGATTAATGTAATTATCCCTAATCATCAATCTGATGTAAACAAGTTTGAGAGAGTGTTGCGGCAACGCAATAATCTAATTAAACAAGACGAAGTGCGAGCTGACGAATTGTTGGTTTGGGATATTCAGTTTGCGGAGCTATCTAGTCGTATATCAGAGCGTCGATCGCGGTTTGTAAGTAGACTTAACAGGACACTCAACGATAAATATCGCGAGATTGCTGGTATAGATGACGCGGTAAAGCTGCAATTTATTAATGGCGCACCAGTTGCACAGTCTGCCATTCTAAGAGCGTTAACGACAGCACGCGACAGCGTAACACCAGTCGGCGCGCAGAAAGATGATTTTAAGTTTATTTTTAACGGTAAGGATTCTAAATTAAACGCCTCAAGAGGCGAAAACCGAACAACGTTGTTTGCCTTGTTGGCTGTTATAGTTGATACAGTACGTGAAAGTCTAGGTCAAGCTTATGTCCTGCTGGATGATGTTGACTCGGAGTTAGACGAAGCGCACCGCCATAATTTGTATTCGACCAGTAGTTTTACAGTAGATACAATTGCGACCACACTAACTTATAGTGGATCGCAGTGTCACCATATTGAGATTGGCTAAGTTAACTGACGCAGTGCTGTGATAATGTCGCCCCTGGCGGCACGATAAGCTGGGTAGATGCCGGCTAGCGTGCCGATAACTACTGGTAGCAGGAAGCCTGCTAAAATTGCTGACCAGCTGAAGACTATATCGAATGACATCGTAAATGTTATAACGAACGCTATCAAGTAAGCAAAAATTAGTCCGACAATACCGCCACGTAAAGCAATGATTAGCGATTCTGCTAGGAATTGGCTTAAAATATCATGTGTTGTGGCGCCAACAGCCTTGCGGATGCCGATTTCGCGCCGACGCTCTGCTACGGTTACTAGCATAACGTTAGCAATGGCGATGATACTAGTTAACAGTACTACGCCTGCAAACACCGCTGCAGCTATACTGATTGTAGATATTAGCTGGGATAGTTGACTAGATATATCGGCGGTAGTAAACATGATGTATTCGCCACTATCACTATGTTTACGGTTTAGTGTGGTAGCTATTTCTTTACGAGTATCGCTAATATTTTTATGTGGATTGGTTGCAACAATCTGGCTGATTTTGTTTGACTTAGTTAATTCTTGGCCATTGCTCAATGATATGAATGCTGATTGATTAATATCATAGCCTAAAATCGGTAGTGGTTGATGAACCTTATCGACAATGCCAACAACGGTAAACTTCTGCCCTTTAATAGTAACAACCTCGTTTTTAGGGGATTCGGTGCCTATTAGCTTGTGCGCTAGATTGTAGCCTAGAATTACCCAATTTTTGCCGCTATCCTCAGCACTGAACCAACTGCCACTAAGCATTTTTAGCTGGAATATTTTGTGGTAGTTAGTGCTGGTCGCGGCAACGTTGACATTATCCAATGTGCGATCCTCGATTTTTAGTCTGCTGTTAATTAATAACGAACTACTTAAATTAATGTCGTCATCGGTCTTGCTGATACTTTCGAGATCTTTGTTGTTTAGCGTGTCGGCTGGTTTGTGAATAAAAGAGCTACTACCATCGTTGCCATTAATTAATATAGATTTGTCGGGCAGACTTTGTAGCTGTTTTTGCAAGCTGTGTTTAGCACTATCGCCTATTATTAGAATTAACGAAACTAGAAATACTCCTAGCATTACTCCACTGGCAGCCAGCAGAGAGCGTGCCTTGTGCTGTTTTAGGCTATCAGACGCTAGATGAATAGATAATAACATTATTTAGTCCTCCTAATGCGACGCTTGTATCGACGATTTTTCTCGCGTCGGTGCGTTGATATGGTGCGCTTGGTCACACGGAAGGCAGCTGTTTCGGTTAGCTCTTCATCGCGATCAATGCGACCGTCCTTCATGTTAATAACACGACTAGCATACTTCAATAGATCAGGGTTATGTGTAACCATCAGAATGGTATTGCCAGTGCGGTGCAAGCGAGTAAGCTCCTGCATAATAATATCGCTATTCCGTGAATCAAGGTTGCCGGTTGGTTCGTCGGCCAAAATAATCTGTGGTGCATTAATTAGAGCACGCGCAATAGCGACGCGTTGCATCTGACCACCAGATAGCTGGTTAGGCATGTAGTATTCACGCAGAGCTAAGCCAAAGGTCTTTAGTAGTTCACTAGCACGCTCGAGGCTCTTGTAGCTCCAGCCACGACGATAATATAGTGGCAACACTACATTTTCTAGGACGGTCAGATTAGACACTAGATTGAAGTTCTGGAAAATAAAACCGATTTTACTATTGCGAATGCGAGCTTTGCGGTTTTCGCTAAATCGTTCGACGTTGCGGCCATTGAATAGGTATTCGCCCGAATCAGGTTTCTCTAACAGTCCAAGCGTGTTTAGTAGTGTTGTCTTGCCGCAGCCCGATGGTCCCATAATGGCAACAAACTCGCCGCGCTGGATCTCTAGATCAACATCGTCCAATGCACATGTGGCCTGATCGGTTAAGCCGAACCGCTTTGAAATATGAGACAATTTAATAATTGGCATAGGATCATTAGGCGACGCAAATAAAACGCCCTGATCAGCTACTGGTTTGCTGCAAGCATTCCTAATATTGGCTTTTGTTTTTTTCTCACCACTCATTGCTATATATAATAACCTGCTTTAGTCAGCTTTGCAATTGCTTATGCTATAATATAGACATATGGCTGAGCATAAGGTGCCTCAGGATGTCGAAGCTGATGACAAGCTAATTGGGCCATTTAGCTTCAGACAGTTTATATATCTGATGATCGCCTTTGGTGGGTGTGTAATGGCTTTCTTTTTGAGTCAGGCTAGTCCTGTGCTAGCAATCATACCAGCACCGATGGTGTTGTTTTTTGGTGTGCTCGCCCTACCCCTACGCAAGGATCAGCCGATGGAGGTATATCTAGCGGCGTTAATTAAATATTATTTCGGTGGTTCGCGAGTACGGATTTGGGCGGCAGATGGCGAAGAGCCCAACGTTACTATTAGCGCACCTGAAACCATAGAGGATCCGAAAACTAAGGAGCTAGCTGCTGATGAAGTATCACGTCGGCTCTCTTTCTTAGCAAATATTACCGATACGCAGGGTTGGTCTACCAGAGGTTTTAGTACCAGCGTGAATCAGACCAACTTAAACGACGACTATGCTAGTGCTGCTCAAGATGCTTATGATGTTATGGATGATAGTAACACCGTCCAAGTTGACAATATGTTAACTAAATCTGCGCAAGATGTACGTAGTCGAGCGATGGCCAAGATGCGCGAAGCCTCGCAGCTTACTAATGTTGCACCACAGGCTGCACCGGTTTATACGCAACCTGTTCAGTCAAGTACTTTGGCAAGCACGCCTAGCGCATATAGTGCTGGACCATCGAATTATTGGACTGCTCCATTACAAACCGCACAACTGCCGAATTACGCTTACCAGAATACCGCTAGCTACCAACCTCAATATATTCCACAAGCGCCAGCTCAGCCAATCGCACCTGTACAACAGCCTGTTCAACAACCAATACAACAACCTATACCACAGACTACATGGCAGACGGCGCAGCCTTCACTAGCACCAGCGCAGTACATGCCACCAACGACACCTCAACAGTCGCCTGATTTTACTGCACCTAAATCAGATGACGAGAACGTAATTACAGACGAACTGCTGCAAAAGGTTGCGATGCATCGCGACGATGATGTACAGATTGACCGTAATACTAAAGTAATTAACCCCAACGGCGATGAATCTGCTATAATAGACAATAATAAGGATGAGCCTAATGATCAAACCACCATAGGTGCATCTGATGGTAGCTTTATTGACATTAAATTTCACTAAGGATAAAACAGATAATGCAATCTAACGTAGGACCAGTAATCAATCAGCCAACAGGAGCGTCACCAGCTAGCCAGCCTCAAGCTGGTGCAGCTACTGCGCCTGAGCAAGTCGCTCATAAAAACCCTACATCTACGCAGAACGCCCTACGCTTCTCAGAGCTACGTGACAACATGGTCATTATGGCGGACGGTGATTTCCGCGCAGTAGTGGCGGCGCAATCAATTAACTTTGATTTGATGAGCGCACGCGAGCGCGATGGTATTGAGCTCAGCTATCAAGACTTTTTAAACTCCCTCACCTTCCCTATCCAGATCTATATCAAGTCAGAAAAGGTTGATATTGGACCGTATCTAAACAAGTTGCAAAATCTGCGTATGAATCAGGATAATATGCTGCTGGGTGTTCTAATGGATGACTATATTGCCTTTATTAACGCTCTGTCGCAAGAGGCAAATATTATGGATAAGAGTTTCTTTGTGGTTATCCCCTATATGATTGGTGAAGAGCGCATGAAGGCTGGTGCTAGTTCTAGTGAAAAAGGCATTTTAGCATCACTGTTTATGGGCTCTGGTAGCTCGCAAAATAAAATTAAAGTGCCCGCCGAACAGTATCAGCGCGCAAAGGATGAAATTAATAATCGGGTCAATGCAGTGATCGATGGTCTCAGTCAAGCAGGTATTCGCTCGGTGCGTCTAAATACTAAGGAATTGGGTGAGTTATACTATAACATCTATAACCCAGACACCGCGCTTAGGCAGCCGATTGGTGATTTTAAAAATTACACTCACTTAATGGTAACCAAGGGTCAAGGACAGGCAACTGTTAGGCCGTTAGGAGAAATGTGGTAATGGCGAAGCGAAATAAGAAAGATCAACAATCACAGTTAGCACAACAGCAGGCACGCGAGGCAGCTGATGTTGCAGACATCTATCACAAGGGCGTGAGGACGATGCGCGACCTTGTGGCGCCGGCTAGTCTAGAGTTTAAGAGTAACTATTATATGCTAGGCACGCGTTACTGCCGTACGCTCTATGTGTATGGCTATCCTCGTTCAGTTTATACTGGTTGGCTGTCTTCGGTTATTAACCTGGATGAAGTGATTGATATCTCGATGTATATCTACCCAGTAGATTCGCAGGTTGTGATGAATAACTTGCAGCGCAAGGTAACCCAGCTAGAAGCCTCGATGGAGGTTAATGCGGAACACGGCAAGATTCGTGACCCAGGACTAGAGGCTGCTTATCAGGACGCCGAGGAATTGCGCGATAAACTTCAGCTAGGTTCAGAAAAGTTCTTCCGTTTCGGGCTGTATTTAACGCTGTCGGCGGGTAGCGAAGACGAGCTAAAGTTTGTTACCCACAAGGTCGAGACGGTATTAGGCCAACAGATGGTGTTAACTAAGGCTGCGTCGGCGCAGCAAGAGCAAGGAATGAACTCGACTATCCCGCAATTTAGCGATGAGCTAAAAATTCGCCGTAATATGGATACTGGTGCGTTGTCCACTACCTTCCCTTTTACCTCAGCTGACTTAACTCAGGATGACGGAATTTTATATGGAATTAACCTACACAATAACGGCCTAGTAATTTTTGATCGTTACAGTTTGGAAAATGCCAATATGGTAGTGTTTGCAAAGTCTGGTGCAGGTAAATCATTTACTGTGAAGCTAGAGGCTTTGCGCTCAATGATGATGGGCGCCGATATTCTGATTATCGACCCAGAAAACGAGTATCAGAAACTATGTGATGCAGTTGGTGGCTCATATATCCGTTTGAGCTTGAATAGTGATACACGTATTAATCCGTTCGATTTGCCGCGCGTTGTTGATAGTGATGACGGACAGGATACGGATGCATTAAGAGCTAATCTAATTACCCTGCATGGACTGTTGCGCCAGATGTTGGGTGCTTCGCAGGTGGCAGCCGATGGCACAACGGTCAATGTCTTGTCGCCAGCAGAAGAAGCTGATCTTGACCAAGCATTAATTGATACTTATGCTCGTGTTGGTATTACTTCTGACCCTTTGACTCACAATTCTACTCCACCTGTGATGTCTGATTTATATGATACTCTGGCACACATGGGTGGTAATGGCCCATCACTCGCGCAACGCTTACGCCAGTACACAACAGGTACTTTTGCTGGTATTTTCTCGCAGCAGTCAAATGTCAAGATTGATAACCATATGGTGGTCTTTAACATCCGTGATCTAGAAGATGAACTGCGACCAGTGGCAATGTATATCGTGCTGAATCACATTTGGAATAGAGTGCGCACTGATCAACGCAAACGTATGCTAATCGTTGATGAGGCTTGGCAGCTAATGAAGTATCCAGATAGTGCAAACTTTATGTTCAGTCTGGCTAAGCGTGCTCGTAAATATTATCTAGGACTAACTACGATTACTCAGGACGTGGAGGATTTTATTTCTTCACCAATGGGTCGTGCTATTGTGGCTAACTCCTCTATTCAGCTGCTACTGAAGCAATCGCCTTCTGCGGTGGATGTTTTAGGTCAAGTATTCAAGCTGACAGAAGAAGAACTAAAACGACTTTCAAACTTCCCCGTGGGCCAAGGCCTGTTCTTTGCTGGACAAAACCACGTACTGATTCAGATTATCGCATCAGAGACTGAGCAGTCGCTTATCACTACTAACCCGCAGGCACAGCGAAAGGGTATATAATGCAGTCATATCGTCGTTTTGTTACTGTGTTCTCGCCAAACTCCACCAGGGCGGACAAATATATCAAAATTCGACCGCAACTAATAGACTTGGCGCACGATGCACGCGCGGATTATACAGAGATCAGACTAGAAGATACACC
Source organism: uncultured Candidatus Saccharibacteria bacterium (assembly GCA_934725355.1). Taxonomy (GTDB): domain Bacteria; phylum Patescibacteriota; class Saccharimonadia; order Saccharimonadales; family Saccharimonadaceae; genus Nanoperiomorbus. Next base: position 97,668 of record CAKVAO010000001.1, on the reverse strand, counting down.
TTACTACAATGCCAGGCATTTAATTGGTGATGAACTGAAAGACGGCGATCTGCTAATTGCCTGCGGTGGCGACGGCACGACGCAAGTGGCATTTGATGCGTTGTATCGTTCTGAAAAGGATGTAACATTTGCAACTATTCCACTAGGCAACGGCAATGATACGGCACGAGCCTTCTATGGCAGTAAGCGTAGTCCAAATGTAATCCTACAATCCGATAAAACTGATTTCACCCCACTTAATATCTATATTAACGGTCGCGAGCAATTTGCACTGTGTAGTTACATTACCTTTGGGGCGACTACGATACTGGTTGACTACTTAAACGATACCAGCTCGCGAAAGCGTCGTAAGCATCTAAAGGCTTTATCCCCTGCTATGTCGGTGCCACTTGCACGCTTAAGCGATATTTCTAGTGCGATTAACCAAATGGATTTCCCCGATTTTACGAGGGACGGTGCGATCATGAGTGATGACTCAATTGGGTTCTTCTTGATTAGTGCAGCACATGATGTCTTGCGTCTGCCGAAAAATTATTTGCATATTAGTACAAATTTCTATTTTCATCATGCTAACACGGGCGACAAGAATCTGGCGCAGAAGATTATCATGGCTGGCTTATGGACGCTGAAATTTCCAGGTGAAACTTCTAATCTAGAAGAATTAACATTTGCACGGCCATCGGCAATTACGGCTAATGTGGCTGGCGATAATATTTCCTTGGACGGCGTACGTCAAATTGTAGCTATGCGATCGCAACGCCCTGTTAAAGTATTAATGTTGCGATAATTTATCTAACCTTTTGGTAAATTATAAAATTGTCGTCTTTGTATACGCGCTGGTATTTTTTGTTATGAGCAAGCTGTATGTCTATTGATGAATCCTTGTTAACAATAGCATAACTGAGGTCATACTTTTTAAAGATATCATCATAGTAAGTATGATTCAGAGTATTGATATAGTGCTCGTCCATAAAAATATTTTTATTGTCATCGCCATTAAATTTAGGATCATAGAGGTCGGCGCGCGAATCAATGAACACAGGTATGTCATTATATAGCAAATAACTGCCGATAAAATATGGGTTATAGATATGTTCTTTTTTGTAATTTATGTGTGTTTTGATGTATTTGGTAGCTTCGACCGGATAAACGGTTTTATCAACTATTTTGGCTTGTAACTTTGGTGTAGTTACAGCTGTGACAATGACGCAGACTAAAGCGACTACTATCGCTATACCAGCAGTTGGTATGGTAAACTTCTGGATTATTTGGTTGACTTTAACATGTTTGTTATCTAGTAATCCAGCTAAGTAAAGAGTAGTGGGAATTGAGCCGATTAGTGCTAGTAGTGCAATGTGTCGATTGGAGCTTAATGCCATTAGGAATAGCCCACCTATCATCAAAAAATCGCATAGACGGACTTTGAAACGAGTAAAGAACAAAATTAGGCTAGCGATAATTAATGTAACAGTAAATAGTACGGTTGAAGCTAACACGACTGGTTGATGCTCGGAAATATACTGCGTTGTTGATCCTAGCATTGTTTTAATAAAGTAAGTGTATGGTGTAAAACCTAGCGGTGTTGCAAGTCCAGCGATCAAGCCTAGCAACATGATCACTAGTAGCCATTTGGTCCGAGGTTGTCTGGCAATCTCTAGCCGGCTCATAACCGTAGTTGATTCGGTCTGACGATACTTGTAGAACCAGTTCCCCGCTGCACCTGCAACCAAGTAAGGTAAGAATAGAATAAAATAAAATGGATACACGGCAACGTGTACATTGGCAATAATTGCAGGAATTACTACTAAGCCGATAGCGTAACGTCTACGTCCGGTATGTAGAAATTGTTCAATAAAATATACAGCCAGCAGCAGCAAAATGTAGGTTACTAGCTGGGCGCGTGCAGTCAAAAAGTCGTTTAATAGAACGAGACTGACTAATGTAACGACAAAGGCGGCGATATAATTGCGACTAAGCTTGCTACATACGTAGTATATCAGTAGCCCCAAAACAACCGCTAGAATACAGGTAGCAAAATAAATGCCGACAACACCGAAGGCGTGGTAGATTAAATAAACTGCTACGTCAAATAGCCAATGCGGATAGGTGTAAGGCAGGTTGTGATAAGAAAACGGATCGACCCCATCGACGCCGTGTTGCATAATGTGCTTACCAATTGCAATCGAATAAAATGTGTCATTCTGAAATAATAATTTGACAGACATGATAGCAAGCACCGCAATAATAACAGACGATGCTACTATGAAGACACGTTGTCTTGTTTGCTCCCCTAGCCTCTCAAAAAGTTTCACTGTCTACATTTTAGCATATAGACAGTGATAGATAGTAATAGCTTGTCTTGACCTACCCTAGCTCTTTCTTGAATCGTTCAACTAGCGGTACAGGTGTTGGGTCGACACCGTTCAAGATACCTAGATAGATACTGCTACAGTCACCTAAGATAGCACCGCAGATCATCTGCTGAATAAAGCTAGATCCTGCGAGATCGACATTATTGGCGTGGGGGCGGTTGCCAGATAGTAGACGTTCGCTTAGATCAAAACGCTGGTTGACGCGAGCACTGTCTATGTTGGAGCGCAAATTAATTACTGCAAATGGCTTTTCAATCGGATGAGACGTCCAGCCGATAAACTCATTATGATTGAATTCAGGGAATTCGTTGCACCAGATTGTGTTCTTGGCGTTTTCATTAAAAGAAGTTTTCCATTTGTAGGCTAGCGGATAGAACCAACAACTTGCGTAAACTAATACAGTTTTGCCTGCGCAGTTTAGGGCCAGTTGTTTAGCAGCATTACGCTCTACGGGTACTACAGCGGCTAATTTGTTGGCAAAATTTTCGACAAATTCTTGAGTGCCAGCCAACTCTGCATATGCACCTGATAGTAACTTGTGTTCTTCAAAAATTTTAGCAATTGCCCTTAGGTGCATAAAAATGCCATAGCGTGGTTGTGATATTTTGTCTAGTTGAATGTAAGGCAGATTGTCTCTCTGCGCGCGTTCAAGTAGCTTACCGCCACTGGTTACAACTACAACGTGAGCACCCTTTTTTAGTGCATCATCTAGTGACGACAGTGTTTCTTCGGTGTTGCCACTGACACTAAAAACAATAACTAGGCTATGCTTATTTGCATACTCAGGTATAGTGTACTCACGACTAACCTCAAATGGCACGGCTAGGTTGTAATCATGGCGAAACCAACGTATAGCCATCAAGCCAGCTAGTGCTGATCCACCCATACCGCTCAGTACGACGTTTTGAGGTGTAATTTTACTAGCATGATCGTTATGTATAATTGCATCAAAGGATAACTGCTCATACGAATGTACAATAACTCCAAGGGCATCTTCGCGGTCGCATTGCCGAATTACCGCTAGACTATCTAACTGCATTAACTCTCCTTTTGTTTATAAATATGCTTATGTTATAATTGTAGCAGATTTTAACGAAAGGGTGGATTTAATGGATCAAGGACAGAAAATTCCGTCGCAGATTAACGACGACGAATTAACACAAATGATAGCAGGGCTTAAAAATGCTAGCACTACGGCAATGCCAACAGTTGCGCCGGCTAATAACGCGGTTCCGACTATGACTAGCAGCCCAGTGGCAACGGTAAAAAATTCACCAATAGTGCCACAACAGGCTGTATCTACTAACCCTATTGTATCTAATATTCCAACACCTGTTGAACCTGTACAGACTAATGACATGCCTGAAGAGCAACCGCTCAGTGCGCCAGCTATAGATAATCTAGAGTCAATTAAGCGTAATGCTATTCTAGAGCTACGCCCTCTTGTAAATAAGCTTAATTTACCTGCCGAAGATAAGTTTGACACCCTGCTACTACTAATTCGTACCACTGACGATGCTTCGCTAATTCCAGAGGCACATCGTGCCGCTACTAGTATTGCTGACGACACTCGTCGTGCTCAGGCGCTACTAGATATCATCAAAGAAATCGACTTCTTTGATCGTAAAAAATAGTTACTTTATAACATAGCTAGATTCACGTAGTATCGTTAAATGAACAAAATAAATCACCCTCTTATGCGGGGTGATTTATTTTTATCTGTAACCTACGAATGATTGATACTAATAATTAAATTACTTAATTATTTAACTAGTTAATTGTCAAATAATATACTACCCTCGCGTTAGAGCGGAGGGTAGTATATTTTGGGTAGGTTTATTTAGTAGCCCATGCCTGCTGCTGGTGCGGCTGCAGACTTGTCTTCGGGGATGTCAACTACTAGAGCACCCATTGTCATAGCTGTAGCAGCAATGCTGACGGCATTTTGAATGGCTTCATGGGTTACGCGAGCTGGGTCAACTACGCCGGACTTCTTTAGGTCGACTAGCTTGCCATCGTAGTTCATAATATTGACACCTTGACCATCTTTAGTGGCTTGGACTTGTGCTAATAGGGCTTCGCTGTTTAGACCAGCATTGGCGGTAATCTGGCGGAACGGCATCAATAGGGCGTTCTTTAAGATTTCTGCACCAGCATCAGTTTCAGCGATCTTGGCAGATAGGTTAACTAGTGTAACGCCACCGCCAGGAACAATACCACCAGCCAATGCGGCCTTTACGGCAGCTACGGCATCGTCAACACGGTACTTCTTCTCGTCGATTTCAGTCTCGGTTGCACCACCAACCTTAATGACAGCCACTTTGCCACTTAAGGCTGCTGCACGCTTTTGTAGCTGTTCACGGTCATAGTCACTAGGCGCAGTTTCCTCTTGAGCATTGATTTGAATAATGCGGTCGTGAATCTGATCTTTATTGCCAGCACCTTCAATGATGGTAGTGTTATCTTTAGTGGTGATGACTTTGCGAGCAGAACCAACAACTTCTAGGCCAACATTATCAAAGGTCATGCCCTGATCAGCAGAAATGACGGTTGCGCCGGTTAGAATAGCAATGTCATTTAGGACTTCCTTACGACGATCACCAAAGGATGGGGCTTTAATAGCCAAAGTATTTAGTACGCCTTTCAGCTTGTTTAGAATTAGTACACCCAGTGCTTCACCGTCAACATCATCAGCAATTAGAACGATATCTTTCTTGCCAGCGGTAGCTAGCTTTTCTAGTAGTGGCAGAAATTCTTGTGCGCTACTAACCTTCTTGTCGGTGATGATGATAGCTGGCTTGTCATAAGCTGCCTCCATGCGAGTGGCGTCGGTAGCCATGTACGGGCTAATGTAACCGCGATCAAAGGTAAATCCTTCAACGATCTCAGACTCCATGTCCATACCCTGCCCAGCCTCAACGCTGACTACACCATCACGACCGATTTTGCTCATTACATTAGCAATCAGTTTGCCAATTTCAGTGTCACCAGCGGAAATACTAGCAACCTCGGCTACTAGATCATTCTTGCCGTTGACTGGTTCAGCAATCTTGTCTAGTTCGACTAAAGCTTCTTGCCCAGCTTTTTCAACACCCTTACGTAGCTCCATAGGATTGTGTCCGGCTGCGATTAGGCGATTAGCTTCGCGTAAGATTTCGTAGGTCAAGACGGTTACGGTCGTTGTACCGTCACCAGCAACTTTGTTCATCTTTTTGGCTGCTGATTTGATCAGTTCGGCGCCAACCTTTTCACCTAGGCACTCGTCGGTTTCGGGTAAATCGACTGACTCAGCAACAGTTACACCGTCGTGTGTAACGGTTGGTGCGCCATAGCTCTTGCTGATCACTACATTGCGACCCTTAGGTCCCATGGTGGTGCGTACAGCGTCGGCTAGGGTCTTGGCGCCTGCTAATACTTTGTCGCGAGCTTCGTCTGCATAAAATACTTTCTTTGCCATTCTCTACTCCTTATTAGGCGGCTAGCTTGGCTAGCACATCCTCTTCCTTAACAATAAAATACTTCTTGCCGTCTACCTTGACATCGGTGGTGCTATATTCACGCACTACGATGCGGTCGCCGTCTTTAATTTCTTTGCAATCTTTGCCAGTGGCTAGTACTTTGGCAATCTGTGACTTTTCCTTGGCGTTATCTGGTAGATATAGTCCAGCGGCTGTCTTGGCAGCTGCTTCTTCGCGTTCAGCAACGATGCGGTCGCCTAGCGGCATTAGTGGAACATTACTCATTGATATCCTCCTTAATTACAATAATAGTGTAACGCAAAAAGTTAGCACTTGCAACCTGCGAGTGCTAACTTTATTCAGTTAAATTCTAGCTTGGCGGAAAGAGAGGGATTCGAACCCTCGGTGGATTGCTCCACACCGGTTTTCAAGACCGGCTCCTTAAACCACTCGGTCACCTTTCCATAATAAATTATAGCATATTTTTTTATAATCTGGTATTATAGATATCAGCCTGGAGGAGTACCCAAGTGGCTGAAGGGGACGGTTTGCTAAATCGTTAGGTCGGCGCGAGCTGGCGCGGGAGTTCGAATCTCCCCTCCTCCGCCAGGAAATTATATAAATAACACCGCTACGGCGGTGTTATTTTGTTTGGTAATCAACCTCAAAACGGGTGGCTGAGTCGCCAGCCTAGACGCGGCGCACTAACATCAGTCTTAGCGGTAATATCTATAGCTTGGTTGTCGACAGTTAGGTTGCCGATTATAGATTGAGCTGCGATGCTGCTTCTTGGCTGATCTAAGAGTTTTAGTTTGAATACTGGTGGTTGGTCAACGAAGTATGGCACAATGGCGCTGCGATTGGTAATTAGGCGGCTACTATTGCCCCACTCGCTAGTTACTATGCCTACTTCTTTGCCGCGCTGTATTTTGTATAGTTGAATGTCGTTTGGCAGGGCCTGTAATAATTCTGTAGCAGTTTGAAAAGCACTATCGTAGCTATCACGACTGAGTGACGCGATAGCAGTAGTAATACTCTCACCATTAATATCGAGCTTTCTCGCTAATATTACCCCTCGGCCTGCCTCGTTGTTATAACCAGTTTTTCCGGCAAAAACGCCATATTGCCCTAGTAGACGGTTAGTCGACTTAATATGCCCAACTACTGGTAGATCAGTTTCGGCTGTAGACAGAATATCAGATAGAGTTTTATTCTGAGTAGCTAATAGCATAATTTTGCAGAGGTCAGTTGGTGTAGATGTGGTATCTGGACTAAAGCCGCTTGCATCACTGCCTATAGTTGTGTGATTTAGCTGATGGCTCTTAAGCCACTTAGTAGCGGCAGCTTTATAATTCTCGTGTGAACCAAATGCCCATGTAGCCAGCGAGTCGGCTAAATTATTGGCACTACGCATCATAATTCCTTCGATCATTTGGCGCTCGGTCAGCTGTTCTCCGGCGACTACTTGCAATCTACTGCCTCCTTCGATGGCGGCCTTCTGGTAATTGGCTACATCTTGATTTCCTAGTGTGATTACGGGTCCCGACGTATCTTTTGCTAATGGGTGTTTATCTAGCACCACCTGAACAGTAATAGTCTTAGCTATGCTAGCAGTAGCAATAGGTTGATCGTCGTATTTAGCTTCGCCGACATTGCGACACTTAATCTGATCAGTCGAGGGGTCAATGTAGCCTATGGCGCTACGCGGTATATTAAACTTGGTCGACGATAGCCCTTTAGATGAGATACTGGTAGTCATCGCTATTTTGGGCGCATTAACATTAATATTACGGACCAGGGTATACGAAACATACCCAGCCGTCAGCAATAATATGGATAAGAGTGTTACCCACCACTTTCTCATTAATTCTATTGTATACTATTTTTATGAAAGATAGTATTTTTACAAAAATTATACGTGGTGATATCCCCTGCTATAAAGTATATGAAGACGACAAAACTTTTGCGTTTCTAGATATAAACCCATTGAGCGACGGTCACGTTCTGGTAACTACTAAGCACCAGGTGGATAAATTCTATGATCTATCTGACGAAGACTATGCGGCACTATTTGCTACTGTAAAGAAAGTGGCAAAGCGAATAGAGGAAGTTCTAGGTGTTCGAGCTGGTATCGTCGTTGAAGGTTTAGAAGTACCGCACGCCCATGTTCATGTAGTGCCGATGTACGATGGTGAAGTTTTGCGCCTTCATCATGGCTATCCAGTCAATAACTCACCTGAGAACATGCAAGAAATAGCTGCTAAATTGAAGTTTTAACAGCTGAGCCCTGCTCTGAGTGATAGCATAGCTAAACCTATTTCATTAATTAAAGACGTATGATTAGAATAATAGCTATTGGCAAGAAGCACGATAAAGATTTGATTAATATGGTAGAGCGTTATCAGCAAAGACTGCGCCCGCCGTTTGGCGTACAGTGGCTACTACTACCCTACTCTGCCCATGAAGGCGATCGGGCGCGCGACGAAGAGTCGGCGGCAATTATGCGGCATATATCAAATAGCGAAAAAGTGATTTTGCTGGATGAGCGTGGCGGGCAAATGACCAGCGTAGAATTTTCGGCTGAGCTACAGAAAGACTCTGTCACCATAATCATTGGTGGGGCGTATGGCGTAAATGATGAATTGCGTCGTCGTGCAAATATAATGCTATCGTTGTCTAAGATGGTCATGCCACATCAGATAGTGCGCTTGGTGCTAATTGAACAAATTTACCGTGCGCAAGCTATCGCTAATCACCACCCATATCACCACGAATAAGTGGTTTAATAGGCTAATTTTATTTGGCGGACAGTTACTGGCGTCAAACGATCTAATGCTGTAATAGAGTTGACAAATAATCAAGCTTATGCTAGTATAATGACATCATGAAAAATAAAACAGAAAGTCAAAAATTACCTTCCTGCAATATTAATGAATCTAGTATTGGGTCTGCGTCTAGGTACCGAGAACGGCTGGCTCAGCTAGTTTTTGTATTGGCGAGCGTGGGTGCTGTTTTGACTGCTACGCACGGTGCTTTCTACCCCACTGACCACACCTTGTCGTCTGGCGAATTTAGCGCTAAGGTTCATTCTGATTTACATACTCACTCTGATAATGGTACGCCAAGCGACAATATTGTGGCTGATTCACGCTCACTACGAATGCTAAAAGGTATTATGCGCTCGACAAGTTAGCAAATATATAAACATTAGCATATAATAGTAAATATAAACTGAAAGTGAGGTATCAATGGATCAAGATCCAAAAGTAAATCCGTTTGCTAGTGGTGGCAGCACTATAGACGACGTTAAGCCTGCGCTAACCACGCAACCCACCCCAGTTGCTACACCGATGTTCACTAGCCCGGCTACTACGGCTACAACTACACCAGCAACTGTACCAGTAGCTACACCAGCAACTGCACCTAATCCTTATCAGACGCCAAAGCAAAAGCGCACAAGTCTGAATATCGCGCTAGTGGTCTTGGGTGTAATCTTGCTAGCTGGAATTGGCTTTGCTGTCTGGTTCTTTGCCTATTACAACAGTAATGGTGTCATGATGCGTGATGCCTTTCATAATATAGTCATGCGCACATCTGATAATATCGAGCTTAATGGTGCTATTGCTTCGGTTAATGATAACAGTAGGGGCACCATTAAGGGTTCTTCGAAGTATGATAGCGATAAGGCTATGACGACGCTTGATGGTAAATTTGAGAGCAACGGTGTATCGCTGAATGCTGGCTTAGATTTTGCAGCTAAAGCTGACGGCAGTGAACTGTATTTTCGTATTCGCACGCCTGAATTAACAGATAAATGGCTGTCATTTAAAACCAGTGATCTAACTGACATGTACAAGCAGATGGCAATTACGACTGACGATAGTACTAAACAAATCGAAGCTATAAAAGATTACCAAAAATGTCTATTAAATAACAACAAGAGACTACAGAGCGATAAGGCTGTGCGCAGTGATCTGTTGAAGGCTATTCAAGACACCAAAGCTTTCAAAATTGAACGCTCTAAGGACAGTAATGGTCAGAAATTTGTTATAACCTTAGACTCTAGTAAGATTAAAACACTAGTTAAAAACGTACAAAAATCACAGTATGCCAAGTTGACTAATGACTGCACAACCAAGCTAGCTAAAGTAACTGGCCAAGAAATATCTAGTAACCTAGATAAGTCAGTAGACGAGGCGGCTGACTCATTGAAGAAATTTATCGACGAGACTGAGCCAAAGCTAGTATTCTGGGTAACTACTTGGGGTCATCAACCTACAAAGGCTGCGCTATCAATGACTACGAAGTCTGGCGGTGCTATTGTTAATATGGACTTTACGGCTAAAAGTACAGGTAAAAAGCCAAATATTGAGCTACCAAAGGATACTACACCGGTTACAAATGTATTACAGCAATACATGGCTACGTACATGAAGACAATGCAACAACAACAATTACAGCAAAGCTTAGGGCGACAACAATATCAGATGAACTCGGAGTCATCATTGCTAAATAATTACAGTAGCTACGATCAAACCCTCTAAAGTAACTGAACAATAAAAATAAGCCTCCAATGCGAGGCTTATTTTTATGCTTAGCTAAGTAAATTCTAGATGTATTCATAAAATGAGTAATAAAAATAGACTCCATGATTGGAGTCTATTTTAGATCAGTTGACGATTAGCTAATTGAGCTGATTGCGTCGGCTAAGTGAGTAGCTTGCTGTTTCTTTGCTGCTAAATCTTTGCGAGTTTCGGCGACCAGCTTGGCTGGCGCCTTATCGACATAGCCTTTATTGGCTAGGCGTCGTTCTAGATTGTCGATCTCATTCTTGGCCTGTTTTAGCTGCTTTACCAGATGTTGCTTGTATTCGGCGATCTGCTGGTCATCAAGTTCTAGCCAAGCTTCTAGTGGCTGACCGGCAATACGTAAACCGCGTGGTGTGCTGTCGTGCTTAACCTTACCAAGCTTTGCTAGTGATTTAATTAAGACCCCCTGTCCTGCTATCGAATCGTCATCCGAATAGATTAGATTATATTTACCATTCGGCAATTGTGCAGTGATATTGCGAATAGCAGTCACTAGCTCGATAATCTTATCGAATTCAGCGGCTTTGCGCACCGAGAAGTCTAGCTTTTTCGGCCATTTTTGAAGAATTAATAGTGTGTTGTCGTTACGCAATGTCGTCCAAATAGTCTCGGTGACAAATGGTGCGAATGGATGCGCTAAGCGTAGTGAAATGTTCAGCACGTGGCGCATAAAGGCTGGATTGCTACCAGTCTTACTGGCCTCTATATACCAGTCAGCTAGTTCGTCCCATATAACATGATAGATAGTCTCCATCGCCTCGGCGAAACGGTAATCTTTGATATGACCATCCAATTCCACTCTTGCCTGCTCTAGCTTGCTGTAGATCCAGTGATCTGCAAGTGTTTCAGGTTTGGCGTGATCAGCCATTTCGTCGGTTACTCCGGCCTCATCGGCTTTAGCTTCAATAAAGCGGGCAATATTCCATAACTTATTACAGAAGTTGCGCCCTGCTACCACTGATGCCTCCGAGAAGGCCTGAGCCTGACCAGCTGAACGATTCATTACAATACCCATGCGCAATGCGTCGCTACCATATTTGGCAATGATGTCCATTGGATTAACTACATTACCCTTGCTCTTGCTCATCTTCTGACCGTGCTGATCAAGAATCAGACCGTGCAAGAAGACGTCTTTAAATGGTACTTTGTCTGTGACATATAGACCTAACATAATCATGCGGCTAACCCAGGCACGTAAGATGTCAACACCAGTTTCCATGACTGAGTTAGGATAGAAGCGACTCAGCCTACCACCTGTAGTGTAATCAGTAGTCACGTATGGCCACTGACCACTGCTGAACCAAGTGTCGAAAGTGTCTTCGTCGCGAATATAAGACTTGCCGTTAACTTCAATCTCGGTTTGATCGACTCTAGTATCAAAAATCCAATCGTCCGGGTTGTCGGCTGCGTGGAAGGCTGGAATAGGAATACCCCAAGGAATCTGGCGGCTAATATTCCAGTCGCGTAACTCATCATAGTAGCGAGCTAACTCCCTGCCCTTTTGTTCTGGCACGAAACGAATTACACCTGACTCAACCGCTTTCTTAGCCCGCTGAGCTAGCGGCTGTACCTTGATAAACCATTGTTTCATCAGTAACGGTTGGATAGTTGTGCCGCACTTATAACAATGTGGTACATCGTGGCTAAAGTCCTCGATTTTTACTAGTGCTCCACAAGCCTTCAAATCCTCAACTACGGCGTCACGAGCCTCGTCGACTTCCATGCCGCGATATTTTTCAGGTACTTGATCAGTTATTCTGCCGTTCGTACCAATAACCTGAATCATTGGCAGATTGTGGCGCTGCCCGATTTCAAAGTCGAGTGGATCGTGAGCTGGTGTAATTTTTACAGCACCAGTACCAAATCCAAGTTCAACACCTTCGTCGGCAACAATCGGAATCTCGCGCCCTACCAGTGGTACTATAACGGTTTTACCGACTAAGTTTTTGTACTTTGGATCATCTGGGTGTACGGCAATGGCGGTGTCACCTAGCATAGTTTCAGGTCGTGTGGTTGCCACCTCGATACTATCCTTGCCGTCCGGCGTCTTGTAAACAATGTGCCAAAGATGTGACTGCTCGGTCTTGAATTCTACTTCAATATCAGCAAAAGAAGTTTGATGCTTTGGACAGTAATTGACAATGCGGTTGCCCCGATAAATTAAGCCATCATCCCATAACTTCTTAAAAGTAGCATAAACCGTGTTTATTACCTTTTGATCAAGTGTAAAGACAGTGGATGACCAGTCGCAACTGGCGCCTAATGCCCTAACCTGTAATTCCATGTTGCCGCGGTTTCGCTCGACGAAGTCCCAAGTCTGACGATATAGCTCCTCGCGACTAAAATCAAAACGTGATTTACCCTCTTTATTGAGAGCGCGCTCAAACACCACCCATGTTTCGAACCCAGCATGGTCTGCACCTGGAATCCAGATGGTGTCCCTGCCCTGCATGCGGTAATAGCGAATCAGGATATCTTCGATCGGCAACATGTAGGCATGACCAACGTGTAAGTTGCCGTTTGCATTTGGTGGTGGCATAACGATTGTATAAGGATCGCCCTTGCCACTTGGCGCAAATGCTCCGCTAGTTTCCCACATCGCATAGATCGGTGTTTCGTAATCATTTGGAATATAAGTTTTTGGTAAATTCATAAATAAAACCTTTACTATGTTATCTGTTGTGAACGTGAAATGAAGCCACTCTAAAACACTCGAATAGTCTCTCGAGCCCACCCTAATACTAATGCCTCGAAGCTAATAACTATAACAATACACCACATATAAAATGTGAAATATTACACAGCTCTAAGCATCGACACCACTTTTTCTTGACCTCATTTTTGTGTTACTTCTATTGTATCATAAAACCAGCCATAATAACCCTATTTTTAAACCAAATGTAGCCGATGTGGATACTTGTGTAGTAAGTAGTGTGAATGCTATCGACCAGTTACCTTTAGTAGCAATCGATATAGTCGATAGCGTACAGGGTGAAGTGGTTTCTCCCATGTGCCAAGTCGTTCAACCCGTTGACCACCGAAAGAAAGCTTGAACTGAGTAAAGCCTTTCCAATGTTGATAGCGGGGGTTGTCTGCATCATGTTCTGGTGCAATACCGTACCAATCAAACCAGTGGCAACCTTGTTGATGTGCGTATTTAAGAGCAAATAGACCTAGGCCGGTAGCAGGGGAGTATTTGCGATACTCTGTACGGTTAGCAGCATGAGCGTAGCTCATTGTTGCGCCATCGGTATAGAAGATTATACTGGCGATTTTCACGCCATCTAATTCTGCAAACATTAGGCCGGCTGCCTTCTTAGGGAAGAGAAAGGCGGCGAGCTGTTGGAAATAAAAATCATCATGCGGGCGCATGCCAGTGCGTTTGGCTACTTCATGAATCATCTCAATAAAGTACTTAATATCGGTTGGCTCATAGCTGACGCTGTAAGTAATACCGGCTTTGTCGCATTTTCTGGCGTAGCGACGAGCAGTTTGTGATAGCTCGGCCATTAACTTGTCTTCGTCAACTGATACATCATTAACGACAGTGGCGGGCGGTTGAACTTCGCGGTGACTATGGCGATAGCCTAATCCCTTTAAGTCTTCTGCGGTAATGGTAGGGCAGGTGGGCTCGATGCGGATAAAGTCCAGTTTCCGCTGTTTGGCGACTTTACAGAGGTTGTCGGTAGCATCGCGTAGGCCATTAAAATCTTTAACAACTGGTCCGAATGGACAATATAGACGATTGCTCATTTGACCACGTTCGACAACGCCCATGTAGGAATAATTAGCCGTTGTCTTGTGTACAACGTTATTTTTAATTGACTTTTGAAAAACACCCCAAATAGAGCTCTGTAAAAAACTCTTTTCCTCACTAAACATATTTTTTATTGTAGCACATAGAAGTTATGGAGTTTACAGATTCCAGGCGGTTTTAGTCATGCTAATAGACGGAATGACATCTAGACGACGAGGATCTGTGGGCTGTAAAATCTGAGCTTTATAGTAGCCGAGCGTGGCAATCATAGCGCCATTGTCGGTACATAGTGCTGGGGAAGGGAAGTTGATTGGAATTGGCAGTTTCTCCTTTAGCTGACGTCGCAATTCTTGGTTGGCTGCTACACCACCTGCAATGACAACTGACTTTGGCTGATATTCGCATGTAGCTTTGACTAATTTTTCTACCAACGTCTCGACAGCAGTGTATTGAAAACTAGCAGCAAAATCAGCAACTTGCTGGGGTGTTAATTTACTAGCCAAAAGATGTGATGGAAAAGTATGGTCGACACCTACGGCGTCTTGAATTGCGCGAAGTACAGCGGTCTTTAGTCCACTAAAGCTAAAGTCGTATTTGCCGTGCATGTGTGCCTTGGGTAAGTGATATTTGTGTGGATTGCCACTTAATGCCGCTTGGGCAATCGACGGACCGCCAGGGTAGGGTAGGCCAATAATTTTCGCCACCTTATCGAAGGCTTCGCCAACTGCATCGTCAGCTGTTTGGCCGAGCAGCTCGTAATTACCATGATTACGGAATAATACAATCTGTGAGTGTCCACCGCTGACAATGAGCGCTAGGAATGGGAACTCTGGTGGGTTATCCATTAGGAAGTTGGCGTAAACGTGGCCTTCAACGTGGTGAACTGGATAGAAGGGCTTGTGTTTCATCAGTGCGACGGTGCGGGCTGACAGCGAGCCGATCAGCAGTGAGCCGATTAGGCCTGGCATCATCGTTGCGGCAATAGCATCAACATGATCCCAGCCACCCGCGTCGCGTACCGCTTGATCGATCACTGGTATTACGACTTCTAGGTGTGAGCGGGCTGCTACTTCGGGTACTACACCACCATAAACCTTATGGATATCAATCTGCGTATTGACAACATTACTAATAATCTCGCGTCCATCTCGAACAACTGCAGCTGCCGTCTCGTCGCACGAGCTTTCGATACCTAACACATTCATTGTCTATATTTTAGCACAGCGACAGGTGGATTCTAGCCGCAATGAGCGAATGTAAGTGGGGCGAGAGATTACGCGCAGGTTGACTATGCGTTGGATTGGTTTTATTGTATATAGCATTCGGAGACTCCGAAGCACATTACACGGAAAGGTGAAGAAAATGTGCGATTATCAACCAATACAGATTGCGCGCGTCGTTGTTAATGGTAATGATATGCGTATCTTTCGTGAACATGACTACGTCGATGTCAAGGGTGAGGCTGTAAATCTTGCATGGAAGGTGCTTGCCAAATGCGATGGCATGCACACTGTGGACGCAATAGCTGATGCCCTAGAAGATGTCGATAACAAGACCGTGAAGATGGTCATTAATGATTTGTCCGAGTTGAGTGTGTTATCAGACTCGAGGAGACTGTATAAACAATACATCAATGCAACGTCTAATCCCTCGAAGTATTTCTATAATCTTTCGAGAAAGGAGATCGTTGAGTTGATGAACTCTCCTCACCGACAGATTAAGCCTGGAGTGATCTATGATTACGCCAGGGCGGCGTCAGCTATCGGGAGTTTGCAGTCGAAGAGACACTCTGTTCGTAGTTATACAAATGATCCTGTTTCGCTAGTGCAAGTGGGATCAATATGTAGTGCTGGTTACTCGTATGTAGGTCACGCTGTACCAAGTGGTGGAAATATGTACCCGCTTAAGGTATATGTGATTGTATCTACGCCCTCAGAGAGTCTTCCATGTGGGTACTACGAGTATGATCCGTGGCATGACGTGCTGGTGCGATATGACGACATTGATCAAGAGGCGATAAACTTTGCGTTTTGCACGTCAAGACGCCTGTTTAACGCACCGATCTCTATTGTTATAGCATCAGATATTGACCGCCAAGCAAACAAGTATGCTAATCTGAGCTACAAACTTTCACTAGTAGAGGCCGGACAAGTAGCGCAGAACATTACTCTTGCTGCTATTGAACTGGGCCTTGGTACTTGCGAACTGGGTGGTGTGCTCGATGAGCAGATCGCCCGGGAACTTGGCATGCCTGACGGCGTGTATCCGATTGTGGCGTTGACGCTTGGACGTGAATCCTGTCATATATGGGAGGATGATGCAATGCGCTACGACTCGCTAAAAGATACGATAGTCGAATCCGGTGTAGTCAGTGGAGTTCGATCATTCGCTTATGATGACGGCTCTTTCTTTTGCGCGTCTGCAGAGATGGCTGACAATACGAACGACGTTTCGGGTGGAACGTCGTCGTCTCACAACCTTGCCGAGTTTAAGGCGACAGTGGAGGCGTTTGAGCGTTATGTATCTACACATCCACGCATTGACACAGTCTGCCCTGTGTCTGGCTTGGGCTGTAAGTGGCTAGATCTACGTCGGGTCGTGCCGCTAACAAAGGACCAGCTTGACATCCAGCATCTTGATAGATTCTATGAGGAGAGGTCAATTTGCTGGACTCGTGGGGTCGACTACCTCGGTCAGACAATTATGGTGCCAAGTGAACTTGTGTACTATGGTGGCTTTGCAGATGATCGAAGAATGGTGCTGAACGATTCTTCTGGCGTCGCCGCGTACACTGACTATACATCCGCTGTGGATCGTGCGTGTCTCGAGCTAATTGAGCGCGATGCGCTAATGCGAATGTGGTTTCAGCGGCAATCTCCCGCGAGAGTTGCGAAGCCGCTGATATCTACACATATTGTGCGACGCATTGAATACTGGAAGGGCAGGGGATGGACTGTGGATCTACTGATTCTAAAGTCTGATTTTGCTCCGACGGTATTGGCGATTGCGCACGCCGGTAAGTACCCGTACTTTGTGTCGGGTGCTGCGGCTGCATACATCTTATCCGATGCGGTGAGCAAGGCGTACGAAGAGATGGAGTTTTCTCTCTTGGCTCGCCTAGAGGGTAAACCAACGACATCGCCGCAAGAGAATAATATTAGTTCACCGTCTGATCACGGGGACTATTATGCTTCTGTTGATAGGCGAGATAGCCTGAGATGGATGTGGGAAGGCAGTGGTGTTGTCGATGAGGCGGTGCAAATCTCAAAGGTATCTGACGGCGATCTGCTGTCTGCGATACACGGCGTAGTGGTAGATATGTCTAGGCCCGATCTATGCGATTTGGTGTATGTCGTTCGCGTGATAAGCGAGGACTTAGTACCTATCTCATTTGGGATAAACAATGGACACTATACGCATCAAAAGCTAGGCCATATTAGTCCCGCTAGTGTTGGCGCTCCACATTTCTTTGCATGAGCTGTGTGCTTGCTACGGTTCTTGACTATGATACATATAGGGGTGTATAGTCCTAACCGTGGCAAGCGCCACGTTCGTACCTTACGAACAGCATTGATTAGGAGGTCCATTATGGACAGTAAGAAAGTCAAACTGCAGGTTCTCGAGGCTACGGTTACGCCGTATGACCATGTGGCTGGCGACAACTGCAACAACGATTGCGGTAATCACTGCAGTGGTTGTGGTGGGTGTGGCTGCCAGGGAAACTGTGGACACTGATATCAGTGCTATCAAAGAACCCGGTAGAATACCGGGTTCTTCTTCTATATTGTTTTGGTTGCCTCGAGTTTATCTATTATGGTCTGATATTTTATATCTATAATGCCCGACGCCTTCTGATTGGTAAGCTCTAAATACCTACAAACTAGATAATAGCCAATCTTGTAGCCTGTCCAACGCGGCAAATCGCTACTATCTGGTGTATAGGCAAATATGCGGTTGTCGTTAAAATGACTATCGCTGAGCTCGCCAGATATTACACTTAGTGATTCTAGTATTTTCTTCTCTGATGTATCCCTAATGGTCTTTATAAAGAAATCACCTGGGACGTTAAGCTTCTCTTGCGTCTCAACACTAAATGCAGTAGCTATGCCTTCAAATATTAAAGTTTTTAGTAATGTATCTGAATATTCATTATTGGATTGCCATCTTACCGCATGTGCCAGCTCATGCATTAGTTGATTTAGAATGTCGTAAGTCTCTAGTCTGCTATTGCTCTTTACTGTAAATTTAATAAAGTCGCTACTGTGTGTGTATGCACCAAAGTTTTCCTCTGGTATGATTCCGTAAAACGCATCTGTAAACAGTACATCAATGTTTTTCTTGATGTCTAATAGCCGTGGTGCATATTTATTGGCCAGGCTAATTGCTTCATGTATGCTGTCTGTGCAACTATCAAGCTGATGATTGGGATTCGAAATCAATGCGTTAATCATATGCACATTTTAACACAGTGACGTCGAACGGGTATAATATCTATAGTAACAATGGCGAGCAGTGCGGATAAAAGGATAACTATGGTTAGCCTAAACAATATCTCTTATGCAGTGGACGACAGGACGATACTGAGTGATGTGTCGTTTGCTATTAATGGCCGCGATAAGATTGGCTTAGTGGGTCTGAACGGGGCTGGTAAAACGACCTTGCTAAATCTAATTTATGGCAAGCTACAGCCGACTTCTGGTAAACTCGCAACCAATGGCGTGGAGATAGGTCTGCTGCGAGATTTACGCGGATGGCTCGTTGCGCGAATTCTCGATACCTAACACATTCATTGTCTATATTTTAGCATAGAGGCGTCGAATGAGTTAGTCTAGCTCGTCAACCATTTGTGTAGTGTTGGTGCCGCAGCGAGCTTGTATCTTGCTGATTATGGGATTAAACAGGGATTTATTGATCCTTGCATTGTCACTGCCAGTAGATAAAGCATACTCGCGCTGGTCGCATGCGTCAGAAATCAACTCCCAGTCAATAAATTCACATCCCAGTAGGTCTCTTAGCGAGGCGGTTGCATTGCTTATGTATGCCAATATGTCTGTGTCGTCGCGGTGCGTTAGTATGATCGCAATAATGTTTACTGCGATTCGTGCCTGATGCAAATCCGATTTATCCATTATTGTTTGTAATTATAAATTAAAGTGCCCCAGTATACAACTGGGGCACACTGATATCACCAGGTGTGGCGATTCTTTGATCCTTTCGACTTGTTTTGATCTGTCTTGTGCATTTCAGTCCTAGACCCATCGTTCTGGGCGTTCCATGAAACGCGAGTGTTGTCTGGATACCACTGTGTAACGTGCGTAGGCTCAGGAGCGCTTCCGTCATGTGGAATGTCCATTGAAGCCTTGCTGCCAGAAGGGACTTGTCCCGGGTTGGCGTCACGGTCGTACAGAATCTGTCCATTACTAGACATAATATCAGCTCCTTAAGGAACGTGACTGGCACTTTGCCAGTTACAAACAGAATTGTATACCCAGGAATCGGAGTATGCAAGACATTCAATAAATGTTGATCTGCTAATCCTATTGTCGACACTGAGTTTGTGTGTAGCTTGATTAAACCTTTGCATGATATAATAGCCTTGTCCAAATCTTTAATTTAGTACAACAGAACCAACAGAATTCTTGTTGGTCGAATGCTCGGATCTATAGGGCATCTCGACACAACGAGCATCTCTGTTGTAAAAGATTTGGACATCCGTCGGGATGTCCTATTTTTGTTCTGCTGTGTGCTCGGGAGAACGCATGTGCCTAAGAAATATACTTTTATAGATTTATTTGCTGGAATAGGTGGATTTCATCTGGCCTTTCATAATTTAGGATGTAAATGTGTCTTTGTATCCGAGTGGGACAAAGCGGCGCGTTTAACTTATGAGGCCAACTTTAATAAAATATCGCCAAACATATTTGAACCTAAAAATAGAGGCAGTTTATTTGTTGGTGATATAACCAAGGTTAATGCCAAGGATATACCCGATTTTGATATATTGACGGGTGGCTTTCCGTGCCAGCCGTTCTCACAGGCGGGTCTAAAGAAAGGCTTCAATGAAGCACGTGGCACATTGTTTTTTGACGTGGCTAGGATTATTAGGGCTAAAAAGCCAGAAGCATTCTTTTTGGAGAATGTACGTGGTCTGTTGAGTCATAACGATGGCAAGACCTTTACGATTATAAAGCGAATACTAACAGAAGAGCTAGGCTATAGCCTGTACTACAAGGTTGTTAAGGCATCAGATTTTGGCGTTCCACAACATCGACCACGTCTATATATGGTTGGCTTTAGAGATAATACTATTCAGTTTGAATTTCCGGAACCTATTGGCCTAAAACTAACCATGAGTGATGTATTTGGTGGCAATGCTGAACGCGAAGTGGGCTATACATTGCGTGTGGGTGGTAGAGGCTCAGATATAAATGACCGGCGGAATTGGGATTCGTATATAGTAGACGGACAAGTTCGCAGATTAACGCATCGAGAGGGATTGCGTATGCAGGGGTTTCCTGACTCATTTGTTTTCCCAGTATCTGAGGCTCAAGCCATGAAGCAGCTTGGCAACTCAGTAGCGGTTCCAGCTATACAAGCTACAGCCGCTCAGCTACTTAAGGTGTTGAGAGAACATAATGATTAATCTGACTGCCAATAAGGGCGAATGGTCGGAGTTGTATGCTCTGTTTAAGATTTTTACGGATCGTACTATTGATGCTGCTGATCCAAATTTGCAGCCAAACGGTGAAACATATACTTTTTTAGACATCTATAGGGAAGACGACCCAGGTCGGCTGCTGGACTACGACTTGCGAAATGATGGCGAAGTTCGAATAATTGACGCAAATGGCACTTTAGTCAAGATTGTTAATGTAAGGGAAGCGCCTATTGCATTGAATGAGATATTTGCTCAAATTAAAAACGGTGGCGCTAAAGCTGCGTTCCATATTGACCAGGCTTATATCGAGATGAGTAGATTTATACTAACTAAGATTAAAGCCAGCTCGTATCATAAATCTGATTTAGATGCTAGGATTCGAGATAAAGTTGTGTCGTCGAGTAGTCGTGTAGGCTTCTCGATCAAGTCGCAAGTTGGTAGTCCGTCAACGCTGTTAAATGCAAGTAAACAAACAAACTTTCAATTTGCAATCAAATCGTTTACGTGTGCTGAAGACGATTACCTTAGGGATGGCCATGTGCTACGTCAGACGTTAGCTGATATATATAATAGAGCGGGTTATTTGCAGTTTACGAGTGTGAATAGTGAGACATTTCTTAGTAATATGCGCACAATTGATACTGTGTTGCCATATATCCTAGCCAATATGTTAGTTAATTACTACCGTGGACGTGGCAAAACAATGCCTGAGTTGTGTCGGCTGTGCGCTAATGAAAATGAGTTTCATCTGGACTATCTGGAAGTTTCATATAAAGTGAAGACATTTCTTCGCGCGATAGCACTTGGCATGGTACCTGGTAAGCGGTGGAATACTTACTTAGCGGCTCATGGTGGTTATATAGTGGTGTGTGAGGATGGACGGCTAGTCTGCTATCACCTCTATAATGATGACGAATTTAGAGATTTCTTATTTAATAACACTAAGTTCGAAACACCTAGCACTAGTCGTCATGATTTCGGCAAAATCTATCAACAGGGTGGAGAATCCTATATTAACCTAAATCTGCAGATTAGATTTATAAAATAGAGTTAGACGTAATTTATCCTGTTGGTTGCGGTTTAGTGGTATAATACGGGATATGAAACTAACTCCGACAGATATTCGCAACTCGGTGATGGTGCCGGTGCATACGGTACGTGCTTTTTTTGAGGCGAATAAATTTGATTATCCTGCTAGCTCAATGACGGTGATTGGCGTAACAGGAACGAATGGCAAGACAACTACTAGCTTTATGATCTATAACATGTTGCTAAAGGCGGGCTACAAGGTTGGCTTAATGTCTACTGTTGCGAATGCTATTGGTGATCAAATGACAGCGCAGTCAGCACACACGACTACAGCTGATGCTGGTACAATGAACAGGCGTCTAGCTAAGATGCGCGACGCGGGCGTGCAGTATTTGGTTATTGAGGTGTCAAGCCACGCCTTAGCCCAGCATAGAGTGTTTGGTGTCCCGTTTGACATTGTAGTTGAAACGAATGTAACAGAAGAGCACCTAGACTATCATCGAACCTTCAAGCGTTATCGTGAGGCGAAGATGAAACTGTTCAAGCTGTGTGCTAGTCAGGCTAAGCGCGGTGGCCGCGGTGTCGGTGTGATTAATGCGGATGATCCGTCAGCTGGGTACTTTGTAAAAGAGGTGCCTACGCCGATTACTTATGGTATTAAGGGTGGTAAGATACAGGCGCATCGTGTCAAATTAACAGCCAAGGGTGTCGAATATTATGTAAAATACGACAAGACCTCGTATCACATCAAGACACAGATCCCGGGCGAGTTTAACGTCTATAACTCGCTAGCTGCGGTAACAGTCGGTATTCAGTTGGGTCTGGACAAGAAGCAAATTGAGGACGGAATTTATTCATTGGCTGGTGTTGAAGGTCGTATGAATCGTATCGACGAAGGACAAGACTTTGATGTAATTCTAGACTTTGCACATACGCCCGATGCTTACGAAAAATTATTGCCAGGTCTAACCAAGCTAGCTAAGGGCAGGGTAATTACTTTGTTCGGCGGTGCAGGTGAGCGCGATCAAGAGAAATTACCATTAATGGGCGAGATCGCGGCAAAACATTCGGACATCGTAATACTAACAGAGGACGATCCGCGTGGTAACGTGCGTGCGCAGAGCGAGAAATTGGCTGAGGGTGCTCGTAAAGCTGGTAAAAAGGACGATAAGAATTTATTGTTCATCGACAATCGCATAGCTGCAATCGAAAAAGCAATGGAATTAGCTAATAAAGGTGATATGGTTATCTTGATGGGTAAGGGTCACGAAAAGACGATTGCCAGAGTCAATGCCGATGAACCGTGGAATGAAACCTTAGTCGCACGTTATGCCATCCTAAAGGCGATGGATAAGGGCAACTCTGATGAGGCCAAAAAACTACACGACGAGCTGGTCGAGAAAAAGATTATTAAAAAGTAGTAAAAAGCAGTAAAGGTTAAAAAGTCCGCCTTAATGGCGGATTTTTGATTTCTAAAATACGACGCACCCTCTAAAAAACTTGACAAAATATTATGCTTGTGCTAATCTAAATAACGTTAAATCTAATTAAAACAAACAAAAGTAGAAAGATAGATATGGCAAAAATTTCTACGATGATTAATACATTTTAGGTGCTGTGTTTATACATCTATTGGCGTACTTAAAACATCGATGAGTAAATAGGGAAATAAATATGAAAAAATTAATGGCATTTGATATTGATGACACATTAAATGTTGCAAAGACCCCGATGACAGATGAAATGGGTTTAATATTTGCACATTTACTAGATTATTATGCCGTGTGTGTAATATCGGGTCAGAAATTTGAACAATTCCTTCGGCAAATCATCGAGCCAATGCACGAGCATGCGACGGTCGAACGGCTGCGCAACCTACATCTGATGGTAGCGCAGGGTACTCAGTATTACACTTGGTCGGGACTAGAAAGCAATGATCCAATGAATCCTAAAAATTGGCGTCAAGTCTACTCTTATCCACTAACGGCCGAACAGGTACAAAAAATTGATAGATCGGTCGAGCAGGCTACTAGGGAACTTGGCTATTGGTGTGAGTATCCAGTGGGTGAAGTTAACGAAAACCGAATTTCGCAAGTAACCTTTAGTGCACTTGGTCAAGCTGCTGCGCCTGAGGACAAATATAAGTGGGATCCAGACCACAAGAAGCGTGAAGCAATCGTTAAGCGTGCTCGCGAGTTGGCGCCTGAATTTGATTACGAAATTGGTGGTACTACTAGTATTAACATTTTTCTACCGGGCATGAATAAAACTTTTGGTATGCGTCAGTTGATGGAATATCTAAATTTAAAAAAGTCGGACATTCTGTACTTTGGTGACATGACGCAGCCTGGTGGCAACGATTACCCAGTTATGCAGATGGGCATTGATACTCTGACGGTGACTAGATGGCAAGATACTGCCTACGCCTTAAAGGCAATTATTGCGGTTACTAAGAGTTAATGTGATAAAATAAGTCTGTACGGAGGGGTGTCCGAGTGGTTGAAGGAGCGCGCCTGGAAAGTGCGTATGGCAGGCGACTGTCATCTGGGGTTCGAATCCCCATCCCTCCGCCAGATTAATTCGGGGTGTGGCGCAGTTGGTAGCGCGTACGGCTGGGGGCCGTGAGGTCGCAAGTTCGAGCCTTGTCATCCCGACCAGAAATTATTAATTAGCCAGCCGTAGCGCGGGTAGCGAATAGTCGACGCCCTGTCCGATGGGCCGTGAGGTCGCAAGTTCGAGCCTTGTTATCCCGACCAGAAATTAACTAGACCTGCCTAATCGGCGGGCCTTATTTAATATCATATAGAGTCGCTTTGTATTGATTGTTACCTGTAACGGGATCGCTAATAGTGATAGTGCGAACAGCTTTCCAATCTGACGCGTTTAACTCGGCTGGTGCGTGTACAGTATCGGTATTTGTAGTGCCGGTTATCCAAATCTGGTGGTGGTCGTTGGTGAATCGACTAATATTTTTAACAGCTCTATTAAAATGGTTGTCGCGCAACATAGCTAGCGAGCCAGTAGAGTTGCTCTTTGCGCTGTCCCACAAAAAGTAGGTTGGATGCTCGGTGTTATCATAAAACGAAGCCGCATAATAATCGTAGGGATCACTGGAAACGATCGGCGTGTTGCTGTGGTCGGTTTTCTGAATTGTGCGGATGACCTCACCGGTCATACCGTTTAGCTTACTATAATTACCTTGATGGTAGACTTGGAATACACCATAGCTAAAGCAACATGTAATAGCTAGGGCTAGCGCTGTGGGTGTGATCCACCAATTGGCTTTGCTGGATTTGTAGTTTACGACCAACACGGCTACTAATGCAACTGTGAAGATAGCGGCAGATAAGACGTATCGATCAACAAAAGATGAAGTTAGCGGCGGTAGAGATAGTAGCATCAGAAAAATTACCGGTGCTATCGCCATGGTTAGTACTAGATAAAAGCTGCGTCGCTCTGCTCGGCTATAGCGGATTTGGCGCAGGTAGCGATAAATCAGAACACCGATTAATATAACAGTTACAAAGAACAGCATTGACGGCCAGCCCTCTACTTGGTCGCCCTGTAGATGAAAAAGGAGTTCAGATAGATAGTTGCTAGGTGTGTTTGCAGTAACTGCCGGAATCCAAAAGCCGTTGCTAACAGTGCGAAACTGTGTAATTACAGTTGGGATCCATGGTACGTATAGACCAACTGCTACAATATGGGCGATAATCCATGGTTTATCAAAATAGGCTTTGGCTAGCTTTCGACCGTTCAGGCCATTAGTACGCAGATAAATTGCTCGGTAGACCCAGTGGCTTAGCCAAGCTACTGCGGTAAAGTAGTGGGTGAACATACCTAGGCAAACTAAAACACCATAAATAATATAGTCACATAGCTTGCCAGTCTTTAGGCTGCGCCAGAGCATAAGGGTAGCTGCGAGTACGATTACTGCAACCAACATATACATGCGCATTTCTATGCCTAGACTAACAAATAATGGCGAGATTGCCACTAAGACAACCGATGCGGCGGCAGTCTTGCGGTTAAATAACCTTTTTGCTAAGAAAAATAGCAAAATTAAGACAATTACACCAAAGAATACTGACATTGAACGAAAGGCAAACGCAGATGTACCAAATACACTAGTCCAGCCCTTTAGTAACCAATAATACAGAGGTGGATGAACGTCTAGAGCAGTGTAATGAGTAATCTCGGCTAAATTATACTTAGTAATATAGGCGCTAAAAGCTTCGTCAAACCAGATTGAACTAGTGGTGATGCGGGTTAGAGTGAGGGCGAGAAAGCTGCCAATCGCAACGGTCAATGCTACCGTGCTACCCCATGTCGAGCTAAAGAATTTATCAAGTCTTTTCATGGTCTAATTATAGCAAAAGAGCATCGTGATAAGGCGATTACATTACAGAGCTTTCGTTACAAAACTTAGGTTGAGCAAGGTGATTTTTGTGGCTCAAACATTAATTAAAACATTGATACAGGTCTAAATTTAATATTGCATATGTTTAATTGTAGTGATAAAATATCCATGAAAATTAATTAAATAAACAGGGAGGGCATAAATATAATGTATTACGCAAGCGGTAATTATGACGCATTTGTACGGCCAAAAAAGCCAGACGGTGTCGATAATAAGCACGCTTATATTATAGGTACGGGTATAGCGGCTTTGGCTGCGGCGGTAGTGTTGGTACGCGACGCGCAGATGCAAGGTAAAAATATTCATATTTTTGAGAAAGATGAACTACCTGGTGGTGCTTGTGACGGCCGTGAAATTCAGGGTATTGGTTACGTGATGCGTGGCGGTCGCGAGCTAGATAACCACTATGAAGTTTTGTACGATATTCTTCACTCAATTCCATCGCTAGAGCGTAAAGGTGCTAGTGTACTAGACGAGTTGTATTGGTTGAATCGTGAAGATCCTAACTTTACCATGTGCCGCGCAACGGAAAACCAAGGCAAGCCAGCTGTTGATGGTAAATTTGGCCTAAGCGATAAAGCTGCCATGGAGATTATGGCGCTGTTCTTTACGCCAAATGAAAAGTTATACAACAAGCGTATCGACGAAGTCTTTGACGATGAAGTCTTTAAGTCGAACTTCTGGCTGTACTGGCGCACCATGTTTGCCTTTGAAAACTGGCACTCGGCACTAGAAATGAAGCTGTACATTAAGCGCTTTATTCATCACGTATCGGGTCTACCTGACTTTACGGCATTGCGCTTTAGTCGTTACAACCAGTACGAGTCGTTTATTCTACCAATGGTTAAGTATCTAGAGAAGGCAGGCGTACAGTTCCATTACAACACCAAGGTAAATGATGTAAAGATCGAAGTTGGTGGTCAACGTGTAGCCAAGCGTCCACGCTCGAGCGTTGGTGAGGATACTATATTGCGCATTCAGCAAGAACAGTTCCCACGCAATCCATACAGTACGGATATTAAGAAAGTGGCAAAGGCTATTGTCATTGCTGATGCGGGCGGTGAGCATACAATTAACCTAACTGAAGACGATTATTTGTTCATAACGCCGGGTGGTTGTGTTGAAAACGCCACCATTGGTTCACAGAACGAGCCAGCAGCCTGGACTCCTGACCTGAAGCAAGGCGGCGGCTGGGATATGTGGCGTCGGATTGCTCGCCAAGACAAGTCATTTGGTCGCCCAGATAAGTTCTGCCATGATCCAGAAGCTAGTAAATGGATGAGCGCTACAGTAACAACCTTGGATAACGAAATTCCGCCGTACATTCAGAACATTTGCCGTCGCGATCCGTTTAGTGGTCGTACTGTTACTGGTGGTATCGTGTCGGTTAAGGACTCAAATTGGTTAATGAGCTGGACGCTTAATCGTCAACAGCAATTCAAAGATCAGCCAAAGAATCAGCTGAGCGTTTGGGTTTACGGGTTATTCCCTGATCAGCCGGGTAACTACATCAAGAAGCCAATGCGTGAATGTACTGGTAAAGAAATTTGTGAAGAATGGCTATATCATCTAGGCGTGCCAGTCGATCGTATCGAGGAGTTGGCAACCAATCATGCCAATAGTGTGCCAGTTATGATGCCATACATCGATGCCTTCTTTATGCCACGCGAGGCAGGCGATCGTCCGGATGTTGTGCCGGATGGCGCAGTAAACTTTGCCTTCTTGGGGCAGTTTGCAGAAGAGCCGCGCGACGTCATCTTTACTACGGAGTATTCTGCGCGCACAGCTATGGAAGCGGTCTACACTCTATTTAACGTTGAACGTGGTGTGCCAGAGGTCTGGAATAGTACATACGATGTGCGCGACCTGATTAACGCGTCGATTGCACTGCGCGATGGTCGTAAGCTGACTGATATGGATCTGCCGTTCACACAAAAATTGGTGCTAGATAAGGTCATTCAGGCTGTCAAGGATACTGACATCGAGAAACTGCTAAAGGAATATCGAGCTATCTAGGTTAAAGTTTAACGGCTTTGTCGACTACCCCCTCGATCGAGGGGTAGTTTTTTGTCGTAGTCTAGAATATTGCAAGGCTAGTTGGCGTCAGGTGGTGTGCATTATTGACAATAATAAAAACTATTGCAGAGTGCTTGACAATAAAACATAAACGTGATAGTATAATAATGTCGAACGAAGATAGATAGTTAGACAAAAAGAAGAAGATAGAAATAGAAAGGAAGATAATGAGTAATAAATTTAATTCTATTAATAGTGGTAAAAATAATGCAGAGGCGATTGCCAATATGTCGGAACGTGAGATTCGTTATAAAGGCTTGTCTCGTGACCTAGCCATTGTGGCGACATCAGAAATGGCATTAGCTAAATTAGACGATGTCAAAAAGATCGATTTCAACACTCACAATTCTACTGAAGCTAGCAATAAGCGTGCCTTAGATCAGGCGGCAACCGAGGCTAGCGCACAAGCTGAATACACTAAAACGCAGGCTGAAAAAACTCGTACAGTCGAGGCTGCACCATTTGGTAGTCATGAAGATTACGAAAGACGTCAAGCTATCCGCAATGACCGTTATGATGGCACGCCAAATCTGAGCGCAGATGAAGTGAAAACCGTCAATGTAATTAGTGGTGAAGCTACAGATTACAAACTAGCATCTTAGATAGACCGAAAAAATAAATAGGCTACCAACTAGAGGGTAGCCTATTTAATTGGTAAAGTAACCAGTTAAGTGTTGACAATTTGCTAAAATAATATATTATAAAAGTGATCTAAATCAGATCAACGGCTCATGTGAGCTAGTTCTTTAGAAAGGTGAAAGATGTTTTCTAACATTGTCACTACGGTAGTTCTACTACTTAGTGTGGTTGTTCTAGTATACACGATAATTGCAGGATTTGGTCTATACAAAGCTGCAAAAGCAAATGCTACCAGCTCCACAATTGAAGTTAAAAAGACCAAGATAATGGTCTCGGCTGTCGCTACTTTTGTTCTGCTTGTCATTGGTTCTGTCTATACGCAGGATGCGGGCAGTGTAGCAGTGCTACGTAATTTTGGCGGCTCGATAGCTGGTGTCTCCAAGGATGCTGGTTTGCATGTCAAAGCTCCGTGGCAGAGTGTGATTTATTACGATACACGTAATAATTTGATCAACTTTTATGGTGCTGATACAGAATACAAGGCCAAAGGTGGTAATTATTGGGGCAAACAGGTTTCGATCAACGACAAGTCTGGTGCTAGTGCGAATGTTGATATTCAGGTCAACTATTCACTCAAACCAGATGCAGCAAAAGATCTGTATATAAACTATGGCACGCAGCAAAGCATGACCGAAAAGTACATCAGTAATGATCTGCGTTCGGTTACGCGTGAGGTGTCGGGTCAGTTTAGTACAATAACTATGCTGACTGATCGAAGTAAATTCACTGAAGCAGTACAGAAAAAGCTGTCATCCAAGTGGCATAATATTGGTCTAACTGTCGAGCAGGTGAGTGTACAAGACGTACGCTATCCGCGGTCGATCACCGATGCCTATGCGGCTGCACAAGCGGCAGAGGTTAATAAGCAGAAGGCTAAAAACGAGCAGGAGACTGCTAGGGTTCAGGCCGAGACCAAGAAGATTAAGGCACAGGGTGACGCTGACGCTAACGCCATATTGAATAATTCACTGACAGATAAGGTGTTGACACAGAAATATATCGACGCTCTAAAGGGTGCTGATAATTTGACTGTAGTGCCGAACGGTTCAGTTCCTATGATTCAGACTGGCAAGTAGTGCTGGTTTATCGGTGCTGTCACTGATTGACTCAGCATAAATCAATCCCTTTAGGGGCTACTCATCACGAGTAGCCCCGTTTTAATTCTGTTGTATAATATAGCCAATGAATCAATATGCATATGAGATCGAGCGAATAGTAAAAAAGCTGTTCGATGTTGATATAAAAGTGGAGTTAAGTCGCCCTGACTCGCAGTTTGGCGATTATGCCACTAATGTGGCAATGCAATTAGCCGGGCGACTACACCAAGCGCCACGAGCGATTGCCGAGCAAATTAAAGCTGAATTAGATAATACGGTAGTGTACAGTGAGGTATCAATTGCTGGACCAGGCTTTATTAATCTACGTATATCAGCAAAAGCATTGGATATAGATCTCGAACAAAGATTTAATAGTGCGCAGCCGTTTGGCAACAATCAAGACGGGGCGGGTAAGAAAGTTTTAGTTGAATATCCTTCAACAAACATGGCTAAGCCTTTTTCGATTGGTCACCTGCGACCAGCTAACCAAGGCTGGGCGGCGCGTAATCTAATGCTGGCTACTGGCTGGGATGTAATCACAGATAATCATCTAGGTGATTATGGCTCGCCGTTTGGCATCTGGGTGGTTGGGTTCAAAAAGTTCAGTAGCGAAGAAGCATTAAAGCAGCGTGGCGTCTATGAACTCGGCGACATCTATATCAAAACAAAGGCGGCTATAAAGGAAGAAGAGGCGTCTAATAAAACCGACCTGGCTGATGCGGCTCAGCAATGGCTGCTTAAACTAGAGCAACACGATCCTGTGGCGGTAGCTTACTCCGAGCGTTTTAACAAAATTTCATTGGATCACATACATGCAGTCATGCAGCGTTTAGGTATTAGTACGGATTACGAGCTGGGCGAGAAATTCTTCGCTGAAAAGGGCAAGGCTGCAGTGCGAGACCTATTGCAAAAAAGTATCGCAGTGCAGAATCCAGATGGCTCGGTGATTGTTGATTTAGCAGAATACGGCATCAAGACGCCGATACTGATTCTAAAGTCTAACGGAGCAGCGCTGTATGCTACTACGGATCTGGCTACTATGATCTATCGTGATCAGACCTTCCATGTTGATCGAGTAATATTCTGTGTGGGCAGTGAACAGAAGTTTTACTTCCAGCAGCTGTTTGCCTTGGCAAAGAAAATTGGTTTGAAGACAGAGATGATTCATATGTGGTACGGCATGATTGACCAGCTGAACGAAGATGGTACACGTGAAAAGATGTCGTCACGTAAGGGTGTGGTGCTGCTAGAAGAATTGCTGGATAAGGCAGAAGAGCGGGCGCGAGCAAACGCCAAGACGCCAGATTTATCAGATAACGATATTAAGAAGATTGCTATTGGCGCAATCAAGTTTAGTGATTTTGCGAACGATCGGCGTACTGGCATGCTATTTGATTGGGACACCATGTTTAGTCTGACTGGCTATTCTGGCCCATATGTACAGTATGCTGCGGTACGAGTAAATAAAATTTTGCACGATAATCTGGTTCCAGATGTTGACTATTCTAGCTATGATTATGAGGATGAGAAAGCGGTGTTGTTGAAGTTGCTGGACTATCCGAACGTTGTTAAGTTAGCGGCAGATAAGCTAGAGCCACATCGTATTGCAACCTATGTCTACGAGCTAGCGAAAGAGTTGAATCGCTATTATGAACATACGCCAATCGCAACAGAGCAGGTAGATGAATTAACAAAGGCGGCGCGCCTACACTTAATGCAGCGCGTAGCATATGTGTTCAAACATGGTCTAGATATTTTAGGAATTGAAGTTCCAGAAAGGATGTAATTAGGTATGGATAATAAAAAGGCAAGTTTATTCTGGGTGGATCTAGAGATGACGGGTCTAGAGCCAGACGTTGATAAAATTTGTGAAGTTGGCGTAATTGCGACTGACTGGCAATTTAATGAAATTGCGCGCTACGAAGCATCGGTCAAGCTGGATCGCAATTTTATGGAAACTCGAATGACGGGTGAGTTTTGGCAGAAAAACCAAGCTAGTCACGATAACCTGATTAAGAACTCAACTGCACCAGAAACTAAGACGGCGGCGCAAGTAGAGAAAGAACTAATTGAATTTGTGAATACAAATTTTGACGTATCGCAACCGATTTACCTGGCTGGCAACTCGATTCACCAGGATCAGAAATTTATTGAACGCGAGTGGGTGCAACTGGACAAGCTATTTAATTACCGCCAGCTAGACGTTAGTGCCTGGAAGATTGTCTTTGAAAATCGTGGCGTAGTTTTTAATAAACCAGAGGCTCACCGAGCTATGAGTGATATTGAAGGCTCAATGGAAGAGCTGAAGTATTATCTAGAGAGGGTTAAATTTTAATGGCCTTAACCGAAGCAGATATTCGCGCGCAGATTGAGAATTTGGGTGCCACGGTCGATCAGGAACGATCGACAGATAAAGACTATGTCTATGCTGTAAATGGCGAAATGATGGCGGTGATTAAAAAAGATTCTAATCCGCTGCAGCTGTCGCTGCGTTGTGACCCTAATCTAGCTAAGCTGCTACGTAGTCGATACGAGTCGGTGCTAGAAGGTCAGAATCTAAACAAAAAACACTGGATTACCATCCTAATGACGGGTCAGCTGTCTGATCAATATGTTCATGACCAAATCCGACATGCTTACGAAGAAACAATTAAACTAGCGAAAGATAGCATAAGTCATAGCTAATATATAAAACATAGACTAAATGTCGTTAACGCCAAATAGTTACTGATTAATTGGCGTTTTTAACACGTTTGTTCAGTTCGGAAAAGTCGTTAAAGGCAGACTCTAGTATTTTCTGCGCCTCTGCATTGTTGGTGGTGCTGTAAATTCCTTTGATGTCGCTAGTAATTTTATCAGTGGAGTCTTGAAGTTCCTTCTTTAATGCGCTATCTAGCGTGCCTTGCGCTTTGGCGCTATCTAGCTTCTTAGTAACGTCTTCGCTGGCAGTTGGTTCAACTGCGTTGCCATCTTTATCGGTAGCAGCAATGCCAATTTTGTCAGATAACACCTTGAATTGTGATTTAGAAGTTAGTCCGAGCTCTGCGTTGACGTCAATAATATTGGTGTTGAAGCTGTCTGAGGCGCTTTCGCCATACTTTACGATGCCCTGAAGGTCTGCAATATCCTGACCAAGTTGAACTAGGCTGCCTTGTGATGGGCCATTTTTACGGCTACTGCCAACAGCAGCAATAATGGATACAATAACCACCAAGGCAATTACACCAATACCAATAGCCATAAAAAGCTTGCTAGACAGGGGATTGGCAGGTAGAAGCTTAGTGCTGCTATTGTGTGTATTATCGGGCGCAATGTAATTTAGGTAGTCGATATTGCCATAGGTTGGCTGTGGCGGCTGGTTGGTAGAAAGTGAACCGAGTGCACTGGTTTGCTGAGGATAGGTCTGGTTGGGTGTAGGTTGCTGTCCGTAATTTGCCGTCGGAATTTCCGGCATGGCAGGTGGTGCTATGTAGGCTTGGCTAAAAGTTTGAGTATTGGGTTGCGACTGGCTAGATGCGCCATATGGATAATTATATGGCTGTTGCTGAATTGGTGTGGGTGCACCGTATTGATAATTGTTTGGCTGTGGCTGATTGGGTGCACCATATGGATAACCGTTTGGCTGCTGAGGTGCAGGCGCGTTAAACTGATAGCTGTTTGGCTGATTCGGCGTAGTACTAGGCGCTTGGCTGCCTGGAGTATTGTTTAAAGTGAAGCTGCTTGGATCGATTTTAAGGCGCTTCTCTTTGTGGAGTGCTGGAGTATAGCCGGAATAGTAGTTAGAGGCAATAATGGTGCTACTACCAGCGCCGTTAATTGGAGCGTCGCGCTTGGCATGATGGGTGGCTGGAGTGCCAGGTATGATGTTGGCGTTGTCCGATGGTATATCGCCACCGAATAGGCTGTTGCCAGCCGAGGCGGAGTTATCGATA
The DNA here is from genome assembly GCA_934725355.1 of uncultured Candidatus Saccharibacteria bacterium. Taxonomy (GTDB): domain Bacteria; phylum Patescibacteriota; class Saccharimonadia; order Saccharimonadales; family Saccharimonadaceae; genus Nanoperiomorbus. The sequence continues at coordinate 63,641 of CAKVAO010000001.1, read as the reverse complement.
ATCGGCGCTGAGTTAAGCGGATGATGGGGATCATTAAATGATGGTGCATGATACTGCACTATATTTGGTCCACCAGCTGTACTGGTACCACTAGCATCCCCACCTTTATTCATACTAAAATATTAACACAAGCGGCACTGATTCTCAATCTAATATATAATAGTAACAATGAGTGATTTGAATGACGCCAAGGAAGAAATTCGATCAAAGTTAGCCATTGAAGACGTAATTGGTCAATATGTCCAGCTGAAGCGGGCGGGACGATATTGGAAGGGGTTAAGTCCATTTACTAACGAGCGCACGCCGTCATTCTTTGTTACGCCCGAGCGCGACATTTGGCATGATTTTTCATCGGGTCAAGGTGGCGATATCTTTAGCTTCATAATGCTAGCAGAAGGCGTCGACTTTATGGGCGCAATGGAGATACTAGCCAAGAAAGCTGGCGTGGATTTGTCGCAATATGATCGTCGCCGTACACCGGGCCAGAGCCAGCGCAAAGAGAGAATTCTAAATATGAATATCTTGGCGGTCAACTATTTTCAGCATTGCCTAATTAGCTCTAAAAAGGCTATTGCGTACGCTAGCGAGCGACGTCAGTTATCAAAACAGACTATCATTGACTGGGGAATTGGCTATGCACCTCATCAGCATAATCTAAAGAAACTACTAATCAATAAAGGCTATAGCCGCGAGGAAATTAAGGCGGCTGGACTTAATTTATTTGAAGACTATAACTTCAGGGGTGAGGGTGAAGGTTATTATGGTGGCAATCGTTTGATGATACCTCTGAGAGATGGGCAAGGACAAGTAGTTGGCTTTACGGCACGAATTTTGGATGATCATCAACCAAAATATATTAATACACCGGCTACCTTGGTCTATGACAAAGGACGTCAGCTGTTCGGTCTGAGCTTTGCGAAGAAAGCGATTCGCGAACAAGATTTTGTAATAGTAGTCGAAGGCAATATGGATGTCATGACTTCATCGCAGGCGGAAGTAAAGAATATTGTGGCTGTAGCCGGTACAGCGTTGACGGAGTACCACTTGAAGTCGTTAGGCCGATTAACTAACGATATACGTTTTTGCTTTGATAGTGACAGAGCAGGGGTTGCCGCAACTGAGCGAGCAATTAAATTGGCAGAGCCATTAAACCTTAAGCTGTCAGTGATCGATTATTCGGCGGCAGGTGTCAAAGATCCAGACGAGCTGATAAGAAAGGACGTTGAGGCGTGGCGCAAGCTGGCGTCTACTAATGTGCCAGCCGTAGACTGGGTTATTAATAAATATGTAAGTTGTAATGACCTATCGACAGCAGAAGGTAAAAAAGTAGTAACAACAAAAGCCTTAAATGTAGTGCGTGGCCTGTCAGATCCAGTGGAAGTAGAATTCTATCTAAAGAAAATTGCCGAAGTGACTGGTGTGAGTATAGATAGTGTAAAAGCAAAATTACGGGGCGACGCTGAGCGCGAGAAAGTGCAATCAGTGCCACTAAGGCTAGCAAAAACCAAGCTGAATGAATCAGGCAAGCGTAATGTGCAGTACTGCTTGAATGCGATTTTCGCAATCGCTAGTAATGACCAAAATTACCGTAGTTTATTGGCACATTTATCAGATAGCTTTTTAGACGATGTGCTAAAGCGGTTGAAATATCTACTGTTAAGCCAGCCGCTAGACGGCAAGGCGGTTAGAATGACAAGTGATTTGTCAGACAAATTGGCTGAACTACAGATGTTTTACGATCAAGAGCTAGCAATAGCTAAAAATAATCGCTTGATGATACTAGAAAACTTTACTCAGCTATTACGACTGAAGACGATTGAGCGGCTAGACCAATTGCAAGTACAGTTCAATGAAGCGTTTGAGCAGGGCAATGACGGGGTGGCGAGTGATATTAACCAAGAGATGAACAGTGTGCGTAGTCAATTAAACAGCATAGAGCAAAGTAACGCTAGTAACGATTTTTCTGGGTTGAAGGCGGCTTGGCATTGTAAATGATGAAGCTATTGCATAGCTGAATTTGACGTGGTAATATTTACTATGAGTATGGGCTTATTTTAGCTTGCGCCAGTACAGCGCTGATAAAAATTCCAACATGTAAAAATAAACAGATTATTAGGCTAAGAAGGGAGTTAGTGTGGCGAAGAGACAGAAAAAAGCGTCGATTGACGAGAATGTTTTATTAAACGAAAGCGAAGATCTTGCCGAAGGCGATATGCCAGAAGATCTGAGCGATATCGATATCGATGATGATATGGTTATTGAACCCACTGATATTGATGAAATTTCAGACGACTCTGTACGAGTCTACCTACGAGAGATTGGTCGTATTCCACTGCTAAAACCAGAAGAAGAGGCTAAGCTAGCACAAGACATCATCAAGAATGTTGAGCCACTGAAAGAGGCTGAGACTGAACTAGCGGAAGTGCAAAAACAGCTATCGAATAAGGATCTTGATCAGAGTACCAAAGCAAAATTGCGCGGACAGCAGAGCAAGCTAAATATGAAGATTAAGCGCTTGAAGCGGCCGAAGGATAAAATGGCTGAAGCAAATATGCGTCTAGTTGTTAGCATCGCTAAGCGTTATTCGGGCCGTGGTTTGGACTTCTTGGATCTAATTCAGGAGGGCAATACTGGGCTGCTGCGTGCAGTAGAGAAATTTGACCCAGACAAAGGTTTTAAATTCTCGACCTACGCAACTTGGTGGATTCGTCAGGCAATTACGCGTGCAATTGCTGATCAGGCTCGCACTATTCGAATTCCAGTGCATATGGTAGAAACTATCAATAAGTTGCTGCGTACTCAGCGCAAGCTGACGCAGAGTCTAAACCGTGAGCCAACAATTGACGAGCTAGCCAAGGCTATGGATGAGACACCGGAAAAGATTAAATATGTATTCAAGATCAAGCAGGATATTCAGTCGCTGGACGCCACGATTGGTGGCTCGGATGATGACGACTCCTCAGAGCTTGGTAACTTTGTCGAGGATGATACGACGGTCAGTCCAGAAGATGCTGCTAGTACTCATTTACTAAAAGAGCAGGTAATGGAGGTAGTGAGCACGCTATCGGATCGTGAACAAAAAATTATCAAACTACGTTTTGGTCTAGATGGTGGTCGTCCTCATACACTAGAGGAAGTGGGCGCTGAATTTGCCGTTACGCGCGAGCGTATTCGCCAGATTGAAGCTAAAGCTTTGACTAAGTTGCGCAAGAACAAAGAAACCGGCCTCTTGCATGACTACTTGGAGCAGTAGCTATGAGTAATCCGGTGCTAGCAGGCGACAAGAAGATTTTGGCGTTAATTGACGGCAAATCAGTGTTTTATCGAGGCTATTACGGTATGCCGCACTTAACCACTAAAGACGGCACGCCAACTGGTGGTGTCTATGGCTTTGCTATGCTGGCGTTACAATTAATTAATCAGATTAAGCCGGACTACGTCGCGGTCGCGTGGGACAAGCCAAAAACAAATATTCGCCGTCGGCTAGCTATCTATCCGGGCTACAAAGCGGGTCGTAAGCCTGCACCACCTGACTTCTATCAGCAGATACCGATTCTGCATAAATTGCTTGCTGCGCTTGGTTGGCCGCTCTACGAGCTCGATGACTATGAAGCTGATGATATCATGGGAACACTTAGCAAGCAGGCTAATGCACAAGGCATCTTCACGGTGATGATTACTTCGGATCTCGACATGTTGCAGTTGGTTGATGATGACACCGAGTTATTTGCCATGAAAAAGGGGTTAGCAAATATCGAAAAATTCGACCGACATGCTTTCGAAGAAAAGTACGGTATCAAGGTTGAGCAATTCCTTGACCTCAAGGCGCTGAAGGGCGACAATTCTGACAACATTCCGGGTGTGCCGGGTGTGGGTGAAAAAACAGGTATTAAGCTGTTGCAGAGCTATGGCACACTGGATGGAGTATATCAGCATGTGGATGACGTAAAAGGTAGCCTGCACGACAAGCTAGTAGCGGGCCGTGACTCTGCTTATATGTCGCGTAAGCTAGGTTTAATTATGTGTGATGCGCCATTAAAACTCGATCTTGCTACGATGGATATGCGCAATCTCGATCGGGTAGCACTGCACAAGATGCTACTTGATTTAGAATTCACTTCATTGATCAACAAATTACCAGTAGAAATGCGGGACGATAGTGATGATGTGTCAACGACTGACTATGAGCTACCGAATACTAAAATTATGGAAGGTGAACCGACATTAGGCGAGACTGTACTAGTACAGGCGATCGGCGACAAGCTCTATATCAGTCCTAATAATACGGCGGCTTATGTAGTTAGTTGGAAGCATGCGGCTGACTTGCTGAGCGGTAAAAAAGTAATCACTCATGACGCGAAGAAATTGGCTGAACACTTTTTGTCCTACAATTTAGAAATTAATTGGACAGTAGAATTTGACACTAAACATGCTGATTTTCTGGTTAACTCTTTGAATGGATCGCGTGACTTGACGCAGATTGTAGATAGTCTGAAACCTAGTGGCTACACTGATGCTGATCAGCTGGCGGTGGTTTGGATGCTATATCAAACGTTGTCAGTAGAGCTAGGCAAATCAGAGAAAATGAACACCCTAGCACATACGGTTGATTTTCCATTGCAGATACTATTGGCGCGGATTGAAGCGCGTGGAATGCTAGTTGATACAGCGGAACTGGCGCATATGTCACATCAGCTAGCGGGGCAAATTGACGCCCTGCAGACTAAGATTTGGGAGCAAGTTGGCTATGAGTTCAATATTAGCAGTCCAAAGCAGCTGTCTGAGGCTTTGTTTGATAGGTTAGGTTTACCGGCGACCAAGCGACGTAACAAGAGCGGCTTTTATCCTACTGGCGCCAAAGAACTAGCTAAACTGCATGATATCAATCCAGTGATTGGCTTAATTGAGCAGTATCGCATTCTAACAAAGCTGAAATCGACATATATTGACGCGTTACCAAAAGTGGTGTCGTTTGATGGGCGAATTCATACAACCTTTAGCCAGGATGTAACTATGACTGGGCGGCTTTCTTCGTCTAACCCAAATCTTCAGAATATTCCGACTCGCACGGCAGAAGGCAAGGCGATTAAAAAATGCTTTGTTGCGCCTGCTGGTCGAGTGATAGTGAATGCTGATTATGCGCAGTTTGAGCTGCGTCTTGCAGCTGCGCTGGCTGGTGATCAAGGTATGATCCAGATGTTTAGCGACGATAAAAACGATATTCACCGTATGACTGCTGCTGAAGCATATGGTATCCCCGTAGAACAGGTGACAGACGAGCAACGCCGTCATGCCAAGGTGATTAACTTTGGTGTGTTATACGGCATGAGCCCGCATGGACTATCTGAGGCAACTGGCATGAATATTGCCACTGCTAAACGATTCATCGAGCGTTATTTTGCTGTACGCAAGCCGATTCGCGATTATCTAGACCAGACATTGCAGATGGCAATAGACAAAGGTTATGTCGAGACATTGTTTGGCCGTCGTCGCCCGACGCCCGATGTGAAGTCGAGTAACTTTATGGTGCGCGAGGCTGCAAAGCGTGCCGCTGTTAACATGCCTATCCAAGGTACAGAGGCAGACTTAATGAAGATGGCAATGCTGCGAATTGAAGCGGCTCTACCTGCAGGTGCAATGCAAATAATGCAGGTGCATGATTCAATCATGGTCGAATGTGATGAAGCTGATGCGCCAGCGGTTGCTGAAAAAATGAAGCAAATTATGGAAAATATCTATCCTGACCTTGGTGTTCATCTACTAGCTGATGTCCAGTGGGGCGTTAGCTGGGGCAATCTATAACAGTATTATTCGAATATTTTAGCTGTTATCAATCGGCGGATCGGCTGAAGAGGCTGTGCTTTGACATCATGACGTCATAATGATAAAATAAAGCATTATGAGACGCGGAAAATTAGGCTTAGTGCTGCTGATTGGAGTGGTGCTAATGGTAATGGTGGGTGCGATGTTTTGGCTAGGGTCAAATGTCTTAACTAGTAATAAAAATAGCAAGACAACAGAGCAGCGTAAGGGCGATACAGTACTACGCAAGCCTAAGGATGACACGCGTGTAACCTTGAGTGTGCGCGGTCCAGTCGTAGCAAAAGAGAATAGCTACACCATCAACATTGATATTAGCGGTACTTCACGCAAATTGTATGTCAATAAGGCGTACGGTGGTGCAGAGCTTACAAAGATTGAACTAGATAATAACCGCGATTCATTTAAGAACTTTCTATTGGCGCTATCAGATAATGGCTACGCAACTACGGTTAAGTCGGATGTCAAGCAGAACAATGGGCTATGTTCAACCGGTCAACTGATTAACTTTGGTCTATATGAAACCAAGGATAAGCAGGCTCTAAATAGCTGGACAACTTCGTGTGGTAATACGACAGGCGACTTTGGCGGTAATCGGACGCGCGTAATTGCACTGATTCTCAATCAATTTCCTGACGGCAAAGAGCAAATTGATAAGGCGCTAAATAAAATCAGGCAACGAGAAAGCGGCACATTATCAATAACATTTTAGAAAGGAGTAAATACGTGAAGAAAGAGATGTCTAGTACTGCAAAGACCACGAAAAACACTAAAACAACAGTGTATCTGCCAGATGATTTGCGATTAGAGGTGAAGAAACATATTCTAGATACTGGCGAAACATTATCAAAGTTTACTGAGGTTGCACTGCGTAGTCAGCTAGAGGCTGATGCTAGTCGTTCAGGCAGAAAGCGCATCGAAGAGCTAAAGCAGGCAAATGAGTTAGATAATGTTATCAAAGATTTGTTAAAATAATTGATTAGCGGGGGCATATGAAAATAAAAGCATTACTATTTGATAATTTCGGTGTACTGATGGATCCGATTTATGATTCATTTAAGGAAACAGTACCAGAGGACACGTATAAACAGATTGTGCTAGCGGGTCGGCTATCGGATGCTGGTAAAATTACCAATGATGAACGCAACTTGTTAATGCGTGCGATTCTGCATCCCCTTGGCCGTGATGCTATGCAGGAAATTCAGACGGCAACCGAGCGTGCGCAGATTAACAAAGAGCTGTTTAAGTTTATTGCAGATCATCACGCGCAATACAAAATGGCGATTGTATCTAATGCCTCGGGTAACGTACAAGATTTATATAGGGATGTTAATCTGAATGAGTATTTCGACCAAGTTATCTGGTCGTATCAGGTTAAAGCAGTCAAGCCGGATTCTGAAATATATCAGCTGGCGGCAGAACGCCTAGGTGTGAAACCCGAAGAATGTGTCTTTGTCGATGATCGTAAGGCTAATATTGATGGCGCTAAGGCGGTGGGTATGCAGGGCATACTATATCGTGATCTAGACCAGTTCAAGCAAGATTTAGCTAAACTTGAGCGGATGAAATAGTGCCAGAACTACCAGAAGTCGAAACGGTAAGGCGAGGCTTGACTAAGCTTATTGTTGGCAAGCAGATCAAGAAAGTTGAGTTATACGAGCCGAAATCATTCCCGGACTATATAGGCCACGAAGCTACAGTGCTAGACAAAACAGTTAAGAATGTTCGTCGGCGAGGCAAAATGCTGATTATAGACCTAGTAAACAAGGGTGATGTAGCGGCTCTAGCTACTAATAACGGACTGAACTACTCTTTGTTATGCCATTTGCGAATGACTGGGCAAATGGTTTATCGTGGGCAAGCAAACTGGGGTGGCGGTCACCCGAATGAGTCGTTTGTCGGCGACTTGCCCGATCGGACAACGCGAGCGACTTTTATATTTGATGACGGTGCGAAATTATTTTTTAACGATCAACGTAAATTTGGCCGTATATTGATTTGGCCAACTGATGAGGTGGCTAATTTTCCTTTTGTCAAAAAGCTTGGTCCAGAACCATTTAGTAGTGATGGCTTGATGGAATTTTTAGCGCGCGTAAAGCGTCATCAGAATGCTTTAATTAAGGCGGCAATTCTCGACCAAACAGTGGTAGCAGGTATTGGCAATATCTATGCCGACGAGGCGCTCTGGCTAGCTAAGGTTCATCCTGCTAGTCGAGTAAAAGATTTATCCGATACGCAGCTAACTAATATTTATCGCGCAGCTGGTCAGGTGATGAAGCAGTCGATTGAATCAGGTGGCTCATCGATGAAGAATTACGTTAAGGCAGATGGTAGTCGCGGTGATTATTTAGATAATTTTGCTAAAGTTTTTAATCGAACAGGTCACCCCTGTGTGCGCTGTGGGGCAGAAATTACCAAAATTCGCGTTGCCGGCCGTGGTACGCATATTTGCCCGCAGTGTCAAAAAATTCATCAGGGGTAGCGGGCTAAATACGTAGTACAAACAGCCTGCGTGCTACTGTTAAATATGATCGTCTTGCTTTAGTTCGCACTTTCTGCTATCATATACATTACTAAAGCGATTAAACGCTCTCTCTGACCTAACCATTTTATTCAAGAAGCGAAATCGATTAATAATCAGATAAAGGAGTTTTTATGGGGCAACAACGTGCCAAAGAAGTGCAGGCTGACGACGTGTCGAAGCGGCCAGCTACCACTAGAACAACCAGACGTAAAACTGGCAATGCAGTGCTAGACGCTACTCATACTCGCCGTGGTGAGGTAGAGCGTGCCAAACGCCGAATTAGTGATAATGTGAATGCTCAGGCGTCATTGCATCGCATGGATGCGCCGGTAAATAAATCAATCTATAACGGCTATGGTGGCGAACAATATATGCCATCGCTAGCTCGCAAACAACGCCATGGTAAGAGTGAACAGGGCGCTATGAAGGTTATTCCAATTGGTGGTGTTGGCGAAATGGGAATTGGTAAGAACATGACCGCCATTGAATATGGCAACGAGATTATCGTGATCGACATGGGGTTCTTGTTCCCAGGCGATGACTATCCAGGCATTAATTATATTGTGCCGGATATTACCTATCTAGAGAAGAATAAAGACAAGGTAAAGGCAGTTATCATCACTCACGGACACTTGGATCACATCGGTGCTTTTCATCATCTAATTCCAAAGATTCCAGCGCCAGTTTACGCAACTAAATTCACCATTGGTATGCTAGCCAAGAACATGGAAGAAGAAGACACTGATTTTAAGCCCGAGTTTCACGAGCTGAATCCAGAGAACCACGACCGTGTTCAGGTCAGCGAACATTTCAGTGTTGAGCTGGTGCGCGTGAATCACTCTATTCCAGATGCCGCTGCAGTTGTTTTACGTACACCGTTGGGCGTGATTGTTAGTTCAGGCGACTGGCGCTTCGAGAACGACCCAGTTGACGGCAAGAAGTTTGATCTGAACCGCATGAGTGAGATTGCGGCGAAAGAAGGCATACTGCTGTTTATGAACGAATCAACCAACTGCGAGGACGACGGTACTGTAATAGCCTATGGCGAGAAGGATATCAAGCAGAGTTTTGACACTATTATGGATCAACATCCAAATAGCCGGATGATTATTTCCTGTTTCTCGTCTCAGGTGCACCGCATGCAGAATATTGTAATGAGCGCAGCAGAGCATGGCCGCAAGGTGGCGTTCGCCGGATTCTCGATGGTGCAGAATGTTGAGATTGGCTTGCGCACGGGCATTTTGAATCTACCGAAGGACACAGTGATGACCATGGAGGATGTGGTTAAACTACCGGATTCACAAGTCTGTATTGTTTGTACGGGATCGCAAGGTGAATTTAATGCGGTGCTAAACCGCATGGCTTCGGGTGCGCACCGTTTTGTGAAGATTAAGAGTAGTGACATTATTGTCTTCTCTAGTAACCCAATTCCCGGTAACGAGAACCACGTAACCCATACAGTGGACGGCTTAATGCGCGAAGGTTCAGAGGTGCTGCAGAACCGTAAGACTGCACGCTATGGGGTAGGGCCACTACACCTATCGGGACACGGCAAGCGCGAGGATCATGTAAAACTAATAAACGCATTACATCCAACATATTATTTGCCAAACCACGGTGAATTTCACATGCTAGTACGCAACGCTGAAATCGCCGAGAACGACTGTGGCATTCCACGTGACCATATCTTTGTTTGCGATGCTGGTGACGTGGTGGAATTTTATCCTGATGGCAGCGCTATGAAGACTGGCCGTGTTCAAGCGGGCGGTGTAATGTACGACGACAACGGTCAAGAAGTCAGCGAGGTTGTGCTGAAGGACCGCATCCACATGTCGACCGAGGGGATCTTTGTTGTAGTACTGACGATTCAAAAGGGTACGGGCAAGATTTTGACTAGCCCTGACATTGTATCGCGTGGCTTTATCTATCTACGTGATAGCGAAGAGCTGATCAATTCAATTCGTCAGTATCTGCGTCAAAAGACCGCCAAGGTTTATAGTGGCAAGCGTATCGATATGGAGAGTTTTAAGCACGATTTGCGTGATGAGATTACACAGATTCTATACGACAAGACTCACCGCACCCCGATCGTTATACCGGTTGTTAACGAAGTTAACGGCAGTGAAAGGGTATCCGCCGAGGTACGTCGCCGCGAGAAAGAGCAACAACGTCGCAAGGCAGAGTTCGAAGAGCAGGAACTAGCACGCATTCGCGGCACCTCTAATACACACGCTAAGACGCCATCGCGTTCACGCGTCCAGTCACATGCTATGCACTTTACGCCGCGTCGTCACATCGGTCAAAATCAGACTGTTGTACCAAGGGCATTGGCCGAGAAGCGCGAAGCGGGTAATATCGATACAACTCGCCGTACGACCACTAAACGTGTAATATCGTTTAAGCGTACTCCTGATGGACCTAATCCCATGAAAATGTGGAAGGAATAGTAAAAAATCGCCTCGAACGAGGCGATTTAATTTAGCGAACAAAGAATGCGCAGAACTTAGTTTAAATTCCATGCAAAGCGTGCTTTAGCCGTTCTGGCTTATTAGAACTGCCTAATTTGAAAAAAGTCTAAGGATATTATAAGATATAGAAGTATGCCAGCAAAGAAACGTGGTCCGGGTAGGCCACCTAAAAATAAAAAAGCCGCTGCCGCAAAAGCCAAAGCAACGGCTACACATACTGTACCGACAGGTTTTTGGGCGCAGGTCGGTGCCATCTTTGTAATAATTATTTCTGTTTTAATTTTGGTAGGTATGTCTGGCTGGGGTGGAGAAGTGCCAGCCGCGGTTGCGAAGTTTGTGCGCTACGTTATGGGCTGGTTCGGCTACCTGTTCCCAATATTGATGGTATATTTGGCAGTGCAAGCCTTTCGTGATGAATCAAAGCGGCCGTCGCCTGTGGTTGTTGTAACGACTATTCTGTTTTGTGTCATTTTAGCAGCAACATTCCAGTTGATGCTGCCTAATCCAGCCAAGATGAGCCCAGCTGATCCCGCGGACGGTGGTGGTATGATTGGCTGGCTAGTTGCTGACTTTACGCTCGGTTTTGTAAATATACCAGTGGCAGCAGTTATCTATATTGTGACCTTGCTGGTACTTGCAATGTTCGTTTTTTCAGTCTCGCCGAAGGCTGTGTTTGAAACGATGAAAAATATGTTTAGCACTGAATCGGATACTAACGCGAACGCCAATGCTGCAGTGGCACGTAAGGCTGCGCAGACTAATGAAAACCCGAAGAAGCAGCTAGAGGTTAGCGGCCTAGATGACGATCCAGACAAAGGTAATGAAGAGAAACCACGGGGTCTCGCGCTTTTACACCGCAAGAAAGCTGAGAAGAAAGCTGAGCCGGCAGAAGTAGCTAAAGCACCTACTGTGAATAAAGCCAAAGAGCCTGAGGTTAATCTGCCACATGCTGATGACGTCAGTAAGGCTACTTCAGTAGCCGCTGCCAGTGCCACACCGACACCAGCGATCAATAATGCTAATTGGAAGTACCCAGATGTAAAATTACTGTCAAAGAAGCGAGGTGCTCCGGATCCCGGTGATTATAATCGCAATATTCAAATTATCGTGGATACCTTGCAGCAGTTTAACATTAATGGCGAGGTAGAGAAGGTTAATATCGGCCCACGTGTAACGCAGTATTGTTTGCGACCGCAGCGCGGTATTAAATTGTCGCGGATTTCTGAACTGCAGGATAATTTGTTGGCTAATCTAAAGGCTACAAGTATTCGCATGGAGACACCTATTCCAGGTCAGCCATATGTAGGTATTGAAATCCCCAATAAGCGCTCTGCCTTTATCGGCATTCGTCAGATTCTCGAAACTGATATGTGGCGAAAGGCGAAGGCGCCGTTATCCTTTGCTGTGGGGCAAGATGTAACAGGCGACCCGATTGTAATGGATTTGGCGTCATTGCCGCATCTATTGATTGCCGGTACAACTGGTTCGGGTAAATCTGTGATGATGAACGCTATCGTGGTCTCACTGCTTTATTGCAATACGCCCGATGATTTGAAATTTGTCTTGGTTGATCCAAAGGGTAATGAGATGGTGCAATACAAGGATATGCCGCATCTGCTGGCGCCAATTGTCGGCGGCACTAGTGCAGAGACAATGCATAAGCTGACAAAGACCTTGATTTGGCTGGCTGATGAAATGGAACGGCGCTATAAGCTATTTGCTGAACGCGGTGGCGTGAAGAAGCTTAGGGACTTTAATAAGCGTTTCCCTGACGATAAGATTCCGAACATTGTATTGATCATTGATGAGTACACTGATTTGATTGATTCGTTAAAGTCAACTGAACGTGAGACGGTGCAAACGGTAGTGCAGCGCATTGCCCAGAAGGGACGTGCTGCTGGTATTCACGAAATTATCATGATGCAGGCGCCGCGTGCGAAGTATATCCAAGGACCATTGAAGGCTAATGTGCCGGCTGGTTTTGCATTTGCGGTGCGCAGTAAGATGGAGTCACAGCAGATTATTAATGCATCGGGCGCTGAAGCTTTGATGGGTAAGGGCGATATGCTGATGGTTACTAATGAAATTAAAGAGCCACGCCGTGTTCAGGCTGTAAATGTCGAGGACGAGGAAATCGATCGTATTGTAGCGGATCTGCGCATCCAGTCGCCTGCACAGTACAACGAGGATTTGATGGCAAAATTAGCCGAGACAGCGGCCGCTAGTAGTATGTCGGGCGAATTTAGCATGGGTGACGACGAGGATTATAAACGCGCTGTACAAGTGGTAATTAATGAGGGTAAAGCTTCAACATCGTTATTGCAGCGACGTATGCGCATTGGCTACGGCAAGGCTTCGCGCCTAATTGACCAAATGGAAGAAAAGGGCGTCGTCACACCAGCTGACGGCAGTAAGTCTCGTACAGTGCTGATTCAATCGTTGGATGACGTAGAGCATTTGTAGTTCTATACTATGCCGAGTCGTGGGGCTGAGTAAGTTGACGATTAATAAACGCTTGTGCTAATATGCTTGTATGAATGGTGTCGGAGGTAGTAAAATTAACGGTAACAACCAGCCAGATTTTCACTTAAATAGCGATGATGCTGCATTGTCTGCAATTAAGAGTGTAAACAATACTACAAAGACAACCGACAGGGGACATCGTAGAGTCATTTATTTAATATTGCTGGCTCTTGGAGTAATTGCTGTTATAGAAAGCGTAGTTATTTCTGTGTTTGGTGTTAAAGTAATGACGGGTAAACTCGCTCTACAAGAGAAAGATTCAGGCGATAATGTTGTCGTTATACATAATGTTTGTACAAATGATATGATAACCAGCTTTAACAAAATCATAGACGATCCTAATCGAGGCACCGACAATGAAGTTGGCTATAAATTATCCAAACTGGCAAAGCAATTTACTAGTAAGAGCAATTATAACAAAGATGCAACTTGTCAATATATTATGTATCTTGCTAATGCCTATAACGGTAACATACAATCAGCAAAGAGTAACATCACGAACTTGGAATCCTTGGCTAAGAGCGGTATTTACCCTAGTAACAGTCTAGTCAATTATATGTCGATTGGCGAAATAAAGAAGGATCTACAGATTCGCGAACAGTCTAATGGGCTACCGAAGAATAATATACAAGGCTTTGGGATAGGCTAGTTATTATGCGTTATTTTGTACGATTAAGCAGTAAATTAGGATTAGCATGCGTACTATGCTTTATACTATGTATTGCGTGTAATGTCGTTGCGTCGAAACCGGTACAGGCAGAACATTCTATACCTCAGAACTTCTATGAAAAAGTTGCCGCTGGTTGGACGGGGTATTACTTGGGCGGAAACCCACGGTGTACCGATAGTTATTGGGGTAATAACATTGGCACATTATGGTTAACTGACGATCTATCAAATCGATATGGATGGGACTATAACGGCAAAATGAATAAAATTGAAGTTGAGTACGGTGAAAGTTTTAAGAAGCTGTGGATTGTTGGAACAACTTATGGTTGTGGTGGGGGATATCGTTACTATGAAGATGCGACTAGGGTGAGAGAAGAGAATACGCACTATTTAAATGGACTCTCTAGTGATAGGCTTGATCGTGGCGGCAGGCCTGGAGATTGGCATTTTTCCGAACCTCGTGGTTTTATAGAAACTTCAATTGATATAAATAGAACCGGTTTAGGCAATGAAGGTGGTGCACAGAAACAGATCACTGTAACAATACACCGTTGTTACGGTGATAAAGGAACCTGTGCTAATACGGATGTTCCAATTATGCTGATTCGAAAACCAGCAAATTGGAATATAGCAACCTATGCATCTGTTCAGGAAGCGGGGCAGAAGAAATATCCCGGCGATACGATACATTGGCGTCATCGTGCTGAAAACCAGAGCCTATTTAATACTGTAGGTCGTGGCGATGAAAGGCGGGAGATTACTTCGCACTGGTGGAATGCAAACAATGCTAATGCTGCCTGGGGAAACCCTCATACTGGCAACGAGGGTAAAAATTTTCTAAGTGGCAATAACGGACAATGGCGGGCACCAAAAAACAATAAGTGTTTAGATGTATCAGGTGGCAGTACGGCATGGGGTGCAAACGTTCAGACGTGGGAGTGTAACGCTGGCGTGGCGCAGCAATGGCGCTACGATATGGGGCGTGCAACATACGTTAACCCTCATTCAAATCTTTGTTTAGACGTTGAAAATGGTGTTGCGGCTGACCAGACAAACGTTCGGATTTGGCCGTGTAACGGATCACCTGCGCAGAAATGGTATCCGAACCTGTTTGATGGGACTATTCGCTGGCGTTCATATGATAGCAATTGGTGTTTGGACCGTTATGGAAATGGTTATAATAACGGCAATAATATCATCTTATATCACTGCAATGGTACAGAGGCACAAAAGTGGTATCGCGAAAGTGGCACTATGTATCGTCAATTTGATTCAGAATATACCTTAACTCAAGATGAGGTACATAAGTGGGTTTGTCGGAGGACTTCAGCAAGCCCTGCTAGTAACAATAATAATGGTTGGGTGCGCAGTAATGAAGCGTGTGTGTATGTTGGCTACGATTATACTCCGCCTCCAACAACCAATGGAGATAACTCGGCGGTATATATAACAACTGACCATAATGGTACGAGTGACGAGATATTGGTAGGCAGCAAATTTAAATTTAACTATACTATCCGGCATGCAGGTGGCAGAACAAAGACTATGCCAATTCAAGCTAAAGCATATACTTTTGTACTAAAGGGCGGACAAAGTATCAACCCAGCTGGACCAAAAACATACCCGGGTAATTATTTTGGTAACAACGTAAGCTGTAAAATGTTGTCTGGACCTAATGGTTCACATCGTGATATTGACCTGGGTAAGTTGAAGTATTGTGCGCAGGATATCTCGGAGCTAAATCGTAGTGACATTGTGCTATATCCATCGCAAAATGACAGTAAGGGGTGGAAGAGTAAGTATGACTACTCGTATGAAGCAGCTGTCGATCCGAGCGGGCTTAACTGGGAGCGTTACGCAGCGCCTGGTGATCAGATTTGTTCTTACGTAGTAGTTAATAACTGGGCTGCCAAGGCAGACGTGGCGGAAAATTCAGTTCGTGCCTCTAATATATCGTGTATTCGCATTGCTAGGGCACCACAGATGAAGATTATGGGAGGTGATTCCCGAGCGGCACAATTCACTGCACATAGTTATGCTAGCAATAGTAATGTTGATAAACAGCGTGGTTCATGGTCGCAGTACGGATTGTTATCTAAGAGTAAGCCTGTTGAGAATTTCGGCTCGGATGGGCTAACTACAACTAATGATTTCGCTAAGGCTTGTCGTTTGATATACGCTAATACTAATGGCGGTTTATCCTCATCGTGTGATTATGTGGGTATGTTCGATAGGTCTGGGTCGACGTTAGGGTTACCAGCTGTTGATCCTAGTAAAAAAGTAGGAGATCCTGGTTCTACGGTTGACTTGTCGACCCTTGGGGACGGTCTATATGTACATAATGGCGATGTAACAGTCAAGGGGAGGCTGAAGCCAGGTGTGCATGCAACTGTCTATGTAACAGGGGGCAACATCACCATTGACGGCAATTTGACCTATGGGACATATGGTGAATTAAGCCAGATGCCTAGCTTGATACTATATGCGAAGGACGGATCGATTACGGTTAATTCAAACGTAGGACAGATAGACGGTATTTTGATCGCTAAGTCTTTTGATACTTGCGTCATTGGTTCGATCTACCACTTTAATGACAGTTTAGGTATGAAGGGGTCGCTCCCTGGCCATGATAAGTGTTCTAACCAGCTAAGAATCAACGGATCGATAATCGTTTCAGACACAGGTTATAGCATGAAGTTGCACCGTACATTCGGGTCTGGTGGCGTGTTAGGTAGTGGTGAGGGTGACTATAATGGTCTAACTGCGCCGTCGGAAATCATTAACCTGTCACCAAATACATTCCTAACCACCTTCGCAGGCAATAGCAACAAGAACAAAACATACCGTATCACGGAAGTGCGTTCCTTGCCAGCACGCTATTAATGTGTTAACATTACTACTGTAATATTAACCTGCTGTAGCTATCGACATGTTGGCTACAGCTTAATCCAGAGGAGGACATGTGTCAGAATCTACCAAGAGCTACGAGCTAGTCGTGCTATTCCGTGCTGAGCTAGAGGCTAAAATGGATGCACCACTGAAGACTGTGGCGGATCTAATTGAAGCTAACGGCGGTAAAATCGTTAGTGACGAGAACTGGGGTCGTAAGGAACTTGCTTATAAGATTGCAGGCGAGACTCATGCGATTTATCACCTATATCGTCTAGAGCTACCAGCTACCGCACCTGCTAAAATCGATGCTAGCTTAAACATTAATAACGATGTCATTCGTCATCTATTAACTAAGGTTGACGCTAAGGCCGATGCAGCGATTGCCGAGGATAAAGAGCGCCGTGCTGCACGTGAAGCTGCTAAGGCTGATCACGACGACAAATAGTCTACTAAATTAATAGTAACGAGGGTAACGTTCGATAATTACTGAACAGAAAGAAGGGAATATGGCATTTAGCAACGTGGTGATTCAGGGAAACCTAACAGCTGATCCAGATCAACGTACTACGCCAAGCGGTACGTCGCTAACTAGTTTTAGTGTTGCAGTTAATACGCGTGTTGGCGGCAGTGAGTCGACGACTTATTACAACTGTACCTGCTGGGATGAGCGCAAGGGCGGTCTAATCGCAAAGTATTTTCAGAAAGGTCGACCGATTATTGTTAGTGGTAGCCTGAGTATGCGTAGCTATACCGGTCGCGATGGTTCACAGCGCCAAAGCCTAGATGTTAATGTAACTGATTTTGGCTTCGTGGGCTCGCAACGCGACGCTGGTGCAGATAACAATGCTGCTAATGCAGGCAGTGCTCCGGCTGCTAATGATGCTAATGGCGCACCAGCTGCTGGTAGCGATTTGGACGATATCAAGATTGATGATATTCCTTTCTAACCCATTAATATTTAAGGAGAATTATGAAGAAGTTTAAAAAACAGTCACCAAAGTATTTTGACTATAAAGACGCCGATAATCTACGTCGTTATACTGACAGCTACGGTCAAATTGAACCACGCAGCAAGACCGGTTTAAGTGCGCGTTCACAGCGCAACCTAGCAGTCGCCGTCAAACGTGCACGCCATATTGCACTACTTCCATTTGTGGCAAATTAATATTGATTAAAGAGATAACGGCAGGATACGTAAACTGATAAATTAGGGTTTATGCGGCTGCTGTTTTCTAGAAGGGAGCAGCATGTATAGTCCAACAGACCTCAAGAAGGGTCGTTTAATTAATTTGAATAACGAGCCATATCGCGTTGTCGATTATGGTCAGAAGGTAATGGGTCGTGGTGGTTCGATTGTAACCGTCAAGATCAAGAGCCTTATCAGTGGTAACGTCTTAACTAAGACCTACAAGGGCGATCAGAAAATCGAAGCGGCAAGCGTCGAGACGCAACCAGCGCAGTATCTATATAGTGATAACGATACGGTTTACTTTATGAATCCAGAAACCTACGATCAGTTTGAGCTACCACTAGAGGATGCAGAGGATGTGCCACAGTATATGCACGAAGGCGCTGAGGTGCAGTTGCAGTTCTTTGACGGCAAGGTGATTGCCGTAGACCTACCAACTACTGTGCCACTAAAGGTCGTGGATGCTCCAGACGTAGTAAAGGGCGATACAACCAGTAGCGTTCAAAAGGACGCAACCACCGAGACTGGCTTAGTTGTTAAGACACCAGCCTTTATCAAAGAAGGTGATGTCATTAAGGTTGATACCCGTGATGGCCACTATGTTGAGCGTGTAAAGGAGTAGAGTTGCCAAATAATCAGGCAAAGGGCGAGAGGCTGGATCGAGTGCTGACGGCACTGGGTCTAGTCTCTTCGCGTTCTCAGGCGGAATCATATATTCGGCTAGGCCGTGTGACGGTAGCTGGGCGAGTAATCAGCAAGCCGGGGTTCTTTGTGAAAGACCCAAGCACGGTGCGACTGAACCAAGACGAGCAGTTTGTCTCGCGCGCAGGACTAAAATTAAAGTCTGTGGCGGAAAAGCTGAAACTGGATTTTGCGGGTAAGGTAATCCTAGATGTTGGGTCGAGCACTGGTGGCTTTACCGATTTTGCACTTAGCCGTGGTGCGGTGAAGTCCATTTGCGTGGATGTTGGTACTGATCAGCTTCATTCAAAATTACGCAGCGACCCAAGAGTGGAGTTGCACGAGAAAACCGATATTCGTGATTTTCACACTGACCAGCTTATTGATATTATTGTGATTGACGTGTCGTTTATTAGCCTGCGTGAAATTCTGCCATATTTGGCTAAGTATCTGGCAAGCGATGATACACAGATCGTTGCGATGGTAAAGCCTCAATTTGAAGTAGGCGAGAAGATGAAAGCGCACGGTGTAATAAAAAATGACGCCGAACGGCGTCAGATTCTGCGCGATTTTGAACTGTGGGCGAAACGATATTTCTTAATTCGCGACAAGGCCGATAGCGACATCCCTGGCGCCAAGGGCAACAGAGAGCGCTTCTATCTATTAAAAGTTATACATTAAATCTAAATTCGACAATATCGTCGGGCTGCATAATGTAGGTTTTGCCCTCGGTGCGAACTTTACCAGCAGCACGTGCAGCAGCTTCGGATCCAGCGGCTACTAAATCAGCGTAAGATACTACCTGAGCAGCAATAAAACCGCGTTCAAAGTCTGTATGAATAACGCCTGCGGCTTGTGGTGCAGTCCAGCCCTTATGAATTGTCCAAGCGCGAACCTCCTTTGCTCCAGCGGTTAGATAGGATTGCAAGCCTAGTGTAGCATAGGCGGTGCGAATTAGTTTGACTAATCCAGACTCTTTGACGCCATAGTCGGCTAGTAACTCATTTGCTTCTACCTCGGATAGCTCGCGAATCTCACTCTCTAGTTCGGCACTGACAAAAATTGCCTGAATCTGTTCAGGTGTTTCACCTGTTGCATTGGCAGCTAGCTGGCGTAGCTCGTTCTGTCGATTAGCGTCAGTTAATCCGTCTTCGTCAACATTAAATGCGTAGATGACTGGTAGGGCAGAGAGTAGAGCAATGCCATCCAATTTTTCTTTTAGCTCTGTGCGATCAAACTCGTTGAATTCGACTGGACGTTTGCCTTCTAGCAATTGACTTTGTACGGATTCGAAGAAGGCGACTTTATCGCGTAACTTAGGATTAGACTTGGCTTCCTTCTGTAACTTCGGTAGATGTTTTTCAATTGTTGCAACATCAGCTAGTGCAAGTTCGGTATTGATTACCTCGATATCACCCTTAGGATCAATTTTTGCTGTGCCGTCGGCGCGCTGGATTGAATCATTCTCGAATGCGCGCACTACATGGCAAATGGTGTCGCACTCGCGGATGTTGGCTAAGAATTTATTGCCAAGGCCTTCGCCTTTGCTAGCGCCAGCTACTAGACCTGCGACATCGACGAATTCCACAGTAGCTGGTATAACCTTGTCCGTCTGATACATTTTGGCTAGCACGTTGAGTCGGTCATCTGGTACGGGTACAATGCCGGTGTTTGGCTCGATTGTGGCAAAAGGATAATTTGCCGCCAATACCTCTGAATTGGTTAGGGCGTTGAACAGAGTAGACTTGCCTACGTTTGGTAGTCCTACGATTGCAATCTTTAACATGGAATAATTATAGCACTAAGTTATTTATTTTTACGCTTAGTCTATCTGTTGTTGCTATGTTTGGCGAAAGAGGCGGCTTTTTGTTGAAATAATTATTATGTTTATGTATAATATGACATATGAATTTTGGGAAGTCGGTGGGTAGCTTCTTTAGCCTCGATATTGGAACGACCGCGGTCCGTGTAGTCGAGCTAGCTCACTCTAATAGCGGGTGGAACTTATTGCATTACGGCGTAAAGCCAATAGACGTGCGTCTTAGCGAGTCGACTGCCGATGCTGATCGTCGGGCGTTAGGCATTGCTATTACCGATGTAATTAACCAATCAGGCATTAAGAGTAAAAAAGTGGCGATTGGTGTTCCGTCAAATAAAATGTTTGCGTCGGTGGTTGAGATTCCTACGGTTTCACACCAAGAGATGAACGCTACAATTAAGTATCAGGCAGAGAATTACGTGCCAATGCGTGTCGATGAGGCTAAAATTGACTGGGCTATTATTGGGCAATCGGTAAATGACCCACAAAACACCGAAGTGCTGATTGCATCTGTACAGAACACCTATACAGAGGCACGTCTAGATCTAATCGAGGGGCTTGGGTTGGATGTAATTGCAATTGAGCCTGATTCGTTGGCTATCGTTCGCTCATTGCTGCCTGATGGTGTACAGGACGGCCGTATGATTATCGATATGGGTGATCGTTATACTGATATCATCTTAACAATTGGTTCGGCGCCACGGCTGATTCGTTCGGTACCAATTGGCCTAAGTACGTTGGTGCGTATGGCTAAGCAGAATTTAAATATCGAGGCACAACAGGCGCGTCAGCTCTTACTGAAGTTTGGTCTTGACCAAAATAACTTAGAAGGGCAAATTGTTCGTTCTGTGCAACCAGCTGTTGATCAGTTTAAGACTGAACTAATTAAGTCGCTGAAATACTTTACGACTAAATACACAAAGACTGCTGTTGGTGGCACCTTGGTTAGTGGCTATACATCGGTGCTAAGGGGCTTCCCTGATATAATAGCCGCCACTACTAATACGCAGGTACAGATGGCTACACCGTGGCAGCACGTTAACGTGCCAGCCGCAGCTCAGGCTAGCTTGGCGCCGATTAGTTCACAGCTAGCTGTAGCAGTTGGTTTAGCGGAAAGGACCGGGTTATAAAATGGCAGTTCCACAACTAAATCTGTTGCCTGACGTTAAGAAGGACTTAGTCAAGGCGCAGATTCGTCGCAATTTAGCCGTAAGCGTTAGCTTTATTGTCGTATGTGCGGCAGGTGGTCTTGTATTCTTAATGCTGAGCTGGTGGGGTGTATCGGTTGGTTTGAAAGCCGTTGCCGAAGGCAATATTAAGAAATACAGCAATCAGATCAAGAGTGCTCAGAACGACAAAAGCAAGAGTCTAAATGAATATTTGACTATTCAGAATGATTTAAACCAAATTACCAGCGTAAAAAGCCAGCAAGAGCAAATGTCGCGGGTATTCCAATATATTTTGTCGGTTAGTCCTGCTGGTCGCAACTATATGACGATTAGCTCGATGAAGGTTAACGGTAATGTAGCAGCGACATCTGATTCTGGTTCTGCTCAAACGGGTACGATTGTGGTTGAAGGTCGCACCGTGGATTATGCAGCGCTAGACGTTATTAAACTTACTATGCAGCGCGCCAAGATTGAATACACAGAGGGTGATGACGACGATAGCACTGATGGTGCTAATCAAGGCGGTTCGAGTGATAGCTCAGCTAATAGTAATGATAGTAATGGCAGCAATGGTTCTGGTAATTCAGACGAGACCAAAAAAGATGTAAAATCAGACAAGTTATTTACCGACGTGCAACTAAGTAGCGTTACGATGTCTAATGATGCCGATGAACGGGGCGGTAAGGTTGGCTTTACCTTGACACTGAAATACAATCCTGTGGCTCTGGCCTACACGACTAAAAATGCTAGGATTGTTGTTCCAAAGGAAACCATTTCTGACTCTCGCGAGAACACGCCTGGTGTAGAAGATAACCAGAATAGCAACAAGCCGCTGTTTAATGGCACATCTCAGAACGGCAAGAGCAAGGAGGGGGCGAATGAGTAATAGTGATAGTAAGCCGCTGACTGGAGTACGCAAACGCCAGCAGATTGATAGCGCACGCAAGCAAGTTGTGATTTGGGTGGCGGCAGCTGGTTGTTGTGCTGTTATTGCAATTATCGTCGGTATACGTCTATGGCAAAAGATTCAGTATCAGAATAAGGTAAATAGTCAGCTGCAAACAGCTGAAAAGACATTAAAATCAAATGTCTCTGCGATCGATACGATTCGTACTAACGTCGACGCCTTAAAGTCTAATGAACGCTTGAACTTAACGCAGCTGAAGTCAGACGATCAATCGCCGTTGCAGGTGGTTCTGGATGCTATGCCAACCCAAGATAACCGCACGGCTCTAGGTTCGGCATTGCAGGACAAAGTTTTGTCGCTACACGGAGCAACGATTCAGAATTTAACGGTAATTTCCGATGATTCTACGTCGTCTGCCAGCACAGATACTGCTAGTACCAGCGCATCTGGTGATACGTCTACATTGAATGTCGCTGCGACACCAATTGAATTTTCGGTTGAACTAAGTGGCGACTATAACTCGATTCAGAAGACAATTGAAGACATGGAGAGGTCGATTCGTACGATCGTCATAAACAGTATGTCAATTGATGGTTCTGATGATAAGTTGACGGTAAAGATTGTAGCTACGACTTATTATGCACCAAAGATAAATTATAAGACGTCGACGACCGAGGTAAAGGGAGATTAATATGAAGAAATCAGATATTGCATTAGTTGTCCTAGTTGTTGGTATTGTTGGGTTTGTTGCATACTATATAGTTAATATGGTGTTGCCACCCGTTGACAAGTCATTGCAGTCGGTAACTAAGGCGGATGCCTTTACGACGTCAGTGGCTGATCCAGATAAGTCAGTATTTAACGAGAACGGCATTAATCCGACTGTCGAGTCGACTATCGGTAATGATGGCTTTAGTACTCAGGTATTTAAATCAGGGGATGAATAGTAGTGGCAATTTTAACGGATGAATCTCGACAAAAAATCGAGGCGTATTTCGTTGAAAATGGCACGTTAACCGAAGATCAACTAGAAGACCTAAGAAAGCGTGCAGAAGACGCCGACGAACCGCTCATTACGCTAATGATTAATGAGCGGGTGATTAATGATGAGCAATTAACCGAGGCGACTTCACATGTAACAGGTGTACCATACGTTAACCTATCACGAGCGGTTATTGATACTAGTATCTTGAACCTATTGCCGATGGAAACTGCGCAGCGCTTTATGGCGGTGCCATTAGGCGAAACTGCTGAAGGTGGAGCTAAACGCTTAGCCGTGGCTATGCTTGACGCTAATAACGTGCAAGCTGTTGACTTCTTGTCCAATACAATTGGTCGGCCAATCAAGGTGTACCTAGCATCGGAATCGGGTATAAATAACGTTCTAGCTCAGTACCACATGGACGTTGACCCAACTCTGCAAAACGATACCACAGCAGAGGCTAAAGCTAAGGCAGCAAATGTCCGCACAATTGTGCAGGATTCGCCAATTTCGCGTATCTTGACCCAGCTACTTGAATATGCTCAACGTTCACGTGCGTCTGATATCCACATTGAACCAACAGAAACCAAGCTGGTTATCCGTATGCGTATAGATGGTGTGCTTCGCGTGGTAATGGAGCTGCCTAAATCGGTAGAGGCGGCGCTAATATCGCGTATTAAAATTCTATCTAACCTAAAAATTGACGAACACCGCAAGCCGCAGGATGGTGAGTTTACGGTTATGGTTGGCGATAAAGAGGTCGACTTGCGTATTGCAATATCACCAGTGATTTGGGGTGAACAGGTCGTGATTCGTTTGCTAGACAAATCTGGGTCGAGCTTCAAGCTAGAGGACATGGGCTATGCAGGCCGAGCATTGCGAGCAATTCGCCGCGGTATCAAGAAACCTAACGGAATGGTATTGACGTCAGGTCCGACTGGTTCTGGTAAGTCTACTTCGTTGTATGCCTTGGTGCAGGAAATCTATAGCGAAGAAATTAACATTATTACACTAGAAGACCCGGTTGAGTATAAGATGAACGGTGTTAACCAGATTCAGGTTAATCCGGCCGCTGGGTTAACATTTGCATCTGGTCTGCGCTCAATTTTGCGTTTGGACCCTGATGTGATTCTAGTGGGTGAAATTCGTGATGCTGAAACGGCTAATCTGGCAGTGCAGGCGGCTTTGACGGGCCACTTGGTGTTCTCGACACTTCACACTAACTCTGCCGCTGGTATTCTACCGCGTTTACTAGATATGGGCATTGAACCGTTTCTAATTGCTTCGACTATTAATACAGTGATTGGTCAGCGTCTAGTGCGACGCAATGGCTCTGACCGTGAGAAATATACCAGCAGCAAGATGGAGACCGAGCAAATTAACGATAAGGTCGGGTACTTGTTGCCAAAGAATGATAGTGAAGTGGCTAAGGTTGAGGAAGACTTGGGCTATAAAGGATTGCCGCTAGCTGGACAGAGCTCATATCAACTGACCAAGGGCGTAGCCAGTAAAAGCCAGCCGGGTGGCTATAAAGGACGTATGGGTCTATACGAGGTGATTGAGATCTCTGAAGAGATTCAGCAGTTAATTATCAAGCATGCAACCTCTAGCCAGATTCAGCGTTTAGCAGTGGCGCAGGGTATGATTCCGATGCAAATGGACGGATATCTAAAGGCCTTGACTGGCAATACTACTATCGACGAAGTAAATCGTGTGGCTGGTGGTATAGCATAAAACATAAGTGTGATGGTACAATATAGATAAACAGGGAGGGTATATGGATAGTGTAAGGATTGAATTATTACTGCAAGAAGTAATTAATCAGCATGCGTCGGATTTGCATATTCAGGTTGGTCTGCCGCCGATGTTGCGCGTGGACGGTGCACTTGCGCCAATTGCTAACACGCCAACGTTGACGTCTGAGATGACAGAAAAGCTAATTTTTAGCATTCTTGACTCTGATCAGCAACAAATCTTATTGAAGGATAAGGAATTCGATTTCTCGTTCTCGTTCGGTAGCTTAGGTCGTTTCCGTGTTAACGCCTTCCACGAGCGGGGCAATTTAGCGGCGGCCTTTCGTTTGATTCCAAATGAGATGCCAACCATTGAGGAACTAGGCTTGCCGAGTATCGTGTCGTCATTCGCGGATTACCCACGTGGTTTGGTGCTGGTCACTGGCCCGACTGGTTCAGGTAAGTCAACTACGTTAGCCGCCCTAATTGACAAAATCAATACCGAGAAGGCTGAACACATCATTACTATCGAAGACCCAATTGAGTTTACACATAAATCTAAGCGCTCGGTGGTGGTACAGCGTGAAGTTCACTATGATACTTACTCTTTCAATGCAGCTCTGCGTAGTGCCTTGCGTGAAGACCCGGATATCGTCCTGATTGGTGAGATGCGTGATCTTGAAACAATCTCAGCTGCTGTGACAATTGCTGAAACGGGACACTTGGTGTTTGCGACCCTGCACACCAACAGTGCATCACAGTCTATTGACCGTATGGTTAACGTCTTCCCGCCACATCAACAGCCGCAGATCAAGGCTCAGCTGGGTAACATCTTGCAGGCGATTTGTTCACAGCGTCTAATTCCGGCTATTGGCGGTGGTCGTGTAGTTGCCGCAGAAATCTTGGTTGCTAATGCTGCCGTCCGTAATATCATTCGCGAAGGCAAGACACATCAGCTGGATGCGGTAATTCAGACGTCGGCACGTGAAGGCATGCAGTCAATGGATCGCACCTTGGCTGAACTAGTGCATAGTGGGCAAATTACCTTCGACGAAGCTCGTAATTACGCGGTAGATCTAGAGGAATTTGAGAGGATGATGAGGGGGTAATAGCCAATGTTGACATACAAATACAAGGCTCGTGATACAGCCAGTAATAAAATCGTTAGCTCGACTATTCAGGCAAATTCTGAAGCAGCAGCGGCGCGACTGTTGATGGCGCAACATATTGTGCCACTAGAGATCAAAACCGTCGATCAGAGTGGTCCACTTGCTAAGCTGACGAACAAAGTTAGCACGAAACAGTTGGTTATTTTTACGCGTCAGCTCTCGACTATGCTGAATGCTGGTTTGCCACTTGCGCAGTCGTTGGCAACCGTGCAAGAGCAGACTAGTAGTACTGCACTGAAGAATATTGCTGGCGATATAGTGGCTAGCATTAATGGTGGCGCTTCGCTGTCTTCGGCGATTAAAAAGTATCCAGATGTATTTAATAATGTTTATGTGGCATTGGTTGAGGCAGGTGAAACTTCGGGTACGCTAGACGAGGCACTGCAGCGCCTAGCAAACCAGTTAGAGCATGATTCAGATATGCTAGGTAAAATTAAGGGTGCTATGATGTACCCAGCCATCGTATTGGTTGTTATTATCGGCGTGGTGATATTTATGCTAGTTTCATTGGTGCCGCAGGTGAAGAGCCTGTACGATGATATGGGTAAGACCCTGCCGCTGCAGACCTTGATTTTACAAGGTATTGCTGACTTTATTCTTAAGTACTGGTGGCTGACGCTGTTGGTTATAGCTGGCTTAATTGTATTCGTTAACCGATGGAAGAAAACTGACGGCGGGCGTAAGGCAATTGATACCGTAAAGTTAAATGTACCACTGTTTGCACCATTGCTTCGCAAGCTTTACATGGCACGCTTCTCGCGTACTATGGAGACGTTGATTAAGTCGGGTGTTTCTATGTTGGAATCGTTAAAAATTTCAGCTGATGCCGTTAATAACGTGGTCGTTAAAGAGGAAATCTTGGGCGCGACAGGGAAGGTAAAGAACGGTAAATCTTTGTCTGAATCGCTGTCAAATCAAGACTATATCCTACCGTTCGTGCCACAGATGATTAAGATTGGTGAGACGTCGGGTGGTATTGATGCGATGTTAGCTAAGGTTGCCGACTATTATGACAAGGAAGTGGACAATGCAATTAATAATATATCGACCCTGATTGAGCCAATCTTGATGGTGGTGATGGCAGGTATGATTGGCTTCATCGTGCTAGCAGTTTTGTTGCCGATTTATACGCTATCAACTTCGTTGGAATAACGCTTGCGCTTTTATATAAACTAGTATATATTAATAACTGTAAGTTAACTAAAATAAAAGAAAGGGTAGGTAAACTTATATGATTAAAAATCAGAAATCTCAAAAAGGTTTTACCATCATTGAGGTTGCTCTAGTCCTGGCTGTTGGTGCACTTATCTTCCTAGTGGTGTTCCTAGCGGTGCCTGCACTACAGCGTAACCAGCGTAACGACGCACGTAAGCGTGATGCAAGTAGTGTCTCCGAGGCTGTAACTAGTTATACGTCAAATAACCCAGGTGTTACATTGCATAACCATTCAGATGATACTTCATATGCAAACGCCAAAGGCCAAGGTAACTTTATTGGTAAATACTTAAGCCAGTTATCTAACAATACCGAGAGTGTAAAATTCAAGGCGTTTGGAGGAACTTCAATGGATGCGGCTGCTGTTGCTAGTGCACTTGGTGGCAATAGGGACGAACAGATGAAGACTATTATGGTAATTGGTGGTGCTACATGTATGACCCAGGCTGATAACGCTGAAAATGCGGGTAAGGGTGTCAAAAAAGGTACCAACAAGCAGGCTGCCGTTATCTACGTTAATGAAACAGCTAACGGTGTAGATGCTGTTTGTACTACTGCTAACTAGTCTTAGTTAAGACACGTAAAGACAAGTAAAGATACGTTAAAACAGTCCCACTAGGGACTGTTTTAGTAGTTTCTGGTATAATACAGTTATGGTAATTATCTGTGCAATATTCTTATTTATCTTAGGCGCTATATTCGGCTCGTTTGTCGGCGCCTTCACTTGGCGGCTAAAACATCATAAAGATTGGGTGAAGGGGCGTAGTGAATGTGAACATTGCCACCATAAACTAACGCCGCTCGACCTAATACCCGTCATTAGCTGGATTAGCCTCGGCGGAAGGTGTCGCTACTGTAGAAAACCGATTGGTTGGACAACCTTGCTGCTAGAGCTTGGTCTCGGTGCTGCCTTCGTGACGTCTTTCTACTTCCTACCGATTACTTTTGGCTTTGCGCCAGCACAGCTAATTGCCGGTCGTAGCGCTTGGCTAATTGTTTTGCTGGCGGTTTGGCTGATCATGCTGATTATGCTGGCGGCGTTATTGGTTTACGATGCAAAATGGCATTTGTTACCCAATAAAATTATGTACCCCCTGATTGCATTGGCGCTAATTTATACGTTGATCGCCAGCTTTGCTATCAACCATATGGTGTTTATGACTTGGTTGGGCGATACACTACTGGCTATGTTGCCAGTTGCCGGTCTGTATGGTGTGCTGTGGTTATTCAGTGGTGGTCGTTGGATTGGTTTGGGTGATGTGAAGCTGGGTGTTGTTGTGGGGTTGTGTCTCAGTTGGCAACTAGCGCTAGCAGTGCTAGCAATTTCCAATGCTATTGCCTCGCTGTCGGTAATACCACTACTGATTACAAAAAAGCTGAAACCTAGTAGCCAGATTGCCTTTGGCCCGTTTTTGATTGCGACTCTATTCGCCATGGTTCTATTTGGTAATTATTTGTGTGATTGGTTGGGGACAATTGTTCGATAATCTATGGAGTTTAAATAGCTTGTGCTATAATTTATGGTAATGAAACGAGAGGGTGGCTACACATTAGTAGAGATCGGCCTGGTGATGGCAGTGTCGGCGGGTTTACTGCTGATTGCCGGCAGTCTATATGTTATGTCGGGCAACCAGCGCTTTACCAATTCACTGCAAACTACCCGAACCTTTATTCAGCAACAGTATAACGATGTGCGTTCTAACATCAGCCAGCGCGTGGGCGGTGTAAGCTCGTTGTGTGCAGTTGATCCGCATGATTTGAGGGATGAGTCTGCGGGGAATAACAAGAGCTGTCTGCTGATGGGTAAAATTATTCAATTTAAGGACGACCGCATGACATCGAGCTATATAATCGGCAAGCCGATTGTTCCTGATTGGCCGAATGCCAGCAAGACAGCCTTAGAAAATATACGAGACATGTCGCTGTTTGCAATAACCAGCCCTTCCGCTGAGCGTGGTGTGCGACCGATAGAAAAACTGTATCCCAACGGCAGTGAGGCTATTACTACGCTGGCGTGTAGCGACAAAGAATGTAGAGGCAAAAGAGAGTATACGCCTGGTGATAAAAATGCTAATTTAGTAATTTTGCGTAGTCCATTGGATGGCTCGATTTTGACATTTGCCTATGTTACATTGGACGGCGCCAGTGGGAGGATTTCTAATATAGGCAGTAATTCATATCTCGGTCTGGTGCTGGCTTTACGATCGGGCGGCTTGGGCGTGAGTACGGGCTCATTGTGTGTTCCGGTAGCATCAACTTCATCGGGTATTCAGACGGCGGCGCCAGCTGAAGGCTTAAATGGATCAACTATCAGTGATTCTAAGGCGTTGTTTAGTGTATGTAGTGTGGAGGTCGACTGATGAGTAAAATTGAACAAATTTGGTATAGAATTCGTTACGCAAACGGTGTTTCGGACGACGTGACTGAACGGGGCGATACTTTGATTGAAGTTGCAATTGCAATGGCTGTGTTGGGTGCTGTTGCATTATTAACTTTTACTACGATGAATAGCAGTCTATTGTCTATTATGGACTCTACTCAACACACCTCCGTGCAACAGAAAGTTAATTCGCAGATTGAGATGATTAACTATATACGCAGCAATGACCCTGAACAGTGGAAGGTATTCACGGATGCCGCCTTTGGTGCAGATTACGCGCAGCTAAAGGATAATTCATATAAGTGTCGAATGAGTTGGTATAGCCCAAATGGTGCGTCAACGCCTAACAATTATACATCACCCACTAATACTTCGAGCCTTGGTAGTGTATGGCTAGAGTATCACCCAGAGGATCATGCGCATCCAGTTAGGGTGTATAATCTGGCGACCGCAAATGGTACTAATGACTTCAATCGTTCGACAGCCGCTAAGTATTGGGGAGGGCATGTGAGTAATAAAGACTATGCGTTTGACGGTAGATCAGGCATGAGTACGGTGTCGATTACTGACCCGCAACCAGGTTATGGTATCTGGGTGGATGCTGGTGCTGCTGCAGTGGGGTACGGCGGCGCGAGAGCTAACGAGCCGTATATCGATATTGTAGTTAAGGCATGTTGGACACCGTTTGGCGCTAAGAGCGATGGCGAGGCGCGCATTTCGCAAACTTATCGCATACATAAGAATGAGCTTTCGGAGGACTACTAATGACTAGGATGGATAGAGCTAAGAGGTGTAAAACATCGGCGGGCTTTACTATTATTGAGGTCTCGCTATCACTAACGTTTATTGCGTTTATTATTCTGTTTTTGACGGCTAGTATGCTGAGTATCATTAGTACTTACAATAAGGGTGTGTGGCTGAGTCAGGTCAATCAAGCACTGCGTCAAATGAATGCGGATATCGTTGATACGGTTAAATATAGTGCTTCGCCTAAGGTTAAGACAGTGGACGGTGAGGTAACTCGGCTATGTGCTAATGGTGTGACTTATGCTTGGAATTTGCAAAGCTGGATTGACAACGACCACCAACCGCGCAATAGGTTTGCTGGGGAAGGCGATGCCAACTCGTCGTTGCGTTTGGTTCGCATCCAAGATAAGTCAGGTGCCTATTGTAGCGACGATAGTAGATATGATTTAATTCGGCGTGATAGCGGCACGATGATTCTGCTCGGTAAGGGTACTATCTTGCAGGAATTCAATGTCGTACAGGGTATAGAGGATGCCCTTAATGTTCCGCTGTTATCAGTTAGCGGCGTAATTTCGACCGAAGGTGTAAATGCGCCATCTAAAGTAAAATTAGTTGGGGATAAATTCCAATTTGTGAACTATAATGATAACAGCGGTGCCTGGCAGTGTGGTGACTGGATCGATAATAACGGCAATAACAAAAAGGATACCGGTGATGAGTTCAAGCCTAGTAAAGGTTCGTTCTGTGCTAAGGCGGATATCGGTATGCAGGTGTATGAAAGGGGAGTAGAAAAGTAATGAAAAACCAACATTCTACATGGTCAGATCAGCGTGGTCAAGTGGCGATTTTAACAGTATCGATTTTCATGGTTGTTTTTTCAGTACTGACAGTCGGTTTTGCCTACGTTATGACGTCAACAGTAAAGGACTCGACCAATGACAGCACTAGCTATAGTGCGCGCGCGGCAGCTGAATCGGGTGTAGAGGACGCTAAACGCCTGTTGAAATATTGTTATTCACATATGAATAGTAGCGGTGATTTTGACTCGAACCAGTCTAGGCAAATATGCAGTGGGGTTATCAATAAATCATACGACCAGCAAACATGTAACACAGCGATTGACGCCATGACTACGTCGGACGAAGCAAAAATCCAATTTGGCTTGAAGACGGCGTTAGAGACAGCTAAGGGCGGTAAGCGAATTCGTGTTTACGATACAACTGGTGCTAATAAAAATGGCAAGGCGATTGAGTACTATCAGTGTTTGAAACTTGCCACGCGCACTGAGGATTATACGGGTGTTTTGACGGCAGAAGGTCAATCTTCAATTATTCAATTGCGTCTAGTGGACAAGGATGGTAACCGAGCGTATGCGAAGCGTGTTACTATACAGTGGCACAATAACAGTACGTCAAGCAATGGCGACAAACCTGCGACGACTGCGCCGGGCGGTAAAACATTGCCGAAGAAGTCTGATTGGAAAACTGATGGTCTTAGCCTTGATAGTTCGAACGTACCAGCTGTTTTGCGGGCGCAGTTTGTGCCAGTGACAGAAGGTAATGTGTCGGTACAAAAGTTATCCGAAGATAGTCGTGCTGTGACTGCGCGACCAACAAGAGAACGTAAAATTTCTAGTTGGGGATCTGACGGATACCGAGTGTATGGTGTGGGCGACAAAATCAATCTCAATGATTATATAGCTTCAACTGAACCAAACACTACAGCACACCCGAGTATTGCCGGTGTTGCAGAATGTAGCAAAGATGGACCGTATGCTTGTACAATAGCGTTTCAAGATATAGATACCGACAGACGAGATTGGTATTTGCGTCTGAATGCAATTTATAAAAATGCGCATTTTCGCATAACGGCGTGTAAAGCGGACGAGTCTGTTTGCAGTTCAAACAATGTCCTGTACTTTGATGGAACCCAGCCGGAGGTTGATGTAACAGGTAAATCGGCAAGTTCGTATAGCCGCATTAAGGCACGTTTAGAGCCTGAGCGTAATACTGATAATAGTTTAGACAACTGGTGGCCGGACTATGCTATTGATACCGCAGGTAAAGTCTGTAAAGATATAACCGTCCGCTGGAACAACGGTGACGACAACTGCACGGATGATTAATAAATTATACTAGTCACGGCTATAGCTCTGTATCTATCTACCTCTTTCTAACGGGGTAGATATTTTATAATTGGCTTTGGAACTTCTCGTGCACTTCACGTAGATGTGGGTCTGTGACGTGGGTGTATATCTGGGTCGTGGCGATGTTTGCGTGTCCTAACATAGACTGTACCGAGCGTAGATCAGCGCCATTCATTAACAGGTCGGTTGCAAATGAGTGGCGTAGGGTGTGTGGCGAAACATGTTTAGTGATGCCGGCTTTCATTGCATAACTTTTAACGATACGTTGGACGGAGCGCGGAGTGAGCCGTCGCCGCTCGGACTCGGCGACTGTTTCGGCGTGGACATCCTTACTAACGTTGCGCGAATTACTTAAAAACAGCGGCTTCAGGTTATCGACGCGTGAATCAAGATATTGTTCAACTGCAGTAGCAGCAGTGGCGCTGATAAAGATTGGTCGATCCTTGTCACCTTTACCACGGATGACAAATTCACGACGCTTAGTATTAACGCGATCACGATCGAGGCTGCACAGCTCGCTGACGCGTAAACCGCCGGAAAACAGTAGCTCCATAATCGCCTTATCACGCAGACCGTTCTCTGTGGTGGTATCGATTTCGGCGAATAGTCGTGCGACTTCTTCGGCTAATAGAAATGAAACCTGTTTTTTGTGTACTTTTGGTAGGCTGATTTTAACGGCGTCCAAGGTTGCTATGTCGCGTTGAGCACAATATTTAAGGAAGCTGCGCAGGGCAATCAAGTGGTAGCTCTGGGTGATGGTTGATAGCTCGCGGCCTTGGTCATCGACATAGCGTGCTAGCCACAGACGATATTTGCGAACCGTTTCGTCGGTAATTTGATCGACGGTAATATCGCCAACAAATTCGGCAAAACGATCCATGTATAGATGATAGTTCTCGGCGGTGCGAAGTGATCGCCCGCGTCCAACCTCTACGTCCTCGACGAAGTCCATAATTAAGTCAGACAGGTAATGGTCATTCGATAAATTACCACTGACAGTAGCTTTAGCTGATGGTGTTTGTTTTGTATCCATAACCGTATTGTAACACAATGCTTATTGTCGTGCAATAACGCCATTTTAACGTTTTACGACGCATCTATCAGTAGTAACGCTAAATTAATAAACTGTGGAAAACTACAGGATACCGTGTGTTTAACTTTGTAAAATAGCGGTCGGCGATGCGTTAATTTGTGCTAAAATATGGTTAATGAGCCAAAATAAAAAACAGGAAGGTAACAAGGACTTGGATTTCCCAGGACAACACCCTGATGAACGTGTGTTGTTCACTTTTCATCAACATATCATTGTGATGCGCAAGGGCTTTTACGCGATTCTGTTGCTATTTCTACTTGGGTCGATCCCGTTTATGATCTGGCAGGATAATATAAATCTACTGTTCGGCCCGCTAATCGGTATGGGGTTAGGAATTCTGGTATTTTTTCATTACTGGATTGGCTGGCATTTTTCACTGTTTATTGTTACAAACGAACGGATACGTCAGATTACGCAGAAGGGATTGTTTAATAGAACGGTGATTGATCTGAATTTGAATAAAGTTCAGAATATCAGCTATAATATACCAGGAATGACAGGTAGTATTTTTGGCTTTGGTACCTTGGTACTGCAGACGATGGTCGGAAATATGATAATCGAGAAGGCGTCGCACTGCGAGCGAGTTTATAACGAGCTATCTGATGCAGTGCGAGCGGCTGGTGGAATGGTTGATGTGGATAAAGAGGAGTAATTGAGGAATAATGTCGATTAAGGATAAAATTGCTGCGAAGACAGCGGCGTTAGCGGACAAGGCGAAGAAGTCGGATAAGATTATTAAGAATGCTCAGCGTAAGGCGCAGTCTATTTATATTACCAATGACAATATTTCAGAACATCGAGCTGAAATATTAGCTCAGGGTAAAAAGTTTAAGTATCCAGTGCAAGTGTCGCGCAAAAAGCTGATTGTCCGCGCACTGATTATCTTGTTAGTGGCAGTTGCGATTTTTAGCAGTGTGGTTGGTTGGCAGTTGTATCGCTCGCAGTCGCTAGATGATTTGTATTACAGCGTAACACGCGTTGTGCCGTTGCCAGTTGCACAAGTAGACGGCTATAATGTACGCTACGATTCTTACCTGCGTCGCATTCGCTCAGACGTGCATTACTATAGATACCAAGAACGTCGCGATTTTAATAGCAACGAAGGTCGTAATGAACTAAATTATTATAAGCGCATAGAGCTTAAATCTGTAGAGCGTGAGGCTTATGCAGCAAAACTAGCCAAAGAAAAGAACATCACGGTGACCGATGATGACGCGAACAAATTTATTGAACAACATCTAAAGGCTGAAAAGTCTAGTAACGAAGAGCTACTAGCAACACTAAAGGATTACTATGGTTGGACGCGTGATGAATATGCAATGGTAGTAAAGGGTCAATTGCTCGAAAAGAAGGTTGCATACCAAATTGATACAGCAGCCAGACAGAAATTACAGAAGGTGCAGGCGGCGCTAAAGAATGAGGATTTTGTGGCGGTAGCAGCGAAGTATAGTGATGACGAAGACAAGGCTGAGGCGACGCCAACTGCAGTCAGTGTGAACAATACTAATGACCCAACCGACGTACTGAGCGCAGTAAAGCAGGTTAAAGATGGTGAAATCACTAAACCGATCCAAGTGAAGCTGGAAAACGGGGATTACTATTATTATATTGCTAAGCGTATTGGTATCACTAACTCTGACGATGGTGAGCAAATGAATTATTTGCTGATTACTATCAAGCTAAAACAGTTCACTTCTGACTTTAACAAGCTACAAAAAGACGGCAAGATCAAAGAATACATTAATATACCAAGCGAGCAGGCGACCAAGAAGAATAACAAATAATTGTCGTCGACTGCCTTGGTTGCCATAGACTGCCATATGACGGTGTGTTTTGCACTACCACGAGGCAAATGCTAATCAGCTAGCTAAATTTAGCGGATTTCCTTGCAATGCTATCGAAAATTTGATATATTAAGTTGTAGCTGATGCGCTCGTGGTGCAGTTGGTTAACACGTCGCCCTGTCACGGCGAAGACCGCCAGTTCGAGTCTGGTCGAGCGCGCCAGGAAATTATTTACCACCCGTTAGGGTGGTATTTATTTACTAGAATCAGCAAAACGCCGCTACGCTATGCTATAATATAAATAGCGCCACCTTAGCTCAGTTGGCTAGAGCATCGCTTTCGTAAAGCGGGGGTCTGGGGTTCGAATCCCCAAGGTGGCTCCAGAACATTATCTAATTTGCGGGTGTAGTACAGCGGTAGTATATAACCTTCCCAAGGTTGAGACCGGAGTTCGACTCTCCGCACCCGCACCAATTTATTGAATGAAATTATGGCAAAACCTAAGATTACAGAGCGAGAGGCGCGCAATATGCCCAACAAGCACCGGTATTTAGCTGAAACTAAAGCTGCTGCACAGGACGCAATACACAGCAAGTTCTTTGTATGTCTCGTCTTGATTAGCTTTATTCAGATGTTGGTGCTGTTTATTATTACTATTGTACATATTCAGCCAGGTCTTACGATTAAAACGCATTGGGATTTGATTGGCGCCGCCGACCCGGTTGGGCGGTTTGAGAAGCCCTGGTATTATGTGTTTAACTTTGTGACTTTGCCTATTGTCTTCTTTATTATTAATGTCGCAGTAGCACTAAAGCTGCTCGCAGCACGTGGTCGTCAATTGGCGCTATGCTGGCTATGGCTAATGGTACTGGTTGGACTAGTGGTAGTAGTACTAAGCAGTGCCTTTATCTTAAAGGCTGCAGCAGTCTAACGGAGCTTAGTGATGACAGATATCGAGATACCCCTCGGAAAACGTACTAAACTATATCGCTTTTTCGAGATGTTGCCAGGCATGTTGTCGATTGGCGCGGTTGTACTATTGATTGTTCTTAGCCTGCTTAGTCCAACCATTGCAGCAATCTATATTCTAGTGCTGGTGATTATTATGTTTGTGCGAGCTTTTGGTACGGCCTATCGGACAATTCAGGGCCGCCGCAGTCTTATGAAGAGTGAGCGAGTTGATTGGGCGAAGCGTTTAGCTGATCTAAGCCATCCGATTAAGTCTCTAAAAGAGTACGAACAGCTAGACGCCAAGACACGGCGGGCGGATTACAAGCTACCGGAGCACCTGCGAGTATTGCAGAATTTAGCAGAACACAAGGCGGATTATCCGACTGCCAAGCAGACAATCAATGTTTGCATGGTTGCTTTTTATAATGAAAGCTATGAAATACTGGGGTCAACACTAAAAAACTTATCCGAGGCTGACTACGATATCGCTCACAACTTAATTGTTGTAATTGCCTATGAACAGCGTGGTGGCGCAGCGGCACTCAAGACGGTAGAGCAGATTAAAAAACATTGGACTGGCGTCTTTCGTGATCTCATTTTTGTCGAGCATCCAGCTGATTTGCCGGATGAAGTGGTTGGTAAGGGTGCAAATTTGGTCTACGCTGGCCACGAGCTAGTGAAGTACATACGTCGCCATCACATTGATCTGAAAAATGTCATTGTCACCAGCATGGATTCGGACAACCGCCCAGACAAGAAATATTTTGCTTATTTGACTTATGAGTGGATTATCACCCCGGACCGCCAGCAAGTAGCCTTCCAGCCGATTTGTCTGTTTAATAACAATCTATGGGACGTGCCGGCGCCAATGCGTGTCGTGGCGACTTCTAACTCGTTCTGGAACGTTATTTCGTCGATGCGACCAAATATACTGCGTAATTTTGCTTCACATGCTCAGGGACTATGGGCGCTAGAGCAGATGGGCTTTTGGTCAAAGCGTACGATCGTCGAAGACGGTCACCAGTACTGGCGCAGCTACTTCTTCTTTGACGGACATTACCGTGTAGTACCGCTAAGGATTGGCATTGGTCAAGATGCGGTGCTGTCAGACACGTTTAAGAAAACGCTAAAAGCGCAGTTTATTCAATTGCGGCGTTGGGCGTATGGCGCGTCAGATGTTGCTTATGTAGCAACTATGGGGCTGAAAAAGGACTGCAAGTGCCCGAAGTCGGACTTACTGGGGCGATTTGGCCGCCTACTAGAAGGGCATGTGTCTCAAGCTTGTATGGCGCCAATTGTTGGTTTTGGTGCCTTTGCGCCGATATTCCTAAATCCAATCGCCGCACATAACAGTATTATTGCGAACGACTTACCATTAATTGTGTCATATGTACAAAAGATTGCTGTGATAGGGTTATTTGTAACTGTGATAACTTCACTGTCGTTACTGCCACCGCGCCCTAAGCGCTACAAGAAGACGCGCAATATCTTTATGATTTTACAATGGGTGCTAATGCCAGTTACGGCGATTGTCTACACGTCGATGTCTGCATACGTAGCACAGTGGAAGCTATTAACTGGACATTACCTTGTTAAATTTGATGTTACTGAAAAAGCCGTAAAGAAGACTAATAAATAGTCGATAGATAGCCAAACTAAAACCCGCCACTTTAGGATTTCTCCTGCTGGGGCGGGTAAACTTTATCTTCTAGTTTTTTGACGTTCCTGAGATACTTCTTGATCTAAGGGGAGATGTGAGATCAAGATAAACCATGGCTCTCGCAGTTGCTATGGTTTATTTCGAGCTGTTTACAAGCCTTCAAAGTAAATGTGGAACTGTGCTAGCCGAGAACCTTTAGTTCTGAGCTGTGGTTGCTTCTTCATAAACCTTTTTTATTATAACAAAAGCGTGATTCGGCGTCAACTATGTACTACTATACATGATATATCACAAGATGCATAAAGTGATGTAAAACAGAGTGAAATATCTGTGGAAAACTATGTGTGTAAAAGCTATTTATGGTAGAATAAGGCTATTATGACTAGTCAAAAGATAAACAAAAATAGTAATAGAGTAGAGGGGTTCACAATTGTTGAGGTCGGCCTAGTGTTGGCACTGGGCGCATTAATTTTTCTATCAGTATTTCTAGTTTTACCGGCGTTTCA
Organism: uncultured Candidatus Saccharibacteria bacterium; assembly: GCA_934725355.1. Classification (GTDB taxonomy): domain Bacteria; phylum Patescibacteriota; class Saccharimonadia; order Saccharimonadales; family Saccharimonadaceae; genus Nanoperiomorbus. The sequence goes on along the minus strand of CAKVAO010000001.1, from coordinate 24,614 downwards.
GCGCAATGCACGTGATAACGCTCGCAAGGATGATGTGGCGGCGGTGGCTAATGCGGTATCGAAGTTTTATGCCAACGATCCATCAAATATTTTGAGTGACCCGAGTGATCTACGTAAATATTTAAACGATTTTTCTAGTGGCAGTTCATTATCTGTGCGTATTAGTGGTAGTAGTCGTGCATGTGCTACAACTGCCACGGGGCTAATGCACGGTGGTCAGCTTGACTATGATCAGATCTTGGTCTGTAGTGGTTATCGTTGTAAAACCGATGGTGTTACACGGGTCAATGGCGATGGCTCGGCGAATGATTCAAAAGCTATGATTGAAGAATCCGGCGAGCGTTCGGCGGCTGTCTTAACTCGCCTCGAATCGGGTGATCCTAATCAGGATAGGACTGATGGCAAGGCTCAGGGCTATTGCCAAAGTGTAGGCGAGAATTAATACGCTGATAGCAATGAATAGAGACGGCTATTACAAAGACATTGTAGATGCGGCGCGGCGACTAACCAATAACCAGCTACTAGATATGGCGCACGCGGCAGGCAGCTACATGAGTAGCAAGGTTGGCTATAACCCCGATAAAGTTGCCTTGCTCGAGGCTATCAGTCACGTTGATTCTCCTATTGAAGAATTGAACTATATCCGCCGTCGTCTAGATATTATTAATCCGTGCGACGACCTCTATCAATGGGAAGACTTGATTAAGTTAAAATAAACTGCTAATATATAACCAGTCTCATGGGTCGGTAGCTCAGTTGGCTAGAGCGCGTCCTTGACGTGGACGAGGTCAGGAGTTCGAGACTCTTTCGACCCACCAGAGACATTATGGAACTCTATGCCCCGTAGTAACGGGGTTTTTTAGTGCTATAATATAAGCATGAATCAAGAAAATATGAATAAAGTACGTCATAGTCTTGCGCACGTACTAGCAGCTGCTGTGAAGCGCCTATATGGCAACGATGTCAAACTGGGCGTTGGACCAGCCATTGAAGATGGCTTTTATTACGATATGGATTTAGGCGACCAGCATTTAGTCAACGAAGATTTGCCTAAAATCGAAGCAGAAATGCGTAAAATTATTGCTGAGAAGCAGGATTTTACCGTGGCAACTAAGACTGTTGTAGAGGCTGAGCAGTGGGCGAAGGATAACAATCAGCCGTACAAGCTAGAACTAATCGAAGATTTCAAACAAAACGGCACCACGAAAGTATCAGGTAAGGAAGAGTCGTCCGACCATAACCACATGACCTTCTATACGAACGGCGATTTTACTGATCTTTGCCGAGGCGGTCACGTAGCGAATACTAGTGAAATTCCGGCTGATGCCTTTAAGCTAACTAGGATTGCAGGTGCTTACTGGCGCGGCGACGAGACACGTCCAATGATGCAACGTGTTTATGGCGTGGCTTTTGCTGATAAGGCTGAGCTAAACAATTATCTAAAACGTCAGGAAGAGGCAAAGCAACGCGACCATCGTAAATTAGGTAAGGAGCTTGATCTGTACGTGACTAGCGATATGGTGGGTGCCGGTCTGCCGATCTTTACCCCACGTGGTACAGTGCTGCGTGAAGAATTAGCAAAAGTATCGAACGAATTGCGTGAGGATATTGGCTTTCAAAAGGTCTGGACACCTAATATGACTAAGAAGGAGTTATATGAGGCCTCTGGACACTGGGCTAAGTTTGGAGACGAGCTATTTCTAGTCAAATCACAGGAAACTAGCGATAATTTTGTGCTCAAGCCGATGAATTGCCCACACCACACACGCATTTTCACTAGCCGCACGCGTTCTTATCGGGATATGCCACAGCGCTACCTAGAGACCACAACTGATTATCGCGATGAAAAGTCCGGCGAGCTAGGCGGTTTGAGCCGTGTTCGTGCACTTACACAGGATGACTCGCACGATTTTGTGCGCCCAGACCAGATTGAGTCGGAAATTGCCAACCTACTAGACTGTGTCCAAAAATTATATGCGCTAGTCGACATGAAGCTGAGGGTGCGCTTGAGCTACCGTGACGATTCTGATCACTACTTAGGGTCGGACGAGTTGTGGGAGTCGACGCAGAAACAGCTAAAGGCGGCAGTGTTAAAGCTTGGTCTAGATTATTACGAGCAGGAGGGCGAGGCAGCCTTCTATGGTCCAAAGATTGACTTTATGGCAACTGATGCCCTAGGTCGTGAGCACCAGCTAGCGACAGCCCAGCTAGACTTTGTACAGCCAGAGCGCTTCCATCTAGAGTATACGACAGAGGATGGCGGTAAAGGCCAACCGGTGATGATTCACTGCGCGCTATTAGGCTCAATTGAGCGTTTTCTATCGGTTTACATCGAGCATACGGCAGGTAAATTCCCAGTCTGGAATGCCCCAGAGCAGCTACGTATTGTTAAGGTAAAGGATGATCCGACGATTGATAAACTGCTAGACGATTTGACGTCAGCAGCACACAAGGCGCGCATTCGTTTCACTGTTGACGACAGCAACAATACGATTGGCAAGAAGGTGCGGGCTGCTGTTGCCTACAAAGTGCCATACGTAGTAGTGCTTGGCGACCGTGAGGCGGAGTCTGGTAAGGTTGGTGTTCGCATTCGCCAAGATCTAGTTGGTGAAGGTACGAATGAAAAGGCAACCTTTACAGTCAACGAGCTAGTTGACGCTATCAAACGTGAACACGATGAGCGTTTGAAAGTTTCAACGCTGTAGCAATTAAAGCGAATAAAACAACTAAAAGCGCCGAGTAATCGGCGCTTTTAACTTAACTATGCATATTATATCAAATACGCCGCCATATGTACATAATGTGTATAGCACAATAAATGTCAACACTTTGCAAGTGTGCATTTTTACTATATAGTGGTGCTATATGAGTAAGAAAGTTGATCGCAGTGAAATGTGGAGTCTGCTGAAGCAGACCTGGCCGTATCTAAAAGATAGCAAATGGAAGTTAGCTGGCTATATTATTACTCGCATCATTATGATTGGTGTGGGTGTTGCAGCTCCTATTGTGTCGGCATGGCTAATCTTGTACTTGACGGATGGCGCGATACAACAACTGATTTATGCAGCTATAGCCGTGGCGATAATCGATTGCGTGGGCTATTTGTCGTCGTGGATCGGCGGCATGCTATATCAGCGAATTTATCGTTCAACCATGCTAAACTTGCAAACTGCTGTGGCGCGCGAGATGTTGAGGATTGAAACCAGCAGCATTGATAGAACTTCTTCGGGTGTATTTATCGACAGGCTAAGTCAGGACACCTCGGAAATGTCGACAATCTTCTCGGACTACTCGGCGCATATGTCTAGGGTAACGGGAAACGTTGGCGTTTTAGTGTCGATATTCTTCTTGAATAAATATTTGTTCGTTTGGGCTGTGGTAACAGCACTCATTTCGCTAGGTATTAATCGTGTGCGTATACATCGTCAGGTTTTGGCGCGTAAAGAGTTCAAGAAAATTCACGAGAAGCAGTCGGGCTTGGTTAACGAGATAGTTCGTGGTGTAAAAGACGCTAAAATGCTAAACGCTACGGATAATCTACTGGCTCAGACGCGTCAACGCATTAAAGACTCGTCTGATGCGGCAATGCGAGTGATGGATATTGGTCGACGTTATATGCTGGCTGGCAACGAAGCTAATATGGCTATGGATCTAGTATTTATTATATTAGGTTGTGCCCTGTATTCTTGGGGCTTGCTAACTATACCGACTTTCGTGATTGTATATAACTTCCGTAACCGGGTGCGTGATTTACTGACCGGGCTGGTTAGTATCACAGAGCAGAACAAATATTTTGCCCTGGCGGCTAATCGTGTATATGGCATTATTGGTGACAAGGAATTTAAGAAAGAACAGTTTGGCGAAGTTAAACTGCCTAAGCTAGAAGGTGACATAACTTTTAAGGATGTCCACTTTGGCTATGAGCCAGATCGAGAAGTACTAAAGGGCGTTGATTTTCACGTTAAGCCCAACGAACGAGTAGCCTTTGTGGGCCGTAGCGGTGCGGGTAAGACTACGATATTTAACCTGATAACCCGCATGTATCACACGGGTTCAGGTGAAGTACTGTTGGATGGACATGAAATTGAAACTCTAACGCGCGATTCCATACGCAATAATATGTCGGTTATTACTCAAAATCCATATATTTTCAATTTTTCAATCAAAGATAATTTGTTGCTCGCCAAGCCGAAAGCTAGTATGAAACAGCTGCGTGCTGTCTGTAAGGCTGCGTGCATTGATGACTATATCATGTCGTTACCGGATCAGTACGATACTATGGTAGGCGAAAATGGTGTGATCTTGTCGGGCGGACAACGGCAAAGACTGGCTATTGCGCGGGCTCTACTCAAGAAGACAGAGATAATTCTGTTTGACGAAGCGACAAGTGCCTTGGATAATGAAACGCAAGCTGAAATACAACAGGCGATTGCTAACATGCAAGGCGAATATACTATCCTAATTGTGGCACACCGTCTGTCTACTATCGTTGATTCTGATCGTATCTTCGTGCTTGATGGTGGTAAAATTATTGCCGAAGGAACACATAGACAACTTCTTAAATCTTGTGACTTCTATCGTGAGCTATATAGCAAGGATCTAGAGCGTTAACACATATTGGTATAATAGGGCTATGAAAGAAGATGTCTCATTGCCGTTGATAGTAATTTTAGGCCCGACGGCTAGCGGTAAGTCGGCGGTGGCAATTCAGCTGGCCAAGGCTTTGAAAGGTGAAATTATTTGCGCAGATAGTCGGACGGTGTATAAAGGTATGGATGTTGGTACGGCTAAGCCAATGCCTGATGAAATGCAAGGTGTACCGCATTGGGGGCTGGATTTGGTTGAGCCTAATCAACGTTTTACGTTGTACGATTTTCAACAATATGTCTGGCATAAGATTGATGAAATACGGTCGCGCGGTCACATACCGATGTTAGTCGGTGGCAGTGGCCTTTATATTGACTGTATTTTATACAACTATAATTTAACTAATAATGATGTAGATTTAGTTAAGCGTGTAGCGCTAGAAAGTTTGTCTGTAGATGAGCTGGTGCAGAAGATACAGCAACAAGGTCTAGAACTGCCACGTGATATACACAACAAAAGGCGTCTGGTGCGTGCGTTAGAACTTGGTAAAATTAACCACGACCGCTCTGTACGGCGTAGTGATGCGATTGTAGTAGGAATTAAAACGGATCTAGCAATACTAAAACAGCGCATTGCTGACCGGGGCGCAGTTATGCTAGAGCAGGGTCTAATAGACGAAGTAAAAACGCTGGATAGCCGCTATGGCGACGTAGAGCCGCTGAAGCGCAACATCTATGGCGTAGTTAAAAAATATCTGCGTGGTGAAATTGACTATAATCAAATCCCAGTTGGAATTGCAAAAGTCGACTATCACTTGGCGCGTAAACAGCTGACCTATTGGCGTGGTGCTGCACGCGCTAAAGATATATGGTGGCTACCTCTGTCAAGTGTTGACGAATTAGCAACACATAACAGTGGCGAGATAATGAAAATGTACCTAAATAATATTTGAATAACTATCTGTAATTGTGGTATCATATTAACAGGAGTAAAAATACAAATGATCGATTCACTATTTGGCTCACGTACCAGAGTAAAGCTACTCGGATTGTTTATGAACAATCCGGGGCGGTCGTTTTATGTGCGCGAAATTACCCGTAATATTGGCGAACAAATTAACAGTGTGCGGCGCGAATTAGCCAACTTAGTGGAAATTGGCATTATCAAATCTAATTCAGTCGATAATCGTCTGTATTACGAAGTTGATATAAATTTTAAGTTTTACAAGCCACTGCGTGAAATGTTTGCCGACGAGGATGATGTGGTGTCTGGCGCAAAGGTATCGGCGGCTGCTTGGGCTGATAAGTTCCGTGGTGTTGATGGTGTAAAAGAAGTAATCTTTGCCGGTTGCATGGTATACGAGTCAAAGTCGCCAATCGATTTACTGGTCGCAGGCGACCGCAAGATGAGTCAGGTTAAATTAAAGAATTTGATCAGGCAGCTAGAACGCGAAAATGGCGCATCGTTAAATTACTCAATCCTTAGCTACGATGATTTCTATTATCGTTTAAGTATACGCGACAAGTTTGTATTAGATGTGCTAGAATCGAATCATACAAATGTGCTGGATGAAGCAGGGATATTGGGCGAATTCCCTGGGGTGGACGAGAAGGCGGTAGACAATAACCCTAAGGAAGAGGAGGATGAATAATGGAAATTGATTATAGGGGTGCCAATTGCGTCGTAATTAAGTTAAAGGATGCAACAATTGTGACTGACCCTACGCCAAATGTAAGCGTCAAGAAAGAGCTAGACGATCCAAGCACTGTAGTACTGGCGACACAGCCAAGCTTTGCGCCGGCCGAGGATAGTGTAAAGAGCTTTATTATCGATATGCCGGGCGAATACGAGCATAAAGATATTAGTGTGCGTGGCATTCCGGCTAAAGCGCACCTAGCGAGCGATGAAAATGCGCAGGATGCGACTATGTACAGTATTCATGTCAACGGACTAAGAATTGCAGTGATTGGTCATACAGTAGCACCAATTGAAGATGACGACTTAGAGGATCTAGGTCTAATTGATATTGCGATTATTCCGGTTGGCGGTAACGGTTACACGCTAGACGCCCGCGATGCTGCGGCAATTGTACGCAAAATTAATCCTGCACCAAAAATTGTCATTCCAACTCATTACGATGATGGCGTAACAAAATATGAAGTGACACAGGACGGCCTGGCAGTATTCGAGAAAGAATGGGGCGGCAATGTCGAAAAGCAAACGGCATTAAAGTTAAAGGATATCAGTAAGCTATCACCAGACAAAACAACTGTGGTAGAGTTGACGGTTAGCAAATAAATCTGTATAATACTACTGAGTAACTTATAAAGGAGATATTTTAATATGGCACGATGTCAAATTACCGGTAAAGGTGCAATGACTGGCAATAATGTCAGCTTCTCAATGCGCCATACCAAGCGTACCTTCAAGCCGAACCTGCAGAAAAAGACTTTCTATGTCAATGGCCAGAAGGTAAAACTGCTAGTTGCTGCTAGTACCATTAAGACTCTGCGCAAGAAGGGTTTTGTCGCTCAGCCAACCGCTGAATAATGACATGGCGACATAAATAAGTCCCAGCTGATTGGCTGGGACTTATTTTATTCTAGACAGTTTTTGATATATCACGGCGTCTCGATGATTTCGCTTGGGCTGTGCTAAAATATAATTAGTATGAGTGGTAATGAGCTAAAATCTACCGTTATTGTTTTGGTGATTGTGTTTGTCGTGACTTTGTTTTCGATGATTTTACACGAATTGATGCACGGTTTGACTGCTTATTGGTTGGGCGATGATACGGCAAAGAATGATGGGCGATTAACTCTAAATCCACTAAAACATATCGATCCATTTTTGACTATTCTATTGCCATTGATTATGGCGGTGATGGGTGGGCCAATTTTTGGTGGCGCCAAACCAGTGTCATTTAACCCTAGCCGCGTACGTGGTGGCGAATGGGGTGCGGCATTGGTGGGTATAGCTGGCCCTTTAACTAACCTCGTACTAGCATTTATATTCTATGTGATATATGCGCTGTTGCCAGCTAGTTGGTCGGCTAGTCCTGTGGGCGAGATTATCAACTTGTTTGCGCTATACGGTGTACAGGTGAATCTTGGCTTCTTTGCTTTCAATATTTTGCCAATTCCACCACTAGATGGCTCGCGTGTGCTCTATGCGGTTGCACCAGAGGGTGCTCAACGTTTTATGGATGCGATGGAGCGTAGTCTAGGTTTAATTGTTGTGTTCTTTATTGTGCTAGTCGCTAGTCCGATTATTAGTCAGCTAATGAACTGGATTACGCAAGGCGTATTGACGGGCTTTAGATTTATCTTGGCGCCGTTTGGCATTATTTGATATAATATAGTTAGCCCTAAAGCTGCACAATTATTTCCTAACAGTTATAAGATCGGGAGCCTTAATGGCGGACTACCGTGGTAGGACGTTGCGGGCACCCACCTGGACATACCGGGGATCTAAAGCGTGCGCATTAGGGCTAATGACATTATTCAGAGGTGGGATTTTGCGACAAAAGGTAGTTATTCGAGCAGTTGTACACCGGCATGGTAAAGTGCTATTACTTAGACGTCATGGCGGGCGACCGTCGATTGCTGGTAAGTATGAGCTGCCGGGTGGCTCGCTTCATTTGAACGAGCAACCGTCAGACGCCCTGAAACGCAGTCTGCAGATTCATGCTGGCATTGAGCCAGAGTCGTTTACGCTGCGTGATACGGTAAGTTTCTTGGATCCCGATCGTCGAGACCTGCAGTACATCTTTATTGTCTACGATGTTACTTTGCCAATGGGGCGTGATGCGCGTGTTACATTGGACGACGAATACCATAATTATATGTGGGCTGACGTCAAAACGGTCAACGGCGGACTATTAACCAACTCCACAAAGGTTATTCTAAACATTGGCACTGACGCTATTGCTGATCCAGATTTTGTGGCGATTCGAGGAGTTGAGGATGATGGTGTGAAGACGTTGGTGATCCATTCGGACGGAGGTAGCCGTGGTAATCCTGGGCCAAGTGCTAGTGCTTACGTTATCATGGACACAGAGGGTCAAATGGTGGCGCAGGGTGGTCGTTACTTAGGCTGGAATGACAGTGGTATGGCGGAATATATTGCAGTTGAATTGGCGCTAAAGAAGGCGATAGAGCTAAAAGCCGATGTAGTTGAATATTATAGCGACAGTCTAATGGTTGTTAATCAGATCAACGGCGTATTCAAGGTTAAGAATCCAGAATTCAAAGATATTCACGATCGTGTTATAAAGTTACTGTTTAATTTCCGTCGCGTTAAATTTACGCATGTTCACCGTGAATACAACCGGATTGCGGACAGCTTGGTCAACCGCATTCTTGACGAGAACGAAGGTAGCAACGCTGCTCGCGATTGGCGAGGCTAATATATATAACACGGCGACAGTGGCTTTAAATAGTGTCTGGTAGTGTAGCATGTTCGGTGCTAAGTGTGTGGTATAATACTAATGCCAGATGACTAAATGATCGCTGGTGGAGTATAGCTCCACGAGAGGAAAGTCCGGGCAGCACAGAGCAACAACAGTCGTTAACGGCGACCGAGGGTGACCTTAGGGAAAGTGCCGCAGAAACTTATACCGCTCAGTAATTATCCGTGACGTTTCGGCGTCATCACTGAGCAAGGGTGAAAAGAGTAGGGTAAGAGCCTACAGTGCCGTACGGTGACGCACGGCAAGGGTAAACCCTGTTGGCTGCAAGGAGACCAGGTGACGGGCGGCTCGTCCGCTGGTCGATTGAACCGCTAGAGCGTGGTGGCAACATCACGAGTAGATAGATGATCATTCATGACAGAACCCGGCTTATCGGCTATCTGGCGGACGTTATTCAATAAGCGCCCTGTAAGAGCGCTTATATTTTATATGAGGTTAGCTAGTGAATACCTAGTTTATTCTACTAGCTTCCATGCCCTGTAAGATTTGACTCTTGAGATTATCGGCAGCATCGGCGCCACTATTCATGAAAATCACGCCCTTATTAGAGCTACTAGCAACAGTCTCCATGGTATTCATGTACTGATTTTGCATCAATAGAACTAGAACATTGTCTTCGGAAATACCACTGGCGCGCAGACCTTTAACACTGCGGACAAGTCCATCAACAATAGCTTGGCGTTCAGCCGCTAGACCTTCACCGCGTAACTTAGCAGATTCTGCGTCGGCCTTTGCCGCGGTAACTTTCTTAATTCGGTCAGCTTCAGCGAGCTCTTGTGCGGCGGCACGGGTGCGCTGTGCGGCGTTAATCTCGTTCATCGAAGCCTTAACCTTAGGATCGGGGTTTACTTCGGTAATCAAGGTATTAACAATGATGAAGCCGTAATCTGACATACCAGCCTTGACGGTTTCTTGGACGCTTCTAGCTATATCATCCTTGCGCTCGAAGGCGGCGTCTAGCTCTAGGTTTGGTACTGCCGAGCGCACGGCGTCTTGAATATAGGATTCGATCTGAGCAACCGGGCGTTGCAGCTTGTAGAAGGAGTCTTCTACCTTGGTAGGGTCAACGCGGTATTGAACAGAGACTGCGATTCTACAGAATACATTGTCTTTAGTCTTGGTTTCGACCGTTAAATCGTTCTGCTGTACGCGTAAGGGCACAGTGGCGGCGATGCGGTCAATGTAGGGGATAATGACGTGAAAACCAGCGTCAAGACTCTTGTTGTATTTTCCCATACGCTCAACAATTGCAACGCTCTGTTGGCGTACAACCTTAGCACCAGCGATTATGGTGGCGATGATTAGTAGGAGGATAAAGAATATTACAGGGCCCATTTTTTACCTTTCTTTTTTGTTTTTAGTCTTTCGTTCCACATTATATATGGTTTATTAGTGTGTGTAAAGCTGTAAAGCGTGACTAAGTTAATTGGTAAATTAATTCAGCGACCGCAATGCAGTCGCTGAATTAATGAATTTTTCTAGTTCGGCTATTTCTCAACTGACTTCACGATAGCGGTGAAGGCGGCTGGTTCGCGAACAGCTAGATCAGCTAGAGTCTTACGATCTAGAGTGATGTTCTTTGCTTTTAGACCAGCGATTAACTTAGCATAAGTAGTGCCGTTCTGACGAGCAGCAGCGTTGATGCGTGTAATCCATAGCTGGCGCATGTCACGCTTCTTGTTACGACGATCGCGGAAGGCGTATTGCAACGACTTGATTACGCGCTCTCTTGCTAAGCGAAAACTGCGGGTAGCGCTATTGTGCTTAAAGCCCTTTGCGTGCTTCAATACCTTGTTGTGACGAGCGCGGGCAGTTACTCCTTTTTTAACTCTCATTGATTACTCCTTACTTGGTCGAATAATTAATTAACAACGTTAAATTAGATGCCGAGTGCGCGACGAATAACTTTAGCTTGCTCGCCCTTAACAGCTACTGGTGCAGCCTTAGCGCGCTTATTGCGCTCGGTCTGATGAGACAGCTTGTGGTGAGTTGCTGCGCTGGCGCGTAGAATCTTACCGGCTTTGGTCATGCGGATACGCTTGCTGGTACCCTTATGAGTCTTCATTTTTGGCATTTCTGATTGCTCCTTACCATAACACTCAGGTTACGACCCGCCATTACAGGCTTATTGTCAGCCGTGGCAACATCGGAAAGATCATCAAGTATTCGACCAAGTAGGGCTTGACCGACCTCGGGGTGTGCCATCTCACGACCGCGATACATCAACTGAATTTTGACTTTATCGCCGTCTAATAAGAACTTACGGATTTTGCGTAGTTTAATGTCTAAGTCATTTTGACCGATTTTTAGACCTAAACGAATTTGCTTTAATTCACTACTGCGCGCATTCTTTTTGTTACGCTGCTGCTCCTTCATCTTTTGATACTGGTATTTACCCCAGTCAATGATTTTTGCAACAGGTGGCGCTGCAGTTGGTGAAATTTCTACTAGGTCGAGCCCTGCGTCGCGAGCCTGATTGAGGGCGTCACGCTTAGACATAATGCCTAGCTGTTCGCCATCTTGTCCAATCACACGAAGCTCGTGTGCACGAATCTCGCCATTAATCCGAATTGATTTACTGGCTATATTAGGATCCTTACCTGAAATTAAATTATTATTTGGCTCCGGAGGCCGGATTCGAACCGGCGACCCATTGATTAACAGTCAACTGCGCTACCGCTGCGCCACTCCGGAATATGCTGTTTCAAACGAAACACTAGATAGATTATATAGGTTATGTTCGTTTAGGTCAAGAGTAAAATGATATAAAGTATTTTTATACCTGAAAACTGAAAACCGAGCACTGAAAGCGCGTAAATATAGGTATAGGTAATATTGCTATAACGTCATTTGGCGATATTGTAGAGCCTCGGCAGCATCGGTGACTTGGATAGTATTGTGTTGGTTGAGATCGGCGATTGTTGCAGCAACACGCATAACCTTAAAATAGCTACGGGCAGAAAGTTTGAGCTTGTCCGTGGCGGTAAGCAATAGATCGCTAGCTGCCTTGTCAAAATTAATCTTATTCTTTAGCTCTTTATTGGTCAGGTTGGCGTTAAATTTACCCTGACGTTCAACTTCGTGCTTGGTGGCGGCTAAAATCTCTTGGCGATATTTAGTGGCTAAGTGTTCGTTGCTGCCACGTACTAGATCCTTCTGTGGCACACGAGAGACTTGAACAAATAGATCGATGCGGTCTAGCAGTGGTCCAGAAATTTTCTTTTGATAATTCTGAATTAGTTGTTGACTGCAGGTGCATTCGTGATCGGGGTCGCCGTAATAACCGCAAGGACAGGGGTTCATAGTGGCTAGTAACATGAAATTAGCAGGATAAGTTGTCTTGCCGCTGACACGGCTGATGTGAATTACGTGATCTTCTAAAGGCTGGCGCAATGATTCTAGCGTGCGGCTAGCAAACTCAGGAATCTCATCTAGGAATAGTACGCCATTATGAGCCAGAGATATTTCACCAGGCTTAATGTTCGATCCGCCGCCGACTAATGCGACGTGCGATGCTGTGTGGTGGGGCGTGCGGAATGGTCGCGTAGTAATAATGTCATGAGACTCATTTGCAAGGGAATAGATCTTGGTAGTTTCGAGCACTTCGCTGCGTGTCATGGGTGGCAGTAGGCTAGGCAGAGCTTTAGCCAGCATGGTCTTGCCAGAGCCGGGTGGCCCGCAAAATAAAATATTATGATGACCAGTAGCGGCTATTTCGAGTGCTCGTTTGGCTAATTTTTGACCAAAAATGTCGTCGATTGAGCTTGAATTAGCATAAGTATTTTGTACAACAACTGGCTCGGCGCTAGTAAGGCGTTTTTCGCCGATTAGGTGCTGAATAACACAGTTAAGTGTAGTAGCTGGTACAACGTTAATGTCATTTACTAGCGCCGCTTGCGTGGCATTTGCAGCCGGCAAAATGAATTCGGCTAGCTCATTCTTTGCCGCGCATTCTGCAAAGTTTAATGCACCACGTACTGCATGCAAATCACCATTTAGTCCGAGCTCGCCGGCGAACAATGTTTTATTTACAGCATTTTGCTGTAGTTGGCCACTGGCAATTAGGATTGATAATGCTATAGCAAGATCTAGATGAGTGCCGTCTTTGGTAATATCAGCAGGAATTAGGTTGATGGTGACGCGCTTAGCAGGGAACTGATAACCAGAATTAGTAATTGCAGAACGTACGCGTTCACGTGATTCGCTGATAGCCTTATCCGCTAAGCCAACGATATTGAAAGCAGGGAGACCTTTGGTGATGTCACATTCGGCGGTCACAGTTACGGCGTCGAAGCCTCTGATAACTGCTGTCCTCACCCTTGAAATCATGAATAATATATTAGCACAAGCTGAATAATAGCGCAATAAATACGTAGTAGCTAAAATACACCAAATAAAAACGCTACTACTGTTAGATATAGTCATAAGCACAACAAATAGCAGGGGTTGATAAGTATAAGCATGTATGATAGTATGATAGCATACGTGGGGCTGAATATGCTTCGACGGATGGAATTTAACAATCTAGTTTGCGAGTAGTTGACTACTTAAAGTCATATAATAGATGCAAAATCTAAAGTTCAGGCATTTGCAGATACCATCAAGGAAGCTTTTGCTCCTAAGGTAGCTGCTGCCGTTGCTGCCTAGCTTAACTGCTAGTTTGTATATATTTTATGCAGCCCGTTACCTCTCTGATGCAGAATAAGAGATAGGTAGCGTCGACTTTATTCTGCTTGATCGTTTGATAGTCCCGCAGCTCATTCGATCGAGAATTTATGCGGACGTGTAGAGGTTATCTTTGTTACTATCTTAGGTCTCTATATGCAAATTTGATAGTAACTAGACTTCGTAGAGAACTAGAGTGTTACCATGCGGACGCGGGGTCGGTACCCGCCAGCTCCACCAGGTATAATTTCAAAAATACACCCAACTGCGAGAGGGCGTATTTTTTATTGCTGTGCCATATTGTGCTACGTAAACTATATAAGACACACTAATAATGTCGTTCTGTGTGTAACACAAGAAAACGACCAGCTGCGAGAATTTACTGGTCGTTTTAGAAGATAGATTTATGGTTGATAATGTTTGTTTTTGTGTGCGCTAGTTCATGGATAAATTTTGTATTCATGAACTATTAGTATAATAAACCACTGCTAGAGCAGTGTCAATAATCTGCTAGTGGTAAAATTAACTACGAAATTAGTTGAACTTGTGGAAAACTTTGCGCGGCTGGTTTTGTGTTGTTGGATTTATAGCATAGGCTGTTGGTGCATTTGTAATTAACGAATCTCACGCTGCTGCGACATGGATTAAAAAAGGGGGCTAAATGTGTAATTGAATGCGGAAATTAAATATAGGACTAAGCGTGCGCTTATGCTAGATTGAACGCCGGATTGTATGTTGCCATGTGAGTGCCATGGCGCAACACTCGCTAGATTAAATGCTGGACTGAATGTGCAATTTGGATCCGGGACTAGCACAGTAATTAACGTGTAGTTGAAGGTAAAAATGAAAATGGATTTTTAAGCTTATGCTGGCTTATAAAGTAAACGCACTTTGTGCCTTAGTGTGCCTGGTATAGAAAGCTCGAACTTAGTTGCTTGATATATTTGTGTTAAGTAATAAAGCCGGGTAATCGTTGTTATAGCTGCTATGTTGTAAATATTATATAATCATACCGCTTAGAAAATATACAATATTACAACGAAATATTGAACCAACATGTATAATAAGTCGGGTGGCCCACATCATAAATGTTGTATATATAACATACAATATCGAGTGAGAATGATTGACATAAACGCTAATGTTTGCTAGTATAAGATCAAGCTTGAAAGACAAAAATAACCAAGCAAAAATAATCATTCAGGTCTAATAAATTTAATTAAAACCGATTGATTGCAAAGTTAAGTCAAAACAAATAGCTAGTACATTTAATCAAAATACTGACATAGACATAGTTTATAAGAGCTATGGATGATATCGTTAATTACAATTGGATAATGCAGACCGTATAAGTCGTTATTAATTGGATTGATTGTTCGTGATAGAAATGGCAGTAACCAGCACTCGTCTGGAGCGGTTTATATAGATCGTTCGGAGTGGTCTGATTCTGCCACTCTGTCACGAATACGCGTCGAGCGTAAAATACCTACCCTTAAAAAGATATTCAGCTCCGCGGATATGCTCCCATTAGCGGGAGCGGTCAGTAAAAGGCTGTTCTGGTTGTGACACTAGGCGACTCGCGCCCTATATATGTTGTTTTTGGCGGATGAGCATGTCGCACTTTAGACTTCGCTTACAACACACCAGACAGCCTCTCTTATAGTTCTTTGTAGTCTCTGATGACTCGTACCTATAATTCAACTAGGTGGTAAGTCCAAATTAATTGCAACGTTGTAT
The DNA here is from genome assembly GCA_934725355.1 of uncultured Candidatus Saccharibacteria bacterium. Taxonomy (GTDB): domain Bacteria; phylum Patescibacteriota; class Saccharimonadia; order Saccharimonadales; family Saccharimonadaceae; genus Nanoperiomorbus. The sequence continues at coordinate 9,154 of CAKVAO010000001.1, read as the reverse complement.
AGCCAAAGGCTAATTTGGATTTACTACCTGAATATACTAAAATCATAATCGTAATGAATCGACGAAAAATCGCTATTTTGGGTTTTACTATGCTGCTGGTGTCGTCGGTAGCGTTGGCAGGCATATTGAATATGACTAATCCAACCGATAGTGGCCCGTTAGGTATCTTGGCGGTTTTGATAGCGATTTATGTAGCAACGCTAGGGGCTGGCATGCTGATTGCCATGTTGGGCCATTATACATTTCATCTGATTGTGCCAATGAAAGTAGATGCTACGTTGTCGCGCCGTCTTAAGTATACGTACCGTCGCATTATTGCTGTCTGCGCAATCCTAGGCTTAGTGCCGATATTTGTGATATCGCTAAATTCAATTGGTCAACTAGATTTTGTAGATGTCTTGTTAATCGCTGCAACAGAGGTGGTTGCGATATTCTACGTCTTAAAAAAGTTGTGATATTATCAACGTAGCATGAGCTGTGCTACGTTATTTATTTATAAAGGTTATGGTATAATCTAGGTATATGGGCCAAAATGCAAACGAAAATGCAGTTAGATATAATCAGCAACCAGTCCAAGCTGGAGCTAATTATAATATGCCCGTTCCGCAGACTGGCTATAATTCGGTGCCGATGGCTCCTGGTCAGAATTACAATCAAGCTCCAGCCATGCCTAGCCCTGAACAGATGGCTGTACGTGCAGAGCAATTAGCGGCGCCATCGCAACTGCCTGCCGCTGCTCAACCTGTACCACCCGTGCCTCAGCCTGTCGCTGCTACGCAGGCTCAGCAGGCGACATCTGTGGCTTCTGGTGTAGCCGATCCTGATAATGCCGCCGACCAAGATAAAATTGAGCAGGAATGGGTGGACAAGGTGAAAGAGGTGATCAGCAAAACTCAGCATGATCCGTTTGCGCAGCAAATGAATATATCTATTATGATGCGTGATTATGTCAAGAAACGTTTTGGCAAGACAGTTGGCAAAGCACCGGAGGTAAAATAATGGATATAAACGCGCTGATCGCCTCGTTGATTGCCATCACAATGTTTGCAGCGTTTATCGCAGGTATTATATTCATTGTGTTTATCCAATATCGCAAGAAGCTACGTGAACGCAAAAATTATGAGCGTAGCCTAAAAATGGTGCCAATTCTTATTCATCTACCTCCGCCGAGTGAAGATATTCAGATTGGCGGTCGCGATGCGCGCGATGTAATGGATGAAATGATTTCGCAGGCGCAAATCATGTACGACGTTATATTGTCGACGGCGACTAAAGGGTTTAAGAGTAAACTCTATGGGCAACGACATATCTCGTTCGAGGTTGTGGCGCACGGCGGTTTGATTCATTATTATGCGGTTGTGCCGGTTGTGCTAATCGATAATATTAAGCAGGCGATTATTGCAGCTTATCCAACTGCACGCCTAGAAGAAGTCGAAGAACTAAATTTGTTCAACGAGGTTAGTAAAATTGCTGGTACGTTGGGTGGTGAATTTACGCTAACTAAGCCGTATGAGTTCCCGATTGCAACATACAAAGATATTAAGCGCGATGCGACAGGTGCCATACTAAATGCATTATCGATGGCGCAACGTGGCGACGGCGTCGGTCTACAGATTTTACTCAGACCAGCGAACGATAGTTGGGTAAAAGAAATTAATTCCCGAGCCGAAGACATTCGGGACGGCAAGAAGAATGCTAGCAGTGGTAAGTCTAGCGGGCCGGACTTAAGTTATTTTACACAAATTTTTGAAGCACTTTGGAAACCACCGACGTCAGACGATAAAGACAAAGCGAAAGACAAGAAACCGCTCAGTGGCGTTGATCAGGCGCGTGTCGAGGCAATGGAAGAAAAGGCGAAGTATGCAGGCTACGAAGTCAAAATTCGCTTGGTAGCATCATGCGCAAACTCGCAACGCTCGCACGCTATGATTAATAACGTAGTGTCGGCGTTTGCACTATTTAATTCGCCAACCAACAACGGCTTTAAGTTTACGCCAGCTCGCAACATCGAACAGTTTGTAACTGATTATATTATGCGTTTCTTTCCACAGGAGGATAGCTCAATGATACTTAATACTATTGAGCTAGCCTCGCTGTTCCATCTACCTGATCAAACCAACGTGCCGTCTTCGCAGGTCGAGCGCCAACACTTCAAGGAAGTCGATGGGCCGTCGCAAATTATGGACCAGGGGCTATTGTTGGGCTATAACGTCTATCGTGGACGCAAGAAGGCGATACGACTGAGCGATAATGATCGTCGCCGACACCTGTATGTCATGGGTGCAACTGGTATGGGTAAGTCGATCTTCCTGGAAAACTTGGCGTTGCAGGATATGATGTCGGGTAAGGGCTTTGCCTTTATCGATCCGCACGGCGATAGTGCTGAAAAGCTACTATCGATGATACCGAAAGAGCGCGTTGATGATGTGGTGTATTTTGATCCTGCTGATATGGATAATCCGGTTGGCATGAACTTGTTTGAGATCGACCCGAACGATCCCGATCCAGAGCGTACACAGGACTATATTATTTCCGAGACATTGAATATGCTGCGTTCGTTATACGACCCGAACAATCAGGGTATTGTGGGACCACGTATGTTTAATATTGTGCGCAACGCAGCGCTACTACTGATGGCTGATCCGGCTGGGGGTACTTTTATGGATATCCCGTATGTGCTAACCGACCCGGAATACGCTAAGCCAAAGATTAAGTATCTAAAGAATCAACGTGCAATCAACTTCTGGACCAAGGAGTGGCCAGCTTCGCAACGCAGTAATGATGCCGGCGAGGTTACGTCGTGGGTGGTCTCGAAATGGGCGGATTTTGAAAATACTATGATGAGTAACATTTTAGGTCAGGTTCATTCGTCGCTGAATATTCGCGAAATTATGGATAATCGCAAGATTCTATTAGTTAACCTATCAAAAGGTCGGTTGGGTGAAATGCCAGCGAAATTGTTAGGTATGGTATTTGTTATGAAGTTTCAGGCGGCTGCCATGTCGCGTGCTAATATTCCAGAGTCCGAGCGCAAGGACTTCTGCTTGTTTGTGGATGAGTTTCAGAACTTTGCTACCGACTCATTTGAATCGATTCTGTCAGAGGCGCGTAAATATCACCTAAGCCTAACGGTGGCAAACCAGTTTATTACTCAGCTAACTGACAAAATTCGTGGTGCTATCATGGGTAACACTGGCTCATTTGTTATTGGGCGTGTTGGTTCTGAAGATGCAGAAAATATTGTTAAGCTTTTCGCGCCAGTGTTCGATACCGAAGACTTGCAGTACATGCCAAACTATACAGCAGCAGTTAAGATGTTGCTAAACGGTGCTCCAACGTCGCCATTCTCGATGAATTTGCCACCGCCGATGGGCCACGCTAATCCTAAACTGGGCGAGGCGTTGCGCAAATTATCCGCGGCGAAATATGGTCGTCCACGCATGGAGGTGGAAGCCGAGATCCGCAAACGGCATACTACAGCGGCCGTGACAAAGCAGGCGGCAAAACCTGTAACTAAGATTGCTGGCAAAACGGGCGCTGAGTCTGGTGCAACGCCTAGTCGTCCAAGCTTTCTAGATGAATGGCTAAGTAAACGTACGCATCGCCCGGCAGGGCTGGTTCCTACGGCCAAAGCACCGACTGTTCAAACTGCGCAAACTGCTCAAACTATAGCTAAGCCTACCACTGGTACTACTAGTTCGCCAACTGGACTGCCTATGTATAATAAGCCAGAGCTACAACGTTCTAACGGTCATCCTGTGCAGTCAGCGCAACCTATGCAGGCTGCACAACCCATGATGCAGTGGCAGCCCGTACAACGACCGCAAATGCCACAACAGCACTCACTGCCACAACAGCCTGGTCGATTGTCGCAACCGATGCCGCAGTATTCGCCGCAACCAGTGGCTCGACCAGTGCAACCAGTACCACAGCAACCACTATATGCAGCGCCACAAGCGCCAACCATGTCTACTAGACCAGTCAATTCGGCTGCTCAAGGTGCATACAGTCAGCCTAGTTCGCTGAACAAGCCTACCGACGATGGATCGGGTGGATTTGTGATTAATCTGCACTAAAATAGTGTTCGTAGCAGGGGTAACGGCTCTGAAGTGAACGTCATTGCTAATGCATAAAATATGTGTTCATTATAACAAATTTGCCCATATAAAGCCTGTGAACGCCCTATAATTGACGCTAACAGATAACATCTGATATAATATCAATTAGTTAAGTAAACGAGAGGGAAGAGATAATGGCTACTGCAAAAACAAAATCTGAGCTAGCGGATGAATACGACGCTAGTCAGATTCAAGTTCTAGAAGGCCTAGAACCAGTACGGAAGCGCCCAGGTATGTACATTGGCTCGACTGGCTATGACGGCTGGCACCATCTGATTAAAGAGATTGCTGATAACTGTGTAGATGAAGCAATTGCGGGCTTTGCAACTACTGTTAAAGTCGAGTTATTGCCGGATGGTGGCTGTCGCGTAACTGATAATGGTCGTGGTATTCCGGTAGACAAGCACCCAAAGACTCATGTGTCGACGCTAGAAACTGTGCTAACGGTGTTGCATGCTGGTGGTAAATTCGGTGGTGGCGGTTACAAAGTTTCTTCGGGTCTACATGGAGTGGGGTCGTCAGTCGTAAACGCACTGTCAGAAAGGTTTATTGCTGAGGTGTCGCACCACGGCGAACTATACCGTGTTGAATTCAGCGAAGGTAAAGAAATCGGCAAGATCAAGAACTTAGGCAAGACTGATATGCCACGTGGTACGCGCATTACTTTCTATCCTGATACAAAAATCTTTAAGGAGTTCAAAAAATTCGATCGTAACTGGGTGATGAAATATTTGCGTCACCAAGCTTATCTAACCAAGGGCATTCGCGCCAAGCTAATCGACTACCGTGAGAACGAACAACATCCGTTCCGTTACGAGTTCTACTTTGACGGCGGTATTAAATCTTATGTTAAGCATCTCAATATGGGCAAAGATACTTTGTCGCCAGATATTTTCTATGTCGACAAAAAGGTTGAGGATACCGAGGTGGAAATTGCCCTGCAGTACAATGACGGTTACAGCGAAAACGTCATGCCGTTTGCCAATAACGTCTACAACCCAGAAGGTGGTTCACACCTAGTGGGCTTCCGCTCAGCCATGACACGTGTGATTAACGACTACGCGCGCAAGAATAATCTACTAAAGGAAAAGGAAGACAATCTGACTGGCGATGATATTCGTGAAGGTCAGACCGCCGTTATCTTGGTAAAAATTCCTGATCCACAGTTTGAGGGTCAGACTAAGAACAAGCTAGGCAACCCAGAAACTCGTCGTTATGTCGATCAGGTAATGAGTGAATACTTTAGCTATTATCTAGAGGAAAATCCGGCTGCAGCAAAGGCGATTGTTAATAAGGCAGTGCTGGCTGCTCGTGCCCGTAAAGCTGCCCGTGCTGCCCGTGAAAATGTGATTCGCAAGGGCGCCTTTGGCGGCACCAACCTTCCGGGCAAGCTGGCTGACTGCTCTAGCCGTGATCCAGCTGAATGCGAGCTCTACATTGTTGAGGGTGACTCAGCAGGTGGCTCGGCTAAAGTTGGTCGCGACAGTCGAACTCAGGCTATCTTGCCGTTGCGCGGTAAAGTTCTAAACACCGAGCGTGCACGCCTTGATCGCATGTTAGCTAATCAGGAAATTGTTTCGCTAATTAAGGGCATGGGTGTCGGTATTGGCGACCAGTTCGACATGTCCGGCTTGCGCTATGACCGTGTAATCATCATGACTGATGCTGATGTTGATGGTAGCCACATTGCAACGCTGTTACTGACTTTCTTCTTCCGCTATATGCCGCAGGTAGTAGAGGACGGCCATGTTTATCTAGCTAAGCCACCACTGTTCGAACTAACGCGCAGTGGCAAACAGCCTAGTGACTACGTCTATGACGAGCCAGAGCTTGAGCCGCTATTGAACAAGCGTATCGCTGAGCGTAAGGCGGCTGGTCTGAAGATTGACCCAGACCAAGAAAAGTTCCGCCAGGCAGGATACACCGCACAGAAGCGCTACAAGGGTTTGGGCGAGATGGATGCATCGCAGCTATGGGATACCACTATGGACCCAGCCAAGCGTGTTTTGACGCAGATTAAGGTAGCAGATGCTGAGCGAGCTGATGCAATCTTTAATAAGCTGATGGGCGACGCTGTAGAGCCACGCAAGGCATTTATACAGACGCGTGCTAACACAATTAAGATGGAAGACCTCGACGTTTAGGGTGGAGAATAGGAGAATAAAATGGCAGAAATTGATGGCAAGAATTTGACCCCACAGGACGACTCTAATGCGAGTGACGCTAACGTCGAGAATACTAATAGCGATCCGACACCTACGCTTGGTGAAACCGTGAATGTTAATGCTGATCACAGTCGTGTGGTTGAGCTGAAGACTGTCGAAGATGTGATGGAATATAGCTATCTGCGTTATTCCATGTCGGTGATTATCGATCGTGCTCTTCCGGATGTGCGTGATGGCATGAAGCCAATTCACCGGCGTATTTTGTACGCAATGGAGAAGAACGGCTGGCGCCCTGGTACTAAATTTGTAAAGTCTGCACGTATTGTCGGTGAGGTGATGGGTAAATATCACCCGCATGGCGATAGTTCTATTTACGATGCTATGGTGCGTATGGCGCAGGACTGGAATATGCGCTATCCACTAGTAGAAGGTCAGGGTAACTTTGGTTCACCAGATGGCGATCCACCGGCCGCTTCACGTTATACCGAGGCGCGCATGGGTAAGGCTGGTGCTGAGATGTTGATTGATTTAGACAAAGATACTGTCGACTTCCGGGACACCTATGACGGTGAAGGCAAAGAGCCGATAGTGCTACCAGCGCGCTTACCAAACTTGTTGCTGAATGGTCAAGTGGGTATCGCCGTGGGTATGGCGACCAGTATCCCGACGCACAACTTGGGCGAGCTATGCGATGCGGTAATTTATCTAATTGATCATGGCTCAGACAACACAACAATTGACGATCTGTTAAAGATTGTGAAGGGTCCAGACTTTCCGACTGGTGGTGTTGTTTATGCTGGTCCGTCAATGAAGCAGGCATATCTAACTGGGCGTGGCTCGGTAGTTATGCGGGCAGTAACAGAAATTGTCGAGACTAAGCGTGGCAAGCATCAGATTATTGCTACAGAAATGCCATTCGGCGTAAACAAGGCGGTTCTACAGAAAAAGATTGTTGACCTATGTAACGAGAAGAAGTTAACTGGTATTCAAGATGTGCGTGATGAATCAGCTCGTGGCAAGGTACGCTTTGTGATAGACCTCAAGAAGGATGCTTATCCGAACAAGGTCTTGAACCAGCTATTTAAATACACTGCATTCCAACAGACCTTCCATTACAATATGCTGGCGCTAATTGATGGTATCAAGCCGCGCGTGCTCGGCCTAGAAGACATCTTAAATGAGTATCTAAAACATCGTCAGATTGTGATTCGCCGTCGCACGGAGTTCGAGCTACGTAAAGCTAAGGAACGCGCTCACATCTTGGAGGGCTTGAAGATTGCGCTCGACAATATAGACGAAGTAATTGCCTTAATTCGCGCCTCGAAGGACTACGAGACCGCGATGAACGGCTTGATGAAGCGTTTTTCACTGTCAGAAATTCAAGCGCGCGCTATTCTGGCTATGCAGCTACGCAAACTAACTGGCTTGGATCGTCAGGCTATTGAAGACGAGCTGGCTGAGCTAAAGAAGCGCATTGCTGAGCTAGAAGCAATTCTAGCCGATGAGCAGAAAATTCTCGATATTATTCGTCAGGATTTGATCGACATGAAGGAAAAGCTGGATGACAAGCGTCGCACCAAGATTATCAATCACGAGTTAGGCAAGATGTCTGATGAGGACGTGATACCCGAAGAAGACGCCGTCATCATGTTAACTAGTGAAAACTACATTAAGCGCACACCAATGACCGACTATCGCCGACAGAATCGTGGTGGCAAGGGTAAGCGTGGTGTAACGACCAAGGATTCGGATATGGTGGATCAGCTGCTGACTGTGACTACACACGATTTCCTGAGCTTCTTTACCAACAAGGGGCGTGTCTTCCGCCTGCGTGCCTATGACGTACCAGCAGCAAGCTTGCAGGCTAAGGGCGTGGCAATTGTCAACTTGCTGCAGCTACAACCAGAAGAAAAGGTGACTTCAATTGTGAAGTACAGCAAGGACGAGGCTGCTTCGAATGATGGCTATCTGTTTATGACAACTAGCAACGGTACAATTAAAAAGACCTTGGCTAAAGAGTACGAAAATGTCCGTAGTAGCGGTTTGATTGCAATCAAATTAGACGATGGTGACGAGCTGCGCTGGGTACGTCGGACGTCTGGCCATGATGACGTCATTATCTCTACGGCGTTTGGCCAAGCCATTCGCTTCAACGAAGCTGATGCTCGCCCGATGGGTCGTAGTGCCCGTGGTGTCCGTGGCTTACGTCTGCGTCCAGGCGACAAGGTAGTCGGTATGGATGTGGTTGATCCAAGTAACAAGGACCAGCACTTGCTAATTATGAGCGACAAGGGATATGGCAAAGAGACTAAGGTGGCGAATTTCCCAGTACATAAGCGCGGTGGTGTTGGTATTAAGGCGGCTGTCGTGACGGCAAAGACGGGAAACATCATGACGGTACAGTCGATTGACGGTAATGTCGCTGAGATTATTGCGATTTCCGCTGGTGGCCAAACTATTCGTGTTGGCCTCAGTGATATTCCGACGCTCGGTCGCACAGCGCAGGGTGTCCGCATTATGCGCCTAGATGATGGCGATAGTGTTGCCTCGGTCGACTTGGTTCAGAAGGATGACGCAGAATAATACAAAAATAGGGGTGTGTCGGGCTGCCGTCGGACTACTATCGGCAGCACTTGTAATTTGACCATTGATGAATTATAAATATAGGGGAGTGATGGAAATGAAAAATCGAAACACATTAAACAAAATAGCAGACTCGGCTATGTCGCACGGTAAACTAGCGACATTGGTCGACAGCTGTGGGGGGGGTACTCCCTTTCTCGATCAATTAAACTAACTAAGACAATTGTTTTGTCATTTGTGGGGCTTGCACTTGTAACAGCAGGTTTGTCGGTTATCGGCATAACAGCT